>JAFZWY010000022.1 GCA_017617125.1 Bacteroidales bacterium
GAAATTACAACAACACCCTACGAGGATCAATGTTTGTGGTTGGATGGAGAAACTGCGAAACGAATGGCAGATGTCTATAAGGAGTATGCAACGCCCGAGGAGCAGTTTGTGTTTGGTTTGATGCTGGCGAAATATTTGGAGTCAGTGATGCAAGCCAATAACGGTGTCGAGCTTTATGTCGCCTACGAACATTTTTTAGGGAACTTTTTGGGGATGAGTTTGCTTGTTGACCCGGGAACAGCCTACGAATACCAGTTGCAACTCATTGCCAAGTGGTATTTTGCTGAAAAGCAAAAACTGCAAAAGTACAGGACTGCGGTGGATGATGAGAGGGATAGGGAGCGAAAATCTGAATGAAAATTGCATAAATATTTTCTGTGTTTTTCAAAAGAAGGAGATTGGCTACGCCGAGCTGAAGGTACCGCACGAGCGAACTCACACGACACGTTCCTTAGTCGGTTCGTTCTGCTTTACTTGCTTCGCTGCGCGAGCTAAAGGTTGTGGAATGGCTTCTCTTCGTCATTTCGGAAGGTATAATGAACCAGCGATACGGAACGGAGAGCTGTGTGAATTAACCTGTCCGAAATCTCCTTTGAAACATATGTTTCGGCTACTCCAAATAATCATTTTATGCATAATGTGATTGGATATATGTAGTTTATGATTAAATTTGTGGATTATAATTAAAAAAAATTACAATGAAAGTAGAAGATATAATTAATCGCCAGTTGGAATGGGCAAAAAGAAAGGAAATGAAAACTGTTAAAGATTTCCCTTTGAAAAGAAAGGGGATAGAATCTGTTAAAGATTATCCTTTGTATTGTTCTTCTGTTTATGAAAATATTTTCGATGGGTTACACGAAAATACTGTTGTCCAATATGACAAAGCGGATGGCAATGAGTTAAAGGATGGTAGATATCCTGCGAAAATGAAGGCGTTGTTTTCTTCGTCTGCTTTGTGTGTTAATTTGTTCCAATATTTTGCTGATGGTAATGGCAAAAATGGTGCTAAAGAATTACTAATTGCATGTAACCTTATTACACCTGAATGTAACGAGAAAATAATAATAGAGTTTGAGAAAAAATTCGAAACAGGAATATCTACTCCAAATGTGGATGTTGTAATAAGAATTGGGGAAAGTCAGTTAATTGCAATAGAGAGTAAGTTTACAGAACCATATTCAAAACATGATAAAAAGAAGTTTAATTTCATTCAGGGAAAATATGGATGTAAAGATTTCTGGAAAAATGCAGGAAATCTTTTTTCTAAATTGGGTTTTGATACAGAACCCATGAAAACCATACAATATACCGAAAGAGGTAAAAAAAAGGAGATAAAGGGATGGCCTATTTTCAATAAAAATCTCTATTTGGATACTGCTCAGTTGATAAAGCATATTTTAGGCGTTACTAATACATATGATGATATAGAAGGTAAAACAAAGATTACTCTTGTTTATTTGTGGTATGATGCATTTGGAGCAGAAGGGAAGAAACATAGGGAAGAAATAGAGGAGTTTTGTAAGTTTATTAATGAAAATGCTAGTGATAAAGTGCTAGTAATGCATGCAACATATCAAGAGGTTATTGCTAATCTTTCTAAAAAATTAGATTATTCAGAACACAAAGAATATATTGATTACATAACAGAAAGGTATCTGTAGTTTGCGAAATAGAAATCTTGTATCATAAATTTGGAAATACAACTCTAATGAAACTCCTTCACCTTTCTGATACTCACGGTCTTCACCGAAGAATAAAAGACTTGCCAAGTGCTGATGTCATCGTTCATAGCGGTGACATCAGCAATAGTGGCACCGAGGAAGAGGTGCTCGACTTTCTAAACTGGCTTATAGAACTGCCATATCCGCATAAGATTTTCGTAATTGGTAACCACGACCTCTGTCTTTGGGATGCGAAAAGCATAGAGGACCTGCCCGACAATATTCACTTCCTGCAAGATAGCAGTGTTACCATTGATGGCGTTAAGTTCTTCGGATTGGGATATAACCATTCGGAAGAACTGATTCCCGATGATTCCGATGTGGTCGTCACTCACGAACCACCTATTATGATACTTGATGAGTCGGCCGGCACACATTGGGGAAATGTCATGTTGCGAAACCGAATTTTGCAGGTCAAGCCCCGCTACCATCTTTTCGGACATGCACACAATTCATACGGCACACAAAATCAAAACGGCATAGTTTTCTCCAACTCCGCCTTGCTCGATGATATGAATCGGCTGGTAAGGAAGCCGAGGATATTCACATTGTGAATAATATCCATAGAGATTTATTTTCAAAAAAATCTTTGCATTATTCCCAAAGCAATATTATTTTTGCTGCGGATTTGCAATGTAAATTCGAAGTGTTACTGCGAATATGCAAGGTAAATCCGAAGTAGTACTGCGAATTTGTAAGGTTATTTTTTATAAAACAACAAAACTAACGGCGTATGATAACTCGTAAATATTTGATAAACAAGGATGAAGGAATAAGTATATTTTTGTTTGGAGCAAGGCAAACCGGAAAAACAACTTTGTTGCACCAGCAGTTTCCCGATGCAATATACATAGACCTTCTGGATACCGACACTTTGGCAAGATATTCCCGCCGTCCAGGACTGCTGTACGACAAACTTAAAAATGTTCCAAGAGGCACAACGGTAATAATAGATGAAATACAACAGGTTCCATTGCTGCTTAACGAAGTTCACAGATTGATTTCGCAAAATGGTATTCGTTTTATATTGTGCGGTTCTAGTGCCAGAAAATTGCGCCGCAAAGGATACAACACCTTGGGAGGCCGAGCTTTGCCGTGCTACCTATATCCACTGATTAGTGCCGAAATACCAGATTTTAGCATCGACAAGGCAGTAACAAACGGAATGATGCCCGCATTTTATCTCGCCGATGATGCCAGTTCGGGACTATCGGCATACATTGATGTGTATTTGCGCGAAGAAGTGAAGGCTGAAGCCCTTGTAAGGAATCTAAATAGTTTTCAAAAGTTCTTGGATATGGCTGCAATCACTGACGGCGAAATTGTTAACTATAGCAACATTGCATCCGACTGCTGGGTTAGCGCAAACACTATAAAGGAATATTTTTCGATACTCGAAGATACGCTTATAGGCTATATGGTTCCTGCCTATACAAAGACAATAAAGCGAAGACTGGTCGGTGCTCCCAAATTTTACTTTTTCGACATCGGCGTAGTCAACCATTTGCTACATCGTAAAGAAATTGTACGAGGCACAAACGAATATGGTCACGCTTTTGAACATCTTGTTATACAAGAGCTTGTCGCATACATTGGCTACACCCGGAACGAAAACAAGTTGTCGTACTGGCGAACAAGCACAGGAATAGAAGTCGATGCAATATTGGGCGACATAGTTGCACTTGAAATCAAATCATCGGACGACATACAAAACAAACACCTGAAGGGATTGCGTGCATTCCGCGAAGAACACCCCGATTTCCGACTAATCATTGTATCGCTTGACAATATTACTCGGCAAACAGACGATAATATTGATGTCATTTATGTTTACGATTTCCTTAAAATGCTATGGAATGGAGAAATAATCTAAATGGATTATTTCCCATACAATTCGGAGTGTGTGCCAAGTCGCACCAATTCAATGGTGTCGTTCTCCTCATCAATCCAGATTAGCAGAAAATCGCCTTGTATGTGACATTCTATGCAACCTTTGTAATTGCCTTGAAGCGGATGTGGATGGTATTCGGGAGGAATTGGAATTCCGTCTTTTAGCATAAGAATGACCTCTTTAAGAGCTTCCAATTTCTTTGGCTTGTTCTTGTATCTTTTTAGGTCTTTCTTGTATTGGGTGGTTGGTTGTATCTTTTTCATTCGCCTTCGTTAAGAATGTCGTTAATCATTTCGTCCACATCCGTATATACCTTATTCTTGTTTTTCCCTGACATTGCTTCCTCGATTGCTGCTTTTGTCGTTTCGTTAGGTTCGTTATATACAATGTCAAGCAGTACGCTTTCCACATAGTTGTTGAGTGAACGGTTTTCGCGTGCGGCATTGCGTTTCAAACCTTCCAATAGGTCGGTGCGCAAGCGGAATGATGCTGGTTGTCTGACAATTGTTGCTTCCATAATGTGCATTATTTTGTAATACTTTCGATTGCAAATATAATGCATTTGTATTACATGGCAAAAAATATTTTATAATTTCACAGTTCCAAATAACATATCTTTGTTATTAACTTTATGATATGCCGATGCTTGATGTTTTATTTTGACCTAATTTTGTGGAAAATGGAATTAATATGAAATATTCTCTTCTGGCGGTAATGTTTGTGGCACTTGTGGTTTCGGCGTGCGGAAATGCAGGTGCGCTCGAGAATCAAACCGTTGATGTTCCAGCCGAAAAACCAGATAGGGTGGAGGTATTGCCAATCTTCCCCGGAATATACAATACCGACATGTATTTGCCTATGCTTGAGGATAAAAAGGTTGCAATCGTAGCTAACCAGGCGAGCATAATCGATACGCTTCACCTTGCCGATATGCTGCTCAAGAAAGGTGTAAATGTTGTGAAAGCATTTTGCCCAGAACATGGTTTCCGTGGTACTGCTGATGCGGGACAGAAAGTTGATAGTGGAAAGGACGAAAAGACAGGCCTTGAAGTGGTTTCGCTGTATGGAAACAACAAAAAGCCTACCGCCGAGCAACTGAAAAATGTCGATGTCGTGGTTTTCGACTTGCAGGACGTTGGCGTGCGTTTCTACACATACATTTCCACCTTGCATTATGTGATGGAGGCCTGCGCCGAATCGGATATTCCGGTAATTGTGCTCGACCGTCCGAATCCAAATGCATCGTATGTTGATGGACCAGTGCTCGACACTGCAAATTATCGCTCTTTCGTAGGAATGCACCCCGTTCCGATTGTTTATGGTATGACAATCGGCGAGTATGCCCAGATGATAAACGGTGAAGGCTGGCTGAACGGTGGTATCAAGTGTAATCTCACGGTTGTTCCGTGTCAAAACTACACACATTACCGCAAATATAAGCTGCCGATAAAGCCGTCGCCAAACCTGCCTAACGCAAGAAGCATAGAACTTTATCCTACGCTTTGCATCTTCGAGGCTACTTGCATAAGCGTTGGCCGTGGAACCGACATGCAGTTTCAGGTGCTGGGACATCCGCTATACAAGGGTGTGATTGACAGCGCTTTCGTGTTTACACCTAAGCCAAATGCTGGGGCTTCCAATCCTTTGCTCAATGGAAAGGAATGCTATGGATTCAATCTTACCAACGATGAGGCTATATTCAACTGGTGGGAAAACAAGTTCAATGTGTCGGTGATAATCAAGATGTACGAATTGTTCCCCGATAAGCCCAATTTCTTCAACAAGAATAATATGCTCGAAAAGCTAGTCGGTACCAAAGAGTTCCGCAAGCAGATTGAAAACGGTGTGCCCGAGGAAGAAATTAGGCGTACGTGGGAGGATGGACTTGAAAAATTTAAGGAAATTAGAAGTAAATATCTTATATATAGTTAGTTATGGAATTGGGCATTTGCGAATATGCATATCTTCCGTTGCGTGCAGGAATGTCGCATAGGTCAGAAATGGTAAGCCAGATACTTTTCGGCGAAGTGTTCGAGATCGTTGCAAGGCACGCCGACTGGACAAAGGTCCGTTTGCTTCACGACAACTATGCCGGTTGGGTCGAAACGGTTACAATATCGGCATTTGTCGGTGAAAATAATGGTGCTTCGTATGTTAACGAGCATTATGTGGTGCGCGACAATCCTACCATGATGATAAAGAACGAAAAGACCCAGATGTTTATTCCTAAGGGCTCGCTGTTGCCACAGTCGGCGTTTACAGACCGCAGTTTCAACATCGGCAACAATAACTACTATATACTCAGCGATATGACCGAACGCACCGAAACCGACATTCGCCGTAGCATTATCCGTGAAGCCGAAGACCTTATCGAAACGCCTTACCTTTGGGGCGGACGTTCGCAGTGGGGAATTGACTGCAGTGGTTTTGTACAATTGGTTTACAGACTTTCGGGTTTGCTTATGCCTCGCGATGCCTCGGAGCAGGCCAAGTTGGGAAATACCATGAGTTTTATCTCGGAAGCCAAGCCCGGCGACCTCGCTTTCTTCGACAACGAGGAGGGAAATATTGTTCACGTCGGAATAGTTTACTCGGCATCTGAAATAATCCACGCCTCCAAGAAAGTCCGCATTGACCGCATTGACCACAACGGCATCTACAATGATGAGTTAAAGAAATATACGCACCAGTTGAGGGTAATGAAGAATGTGATTGGGGGCTAACAGGCTCGCAGGCTGACAGTCTTACAGGCTTGCAGTCTAACAGTCTAACAGCCTTTTCGCCTTCCTGCCTTCCAACCATTTGTGGGTTAAGTCGTTTGAAGTTGTTTGAAAATTGGCTTTTAGCCTTCTAGCTTGTGAGCCTTCTAGCCTAAAAATACCCGCTCCAGTCATACATCACATATCCTGCAATTTCGTGAATCAGCATATTCCAAGTGGAGAATGCCGATGGCGCAGGGATTAGCCATGTTTCGGGATTGGCACCAAGTTTTCGGCTGCAATAGTCAACGGGGTAGGAGTCGAAAGCAAAGCCTTCGTTTTCGAAGCACTTGGCTGCACGGCGGAAATGGGAGGCACTTGTTATTAATAAATAGGTGTCGGTGCTTTCTGCCGGGTGCAAAACCTTTGCTGCTTCGACTGCATTTTCGTGGGTGTTGCGCGATTCGGTTTCGATGATTATGTCTTCTTCGGGAACGTTTATGCTTGTCAGATAATCTTTTAGCAGTTGCGATTCCTTGTGAGTCTGGTCAAGCAGAAGCCCCGAACCACCCGAAATGAAAATTTTTTCGATGCGCCCTGCATAGTACAACCGAACGGCTTCGAGAATTCTGTCGGTGGATTGTCCAAAATCTATCTTGTCGTTTTCTGTGTCGTAGAAAATCATTCCTGTAAGAACAATGCCGTAATCGTAGCACTCCTTCAGTTCGCTTTCCTCCACTGGCTTTTCCTCCCACGCGCCAAGACTGAGGTTTACAAGCAGCGGATTGGTGAACAGCAGAAGCAACACAAACGTTGTGATGCGTAATCCTTTTTTGACTTTGTCTTTCTTGAAGCAGAACGACAACACAAAGATTATCAGAATCCAAACCAACGGCGAAAGTAAATATTGCAGTATTTTTGACAGCGCGAAAAACATGTTTTAAAACTATCTTTTATAAATTGCAAAGTGAACAAATATAATTAACTTCGCCAAAAAAATTTTTGAAATTATTTTTGAAATGGAAAAGAAGAATTTTGATTTAAGTCCAAACCTTCTTGAAAGGTTTTTGCAGAAGCCTTGTGAGGAGTTCACAAAGGCTGACATCATTAAATATATTGTAGAAAACAACATCGAGATGCTCAACTTCCGCTATGTTGGTGGCGACGGTAGGCTCAAGACCTTGAACTTCGTAATCAACAGCGCCGAATACCTCGACCAGATTCTTACCACTGGCGAGCGCGTTGACGGTTCGAGTTTGTTCACTTTTATCGGTGCGGGTTCGAGCGACTTGTATGTAATTCCAAAGTACCGCACTGCTTTCGTAAATCCTTTCGAGGAAATCCCGAGCATCGACATACTTTGCTCGTACTACGACAACAACGGTAAGCCATTGGCTTCGTCGCCAGAAAACATCTTGAAGAAGGCACACCAGAAGTTGAAAGACACAACTGGCTACACTTTCAAGGCTTTGGGCGAACTCGAATACTACATCATTGCCGACAAGAGCGAAAACGCAATGTTCCCGGCTGTTGACCAGCGCGGTTACCACGAGTCGGCTCCGTTTGCAAACTACGAGTTCATCCGCAAGGAAGCCATGCACCTTATTGCACAGTGTGGAGGTAAGATTAAGTACGGACACTCAGAGGTTGGAAACTTCACCGATGGCGATTTCTACTACGAGCAGCAGGAAATAGAATTTCTTCCTTGCGAGGCAGAATCGGCTGTAGAGCAGTTGATTATCGCAAAGTGGATTCTCCGCAAACTCTGCAGCGACTATGGCGTAAACTTGAGCTTTGCTCCGAAGATTACCGTAGGAAAGGCTGGTAGCGGTCTGCACATCCACATGATGCTCTCGAAGAATGGCAAGAACATGATGGTTGACAATGGCGTTCTCAGCGACGATGCTCGCAAGATGATTGCCGGTATCCTCGACCTTGCCGATGCTCTTACCGCTTTCGGAAATACAATTCCGACATCGTATCTGCGTCTTGTTCCTCATCAGGAAGCTCCTACTAACATTTGCTGGGGCGACCGCAACAGGAGCGTTCTTGTACGCGTTCCGCTGGGCTGGACTGGCGACATCAACATGTTCCGCGATGCAAATCCGCAGGAAAAGAGCAAGGCTGCTGACTACGACAGCAAGCAGACCGTTGAAATCCGCAGTGGTGACGGTTCGGCAGACTTGTACCTGTATATGGCAGCTCTGATTGTTGCTGCACAGCACGGACTTACAATGCGTGGATCGCTCAAGATGGCTAAGGACTTGTATGTAAATGTAAACATTTTCAGCGAGGAGTTCAAGGACAAGTTGGCTAAGCTGAAAGCTCTTCCGGATTGCTGTTGGGATTCTGCCGATGCACTTGATGCAAAGCGCAAGTTCTTCGAGAAGGACAAGATTTTCCAGCCTGGACTTATCGATGCAGTTATCAAGGGCTTGAAGGCATACAACGACAAAGGCTTGAGTGAAAAGCTCTACGGCAAGACCGAGGAAATCCGCGAATTGGTTGAAAAATACATACACTGCATGTAGAATTGACAATTAGCCGCCTCCTGAGCGTAGTCGAAGGGTCGGCTTAACAATGTATTGTTTGATGCAATAAAAAAATCATATTAAGGCTACCATCGGTAGCCTTTTTTGTGGAATTTGTTTAACTTTGTAGTCTGAAACGATAATTTTACGCTAATGTCAAACAAGATATTTTTTCTCGATGCCTACGCCTTGATATTCAGGGCTTACTATGCTTTTATCAAGAATCCGCGCATAAATTCCAAGAAGATAAACACTTCGGCAGTGTTCGGTTTTGTTAATACTCTGGAAGATGTCCTTAAACGCGAACAACCGACTCATATTGCAGTGGCTTTCGACCCGTCGGGACCGAATTTCCGACACGATATGTTTCCCGAATATAAGGCAAACCGCGAGGCTACGCCCGAGGACATCAAGGTTGCTGTGCCATATATCAAGCAGATTCTTGAGGCATATCGCATTCCAATAATACAGATTGCTGGTTACGAGGCCGACGATGTCATTGGTACGCTTGCAAAAAAGTTTGCAAATGCTGATAATCAGGTGTATATGATGACACCCGACAAGGACTACGGTCAGCTCGTCGATGAAAATATCTTCATGTACAAGCCGCCTCATTCAGGAAATGTGCCCGAAGTGCTTGGCGTAAAAGAGGTAAACGAGAAGTTTGGCATCGATAATCCGAGAAAAGTAATTGACATACTTGCGTTGTGGGGCGATAGCATTGACAATATTCCGGGTGTTCCGGGAGTCGGTCAGAAAACTGCTGCCAACCTTATTGCAAAATATGGTGACATTGAAAATATTATCAAGAATATTTCGCAGCTAAAAGGCAAGCAAAAGGAGTCGTTTGAGAACAACATCGAGCAGTTGCGTATGTCGTACAAGCTTGCAACCATAAAGACCGATGTGCCTGTTGATGTTACACTTGACGAAATGAAATTGGAAACGCCAGATTTCGATGCCTTGGCAAGCGTTTTCGACGATTTGGAATTCTTCACGCTGAAGCAGAGGATTATAGGAAGTAAAGCCTTTGCTGAACCCACGCCCGAAAATAAGACTGTGAAAGTTGCTCAGCCGCAGTTGCAACTCGACTTGTTCAGCCAGCCAGTGCAGGAAATTGTTACGCAGACGGTTCCTGAAAAGAGTTTTTCAAACGAAAATGTATCATATACTCTTGTGGAAACGCCTTTCGAGGCTAAGCAACTTGCCGAAAAACTTGCCACGCTTGACGAATATTGCTTTGATACAGAGACAACAGGCACCGATGCTCTTACTGCAGAACTTGTAGGAATGGCATTTGCATTGGAAAAGGGTGTGGCCTATTATGTGGCTTGCCCAGCCGACAGAAATGCAGTTTTGTCGATTCTGAAGTTTTTCGTTCCCATTTTCTCCGACAAGTCCAAGACAATGGTCGGACAGAACTTGAAATACGACCTGGAAATACTTGAAAATTATGGCGTTGAGGTCGAGAACAAACTTTTCGACACCATGCTGGCACACTATATACTTGAGCCGGAGGAAAAGCATAACCTTGATTTCCTCGCTAACAAATATTTGGGTTACAAGATGATTCCAATCGAGGAACTCATTGGCGAAAAGGGCAAGAACCAGCGCACAATGCGTAGCGTAGAGCCTCGTATCGTAAGCAACTATTCGTGCGAGGATGCCGACATAACTTTCCAACTGAAGGATATTCTGTTGTCGAAAATCAAGGAGCAAGGAATTGAGAAACTTCTCTACGACATTGAAATTCCGCTTATTAAGGTTTTGATGTCGATGGAAAGGACTGGTGTTAGAATCGATTCTGACAGGATGAAGGAATATTCGTCGGAACTGCAAAAAGAACTTGTCGGCATCGAAGAGCAGATTTACGAACATGCAGGCGAAAAGTTCAATATTTCGTCGCCAAAGCAGTTGGGTGTCATACTTTTCGAGAAACTGAAAGTCGATCCGAAGCCAAAGATGACCAAGACCAAGCAGTACAGCACGAGCGAGGAAGAACTTGTAAAACTTGCCGACAAGCACCCAATCGTAAACGAAATATTGGAATGGCGCTCGATAAACAAACTGATAAGCACCTACGTTGACGTTTTGCCGACGCTTGTAAATCCAAATACTGGAATGTTGCATACAAGCTTCAATCAGGCGATTACTGCTACTGGCCGTCTAAGTTCTGCCAATCCAAACCTGCAAAACATTCCAATCCGCGACGAGCGCGGAAAGGTTATCCGCAGTGCCTTTGTCGCATCTGATGACGATCATATATTTTTCTCAGCCGACTATTCGCAGATTGAGTTGCGTGTAATGGCGCACCTAAGCCAAGACCATGCAATGCTCGATGCTTTCAACAAATACAGTCTTGATATTCATACGGCTACCGCTGCCAAGATTTTCAAAGTTGACGAAAAGGATGTAACCCGCGAAATGCGTTCAAAGGCAAAAACTGCCAACTTCGGTATTATATATGGTATATCGGCATTCGGTTTGGGACAGCGTTTGCAGATTAGTCCAAAGGAAGGCAAGGCTTTGATTGACAGTTATTTCGAAACTTTCCATGGCGTGAAAGAGTTTATTGAACGCAGTATTGCCGATGCGCGCGAAAAGGAATATGTGGAAACCATGTTCGGCCGTCGTCGTTACCTGCCCGACATAAATAGCCGCAATGCAATTGTACGTGGTTTTGCCGAACGTAATGCTGTCAATGCACCAATTCAGGGTTCTGCTGCTGATATCGTAAAGATTGCCATGATTAATATTTTCCGTCGCTTCAACGAAAACAATCTGAAAGCCAAGATGATACTCCAGGTACACGATGAATTGAACTTTAATGTTCCAGTGTCGGAAATGGAAATCGTAAAGCAGATTGTGGTTGAAGAAATGCAGAATTGCGTGAAATTGAGCGTTCCGCTGATTGTTGATGCTCGCTTTGGCAAGAACTGGCTGGAAGCACATTAGGCTGTCGCCGTTTAACGCTGCGCGGTTTCTAAGCCTTCGGCGTTTAACTTCGTTGAGGGCTTCGCCGTTCTCGCTGACGCTGTTTCTGTGTTTAACTTCGTTGAGGGCTTCGCCGTTCTATGGGCTTCGCCCGTTTCTAAGTTTGAAAGCCTGCGGCGTTTCTAAGTTTCAAGTCGTTTTAGATTGTTGGTGACAAACCTTACCCAAAAATTCTCCTATACGCTTCTGCTTTCTTCTCCAATTTCATTGGAAATGCCCGCGAACTTGACGGCATACGGTAAAATCTGTATTCTTTTCCATTGAGGGTAAAGGTTGCAAATCCGCCAACTGCTGGCACTTTGCAACCAAGTTGTTCTGCAATGGTTTCTGCTGATTTTCCTCCAGTGGAAACAACCGTGTGGCATTGTGGAATCTTGCGCATAAGAGCAGGAATATCGGTCGGCTCTACAATTTCTAAGTGAGCATCCGAGGCATTGTCCATCCGCCGTTTTACAGCGCATGCAGCATCAAAAATTGCGATGTGCTTTTCGGTGCAGAATTTTACAACCTTGTCGTAGCAAAATCTGAATTTCTTTCCGTTAGGTTCAACAAAGTAGTCCTTGTCGCCATAGAAAATAAGTCCCATGATGCGCCACATGTCGTTTTGTATGTTAGGGTAGTAAAAGTCCATCGACCAGCGCTCACGCTTGGGCGGAAAACTGCCGAGCATGAGGATTTCTGCTCCTTCGGGAAGAAATGGTTGGAGCGGATGTCGCTCTATTGGGATGTTGTCGGGTTGTAAGTCTGTCATGTCAGGCATTAGATAACAATGTCTTCATACTTGACTTTTGGTACATAGTGTATTCCGTCTTTGCGGTAGTAGGCGTGGCTGTCGGATTCGGAAATTGGAACTAATTCAATCTTTTCGTCGCCTTTGCCGATGGCAACAATTGCCAACGGCTCGTATGGAAGCGAAAATTCGCGCTTTATTTCCTCCTTGTTGAAGGCGCAGATGATAATGCCGTTGAGACCCATTTCAACGGCTTTCAGCAGCATTGTCTGCATGGAAATGCCAAGGTCTATGTCAACAATCTTGTTTTCGGCAGCGGTTGAGCAGATGATAACAAATGCTTCGGGTTCGGTGCCATCAAACGGCAGATGCAGTTCGGGCAAAGCGCCTCCAAGATGAATGTTTTTCAAAACCTTCTCCGCGCCAGTTTCCTTTGTAACTATCTTGAATCTCAGCACTTGCTGGTTGCGTCCCGACGGAATTTTTGTGTTTACAGCCACAATGCGTTCCATCATTTCGGGGCGAACAATGTAGTCTTTCTTGTAGCCACGGTAGCTGCGGTTCTTCGCAATGATAGTATCAATTGAATTTACGTGCTTCGAATGCGACTTTGCGCTTCCTGCACCAAAAACTTCCTCGTATCTGTTTTCCAAATAGTTGTCTGCCATAATCGTATATTTTATATGTCGCAAATTTAATCATTTTTTCAAAGTTTATCCGATTGTCGTATATTTGCAGTCAATATTTCTAACTACAAACGCAATGCTGTTCGGCGACTATATGCTTTTTTTTGACATCCTTCTGTTTGTGCTGCTTTTTGTGGCATGCAAATGGATTTTCAAGCGAGGCTGGCTGAACAATGTGCTGATACTACTTGGCAATGCCTTCATTCTGACAAAAATAGTCACTCCCCGTTCTGTATTTATCCTACTTTTGCTATCTCTGATAGTGTATGGGGTGGGGGTGGCTTTGAAAAAACGCAGGTTCAAGAGGTTGCTGGCGCTAATACTGACATTGCTGATTGCAATTTTTTCAGTTCGCAACTATCCGCTTGTGCAATCGTGGTTTGGCGAATGGTGGGATGCTTTCTTGCAGAAGCATTTCTTCTCGGTCGAAAAACTGGGTTTGTCGTACATCTTCTTCCGGATGATTCACTGGCTTGTGGAATGTTACAGGCAGAATATCCGCAGCATAAACGTGTTGTCGTATGTGAACTATCTGTTTTTCTTCCCGACTTTCCCTGCAGGACCTATCGACACATTCAACAATTTCCATTATTGGGTCAACAAAACGCGTGTAAGATTCAATTTAAGGATGCTTCTGGCTGGTATCGGACGGATTTTTATTGGTGCGGTAAAACTTCTGCTGATAGTGCCTCTGATAAAGGAATATGCAGTCGATTATAACACCTTGTTGCCATATATGGGTGCGTGGTCGGCTGTTTGCTTGGCCGCCTTGCTGTATTCAATTTACATCTACATCGACTTTTCGGGTTACTGCGATGTGGCAATCGGTACCGCCTATATGCTTGGAATACGTACTCCCGAAAACTTCAACCTTCCATACCTTTCGTCCAACATTTCAGAATTTTGGAAAAGATGGCATATTACATTCTCTTCTTTCCTTAAAATATACGTGTTCAAGCCGGTAATTGCATTGCTGAACAGCACGCCTATTGTAAAACGCCGATTGCTCGTGTCGGTAATTGCATATATAGTGACGTTCTTCGTCTGCGGACTGTGGCACGGTAGCACCTTGAATTTTGTTTTCTGGGGATTATGGCATGGAATAGGGTTGTCAGTGTATAAGATTGCTACTAATAAAAATGCTGGCAAAAATAATGGCTCGTTGAGTAAAATTATTGGAGTTGCAATTACGTTTGTTTTTGTGTCTATTGGTTGGATTTTCTTCAATTACCCCGTCGAACAGTTGGTCGAAATGTTTAATCTGCTCTTCTGATGAATATGTATCGAATGAAAAATATGGCTTTTGTCGGGATTGTCGCTTTGGTGGCGGTGGCGTTCTGGATGCTTGCATCGCTGTGCATTCCCTCATTCCGCTATTCGGCAACCGACAGGCAGCTTTACACTATCCGTCATCAGGAGTTGCGCGACAACAACACATTATATACCGATTTGTTTCTGCAAAGCATCAAGGCAAACAACGGATATCTTGTACTGGGAACATCGGAAAGTGACTATATGTATGGTGAGAATTATTACGATATTCTTAATGCCGACACAACTCTCCAGTGCCGTTTCTCGGTAATTGCAGGGGCTGGCAGGACGGCTTGTACATATTTCCCACTGATACAAAGTAACAAAAACATTGAAGGACTGAAGATTATTTATTTCATAAATCCCGCATACTGGTGCAACAAAATTGCGTACAGCAATGCCGATTATTTTCTGCGATATACGTCGTATGCAGCCATGTGGTCGGCTGGTGTCGGAGGCGACAAGTATGTCGATGAGGTGATACGGGCGAATCGCCGCAATGTAACAATGTCAGACAGGTCTGCCGACTTCCTGGCGTTTTATTTTGATAAAATCCGACGCAAATATTATCAGGACCTTGTCTTTGCCATGGACCCGATGGAATTCAAGAAGACGTTAAACTTTGTGCCCCCGCAAAGTGAGATGCAAAAGTCTGTTCCGTCTGCCTTGCCCGATAGTTCCGAATACAACTATACTTATAATGTATCGGGCACATTTGACATTAATTCATACTCATTGCATGTAAATACCGAGCCATCGTATCGCTACGACGAGTTGCGGGCAATGATACATTTGTGTCGCGAGCGCAAGGTTGACATCGTTTTTGTCGTGGGACCATACAACCATATAGCTTTTGAAAAAGCAAATGCCTCAGAACTGTCAGGTTTTCAATCGGTGTGCGACAATATTATCGCTTTGCTAAATGAAGAGCACGCAAACTATATAGATGCTACTGACATTTCGTCTACTGCTGGTGCGTTCCGCGATTGGCAGCATCATTCCAGTTATGGAGCTTATCTGTTATATCAAAAAATTAGGAGTTATGTCGTGGAAAAGGAAAATAGGTAAGGCGTTGGCTGTGATTGCAATTTTTGCGCTTGTGCTGCTGCTGTTCATGCTGCGAACCGATGGCGACATATCCTGTTTGTACACTACGTTTTGAAAACTTCAGCCTTCAGCTCTGCGCAGTCAAATCTTCAAATAATCAAATAATCAAATCTTCAAATTTTCAAATCATCGAATCCAAATTATTATTACCTTTGCAACGCTTGACTTTCATTTGTCGGGCGCAAACATATTGCTGGGGTGCTGAAAATAGTAGGCTGAGATTAAACCCGTTGACCAGTCTGGTAATGCAGATTTGGGACTTGAAATCCGCTCTATTTTTTGTACCACACAGATTTGTAAATTGAAATTTATGGATGGACTAAAGTATATTCTTACCATCGCAGGAAGCGATTCGGTTGGCGGAGCGGGAATCCAAGCCGACATAAAGACCATTTTCTCGCTCGGTCAGTACGCCGCTAGCGCAATAACCGCCGTCACCGCACAAAATACCTGCGGAGTGAGGATGATTCAGGCGGTTGACTCCGCTGTGCTTTCGGCACAGATCGATGCCGTGCTCGAAGACCTCGATGTTGACGCAATTAAAATAGGAATGGTTTACACCAAGGAAAATGTTGCCACAATTAGGGATTCGTTGGCAAAAAACAACTATCGCGGACACCTTGTCCTCGACCCGGTGCTCGTGGCTACCAGCGGCGACATGCTTGCAAAAGCAGATTTCCTTAATGTGCTGAAAGAGCAACTTTTCCCATTATGCACTATCCTTACGCCAAACATTTCGGAAGCCGAAGCCATTTCGGGAATGAAAATCTCCAGCATCGACGATATGGTAGAATGTGGAAAGCAGATAGTTGCCGAATGCCGTTGCAAGAATGTGCTTGTCAAGGGTGGACATTCGCTTGGCGACGAGATGACTGATGTGCTTGTGTCGCTTGATGGTACTTGCAGACATTTCTCTTCGAAGAAGATAATCTCGGAGAACACTCACGGAACAGGCTGTACGCTCTCGTCGGCAATTGCAACCTATCTGGCAATGGGATTTCCGCTCGAAGAGGCTGTTGCACATGCCAAGGATTATGTATATAACGCTATTTTGGCGGCAAAGGATGCAAAAGTGGGACATGGACACGGTTCGACAAATCATTTCTGGGGATTGGAAATTAAAGGCAATAAATAGTTGATTATGATAGTTTTAGTTAACGGAAATAATACGGAAGTAACATCGGGTTGCACACTTGACAAGTTGTGCGGCATCATAGGCATAAAGGCAAACGAGCCTGTTGCTGTTGCTGTCGGTACCGATGTCATTGACAGGAATATGTGGGATGCCACAGTCCTGCATGAAGGCGACAAGGTTACAATAATTAGGGCAACATGCGGAGGCTGATTGGCATAACACCACAAGAGAATGTGTTCCGCGAGCAGGAACGGATTTCGGCGATGATTCGTAGCGGAAAGGTGGAGTATTTTCACATCCGTAAGCCCGATTTCACCGAAATGCAGATGCGCGACTACCTTTCGCACTTCGATGCCGATGTGCGGAAACAATTGTCGTTGCACGATCATCATCGTCTTGCTGTGGAAATGAATATCGGAGGAGTTCACCTAAACGGCAGAAATTCTAATTCACCCGAGAATTTTGGCGGACGCATTTCTGTTTCGTGCCATAGCGTTGATGAGGTTTTGCAATGCAAGGACAAAGTTGACTATTGCTTCCTTTCGCCGATTTTCGACTCGATAAGCAAGCAAGGTTATTGCTCAAAATTCTCGTTGGCGGAATTGAAGCGACTGTTTGACGAGAAAATTCTTGACGAAAAAGTTTGTGCGTTATCGGGTGTGACCTTTGACAATATAGGAAAACTTGAGGAAGTCGGTTTTTCGTCGTTTGCAATGCTGTCTGCCTTGTGGGAACTGCCACGCACCATGTTTATTTCGCACCAGAATGCCCGTTTCGACTATGTTTCGGGTTGCAAGGAGGCTTTGCGCGGTGGAATCAGGTTTGTGCAGCTGAGGATGAAGGATGCTTCGGATGACGAGGTGCTTGCCATTGCGAAGATTTTGCGTCCCGAATGCGACAAGTATGCTGCGCTTCTCACTGTGGACGATAAGATAAATCTTCTCGACAGCGGTCTGTTCGATGGAGTACACCTTGGCAAGAACGATATGCCTATTGCAGAAGCCAAGAAACTGACTGCTAATAAGTTCCTTCTTGGTGCGACTTGCAATACCGCCGAAGATGTCTTCGCAGCAATTTCCGATGGTGCCGACTATATTGGTATGGGGCCGTTCCGCTTCACGACTACCAAGAAAAACCTTTCGGCAATACTTGGACTCGAAGGCTACAGCAACATTATGCAGAAATTGCAGTCGCGAGGTTTGAAAATGCCGATTTATGCCATCGGAGGAATTACCGTTGCTGACTTGGAAAACTTAAAACAAACTGGAATATACGGAGTTGCGATTTCGTCGGTGATACTTGAATCGCAAAATCCGAACGAAACGATTAAACAAATTTTGAAAACATTTTAAAAGGTAAAATACAATGAATGACAATTTAGTTATTGCAGGAAGAGAATTTTCGTCAAGGCTGTTTATCGGTACGGGCAAGTTCCCTTCAAACGAAGTGATGAGACAGGCAATTGTGGCTTCTGGCTCGCAAATGGTTACTACCGCGCTAAAGAGGCTCAACACTCAGGACAGCGGAAACGAAAACATACTCGATTTCATTCCGAAGGAGTGCGTTTTGTTGCCCAATACATCGGGTGTGCGTAATGCCGAGGAGGCTATTTTCGCCGCAAAGATGAATCGTGCTGCGCTTGGCACCGAGTGGCTGAAGCTCGAAATACATCCCGATCCCAAGTATTTGCTTCCCGATACCCGCGAAACCCTGAAGGCAACCGAGGAATTGGTAAAGCTTGGTTTCAAGGTGTTGCCGTATGTTCAGGCTGACCCTGTAGCATGCAAGCAGCTGGAAGAAATGGGTGCAGCAACCGTTATGCCTTTGGCTTCACCGATAGGAACCAACAAGGGCATAAAGAACGAGGAAATGCTTCGCATAATCATTGAGCAGAGCAACATTCCAGTTGTAATTGATGCAGGAATTGGTGCACCGTCGCATGCAGCATACGCAATGGAACTTGGTGCCGATGCTTGCCTGATAAATACCGCCATTGCCATTGCTGGTGACCCCGTGAAGATGGCCGAGGCTTTCGCATTGAGTATAAAGGCTGGTCGTATGGCTTACTTGTCGGGCTTGGGCAGCGTCAGCAATATGGCAGTTGCAACGTCACCGCTGACTGCATTCTTGGACGAGGAACAGAATACAGTTGACAATTTGTAATTGTCAATATTAAGAATGATAAAAGTGGGGTAGATTGTAATTTTACAATCTGCTCTACCTGTCGAAAAAGTCCTTCATATTGTCAATCTGCATCGTCGGAAATATGTTATTTTTGTTTGTCTCCATAAAATATATTTATTACTTTTGCGACAAAAGTATTTATTATTTTTTGCCGTTGGAAATATGACGGTAGAGAATAGTTTATATGTGGTATAGTTGATGAATGAGGTTAATAGATGTTATTTATTGATAATTAATTTAGGGGATTGATAATATGTTAACAAGAATTAAGGTTAATAACTACAAAGGTTTTAAAGAAGCAGAGATTCCAATAAAACCCATCACAGTTTTTCTCGGGGCTAATAGTTCTGGCAAAAGTTCAATATTGCAGTTGCTTTTATTATTGCAGCAAACGGCAGAAGAAATGTCTGATTCATATAGATCTGCATTAAAAATCTATGGGAATCGAATAAGTGTTGGCGATCCAGAAAATCTCTTTTATTGTTTAGATTGTACTGTTCCTATTCGCATTCAAATTGATTTCAAAAATAAATGGTTATGTTTGAAGATGCAAAAGGCAATAGAGGGATTTCTTGACTATATTTTGCCTTTATCTTTTATAATAAATGAATCAGGAAAACGAGAACGTAAATTTTTAAGTAGAGAAGAATTAGAGGAATTACTTAAAAGAGAAATAGGGCATCAGGAAAAAATAAGGGCTGTTTGGAGTTTGAGAACAGAGTTTATTTCATATCACGATGTTTTTACTAAAAATATTGAATCATTATTACGCAATTATGATTTTTTATTGGCATTAAAAAACAAAATAAAAGATGAAACATTTTCGTTTAAGTATACTATTTCTTACGATGGTGCTAATAAGAATTTAGCAATATTGGATTTTACATTACAACAAGATGATGTTACAATTCTTTCATATGAAAGCAAAAATGGATTTTCTTCTGAAATAATTAAATTTAATGAAGATGATCTTAAGTGTTTAAAAAAATCTTATCAAACTAGTACGATATTTAATTTGTTTAAGTTTGCTGATAGAGACGATAGTGATAATACATCTTTAGGAAAATCAATGCTTAATATTGTGATCAAAGCTCTATCTGAATTACAAAGTGAGTTTAAAGATTCGCAGATTAATCATGTTAGTCCGTTGAGGGCGCATCCTCAGAGGTATTATATGCTTGACAAAGCTAATGTTACATATACATTGGATACATATGATGCAAATGCTATTGCTGAAGTTATCAAAGATGTAGAACCTCTAAAAAATAAAGTTAATAATTGGTTTAATCAATTTGGAATAGAGGTTGATATTGATGAGTTTAAAGAGGTAATCCATAAAATAAAGGTCATACAGCATGGTGTCAAATTAGATATACCAGATGTAGGTTTCGGTATTTCACAAGTATTACCAGTTATTTTACAAGGTTTTTTGTCTCCAAGTAAATCCGTTACAATAGTAGAGCAGCCAGAAGTCCATTTGCATCCTAAAATGCAGGCTGCATTGGCTGATTTGTTTATTGATATAACAGCTGAGTCCAATTTTACAAAGAGTTTAATTATAGAGACACATAGTGAGTATTTGTTGGGACGTTTAAGAAGACGTATGGCTGAAAGAGAAAAAATAACGAATGATAAAGTGTCTATTAACTTGTTTCACACTAGAAATGAAGGAATTCCTGCAACAATAGAAAATTTGCCAATAGAAGAACGAGGTTCGTTTGAATGGCCGGAAGAATTATACGGGGGTGAATTGTTAGAGGATACAACTGTATTTTTAAAAAAGCAAAGCAATGGCGGTTTATACATTAACAACTAATTTGATTGAAAATATTACACCATCAGATGATGGCTTGTTTTCATCTTTGTTTGCTCCATTTATTAATGAAACAGCAAAAAAGTACAAAATAGCAATTGATAATAAAAAAGTTATATATACTTTATACGCGAATGCACTAAAAAAGGTGAATAAAGAAGTTAAAGTTCATTATGCATCATGGTTGAAATCGTTTTCTAAGAGATTAATGTTATGTGAGGAAGTAGATGTAGATATAACTGGTATTGATGATAAAGATATTGCGTTTCTTGAAGTGGCTTCTAAAATTAAAGGATGCAAGAAAAAAATTATAATCTATTCAACGCAAAAATATTCATATCCAGTTAAATATGTTGGAGATTATATAATCGAGTATAATGGAGAAGAAATACTAGTTTTGGATAAAGATAAAGCAAATAATGAAATTAATTCTAATACTTCTAATATGGAAATAAATGAAACAGTATACATTAACAATGGTAATAATAACTGTAATAACAATAGTGGTAATAATAACTGTAATAACAATAATACATCAGGAGATAATTCTCCAATAGGAGATAATAACAAAGTTAAAGGAAAGAAGTCCATTAAGTATAAATTGGCTATTGGCGGAATTATTACTGGAATAGTTGCATCTCTTGTTGCAAATTATATATGGGATATTTTTTGATTAATAAAAGGCGGTTGTTTGTAAGAGGTCAAATTAATTTTAAAATCCGGATTACTCTACCTGTCGAAAAAGTCCTTCATATTGTCAATCTGCTGATCTTCGGAGATGTTCTTGTCCTTTTGGTATTTGGCTCTGAATTTCCGCCAGTAGCTGAATGGAGAAGATTCTACGTGCTCCGAAATCTTATTCAGACAGATTCCCCATAGCACGAAGATGAAAATAAAGAAAACTATCGTCAGCAGTGCTGCCCAGACTTCCGAAACTACTCCACAAACCATGAGTATGGCATCGTATATTCCGTGGGCTAGGATAGGAGCAACCAATGTCATAGTCCAGTTGCGGAACTTATGCTTTACTGTGAATTTTGCCAGCGACAGGAAAAATCCCATCAATACGGCATCGAGGAAATGGCTTGGAACGGCAAACAAGGCTCGTCCCCATGCGCACGACGGATCGTCGAACACGTACATTACGTTTTCGACAGTTGCAAAGCCCATCGACACGCACACGGCATACACTATTCCGTCCATGCGCTCGTTGAAATCCTTACTCCACCATACGAGCAGGAAAAGAATAACGAATTTTGATATTTCCTCGGGAATTGCGGCCGAAAAGAAGGCCGTGGCTATTTGCTGTAATATTTCTCCGTCGAAAAGGTAGGGCAATTCGTCAAGGTTGAATATGCCAATTAGACCCAGGTCAAGCGGGATGGACAGCATTCCGACGAAAAATGCAAGCACAATTTTGCCGATAGGCTCGTGCTCGTACTTGTCGCGTATCATTATGTACACGATAAGCACTATTGCAGGAATTACCGCTACAGCAAATGTCCACATGCTACTTGCTCATGAACTTTTCGACGTTGATGACAAAGCGCTCGTGTGTGCCGTCGCCAATTACGTCGCCCTTGTCGTCGACAGCTTCCACCTTGAAGACTACTCGGCGGCGGTCGATTTCAACTATTTCGGAATGGCAGGTAATTACCGTGCCAAGTGGACTTGCCTTCTTGTGTGCTACGTTGATGTGCGTGCCGACAGTTCCTTCGCCTTCCGAAAGGTAGGGCATTACGGAACGATAGCAAGTCTTTTCCATAAGTGCAATCATGGCGGGAGTTGCATAAACTTCTACTAGTCCGCTGCCGTATGCAGCTGCGGTGTTGTCGTGGCGAACTACTTCGCTTTCTTCACCTTTGATACCAAGCTTTAAATCCATAATGTTATTTACGATTTACGAAGTACGATTTACGATTTTATTTATAGCGGACGTTGCTCGCAACGTCGCTACAAATCTTCAAATCTCTTAAAACTTGAACATTATCGTCTGCTTTACCTCTGGGCTTAGCGAACGCGAAACAGGACAAGTGTCGGGTATGCGCTTTACTATCGTCTGCTGCTTTTCGTTGAGGTTACACATTGAGTAGTCGAAGTCGATTTTAACTTCGGCAACGCGGCGTGGCGATTCGTTCATAATCTTTTCAATCTGTGCGGTTGCTCCGTCGATTGAGAAGTTATATGTCTGTGCAGTTATGCCGGTAATTGTGAAAATGCAGTCGCACAAAGCTGTTGCAAGCAAATCGGTTGGCGAAAAAGCTTCACCCTTGCCGTGGTTGTCGAGCGGAGCGTCGGTTATGATTCTGTTGCCCGACTGAAGGTGAGTGTTTTCGGTGCGAAGTCCACCCACGTACTTTGATGTCATTTTGGTCATAACGATAAAGTTTCTAGTTTCTGTTGAGACGCAAAATTTTGCGTCTGTACAATCAAATATATTATTGGTGTATTTTTCTGTCTAGTCTTGCAGTCGACTGGTCTTCTGCAAGCCTTTTAGCCTGTTAGACCATTAAATAATCAGCATTGCGTCGCCGTAGGTTGCAAACTGGTATTTTTCTTCAACTGCCACTTCGTATGCGTGCATCAGGTTTTCGTATCCAGCGAAGGTTGCCACCGACATCATCAGTGTTGACTTCGGCAAATGGAAGTTTGAAATCATGCAGTTAGGTACCATGCATTCGTATGGCGGGAATAGGAACTTGTTTGTCCAGCCGTCGTATGGCTTCAGCAAACCGCTTGTGGTGATTGACGATTCCAAAGCGCGTAGAACGGTAGTTCCAACTGCGCATACGCGGCGATTTTCTGCCTTCTTGCGGTTTACGGTGTCGGCGAGTTCTTCAGAGATGAACATCTGTTCCGAGTCCATCTTGTGCTTTGTGAGGTCTTCGACATCGACGCTGCGGAAGTTCCCAAGTCCTACATGCAAGGTTAGGAATCCAAATTCAACGCCTACAAGTTCCAATCTCTTGAAAAGTTCGCGGCTGAAATGCAAACCAGCGGTTGGTGCAGCAACTGCGCCTTCGTTCTTGGCGTAGATTGTCTGGTAGCGCTCTGCGTCTTCGGGTTCGGTCGGACGCTTGATGATGTGCATGGGCAGTGGAGTTTCGCCAAGCGAATAGAGAGTTTTCTTGAACTGGTCGTAGTCGCCGTCGATGAGGAAGCGCAAAGTACGTCCACGCGATGTTGTGTTGTCGATTACTTCGGCTACAAGTTCGTTGCCGTCTTCACCGAAATATAGTTTGTTACCAATTCTAATCTTGCGGGCCGGGTCGACGAGGATGTCCCAAAGACGCTGGTCGTGGTTGAGTTCACGAAGTAGGAAGACTTCGATTCTTGCGCCAGTCTTTTCCTTGTTGCCGTACAGACGTGCTGGGAAAACCTTGGTGTCGTTGAAAATCATAAAGTCCTTGTCGCTGAAATAGTCCTTTAAATCCTTGAACAACCTGTGCTCTATTTCGCCGGTCTTTCTGTTGAGAACCATCAGACGGCATTCGTCACGGAACTTCGACGGGTATTGTGCGATTAGTTCTTCGGGCAAGTTGAATTTGAATTGCGATAACTTCATTTCTGTTACTTGTTATAAATCAATATGTTACTAACTAATATCCGCTATTTAGCGCATTATAAATTTGAAACCGCGAAAGTACAAATTTAATTTTGGAAATGCAAGAAAAAAAATAATGTAGCGGCGCAATGTATTGCGCCGCTACATTTATGTCAATTATTCATTGTTATTAATTGTCAATTATCTTTTCCATGTACTCCACGAATTCGTCAAGCTTCACAGCCTTGCAGATGTCGGCTTCGCCGCTTCGGGTTCTGCGGAGGGATTTAAGATGGGCTCCATTGCCAAGGCTTCTGCCAAACTCGTCGGCCAACGAACGAATGTAAGTGCCTTTGCTGCAGGTGATTGTTACATCGACGAGCGGAAGTTCTATTTTGTTGACAGTAATGTCGTAAACAGTGATTAACTTGTGCTTAAGTTCTACAGTACGGCCTTTGCGGGCAAATTCATAGGCTCGCTTGCCGTTCACCTGCACTGCCGAATACACAGGAGGCATCTGTTCGCGTTCTCCGCAAAGCCCTGCAAGCGCCTTGCGAACATCGTCTTCGGTAATGCCAGAAATATCAAAGGTCTTGTCAATCTTGGTTTCTAGGTCGAAAGATGGGGTGGTGGCTCCGAGGCAAAATACGGCTTCGTAAACCTTAGTGCCGCCTTGCAGTTCTTCTATCAGTTTGGTTTTCTTGCCGGTGCAAAGAATTAGCAATCCCGTAGCAAGCGGATCGAGAGTGCCTGCGTGGCCAACCTTGAACTTTCGTATGCCCGTGTATTCGCTGATTTTCTTGCGAACCTTGTTCACTACGTCGAACGAAGTCCATGAGTATGGCTTGTCGAAGATTATTACTTCGCCAGTCTCAAAATCCGGCAACCTGTCGAACGAGAAATATTCCATTTAGCTTAGGAAAATTATGGAGACAAGACCTACTATTGCGCAATATACTGCGAACCATATAAGCTTGCCCTTCTTAACTATGTTTATCATCCACTTGCAAGCGAGGCATCCGACCACAAAAGCTGTGATGAATCCCACTGCCAATGGTAAAAATCCTATAGAATTCATCGCTGCATCGGCACTGCCCTTGGCCATTTTCAGTACATCCAAAAGTGCTTCGCCAAGAATTGGCGGAATTACCATGATGAAAGAGAACTGAGCCAGTTTTTCCTTCTTGTTGCCGAGTAAAAGTCCAGTGGCTATGGTGCTGCCCGAACGCGAAAGTCCTGGCAAAACTGCCACTGCCTGAGCTATACCGATGACAAATGCGTCGAGCATCGAGATTTTTTCCTTCTGGCGTGGTTTTGCGAAGTATGCAAATGCAAGCAAGGCGGCCGTCACGAGCAGGCAGATTCCTACTACGAGCAATCCCGAACCGAAAATCTCCTCGACGGTATCCTTGAACAGGAATCCGACAATGGCAACGGGAATCATGGAAATCAGGATGTTGACCATGTATTTCATCTCGTCGTTCCATTTGAACTTGAAGAATCCCTTGAAAAGCCAAACGATTTCGCTCCACAGGATTACCAAAGTGCTAAGCACGGTAGCCACATGCACAGCTACGGTAAATGCAAGGTTTTCCTCGCCACTAAGTCCGAAAAGTTTTGCACCGATTGCAAGGTGTCCGCTACTGCTTACCGGCAAATATTCGGTAAGTCCTTGGATAAGACCAAGTATTAAAGCTTCTAGCCAATCCATCTGTTAGTCTTTTTTAGTGCGCGGACGCCACATTATTGCAAAAATTTCGACTGCAAAACCGATTATCAGCACTATCGGGGCAAGTGTTATGCGACGGAAGTTGAATATTTCGTCACCATTGAATACATTGGGGTCTGTTGAAGCGCCACCCGACATAAGTGCGTAGCCGATAACAAGTATTGCAAAGCCTATTGCTAGCGCAATGTAGTTCTTCTTGCCAAGTGCAAAGCCGTTCTTTCCGTTTTCGGAAACAGCTTTTTCGTTCTGATTTTCAATTTTTGCCATATCGTAAAAGTCAAAATTCCATTTTAGAAACAAACTGCAAAGATAGTACATTAGGCTGGAAACAGAAAATGGAATTTTGGATTTTTGAAAAAACGAATTTAAAAGTCCTTATTTCTCTACCATCATATCCTTCAATTCTACCTGAGGATGGTGGTACTGCCTTTCCTTGAATGTCGGCTTACCGCCAAGTTCTACTGCCTGGTGCGGGCAGAAATGTACGCAGGCAAGGCAGGACTCGCACCTGTCGCCGCAGTGGGCATGGTTTTCGGTCAGTAAGATGTTGCCGACCGAGCACACTTTTGTGCAGATTCCGCATCCTACACATTTTTCGGCATTGACCTTTGGTCGCAAAGCCTTGAAAATGGCATTGTCGAACACGCTCAAAGTCTGCAAGGCAGCCAGCGGATCTGGCGAACCCCAGTGGTGAGCGTTCGCGTTTGCGGCAATGTCGTTCTTTATCTGCTCAAGGCGCGGTGCATATTTGGGGAATTTCCATAGTTGGTCGTTTGGATTGCGCCCGAAACCAAGCGCGCTGTTGTCGGGGACGCGAATCTTGTTGCAGTAGTTGAGCCGAATACCTTTCTGCTTCAATACTTTTTTGACCGTCCAGATGCTGTTCCCCGTAAGTGCGCCACAGGTTATTAGGATAAAGTAGTAGGCATCCGATGGCAAAGCCAGTTGTGCCACAAGTTTCGGGATAATCTTGGGTGCATCGCCGTTGTAGCAGGGATATACGAAGCCTATGCGCTTTTCGTCCGACAAGTCGGCCCCTACAGCCTCGCGCAGTGGCATCACTTGCTCGCCAGCGCGTTCTGCAATCTGTCTTGCTATTGTCAAACTATTGCCTGTTCCTGAGAAGTAAAGAATCATATTGTTAGCATCTTACATTTTTATTTCATCCAAAGCACCTGTCTCCGAGTCGATTATGAAACCGCGCACCACTATGTCCTTAGGCACAAGCGGATGTGTCTTGATGGTCTCGACAGTCTTACGCACAGATTCGGGCGTATCCTTGAAACCCTCAAGCCAATGGTCCAAGTTGATGCCACATTTGCGGATGGTGTCAAGGGTCTCGTCGGTGATGCCTCTGGCAATCATTTCGTGGTGAAAGTGGTCGTAGCTCATGTGGCAAGCCCCGCAATGCGAATGCGCCACCACCATAATTTCATTAACGCCAAGTTCGTAGATAGCCACAATCAGACTTCGCATAGCAGAATCGAAAGCCGAAATGACCAAACCGCCGGCATTCTTGATGATTTTCGCATCGCCATTCTTCAGTCCCAAAGCGGCAGGAAGCAGTTCCGTCAGTCGGGTATCCATGCACGACAGCACAGCCAGTTTCTTGTCGGGATATTTGTCAGTCAGATATTTCTCATATGCTTTCTGCTCAACGAAAGTCTTGTTGTATTTAATTATTTGGTCTATCATATAGGTTTTGTTTGTAATGACTTACAAAGGTAAAAAATAAATTAAGACCGAATATAAAATTTTGCCTGATATACGATTTTGTTTATAGTTGTAAATCAAAGCAATACAGCAAGTTGATTTTTTTGTCATTAGCAAAGACAAGGAAAAAATATATAATTTTGTAAGATTTTATGATTTCAATCGTATTATATGCGGAAGATGATTAAGAACGACTAGAAAATGTCACACGAAGAGTTTTCAAATATGTACTTACCATTCAGCAGCAAAATGTACGCCCTCGCATACAACATATTGCGAAACCGCGACGAGGCAAGGGACTGCGTACAAGATGTTTATGCCGAATTGTGGCAGCGACGAAACAGCATCGACCGCGACAAATCACCACTGCCACTAGTGCTGACAATGGTTCGCAACAAATGCTTCGACAAACTGAAACGCAAACATGCAGAAAACAACGATTTGGCAGACATACTTTTAGACAACAAAACAGAAGATTCAATCAATGCCAGCAGTACATTGGTCGAAGTTATGAAAATGATAAGTATTCTACCGAAAGACCAGCAAACAGTGCTTCGCCTGCGCACTATAGATGGCCTTGAAATACAGCAAATTGAAGAAATAACGCATTTTAGCAGAGAAAACATATACACATTGCTTTCTAGGGCAAGAAAAACATTAAGAGACAATTTTAAATCATTATGACCATGGAAACAAAATCAAATATTGAATCGCTGCTCATCCGCTTCTACGAAGGGAAAACAACACCCGCAGAGGAAGAAAAACTGATGGACTTTTTCCGTTCCGACGATGTTCCAGCCGAACTTGAAGCCGACCGAAAACTGTTTCTGTCAATGTCAGAAATCGCCGACACCCATATACCCGACGATATTGCGACGGAAATAAATGCTTTTGTAGGCAATCTCAATGATTCGGAAACGGAGAAAAATCCAGAACCAGCATCACGGCAACCTAAAAGCAATGTTTTCCGACTAGAAAAACCGCCAAAAACAATCTGGTATCGGATAGCGGCTGCTGTGTCCTTAATCGCAATAGTCGGGATTTGCATAATGCAGTTCCAAAATCAAGAATCTAATGAATCGCCATTCCGCGACACCTGTACTAGCGTTGAAGAAGCAACAATGCAGATTGAGAGAGCAAACAGCATAATCTCCCGTTCTATACAAATGTGCAAGCAGCCTGCACAAGAAGCCATTCAAAAAACAAATTCAAAAATTAACAAGATAAAAAATCAGTCAAAACTTTAAAAATCAAGGAATATGAAACGATTAATAATAACAATTGCAATTATTGCCTGCGCATTTGCAGCAATGGCGCAAAACAAGATTTTCGAAAAGTACGCCAAAATGGAAGATGTGGATTTCGTTTGCATAAACAAAGCAATGTTTAATTTGGCAAACTCAGCCTTGTATGCCTTGGACTCAGAACTCGGCAACCTCGTAGGCATAGAAAAAATGCTTATCATCAATTCGAACACAACAAAGGGCAAGAGTCAAATAGACAAGGACATAGAAGTTTTAAGCAATGACAAAAACTACGAAATACTCATGACCGCACGCGATGGTGGCGAAAGTGTTGTTTTTATCTTTACCGACAAACGCAATCCGCATGAACTAATAATAGCCACACAGGAAAAGGAGGAAAGCTCGATTCTCGTTTGTGCAGGAAGTTTCTCCTCAAAAGAAGTATATGAAATGCTTAATGGCGAAGGGGATTAAAATCTTAAAATTTACTTACTTACGAAAGCAACTGCTCAATACAGTTGCTTTTTTTGTTGTTTCCGTTCCTAAAAAGGCTTGCAATACACAACATTGCAAGTCCGTCAGAATAATCTTGCAGCAATTAGCACTTCTTGCCCATCTCGTATGCCTCTTGTAGCTTGGCATTCCCTGCAATATCATTCGGGTCGTTCACACCGCCGCAGAAAATATGTCCCTTGAGGGCAGACTTTCCATAGCAGTCAATCCAACCCGTCAAACCGCCTTCGGCACGCTTAGGAACAAACTCCTCGTTCTCGGCAGCCGTGGTAAGCAGATAAATGTCGCGGAAACGGTAGTCCTTGGGATACATTGCGTTCATACGGTCGATGAGAGTCTTCATCTGTCCCGACATTTCGTAGTAGTAAATTGGTGTCGCCCAGCACACTACATCGGCATTAAGCACTTTATCCATAATTGCAGGAACATCGTCCTTGAATACACACGCACCACTCTTCTGGCACGACAGACAGCCGACACAAAACTTGATTTCCTTTCCTCGCAAGGTGATGAGTTCCACAGCATTTCCTGCGGCTTTTGCTCCTTCGGCAAACTGCTCCGCCAAGGCATGGCTATTTGAACCTGCGCGGAGGCTTGTTGAGATGATAACTACCTTCTTCATTGCGTGTTATTTTGCGGGTTCCCACTTGCAGCGCACCGGCGAAACTATTGCGCCTTCCTTCTTGAGTTCGGCAAAAGCCTTGTCAACTTCCTTGCGGTCGGCACCGAGAGCCGCTGTGATTTCTCCAGCCGAGACGGGCTTGCCAGCCTCGCGCATTGCCTTTAATACTTGTTCTTTCATTGCGTTGTGCTTTAAATTTATTAGTGTTGCAAACTTAAGGATTTTGTGAGGATAAAACAATGGCTTGATAAAAAAAACACCTAATTCGATAAAATTGAATTTCTGATATCATTAATTTAATCGATCTTGTTTTGCTTAATGCACACAAAACTTCTTGATTGTGAATTGGTTATAAAAAATTGTACAAATTTACGATTGAATCGAAAAATTGTACTATTTTTGTCTCGTTAAATCTAAACGATATGATTGATAGGATAATAACACCTAAGTTGAAGCACTTGATGACATTATACCCAATATTGCTTCTGACTGGACCAAGACAATCGGGCAAATCCACGCTCCTAAAAAGTGTTTTGCCAGATTATGATTATGTATCTTTGGAAGATTTGGATAACAGGGAATACGCCCAAAACGACCCTCGTGGCTTTATCACGGCTCATCCCGACAAAACAATTATAGACGAGGCTCAACTTGTACCATCATTATTTTCCTATTTGCAGACGCACATCGACAAAGAGCAACGAGACGGGATGTTTGTATTGTCTGGCTCACAAAACTTTCTGCTAATGCAACAAATTTCACAGTCGCTGGCAGGTCGTGTTGCAATACTTGAGCTTATGCCTTTCTCGCGCAGAGAATTAAAATCAGCAGGAATACTTCCTCGGAATGTGTGGCAGGAAATCTTTGTCGGCGGTTATCCGCGATTGCACGACAAGCAGATGCATCCAACCGAATATTATCCGTATTACATCAGAACTTACATTGAACGCGATGTAAGGCAACTGAAAAACATTTCGGACTTAAGCCTTTTTATAAAATTCATCAAATTGTGCGCAGGACGAATCGGACAAATCCTGAACATATCGTCGATTGCCAACGATTGTGGGATTGCAGTCTCAACTGCGCAGGCATGGCTTAGTGTGCTTGAAACAAGCTACATAATATATCTGCTTCGCCCTGACTACAACAACTTCTCGAAACGACTTGTAAAATCGCCAAAACTATATTTCTGCGATACTGGACTTGCTTGTTCAATACTTGAAATAAAGGCAGCCAACCAGCTCGAAAGTCACTACCTTAACGGCGGTCTATTTGAAAACTATGTCATAAATCAATTCCTAAAGGCTTCGTACAATGATGGAATAGAACCGCATCTGTCATTTTGGCGCGACAGTAAGGGAAACGAAATAGACCTCATTGACAATAGTGGAGAAAAACAAATCGCATACGAAATTAAATCTGCCAAAACTTTCTCAACTGACTTTGTAAAGGGATTGCATTACTGGTCAAAACTTTCACAAGCGGAAGCTTCTCAATGTAATGTTGTATATACCGGAGAAAAAGTAATGCAGATGAGCGATTGCAACTTATTGACATTAAATGAAATATAATCTAATCGTACAAATTTACGATCGAATCGAAAAATTGTACGATTAAAAAACTTGCACCGAGCAATGTGCAGATGCAAGTTCAAGGCATTAATATTTTTTTTCTATTCGTGCTTGTATATTGTTCCGTTGTAGTCAATGTAATCGCTGATTACAACAAAGGTGGTTGGGTGGTAGTCGACAGATTGTGGTTCTACTTGTTCTTCGGTAGGACTGCCCAATGTCGCATAGAATATCCATGTTTTGCTTTCGTCGCATTCTAGCACCAGACCGCCTTCTGGCGTATGCTTCTGAATTGCCTTGGGGTCTTTTGCAAAAATCTGTGCCAACGAAATGTTTTTATCATATTCTGCGTCGCTATTTTCTACAGTTATTGCAATTAGCGTGTCGTTAACTACTGCCCATTGTACTCTTAGCGATTCGCCATTTATGCTTACGGCATTAATTTCGTCAATCTGCACATTTGGATACTTTTCTGCAATTCCGAGCTTTTTGTTCACGTCATTTTTTGTTTCGCAAGAACAAAACACAACCATTGTGGCTATTGCCAATGCTGGCATGAAAAATCTAAAAATTCCCATAACTTATTAATTAAGTGATTAACAAATATTATCGTGACAAAAATAATAAATTGTGATTATCTGACAAATAAATTTCATTAAAAAATCACGCCATCAATATGCTTTCGTATTCAATAATTCATTACCTTTGACTTTTCAAAATAAAGTGAAAAATGGATAACAGCGTACTACAGAAAGCTAAATACTGGGCAAGTGAAGTTTTCGACGAGCAGACCCGTAAGGCTGTAGCCGAAATGATTGAGAACAACCCCGAACAGTTGAACGAAAGTTTCTACAAGGACCTTGAGTTCGGAACTGGCGGTTTGCGCGGAATCATGGGCGCAGGAACAAATCGCATGAACCGCTACACCGTTGGAATGGCGACGCAGGGCCTGGCAAACTATCTGCTTGCAAACTGCGACAAGGCTAAGGGAATTAGCTGCGCAATAGCCCACGATAGCCGCAACAACAGCCGCGAATTTGCAAAAATCACCGCATCGGTATTGTCGGCCAACGGAATTAAGGTGTATCTGTTCGACAAGCTACGTCCGACACCCGAACTGTCGTTTGCAATCCGTCACTTGCACTGCAACTCGGGAATCGTCATCACCGCTTCGCATAACCCGAAGGAATACAACGGATACAAAGTTTACTGGAGCGATGGCGGACAGGTAATTCCGCCTCACGACAAAGGCATAATCGAGGATGTTAGGAAAGTCACAGTCGAGGACATCAAGTTCGACGATGCCTTGAAGAATGTGGTGGAAATTGGCGCCGATGTCGACAATGCCTACATCGAAACACTCAAGTCGTTGTGCCACAATGTAAAGGACAATGCAAGTGCAAACTTGAAGATCGTATATACACCGATTCACGGTTCGAGCATAAGCGTACTGCCGCAGGCACTGAAGAGTATAGGCTTCAACGATGTCAACATTGTTGAGGAACAGGCAGTTCCAGACGGTAATTTCCCGACGGTAAAGTCGCCGAATCCCGAAGAGCGCGAGGCTCTCACGCTTGCAATCCGCAAGGCCGAGCAAATCGGAGCCGACATCGTATTCGGTACCGATCCCGACAGCGACCGTCTTGGCGTAGTGGTAAACCACAATGGCAAGTTTGTGATCCTCAACGGCAACCAGACCGCTTCGATACTCGTGCATTATCTTCTCGACAGCTTCAAGGCCGAAGGTCGTTTGAAAGGAAAGGAATTCATCGTTAAGACTATCGTTACAACTGAACTCATTCCGCAGATTGCCAAGGATTACGGTGTAAAGTGCCTTGATGTGCTCACAGGCTTCAAGTACATTGCCGAGGAAATCGAAAAGAACTACGGCAAGATGCAGTTCATTGGCGGTGGCGAGGAAAGCTACGGATTCCTAGCTGGCGACTGTGTTCGCGACAAAGATGCAGTAATCGCCTCGATGCTTGTTTGCGAAGCTGCTGCAAGAATGAAAGCACAAGGCAAAACCTTGATGGACTTGCTGTTGGATATTTATACAAAATACGGCTTCTACCTCGAAGGACTCAAGTCGCTCACCAAGCCCGGACAAAGCGGAATGCAGGAAATAGAGGCTATGATGGAGAAGTTCAGAAGTACGCCGCCCGAGTCGATTTGTGGAGTGCAGGTTGTTATGGTTCACGATTTCCTTGTACGCAAGTCGTACGACAAAATCAGCGACCTCTGCTACGACATTACCTTGCCCAAGTCGAATGTACTGCAGTACGATCTCGCCGATGGTAGCAAGATTACAGTCCGTCCGTCGGGCACCGAACCGAAGATTAAATTCTATATAGGTGTAAAGGGTAAACTTGAATCTCCCGACCAGTACGAGGCAGTGGAAGCAAGTTTAAGAACAAGAATTAACGAAATAATTGAAACAATAACGAAGTAAGTTGAAAGTTGAAAGTTGAAAGTTGAAATGTAGTCGCGCAATGCTTTGCGCGAAAACATGAAACAACGAAGTCTCCCTTCGACTACGCTCAGGGAGCTAAAATTAGAAACTAAATATTGAATTTTTAAATTTTTGAATAATTAAATTATTACCATTATGGCAAAAGACGGAAGCGGTTGCTTAGGTGCAACATTAATTGGTGGAGTAATATTTGTAATTCTCCTTATATGTGGAATTTATGTATGGCGTTCGTACAACAAGATTGTCGAGGCTGACCAGGCAGTAAAGAAGCCGTGGGCCGATGTGCAGGCAGCATACCAGAAGCGTGCCGACCTCATCCCCAACTTGGTCGAAACCGTTAAGGGTTACGCAGCTCACGAGTCGGGAACATTGACAGCAGTAATCGAAGCTCGTAGTGCAGCTACATCAATCAACATCAACGCTGACGAACTCGACAACGAATCGTTTGCTAAGTTCCAGGAAGCACAGGAAAATGTATCAAGCACTTTGAGTCGCTTGCTTGCAGTACGCGAAGCTTATCCGGAATTGAAGGCTGATGCTCATTTCACTCAGTTGATGGACCAGTTGAAGGAAATTGAAGCAGAAATCGCCGCAAAGCGTGAAATATTCAATGCAGCAGTACAGGATTACAATGTGCTTGTGATAAAGTTCCCGAAGAACCTTGTTGCAAAGATGTTCGGATTCGGCGAAAGGTCTTACTTCGAGGCTAGCCAGGCTGCTCAGGAAGCACCGAAGGTACAGTTTTAATTGAATACTAACCGTCGTTCCGCAAGGTATACCACGCTCCATGCGGCGCACTGAGATGCCCCCTGAGCCTGTCGAAGGGAAGTCGAAGTGAGCGTAGTTGAAGAGCGTTTACATAATACTTTGCGGAATGACTTTATGAATGACAACAAAATAATTTATTAATATGAGTAAGAACATTTTATTATTAGCAGCTGCAGCAATGCTTATATTGCTGTCGTGCAAAAATTCAGCCGACAAAAAGGCAACAGACGAAAACGAACCGGCAAAGACCGAACAAACAGCAGAAGAACAAACCCTTCCGCTTATCAAGAGCATAGAAAAAATTTATGACGGAGAATCTGCTGGTACTATTACCTTCAAGTACGATGACAAGGGTCGCCTTATAAATCAGAAAGACGAGTACGATGAATATTCCGTAACATATACCGACAACGAAATCAAGGTTGCACACGAAAATACAACAACAACCTACAAGTATTCCAACGGTAAGCTGGCAACCAGCTGCATCGATATGGGCGAGCCAGGCAAGATTAATACCAAATATACCTACGAAGGTGAAAAGCTTAGTTGGATAACCCGCGATTTCGGTCCAAACGGTGATCCGTATTATACTGATATGAACATTATATACCAGTGGAAAGATGGATGTATGACCGAATATTCGATAGTTTACAACACCACCGACGTGGAAGAGCCGCAATCAACTACGGAATTTGAATATACTGACATTAAAAATCCGTTTACAATCGATGTCTTTACAATCTACTATTCCGGACCTGATGTTACATCGTTTGGAAAGGATTTGACATCTGAGTTTCTTCCATCAAAGTCGCACTTCAGCGGCATAGTCGATGGTTGGGAAACTGAGGAGAACACCACTTACGAGTACAAAATCGATGACGCTACCGGTAGGATAACCGAAATAACAATTACGTCCGACAACGAAACCGACTACGATGGCGAAATCGAAAAGGAAACTATCGTCTGTACTTTAAAACTTAATTACTAACAAAATGAAAAAGGTATATCTCGCAGCCATAGTATTGGCAGTAGCATTTTTTGCTTCCTGCGGTGGCTCAAAGGAAAGCAAAACCGTGGAACAGCAAGTCGAGACAACCGACAGTGTTGTTGATGAAACTGTTTTTGTTGTAACTCCAGTAAAAAGCATCGAGGTGTTGTACAATGGAAAACATTCAAATACATTAAATTTGAAGTACGACGACCAGAATCGTCTTATTGAAACAATAGACGAGTTTTCGAGAAGCAATAAGATAACATATTCCGATACCGAAGTCAAGATTATCAATGAAGATCTCAATCTAGATGGGACCTACTCATTAGTAAAGACATTCACCTATAAATATTCTGATGGCAAACCTACAGAATGCAATCTAGAAATGGGACAATCTGGCAGAGTAAACAAAAAATATTCGTTCGATGGCGACAAGATAAGCGGCATTGAAAATGTTTTCAATGGCGAGGTTTCTAAATACGCATACAAGTGGGACAATGGTTGCATGACCGAACAAATAATAAATTATCATGCAGATAATAATCCACAAGAAACTACATTCGAATATACAGACATGCGCAACCCGTTTAATGTGGATATTATTTCATTTGTAACTCCCGAAATTGACATTCTCGCGTTTGACAAAGGTTGTATTTCCGATTTCCTTCCGTCAAAGTCAGTATTTACATGGACAAGCAACGATAATATAAAGGAAACCCAACGCACTGCTTTCGAATACAATATTGACGATGCTACAGGAAAGATAACGTCGATAAATATTAATCGGACTGTCATTACTGATGAGCTCGGCACTATTAATGAAGAAACCACAATAATTACTCTAAATTTAACTTATTAGAACTATGCGAATAAAAAGTCTTGTAATTTTTGCATTCACAGTGGCACTTCTTACTTCGTGCGGTGGCTCTAAGGAAAGCAAAGCTATGGAACAGCATGCCGAACCCACCGACAGCATAGTCGAGGAAGTTGTTGAAGAACCGTCATTCCTTGTGAAAAGCATCGAAATAAATTATGATGTGGCTGGAGACAACAAGGTGACCTTTGAATATGACGAGCTAGACCGACTGACAAAAGTCACATCACACCGCAACATTGGTACCGATTACGAGTGGACCATTGAATCGACAGTTACTTACGGCGACGGTGTCATAACCTGCGAAGCTGGGATGAGAAAGCTGGAGCTTACCTTGGATGGCGAAGGCTATGTGAAGAAGTCGGAATACTTTTTGGAAGGCGAAGGCTTTGTGCAACGCTACAAGTACAAGTCGGGCAAGCTTAGCGAGTGCATCGACGAAACGGACTGCGGCAACAGCTATCTCTGGGATGGCGGAAATGTAAATATAGTAAAGGTATTTTCTCCTGCCTGCGACGAGTCGTTCTCGTTCGACAGTGTTTTCTATAAGTATGGCGATGTTGACCGTCCCAACATTGATGTGCTGGCGTTTGCCGAAGAGGCAGGATTTCTCCCTGGTGCGACATCGGTTGCCCCGAAGGGAATGGTTTCCAAGTTTATGCCTATGGAAAGTAAGACAACTATTTATAGCGACGCTCACAAGATAATGGCGAGCTCCAAATTAAAATATACCTACACTGTTGACGATTACCAGCGTGTAACCGGTATCGAATGCGGATATAATTATTACGACGGTGAAGAAGAGGAGTCGGGAACTTATACCGTGAAGGTGAATTACTAATAGTTTGAAACAAAAAATATAACCCTATGATGTATCTACTTATTCTTTTAGCAATATCGCTTGCAGTTTCGGCTGTAGGATGGAAATATTTTATTTATTTCTTCAGCCTGGGATACGGCTATGGTATTGCCGCGCTTGCCATTGCAATGGTTGCGATGTTCTGGGGTGCCGTATCGTTACCAACGATAGCCCTTTGCGTTCTGTTTTTTGTGTTCGGATGCCGGCTTGGAACATACTTGCTTGTTCGTGAGCGTAAAGCGGCTGCCTACCGCAAAATTCTCTACGACCCGTCGTTGCAGAAGAAGAAACCCCTCGGAGTGGTTATTACAGTGTGGTTGTTCTGTGCGATACTATATGTTGCGCAGGTAAGTCCTGTGGCGTTCCGCCTGGCAAATACAGCGGAAGGACTTCCGGTATGCGACCTGTGGGCATGGATTGGTGCAGGTGTAATGTTTTGCGGAATATTGCTCGAAGCTATAAGTGATGCGCAGAAAAACGCTGCCAAGAAGCGTAACCCGAAACGTTTTGTCGATACCGGACTTTACCGTATTGTTCGCTGTCCCAACTACTTGGGCGAGGTTGTGATATGGACAGGCGCATTGTTGAGCGGTATAGGCGCAAGCCTGTGCGTATGGCAGTGGGTAATTGTTGCAATTGGCTATTTGGGCATACTTTATGTCATGTTCAGCGGAGCGCGCCGATTGGAACTCCGTCAGGCAGAAGTATATGGCAACGATGCCGAATATCAGGCATACGCCAAGAAAACACCGATTCTAATACCTCTACTTCCGATTTTCAGTCTGGCAAAATATAAGTGGTTGCAGGCGTAAAAAAGGTTCAAAGGTTTAAGGTTTAAAAGTTCAAAGGCTTGACAGTCTAAAGATTATCTCCTTGAACCAATAGGTAAACGAATCGGGAGAGTTCTTCATTTCTGCTTTTATTTCATCCAAAGTTGCCCATCGGTAGTCGTCGGCTTCGGAAGGGTCGGGCAGGGGAGTGCCGTTCCATTTGCCAGTATATACATGGTCTATCTCGTTCTCGATGAGGCCATTGTCAAAGTTTGCGGTGTAGTGGAAACTAAATGCAAATTGCAGTTCGCAGTCGAAGCCCATTTCGTGCTTTAGTCGTTCGTGCATGTAGTTTTCCATGTCCTTGCCTTCGACAAGATGGCTGCAGCAGGTATTTGTCCACAGTCCGCCAGAGTGGTACTTGGTGGCAGCACGTTTTTGCATCAGGATTTCGCCTGCGCTGTTGAATATCACAACCGAGAACGCACGATGAAGTAGTCCTTGTTGGTGGACAAGGAGTTTCTGCGCATAGCCAGTGATTTGGTCTTCGTGCGATACGGTGGCGATGTTTTCCATTTTTTATAGGGCTAACAGGCTAGCAGTCTCACGGCTTTCAGGCTGTTTGGCTGTTGGCCTGTTAGCTTTTTGACATTATTCTTTACCCAGCAGTCTAAACATTTCCTTCTTGTATGCTTCTACGCCTGGCTGGTTGAATGGGTTCTCGCCAAGCATGTATGCGCTTATACCGCAAGCGAACTCGAAGAAGAACATCAGGTATCCGAGGTTGAATTCATCTACAGCATCGATTTCGATGCGGATGTTCGGGACATTTCCTGCTACGTGGGCATTCATTGTGCCTTCGGCAGCCTTGCTGTTGATGTATTCCATGTTCTTTCCTTCAAGGTAGTTGAGCTTGTCGAGGTTTTCGTTGTCGTGCGGAACTACAGGAGCATCGCTGTCGTCGTCAACCCAGAGTACGGTCTCGAAGAGGATGGGACTGCCGTCCTGAACGAACTGTCCGAGCGAGTGCAAGTCGGTTGTGTACGATACCGATGCAGGGAACAATCCCTTGCCGTTCTTGCCTTCGCTTTCGCCGTAAAGCTGTTTCCACCATTCGGCAAAGTAACAGAGGCGCGGATTGTAGTTGACCATTAGTTCAACCTTCCTGCCTTCGTTGAAAAGCATATTTCTTACTGCTGCGTATTGTATTGCCGGGTTTTTCTCGTTGTTTTCGAGGCAGATGTCCTGTGCCAGCGATGCGCCGTGAAGCATTTCCTCGATGTCGAAGCCAGCAATGGCAATCGGCACAAGTCCTACTGGCGACAATACCGAGAAGCGGCCACCTACATTGTCGGCGATGATGAAGTCGTCGAAACCTTCCTTGTCGCAAAGAGTGCGGAGCGCACCTTTGTTTTTGTCGGTTATCACAACGATGCGGTCGCGGATTGTCTCGTTGTCGAAACGTTTCTTCATTTCGTTGTAGAGCAGTCTGAATGCAACGGCCGGCTCGGTCGTAGTTCCCGATTTTGAAATTACAACGATACCGAATTCCTTGTCGCTCAAGTGTTCCATAAGTTCAGCGTGGTAGTTGCCGCTGAGGGTATGGCCTGCGAATATAATTTCGGGAGTTGTCCTTTCGAAGTGAGGCCTTAGGGCTTCGATTGTTGCTTTTGCACCGAGATACGATCCGCCAATACCTATTACTACAACGCAGTCGAGCTGACGCATGCGGTCTGCAATGTTAAGTATGTCCTCGATGTCCTCGTCGCTGTACGAGCATGGCAGGTCCATCCATCCTAGAAAGTCGTTACCTTCGCCAGTTCCCTCGGTGAGTGTATTGAATTTTTCTTGTGCAAACTTCAGCATTTCTTGGTATTTGCTGTTGTTGCCGAGTGCTTTTTCGATGTTTAGTTTCATTGTGCTGATGATTTTAAAGTTGTTTTATCTAAAATTTTAAATTTTCCATATCGTTGTCCGTCAGGAATATAGTATTGAATCCCAAAGCCTTTGCCGCCTTTATGTTGGCTTCGTTGTCGTCGATGAAGATGGTTTCGGATGGTACTATGTGCGAATGTTCGACAACATGGTCGAAAATGTCGCGGTTAGGCTTCTTTAGACCGATTTCGTGCGAGAAGTAGGCGTGTTCCACAAGGCTTTCGAGCCCATCGACACCGTATGTGCGGTTTAGCAGGGCGGTGTAGAATCGGTAGTGTATAATATTTGTGTTGCTGAGTATGAAAGTGCGGTATCTGCCTTCATTTTTCAAACTTTTCAGCATTTCGATGCGTGCAGCTGGAAAGTCCATGATTAGTGCATCCCAACAGTCTTCTAGGGTTTTGTCTGGCAGTTTGCATCCAGTTACACGGCGGAATTCATCGTAAAATTCCTTTTCGGTGATGCTACCTACTTCGAGGCGGTCGAAAAGTTCGTTTTGGGCAGCAAGCGTGTATAGTTCCGAAAAATTGGTCATTCCGTATTGGGCAAAAGCCTTTTCGCTCAACTTCGTGTCGATGTTGAGAATTACATTGCCTAGGTCGAAAATGAGATTCTTTATGTTTTCCATCCCTAAAAAATTCAGTACAAATTTAAGAGAAAATATGTTATGAATGTAAATTAGAGGAAAAATTGTTTGAAAATGTTTGTGCGACAGATATACACAAAAAAACACGAAACAATATTTTGAATTTTTAAATCATTGAATCTTTGAATTTTCAAATCATCAAATTATTGTATCTTTGCATCGCAAAGCGGGAGTAGTTCAGTGGTAGAACATCAGCTTCCCAAGCTGAGGGTCGCGGGTTCGATCCCCGTTTCCCGCTCAGCGGAATGATTGGCGCAGGAGACTGCGCTTTCTTTTAATATACATATCAACGCAAAAACCTGTTATCCGTTTCGAAATTTTAGTTGTTCGAAACGTCTCTATAGCAAACTCTTAACTTTTTAACTTTTTTTCCGCTTTGGAATAAAAATTATCGCCTTGAATTTGCAAATTCTGTTCGATTGTCAAAAAAAAGACTTTTGTTTGCCATGATTTGGTTTTTAGCATTATATTTGCATTCTTAAATTGACTTGTAGTGTAAAGAAATGAGAAAGCAAGTGGATTTTTTGGTGATAGGCAGCGGCATTGCCGGTCTGTTCTACGCGATAAAAGTCAGCAAGTACGGGCATGTAGCCATAATTTGCAAGAATAAGATTGATGACACCTCGACTGTAAAGGCTCAGGGTGGCATAGCTTCTGTTATGAACAGTTACGACTCGTTCGAGAAGCATATCGAGGATACAATGATTGCCGGTTGCGGCATCAACAATAGGAAAATCGTGGAAATAGTTGTCCGCGAAGCCCCAGAGCGTATTCGCGACCTTGTTGAAATTGGTACCAATTTCGATACCGATTCCACCGGTCAGTACGATATGAACCGCGAAGGCGGACATTCGGAGAAGCGAATCCTGCATTTTAAGGACAAGACTGGTGCCGAAATTCAGCGCGCACTTGTGGAGGAAGCCCGCAACAATCCGAACATCGATATCTACGAGGACCATTTTGCAATCGAGCTTATAACTCAGCATCACCTTGGCGTTGAGGTTACTCGTGCAACTCCCGACATCAAGTGCTTTGGCGCATACGTTTACGATATAAAGCAGCGTAAGGTTTTCAATGTTTTTGCAAAGAAAACACTTATTGCAACTGGCGGATGCGGCAACGCGTACATGAGCACAACCAACCCGGTTCATATTACTGGCGACGGCATTGCAATGGTTTACAGGGCAAAGGGTGCTGTGGAGAATATGGAGTTCGTGCAGTTCCACCCGACTACGCTCTACAATCCGAACGAACGTCCAGCTTTCCTCATTACCGAGGCTTTGCGCGGTGCAGGTGCAATTCTGCGCAACCGCAAGGGCGAAGACTTCTGCGTGAAATACGACAAGCGCGGTTCGTTGGCGCCTCGCGATGTGGTCACACGTGCCATCGACTCCGAAATGAAACTTTCGGGCGACGAGCATGTATTTCTCGATGCACGGCATATCGACAAGGATATACTCATGACGCATTTCCCGACAATTTATGCCAAGTGTCTCGAAATAGGCATCAACATCAAGAATGACTTGATTCCTGTGGTTCCTGCTGCCCATTATATGTGCGGCGGTATCAAGACCGACGAGTATGCACGTACTTCAATCCAGAACCTATATGCTGTAGGTGAGGCTGCTTGTACAGGTTTGCATGGTGCTAATCGCTTGGCATCCAATTCGTTGCTCGAGGCTGTGGTGTTTGCACATAGAGCTTTCGAGGACTCGAAGGACGCAGTTATGCCCGACGAGGCAATCCTTAACAGGATACCGCTTTGGAACGAAGAAGGTACAATCACCAACGACGAGCTTATTCTTGTGTCGCATTCGCTCAAGGAATTGCAGCAGATTATGAGCAACTATGTGGGAATTGTACGCACCGACTTGCGTCTGAAACGTGCTTTCGACCGTCTTGAGATCCTTTACCGCGAAACAGAGGATTTGTTTAAGACATCGAAGGTTACAGTAAGCCTTTGCGAGTTGAGAAATCTAATTAATATTGGTTATCTCATCATCCGTCAGGCAATGGCTCGTCGCGAATCAATCGGTTTGCATTTCAATTCCGACCTGATAAAAAAGTAGTAACATTTTAATCATTGAATTTTCGAATATTCAAATTTTAGAATAATGAAGAGATTAGCAGTTATTTTGGCAATATTAGCTATAACATTTACAGCCAATGCCGAGCATGTATCGTACAAGGATGCGGAAACAGTTGCAAAAGCATATTATTATCAGACTGTAAACGCATTCAGGACAACAGCGTGGACCGACATAAGCCTGTCGTGCGTTGTAAATCCCAACGAAGCAAAACCGATGTATAACCTGTATATCTTCGATGTAAACGGTGACGAGGGTTATATTGTGGTGTCGACCGACGACCAGATCATGCCAGTTTTGGCTTATTCGTTCGAAAGCGCATTTAATGCCGACAATATGTCGCCTGGACGTGCAGCATTTCTTGATTACTACAGCGAGTCGAACGACTATGCTGCTTCGAATGTATGTGAGAATGCTGCCGAATCGAGAAAGCAGTGGGCAGATTTGTTGTCATTCAATCCGTCATTACGTGCAACCAGGGATGTTGTCACATCGCCGATATTGCTCGACGGAATAAATTGGACTCAGCGTTGGCCTTTCAATTCTAAATGCCCAACACAGCCAGCAAACGATACTCATTCGACTTGGGGCGAACATGGTCATGCATATGTAGGTTGTGTTGCTACGGCAACATGTATGGTAATGAAGTACTGGAACTGGCCAGCAACAGGTACTGGTACATGCTCGCACAATTCATGGTGGAATGGCGGTCATGGAAACATCACCATCAATTTTGCAAACCAGTCGTACAACTGGTATGCAATGCCAGATGCTCCCACAAGTACTGCCGAAAATGAAGATCTCGGAAAGATTAACTATCATGTAGGCGTTGCCGTTAAGATGAGATGGGAATATGATGGTTCGGGTACTCAGACCGAATATGTAGCTTCTGCATTGAAGACTTATTTCAAGTATGCCAACGATATACAATATATAACCAAAGATTCTTATAGCGATGCAAATTGGATTTCTACGCTAAAGTCGCAGATTGACCAGAAACTTCCTGTTGTATATAGCGGTTTGTCAACAACTGTCGGACATGCATGGAACTGTGATGGTTACCAGGTTAATGAAGGTACAACTAAGTTTCACATGAAGTGGGGCTGGGGTACTGGCGACGGTTCTGGATTTTATACTCTCGACAACCTTAACTCTATCGCAACGGCCAGTGGTTCCGAAAATAACTTCTGCTATAATCAGGACGCGGTAATTAATATTCATCCAAACCAGACGCTTTCTTCTTGCCAGAATGTTACTGTAAATGGCATTGAGGGGACTTTCGATGACGGCAGTGCTGCATCCGATTATGCTAACAATAAGGAATGCTACTATGTTATAAATCCTAGTTGCGGAACCTATGTGTCGTTCAAGTTCCCGAAATTCGATTTGGCTGCTGGCGATTACGTGAATGTATATCATGGTGGAATAAACTCTACAGAACTTATTGGTTCGTACGACGCCGATAATTTGCCTCCGGCTTCCGGCTTTAATATGCTGGAATTACCAGTTACCATAAAGTTTGTAACAGACGGAGCCAATGTTGCCGATGGCTGGAAGGTGAACTATTCGGTAATATATTGTTCGTCAACAGCGATTGTACTTAATGAACCGAGTGGAAGTTTCGGTGATGGTAGCAAGTCGTGCCAGTATCAGGCAAGTAAGACATGTAGGTGGGATATTGCTCCGACAAATGCAACCTCAATAACTGTTTCCTTCTCGAATTTTAATGTATCTTCGGATGGGGCGGACTACGTGGCCTTCTATCACGATGCCGTTTCCTCTGCAAATAGGATTGTAAAGTTCTATTCCGAAAATTTGCCAACGCAGCCTGTAACATTCCCGTATGGTACAATACTTGTGAAGTTTTATACAAATAATAATACAGAGGTCGGCGATGGTTGGTTGTTGAATTACACATCCAGTGCAAATTCAATTGATGAAGTGGAGATTATGTCGAATCTTGGCGTTATTCCTAATCCGGCAAACGATGATGCTAGAATTGCCTTCACTTTGACCGACGCTTCGGAGACAACAATCACAATAACAAACATGCTTGGACAAGTCGTTGGTCAACAAGATTTTATGCTAGAATCTGGCAATCATGAGATTTCTCTGAAAAATTTTCCAAATTTATCATTGCAGAATCAAATGTATTTTGTAACTTTGCAAAACAGAAATCAAGTAAAAACATGTAAGTTTTTATTTGTTAGGTAAGTTTTTTCATAATGCTCACTAAATACGGAAAAGTTGGATCTCCCCGGTTCAACTTTTCTTTTTTATGTATATAGGAAAATATAAAGGGCATTGTAATTGTGCAATTATCATAGAAACCAGCATTTTGGCAGTGCGACTATGTCCTGAGCGTGAAAGTTCAGTGCAATGCAGTACGATGCATGAGGACATCAGTGTCCGGAATTTTGATCCATTGAACCATCTCCTTCAATACTACGACAGCGATCAGAACATCGCAATAACCGAAGCCCATGTGAATGACAAGAAGGCGGTGGTCTGCTATGCGAGCGAAACCTGGCATTGCTTTTGGGAAGGCGAGAGTTGGAGCAAGTAGCATTTGTATTCAGACCAGTTTGTTTTTTAGGCATTCTGTTTTCCCTTATATATAATATATAGGTATAGAGGTTCGAGTTTATTTTTTTTTGCGAAGGAATTTGGCACGCCCTCTAGAAGACAAAAAGGGGGCTAATGGCAAAAGCTGCGATTTTTGCGAAGATTGAAAAGAAAAAATGACGTCCGTAGGTGGCTAGAAAATGATTTTTAAGTGGTAGTTTGTGTTAAAAATGGGCTTTGGATGGTGAATTTTTGTCTTGTAAGATATTGTAAATCAGATGTTTATAAAATTCACACAACTTTTTTGAAAAAAAAGTGAAAAAAGTTTTGGTGGTAAAGAAAAACACACTACTTTTGCAATCCCAAACGATGAGGGACGGAGGTCATCCGGAGGACATCGGGAGGGGAGAAAAAGTTCTTTGAAAGATTGACAAGTAGCAAAAGATAAAGACAGGTTAACAACTTTGAAGATTCTAATAGAGTTTATTCAGGGATACGAGACGGGACGACTTAACATAAACGACTGAAAAGTCGTAAAGATTAATAATTACA
>JAFZWY010000023.1 GCA_017617125.1 Bacteroidales bacterium
CAAATACTACGAAGGTGTATTGGGTCTCAAGTGCTATGCTATCGAAGAAGTTGCAGACCAGAAGGTAAAGACTGCTTTCTTCAAGGTTGGACAGACAAAAATCGAACTTCTTGAACCTACAGCAGAAGACAGCACTGTTGCAAAGTTCATCGAAAACAGGGGCGAAGGCATACACCACATCGCTTTCTGCGTAAACGGCATCGAAAAGTGCCTCTCGGAAGTCGAACTCGCTGGTCTGCGTCTCATCGACAAGGCTCCTCGCAAGGGTGCCGAAGGCCTTAGCATCGCTTTCCTCCACCCGAAGTCAACTTTCGGCGTACTTACTGAAATGTGCGAAAACAAAAACAAGTAAATAATCACAAGATGGCTTTAGAAGAAAAAATTAAAAAATTGGTTGACATGCGTGCCGAAGCCCGTCTGGGCGGTGGCGAAAAGCGCATCGAATCACAGCATAAGAAGGGCAAATACACTGCCCGCGAAAGAATCAACATGCTCCTCGACGAAGGCAGCTTCGAAGAAATCGACATGTTTGTAACTCACAGATGCCACAACTTCGGTATCGAAAAGGAATCGTTCCTCGGCGACGGCGTTGTTACCGGCTACGGAACAATAGGTGGCAGAATGGTTTATGTTTTCTCGCAGGACTTCACCGTAATGGGTGGTTCTCTGTCGGAAACTAACGCCAAGAAAATCTGCAAGGTTATGGATATGGCTATGAAGGCTGGCGTTCCTATCATCGGCTTGAACGATAGCGGTGGCGCTCGTATTCAGGAAGGCGTTACCAGCCTTTCGGGCTACGCTGAAATCTTCCAGCGCAACATCGAAGCATCGGGCGTAGTTCCACAATTGTCGGCTATCCTCGGTCCTTGCGCAGGTGGCGCAGTTTATTCGCCAGCTCTCACCGACTACATCATTATGTCGGAATCGAACAGCTATATGTTCGTTACCGGTCCTAAGGTTACCAAGACCGTTACTGGCGAAACAATCACCGAAAACGACCTCGGCGGTGCAATGGTTCACGCATCAAAGTCGGGTGTTGCTCACTTTGTAGCTCACGACGAAGAAGATGCAATCAACACATTGAAGAGACTTATCTCTTACATGCCTCAGAACTACAAGGAACTCACTCCGCGCGTTGAATGCAACGACCCGATCGACAGAATGGAAGACGCATTGAACTCGATTCTTCCCGACAATCCAAACAAGCCTTACGATGTTAAGGACATCATCAAGTTGATTGTTGACAACGGAGAATTCGAAGAAGTTCACAAGGACTATGCAAAGAACATCGTTGTCGGTTTTGCCCGTTTCAACGGACAGTCGGTAGGTATTGTTGCCAACCAGCCGTCGTTCCTAGCAGGCTGCCTCGACATCGAGTCGTCACGCAAGGGCGCACGCTTCATCAGATTCTGCGACTGCTTCAATATTCCATTGGTAACTTTGGTTGACGTTCCGGGATTCATGCCTGGTAGTAATCAGGAATACGGCGGCATCATCACCAACGGTGCTAAGTTGATGTACGCATACGGCGAAGCTACTGTTCCGAAGGTAACCGTTACATTGCGCAAGTCGTACGGTGGTGCTCACGATGTTATGAGCTCGAAGCAGTTGAAGGGCGACTTCAACTACGCTTGGCCGTCAGCAGAAATCGCTGTAATGGGAGCATCGGGTGCTATCGAAGTTCTTTACGCAAAGGGCATGAAGGAAATCGAAAATCCTGAAGAAAAAGCCAAATATGCAGCCGAAAAGGAAGCCGAATACAAGGAAGCATTTGCAAATCCTTATCAGGCAGCCAAGTACGGATACATTGACGATGTAATTGAACCGCGTAACACTCGTTTCAGAATCATCCGCGCACTTGCAGCTTTGGCAACCAAGAAGGATACTCGTCCAAACAAGAAACATAATAATATTCCTCTATAAACCGTTTTGCCATGAGTAACATGTTATTAGCAGTCAACGCAGAAAACTGGGGCTGGAACGACACTTGGGCATTGGTAGGAATATGTTTCTGCATAGTTTTGCTTATCATGGCTTTCTTCGTGATAGTCATGATGCTTTTCGGTGTTATTGCCAAGAAGGGCAAAAAGCAGGAAGCCAAGGTGGAAGCGCCAAAGCCTGCTGCTGAAGCAAAAGTTAGCGGTAAGGCTGACGATGCCGACTATGCAGCAATCGCTGTCGCTCTTCACCTATACTTCGGCGGCGAACACGACAAAGAATCCAATGTATTAACAATCAAGAATGTTTCACAGGTTTATTCCCCGTGGTTAAATAATTAAGGAAATGAAAAAGTACAATCTTACAATAGAAGGTAAAAAGTACGCTGTAGAAGTTGATGTAAACGACAACATTGCAAATGTAAAAGTCAACGACAAGTCGTACACAGTAGAAATTGAAAAGGAAAAGGAACCGCAGATAGCAAAGGTTGCAAAGCCAACTCCAAAGCCAGCCGCAGCTCCAGCACAGAAGCCCGCAGCACCTGCATCAGCAGCATCGGCATCGGCTATCAAGGCTCCGTTGCCAGGCAATGTGGTTAAGATTTTGGTATCGGCAGGTCAGGCAGTTAAGCGTGGCGACACTCTGTTGGTAATGGAAGCCATGAAGATGGAAAACAACATTATGGCAGAAAAGGACGGAACAGTAAAGGCAGTTTACGTAGAAGTTGGCAGAACTGTTGCTCTCGGCGATGCTCTTGTTGAAATCGAATAACGAACCTTTAAAAGAAGAAAAATTATGGATATTTTAAAGAAATGTCTGCTTGTAGGGTTCGTATTCCTACTGTCGATGCTGACTTCTCCGAAGATCTTTGCTGTTGAAACCAACGACAGCATAGCAAAGGAAGAAGTATCGGCAACCACGGGAGCAACCCAGAGTGCAGATTCGGTTGCAGCAAAAACCTGCACCGACAATAAACAAATAGAAGAAAATGGCGAAACAGAGGAAACCATAGCCGAAGCGGAAGACAACTCCGCATGGGGCAAAATCGTAAAGTTCTGCAAAACTAGCGGTATTGCAGGTTTGGGCGAAAACTGGAAAGCCATCATAATGCTACTCATAAGCTGTCTGCTCATTTACCTTGCAATAGCAAAACAGTACGAACCATTGTTACTCCTCCCTATTGCTTTCGGTATGTTGCTATCGAACTTGCCTGGTGCCGAAATGTACCACAGCGAACTTTGGTCGGCATTCCTCGACGAGAACAGCCCAAGCTACCACAGCTACGGCACAATTCTGAAGGAAGGCGGTATGTTGGACATCATCTATATGGGCGTTAAGTTAGGTCTTTACCCATGCTTAATATTTATAGGTATAGGTGCAATGACTGATTTCGGTCCGCTGATTGCAAATCCGAAGAGCCTTCTGCTCGGTGCAGCCGCACAGTTTGGTATTTTCATTACCTTCCTTTGCGCTGTAGCAATAGGTTTCGCACCAAACGAAGCTGGTTCAATAGGCATTATCGGTGGTGCTGATGGTCCTACCGCAATCTTCCTCACATCGAAACTTGCTCCGGATTTGCTCGGTCCTATCGCAATCGCTGCATACTCCTACATGGCTTTGATTCCTGTAATCCAGCCGCCTATCATGAAGGCTCTCACCACAAAGAAGGAACGCCAGATTACCATGAAGCAGCTCAGAGATGTAAGCAAGAAGGAAAAAATCGTTTTCCCAATTGTCATCACTATGATTGCAGTTCTCATCGTTCCATCTGCAGCTTCGCTTATCGGATGCTTGATGTTCGGCAACTTGTTGAAGGAATGCGGTGTAACCGAAAGACTTAGCAAGACCGTTCAGAACGAACTAATGAATATTGTTACTGTATTCCTCGGCATTTCGGTTGGAGCAACAGCAGTAGCAGGTTCATTCCTCACACTCAAGACCATCGAAATTGTTATCATCGGTGTTGTTGCATTCAGCTTCAGTACTGCTGGCGGTGTCTTGATGGCTAAGTTCATGAACCTCTTCCTCAAGGAAAAGATCAATCCTCTTATCGGTTCGGCAGGCGTTTCGGCAGTGCCAATGGCAGCCCGCGTTTCGCAGACCGTAGGTCAGAAGGAAAACCCAAGCAACTTCCTGCTCATGCACGCAATGGGTCCGAATGTTGCCGGCGTATTAGGCTCAGCAATCGCAGCAGGTCTGCTGTTGAGCTTCCTCGGATAATGGAATTTGACAATAAAAAAATAGGGACATTTCGATGTCCCTATTTTTTTTGTATCTTATCAGAACCTAACGTTCTTTCTTTGCCAAGTTCTCGGCTATTACCCTGGATATGTCAAATTCAGTTACTATTTCTATCCAAAGCCATTGTCCATTGGGATTGCACTCCAGGAAAACATATTTATCGTCTGGAGTAACAATAAAGTCGAAGCAACCGAAATTCAGTTTCATACGCTTCAAGAATTGACGACAGAAATCGGCAACAGACTCTGGAATTTCCACAATCTCGTGCTTTAGGTCGTGCTCGTAACCTTGACGCCAGTCAATTTTACCAGTATCTTCCGATTGCAACTGCGAGTCTATTTTGCAGGCAATCACATCGTCGCACACGACCGTAATACGCAGTTCGTACTTCTTGTCAATATAGTTCTGGACAAAGCTTACAGTCTGCGAAAAAGCCTCGTCGGGCTGATTTTCGAGGTCGCTGCTCTTGATGCGCTGGGAGAAAAACACATATTCCTTGTCGCCACCGAGGAAAAGTCCGCTATCGACAATCGACTTCAGTGAAATGTATTCGTACTTGCGTGCAAAATTAAGAATCTGCTCTCTGGTATTTGCGAAGCAGGTGTCGGGAGTTGGCATTCCGAGAGAACGCGCTACCTGCAACTGCAGCATCTTCGAATCGGCGGGACGATCCTCCACAATGCTACCAATGGAAAAAATGTCCTTGGTGTAATAGCGTAAAAAAGCGAGAAAACCGCGAGCCTCATCAAGGTTATGGCGGTTTATCTCGTCATGTTCGTTAACCACCGGCAACTCCGACGGAATCAAGGCGCGACGATCCCATATCGCCGTAATCTCATGTCCGAAAAGTTGCAGGTCGTTCTTTATGTTTCTTATACGGAAATCGACACCTCTGTCATCGCACCACCATTCGAACTCGTAATCGGTAAGAATACATTCGGTGTTAAGCCTGAACACAGGGACATTCCATTCGTTCAGGTACTTGATGACGTTGGTAGGATGAGTGTCCTCCTTATTTGTGTAAATAAGAATCATCTCTCGCGACTAGAACCACATGTGACGGTTGTTCTTGGTGTCGTCGATTTCGTTCTTTGCATCAACGCCTACATACTCACCGCCCTTGTGTGTACTCGGGTGACGAAGGCTGCGGGTGCTGGTGATTGTCATTTCATAAGTTACCTGATTTGCATCGTCGTATGAGAATTCGGTTGGAACATACTCCATAATGTCGGTTGGAACCACGAAATTCATCAACAATGGCATTATCTGACTATTTTGATTATATGCTTTCATACCAATAACTTTTAATTTTTGTAATCCTCATCTTCAATAACCTCGTCGAAGTTGCTGTCGCTTCCTTCAATCTTTATGCTACGGTCGTTCTGTGCAATGATTGCAATGTCGAGAACCATGCGTTCGAGTGAAAAACCAAGGGCTTCGCAAACGAACTTAAGCACTTTAACTTCCGATTCCTTGAGAATCTTGTCTGACAAAGCAACAAGGATACAGCCGTCCATGATGCAGTGCTTGTCGCCAAGGTTTTCAACCGAAGCACCAACTTCCTTAATGTACTTTTCAATGTCAACGTGCTGCTGGATGTTGTTTTCCTCAGCAATAAACTTTTCAACTTCTACCATGTCAAGCTCCAAGTCGGCAGCCTGTTCCTTGATAGTGTCGAGTTCTACCTGTTCAATGATGCCATCGGCCCTCAATGTAGCCATTGTCAAGGCAACGAATTGTTTCGTAAATTTGGTGTTATCCATAAAATTTGTTTTTAATATTCTGCGCAAAATTGCAATGCAAATATACAACTAATAATAACGCGGACAACGATGATGCAAGTTTTTTTTGGCTAAAAGTCGAACAGGAGAGCTGTCAGCCTGTCAGACTGTTAGCCTGTCAGACCGTTAGACTTTCTAGCCTTTTAGCCCACAAATATCAGTATATCGCAAATTAATTTTATTTTTGTGCCAAATTCATATCGTCATGAAAGCAATGATTTTTGCCGCCGGACTCGGCACACGTCTCGCACCGCTCACCGACACCATGCCCAAAGCAATGGTTCCAATCAACGGCAAGCCGATGATTCAGCACCAGATTGAAAAACTTCGCAGCTTCGGCTTCGACTATATTGTTGTGAATGTACACCATTTTGCCGACCAGATTATCGACTTTGTGAAAAGCAATGATTTCGGCGTGCAGATAGAGATTTCCGACGAACGAGAACTTCTGCTAAATACTGGCGGAGGACTCAAAAACGTAAAAAAGTTCTTCAATGATGGTGACAATTTCCTAATTCACAACGTCGATATTTTCTCCGACCTGAACCTCAAAGACCTCTACAACTATCATTGTACGACAAAAAATGTCGCAACTCTTGCAGTAATGCACCGCGAAAGCTCAAAACATCTGCTTTTCGATGAAGAAAACCGCCTTTGCGGCTGGCGTGACCTCAAAAACGACAAGTCGATAATAACAATTGAGCGCGACAGCTATAACGAAATGGCTTTCAGCGGAATATATGTATGCAACTACAAGATTTTCGACTTAATAGACAACACAGGCTCCTTCCCTATCATCCCCGAACTGCTGAAAATATCAAAACAGCACCGCATTGGCGGATACATTCACGACAACAACAAGGTTCTTGATGTTGGCAAAATAGACGTGATAAGAAAAATAGAATCGGAAGGAATACGGTAAATTACACCAAATGCCGCATTATTGCGGTCCTTACAAGCGCTGCGGTATTTCCGCAACCGAGTTTGCTCCTAAGACATTTCGTATAGCTGTGCACTGTCTCGAAAGCCAGGCACAATTTATCGGAAATCTCCTTAATCGTGTATCCTTCCACCATTAATTGGAGTATCTCACGCTCGCGCATAGTAAGTGTTGGCGGAACTTCGGAATCATCTTCTACAAGAGCAGCTGCCTCCCCACATATATACGATTCAGACTCAGCCACCTTTCTAATTCCTTCCAGCAGTTCGTCCATACCCGTACTTTTCAAGATATATCCATGAGCACCGCCATGCATAGCACGTTGTATCACTGCCGACTCGGCAAAACTTGTACAAATAATGAATCGCGACGATGGACTAATAGCCGCCAAACGAGGAATAGCATCAATACCATCACCATCGGGCAAAGCTACATCAAGGAGTAGCACCTGTGGCTTGTGAACTTCGACCAAATGTTCTGCCTCGGACAATGTGCAGGCAATGTCCAAAACTTTCACATCTTCGGTTTCGTCGATTAGCTTCGACAGACCCTCAGCAACTACCCGATGATCATCAACTATTAGTACACTTATCATCCCCAACTAAAATTATTTGTTTTTGAACTCGACATTTATCTCGCTGCCCTTTCCAGGCTCCGAATACACGCTAAACGTACCACCAATAGCATCGGCTCTGGCCTTTATGTTACGCAAACCCGAACCCTCGCCATTAAATTCAATATTGCCTCGGCCGTCGTCGCTTACGTTGATAATAGTGGTGTCTTCATCAACAAACAACTGAACGCGAATATGTTCGGCCTCTGCATTTTTCACGGCATTGTTTACAAGTTCGTACACAATGCAATACACAGCTTCTTCGTGCTTCACCACCGCGCCCGTCTCACCGCCGACAAATGAGAACGACACATTTCTCATGCTACGGCAATAATCGCGCAGGGCAACCCTTAGTCCGTAACGCTTCAACGATTCGGGAAGCAAGTGATGGGCGACATTGCGCATCTCGCATATAGCCTCGTCGGTCTGCGACTTGGCAACCTGTATCGAAGCCTTTGCCTCATCGGGATTTTCTGCATATTCCAAATTCCTCTTTATGCTTGTCAGCAGACCGCCCATACGGTCGTGCAGGTCGCGTGCTATACGCACACGCTCGGCAACTTCGCCACTCAATTTTGCAACAATAACAGCATTCTGCCTGTTTTTACGCACATTGCGCCACAACAGGAAAAACAACAGCGCAACCAGAAGCATTATGCAACCTATAAGGACAGAACCAATTATATACCACCGTTTTTCACGGCTCAACTGCTCAATGGCAGCCTGCTTCTTCTCGGTTTCGTACAGCACTTCCATCTGCGAAAGCCCCGACTGATAGTTTGAATTGGCAAACTGCGCCATTCCTCTGAAAATCTTTTCAGAGTATTCCTTCACGCCTTCATTATTTCCCAGTTCGGCGTATATCTGAGCCAGATAAACGTATATGCCAATATCATCATAAGTTTCATATTCATCTTCGAGCGACATAAGGGCATATTCCTCTGCTTTTTTCCACTGCTTACGCGCCATTGCCAGTTCGCAGCAGGCGGTATAGACATTGCTTCTTGTCTCCCAACTTGTCTCATCATCAAGCAGCGACAATGCTTCCGAAATGTATCCCTCGGCACGGTCCAAGTCCTTGTAATGATTCATCTGCAATCTCGCAAACGCAAGGATAGTCACAATGTAGTCGCCTTTTTCCTCCTCTATATGATTGCGGTAATATTCATAGCTAACATTTGCAGCCTCTTCGGCCTTTGCCATATCGCAAGCATCATTATATATCGCAACCAAACCCTTGTGCGACATGGCGACAAGCAGCGAATCGCCCGACTTTTGTGCAGCATCTACAGCCATAAGATAGTTGCTGCGTGCTTCGTCCGAATTGCCCATGCTATGGTACAATTCGCCTATATTATAATGAAGGATGGCAGTAGATTCCAACCAACCGTACTTCTCAAAAATCGGAAGCGCTTGCTGATAATAATGTATTGCAAGATGAGCCTTGTCCTGCATATTGTACACATTGGCAATGGAACCATATATAACGCTCAGGTTGTCGTCGATGTCGGATTCGCTGTAGCGTCCGTCGTTCTTCATCGAGTCGCTGACCTCCAAGGCACGATTGTAGTATTCGATTGCAACATCATAATCGTCGTTGCCGTAGGCGATGAGCCCTAGTACACGCAGGGCATCGGCACGAGCGTTGAGCAGATCCTCCTCGTACGACAGCTCTATAGTCTTTAGGGCATATTGCCGCGACTTTGCCCCATCGGTATTCAGATAGCCCCACATCAGGTTGTTATACACCTTCATCAGTTCTTTGCCTTGGGGCGGATTGCTGCCGTTCAGCACCATCTCGAGCGAATCGACATTCCTATTGCGATGGTCGGAATACTGACCATATCCAGCCAAACAAATGCCCGACAGCCAAAGCAAGACAACGATATGTGATACAAACTTCATCATTATCAATGACGCAAAATTATAAAAATTAAATAAAAATACCTAGAAAAAATCCCCCAAATGGGGGGTTGCCAAAATCTTCATTCGGCAAGATCTTTGTTTCGATAAAGTTGAAATTCATAAATGTCTAATTTTAAAAATCTTAAATAGTATGAAACGATTATTAATTATCGCAACGACATTCCTTTTAGGAATACTTGCTATGAATTCATGTGTAAAAGAATACACTATCACAGTGACCTCAAACAACAACGATTGGGGAACTGCAACAGGAAGCGGTACTTATGTTGCAAATTCGGAAATTGCAATCACAGCAATCCCGGCAGCTGGCTACTACTTCATCAAGTGGGACGACGGAAACACCGACAACCCGCGTACCATTGTTGTAACCAGCGACAAGACCTACCAGGCAATCTTCTCCAACAATCCTAACGGTGGCGGACAAGGTGGAAACGGCACGTCAGTCAACTTCAACGGCAACATCAGCGACAATACCACATGGCCGGACCTTGGCCTTGAAGTAGACTACATCGTTGATGGTTGGATCAACATCGAAGGCAATGCATTACTTACCATCGAACCTGGTGTAACTATCATGTTCACAGGTGAAAATGGTGGTATGACAGTACACGAAAATGCAGGCTTGAAGATGGTTGGTACTGCCGACAAGCCCATCAAGTTTGTTGGTCCATTAAACAATCCTAACAATGGTTCGTGGGGCAGAGTCGAAATCCATTCGAAGCGCAACGACAACGTTTGGGAATATGTACAATTCCTCCGTGGTGGAAGCAGCGATTACGTATGGGATGGCGTAATTGACGTTTATGATGCAAAACTTGCAATGCGCAACTGCACAATCGACGGTTCTCTCGGCTATGGACTTGTTATGGAATACGGCACACGTCTAACGGCTTTCGAAGGCAACACAATAAAGAACTGTGCACAATATCCTATTGTTGGCGAATACTGGGAAAACTTGCTTGACCTTAATGCTAACAACACTTTCATCAGCAACGGTCATAACTTCATTGATGCAAAATGCCGCGACATCAATATGGAAGACCACACCACTGTAAAGGCAATGCCAATACCTTATTATCTTGAATCTGGCTTATATTTTGATGGGGGTTATAAACTTACCATAGAACCTGGTACACAGTTCTATATAAAGGCAGGCAAAAATATTGATATGAACGAAAACAGCACATTAATTGCTGACGGTACTGCAGAAAAGCCTATTATTTTCCGCGGCATGGAAGACGAAGATAGCTATTGGAATGGCATCAAGTATCACAGCACCAAGCAAGCATCGGTTATGAACTACTGTACAGTACTCAACTGCGGTGAAGACACCGAATCATTCCACGGCGGATGCATTTGCGTATACAGTCAGTCGCGCCTTACACTTACCAACTGCACCATAGGCAAGAGCCTGCACTATGGAATTACATTGGATGATGTAGAACTCATGGGTCGCATCTCACACAGCAACAATACATTCACAAATTGCGCCGGTGGCAATGTATGGCTCGAAAGCGGTGGAACATACAACGGTGTTGACTACGAAGGCGGTCAGATACTTACCGACTTACCGTAATATAGTATAACAACAAAACAAAGGCAGCTCAAGGCTGCCTTTTGTTTTTTATAAGCTTCTTAATTTCAATTGTCTGTCAAATTCATCCTTCGACAAGTTTGTCCGGACAAAAACAATTTTTTTCTCGTGAGGCAACAAATCGAAATAATTGTCGGAAAAGAAATTGTCGACACCATCGATGCTAAGGAATACGCCGCGTGCAAACACGCTGCTTTCCAATGTCAGGCTAATGCCACCATCCCTTGCCTCCGATGCCCAACTTATGTCGGCCTTCGGAAGATTGACATTCTTGAATGTCTCTAGGAAATAATTTCTGCTGGCAAACGACTTGTTATCCTTTGTCGTCAACACCGCCTTGACAAAAACTTCAGAGGCTCTCCTACCCGACAATATTTCGCTGATCTCCTTTGCAAAATATAGCTTGCTGCAATTAGCTCCTACCGTCACTTTTTTTACCTCGTTAAACACGACATTGCCGGCAAAATCGATTACGCTGACCGACAATTCACCAGGCAAAGACTTAAGGCTGTCGGAAACAACAAACACCTGTAATTGTCCATTTTTTGCTACTGGCGAAACAATAACGTTCCTATACGCATCGCGGGCAAAGTAGTGCTGGGCTTTCCACCGTCCGTAGAAGTCGCGGCTCGACCACGAAGCCACAGGCCAGCAGTCGTTGTGCTGCCAGAAAAGGGTTCCCATGCAATACGGCATGTCGCGACGGTGCGCTTCGATTGCAGTTCGTATAGCATCGCCCTGAAGCAGTTGGCTAAGGTATAGCGTTTCTTCAAAGTCGCCAGGCTTGCGATACTCGCTTTCCAAATACCATAGTATGCGATTGTTGGCGTTGCTGCCACCACGCTGGTGCGACATCATCACCTCGGAATGTATGTCGTGGTCTTCGGTGTTCGGAGCAAACTGCATTACGCTCTGCATGTCGGGGAAAGATTGGAATCCGTATTCGGAGAAGAAGCGGCATCTTACATCGTTGAACATAGTGGTTTTGCCTTCGGTCTGCCAAACACCCCAATAGTGTCCGTCGCCGTTGGGATTCCAAAGTGTATCACCAGTTTCGGGCTTGCTGTACGGGTCGCCGTTGAATGGCGACGAGGGCACATAAAACCTGTTATCGTACTTTTCGACCACCTCTGGAAGCATTACAAGATAGCAGTCGGTATATTGCTTCATTATCAATTCCGAAATTCCTCTGCCCATCGCATCGTACCTGCTCTTGTATCCCCAACCGTACCACGCAGCCTGACATTCGTTGTTGCCACACCACAAAGCAATGCACGGATGGTTGCGCAAACGCACAACATTGTCAATGGCTTCCTGACGCACATTTTCAAGCATTTCGCCCTCGGTGGGATAAAAACTGCAGGCAAACATAAAGTCCTGCCATACAAGGATTCCGTACTTGTCGCACAGGTCGTAGAAGATGTCGTTCTCGTAAATTCCTCCACCCCACACGCGCAACATATTCATGTTAGCGTTCACAGCGTCGAGTATTGTGCGCTCGTACATCGAATCGGTAACTTCGGTGAGGAAACTATGTTGCGGAATGTAATTAGCTCCTTTCATAAACGCCTTTACTCCATTGATTTGCACGGTGTATGAAGTTCCAAACTCATCCTTTTCGCGCAGAACCTTAATGTCGCGCAAACCAATGTTTTCGCTACGGCTGTCGGTTGTGCCATCGAGCGAAACACTTGCGGTAAAATGATATAGGTTCGGTTCGCCAAGTCCGTTGCACCACCACAATTTCGGATTGCGTATGCTGACGGGAATTTCGATTGTGTTCACACCTTCCTTTAGTTGTGCTTTTGCAGTCCATTTCTGCGAAAGTCCATCGGCGGAAACGGTCATTGTGGCCGCACCAGCCTTTGTGGCTTCCACTTCGGCAACAAGCTTGAGCGAAGCATTTTTAACACTTATGTTTTCCTGAATATATCTTACATTGTTGATTTTCAAATCATCCCAAGCTTTTACGACTATAGGACGCCAGATTCCGCTTGTCACAAGTCGCGGACCCCAGTCCCAGCCGTAGTGGTAGCCGGCCTTTCGTGCAAAAATGCCGACCTGCTTGTCGAAAATTCCACCGTTTGCCGACTGGTCGTTGTCGGACACATAGCGGAAATCCAAAGCATCGAACTTGGGAATATCGACCTTTATTGACGAATGCAGGTAAACGCGCAGTTCGTTGCCTTTTGCCTTGGCAACTCCATTGACATTTACCGTCCAGGTGCGAAACATGTTGTCGGCTTTCAGGATTAGGCTGTCGTTTAGATAGACATCGGCGTAGGTATCAAGGCCATAGAACGTCAGCTCAATGTTCTGACGATTAAACATTTCGCTGCTGAGGTCGAAAGTAGTCTTGTACTCCCAGTCCTCTTTGTCAACCCACTGCACAGCACGTTCGTTGAGACGGAAAAACGGATCTTCGATTATGTTGTTTGCTATGAGGTCGGTATGCACCACGCCAGGAACTGTTGCCTTGTGCCAGATATTGGTTCTCACCTGGCGGAAAGTCCAGTTTGACGAAAGAGTGTCGGTTTGGGCGGATGAAACAACAACCGCCATTAGCAAAAGTATTACAACTGAAATTTTTCTCATTCCTATTCCAAATAGATTTTTATTTCGTCACCGACATGGATAACATGGTCTTCTGCCATGTTGTTCCACTTTTTGATTTCATTAATCGAGCAACTGTATTTCATTGATATTCGGAACAGATTGTCGCCAGCAACCACTTTGTGGATTATTTCCTTGTCGCGCTTTATAGTTGCAGGAAGCTCCTCGGTTGCTATTATCGAATCGGTTACTTGCACGGGGACATTTACGACTTCGCTCTGATGTGCGATGAAAACATTTGTCTTGTCATACGGCATCGTAAGAACATGATAATCACCGTCGTTTGGAATGTATGCAAGTATATACTGCGGATTCAGCGACTTTAATGTCTCATAGTCGGTTTCGGTTGCCTGAGCGACATTTTTCAAGTGTATAGGACCTCTTACATGCAGAGTGTCGGTTTTCATGTATTCTATGTAGCCATTGTTGGGGAAAAGGTTGTGCTCGGCATGGTACTGCATCAGGTATTCCATAGCGATAAACGCGCCCACATAGTTTTTCATCTGCTCGGTGAAAAACGGAAGCAGTTCCCAATGGTTGGTCTTACCACCGCTTCGCTCAATAGCATTCTTCACAGTTCCCTGTCCGCCATTGTATGCCACAAGAGCGAGCTGCCAGTCGCCAAAAGTTTCGTACAAGTACTTCAAATAGCGGCATGCAGCATCGGTAGCCTTGCGCACGTCACGACGTTCGTCGATGTAAGTAGTGACTTTCAGACCCATAACATCGGCCGTAGGCTTCAAGAACTGCCATAACCCGACAGCTCCCGACTTGGAAATTGCATTTGGATCGAGTGACGATTCTACCGCAGCGAGGTATTTCAGTTCGAGTGGCAGACCGTATTTTGCAAAATATTCTTCAAAAATCGGGAAATAGTAGGCAGACTTTGCAATAACCCTCTGCATCTTGGGACGGTTGCTAAGACCGTAGGCCTTTATATACTTCAGAACCACGTCGTTGTATTCAAGCTTTATGGTTGTAAGCCCGTCGAGGTTGGCAATACGTTTTTCGTACACTATATCCGGATAGCTCGGTGCCTTGAGTTGCCTTATGCTGTCGGGAATGCTTGCCTGCGAACGCCACCACACATTTACCGAATCGCACATCCGTGCTATAGATGCATTTATCGACGACACACTTGTTCCACCAGTTTGCGACAGCAGCAGAAACGGCGGCAATATCAGCATCGCTAAAAATATATTTTTCTTCATATTCATTATAAACGACTTGCGAAAATCGGAATAATTATCCAAACAAAAACTACCAAAAACAACAAAGTATCAACAATTGGCTTTTCATTTTTTTTGCCGTTTTTTTTCAAAAGCAAGAGAAGTTAACAAAAAAAGCATTACCTTTGGAGTTTGAATTAATTTAGTCATCAGAGATGAGAAACAATATATACGCAGGAACAATAGTCGCACTTGCACTAGCAATTGTCTGCTGCCTAACGTCCTGCGACAAGAGTACAAAACAAAACGCTGATGTTTTCGATGCAATTCCCGAAAACTCGTCGCTAGTTGTCAGGACAGAAAACATCGATTCGATATCATCCCTTATTGCCGGAGGCAACAAGCTAGTGGACATGTTCTACTCGCCAAAATCCGAAATAGCCAGACCTATTTGCTGTGTAATTGACAGTCTCAAAAAGGCAGGTCTGTTCGGAAACCACTTGCAAGAAAGTGCAGCTCTCGCTGTCCGCAAGGACGGCAACAGCGGAGTTTGCCAGCTGTATATTTGTGTAACCGACCTTACCGACGATGCAGCAACAGCACTTACCGATTCGTTAAAGCACCTTGAAGCTGCAGAATCGAGAATCTACAACGACCGTGAAATTGTCAAGTACAAGCTAATGCCATCCGAAAAGACATTGAGCATTAGTTTCATAAACGGACTTATGCTTGCCTCATCGTCGCAGCGTTACATGGAAGACGCCATATTATGCCTTACAGGTGCCGGCAGACGCCAGTCGGACGATGAACTTTTTGCCAAGGCTTTCGCAACATCAGGCAAAAAGGAACTGGCCAACGTGATGATCTCTACCAAAGATTTCGTAAATATTTTTGCCAGCGAACTTTTCGAGGACAACGACCTTGTGAAAGCAATAAGCGAAACCGACGGCTGGGCAAGCTTCGACATTGTAAACGGAAAACCATTTACTCTCAATGGCTTCGATTTCCCGAAACCTGACGCTACCGACTTTTCGTCAATAATAAGCACTCAACCAGCAATCGAATTCAGTTCCTTGTCGGTAATACCCGAAAAATCGGCTGCATATATACTGATGTCATTTGCCGACCCGCAGAAATACGACGAGGCGCTAAATGCATATCTCACGGCTACAGGAGCCCTCAACGAAAGAGACAAAAAAGTGTCGGCAATGAACGATGCCTTCGGATTTGATGCGAAAACAAGATTCTACTCGCTTATCAAGCAGGAATTCGCATACGTTGCAACAGAAAGCAACTACGATGCCGAAAAAGGCGTAGTCGTAATATGTGGACTGCAGTCGCAGTCGGCCGCTGAAATGGAACTGAAAAAGATGATTTCGGAAGACAATGTCACAAATCTCGGCGAAGGTTTCAATGGTACGGTATTCAAAATGCCATACGACGATATTCCAGCAGTTCTATTCGGTGAAATTTTTGCCAACTGCAGAGGAAATTATGTTTGCTGCATGAACAATTTCATGGTTTTCGCCAACTCCATCGACGACCTGAAACAACTAGCCAAGGAAATTACACTCAACAACACCATGAAGGCGAACATCGAACATAGGGAATTCCGCAACAACTTTGCAACCAGCTCGGCAATGTTCACATATTTCTCGTTCGCCAAAGGCACAGAAATACTTAAACGCATATTCTCGCGCCAGTACGCCTCCGACATCGAAAACGAAAAAATTGCCATCGGCAACATAGGCATATTCGGAATACAGATGAAGGAAGTAGACGGAATGATGTACTGCAACATGTCAATTGCCGAGTCGGAACAGCAATCGGCAACAGCAACCCAGTCGTCGTGGGAAACCAACATAGGCACCGACCTTGCAACAAAACCGTTTGTCGTAACCAACCACGACACAGGCGAGAAAGAAATAATCGTTCAGGACAGAGACAACGTCCTCTACCTCTTAAATTCATCGGGACGCGAAATTTGGCATCTCCAGATTGACGACAGGATCATCGGCAACATATTGCAAGTCGATTCATACAAGAATGACAAGCTGCAATACATATTCTCGACTAAAAACAAAATATACATCGTCGACCGACTTGGCAACTTCATGCCAAAGTTCCCGCTTCAACTGCGCGCCGAAGCATCGTCGCCAATATCAGTATTCGACTACGAAAACAATCGCAACTACAGGATTGTAGTCGCCTGCGAAGACAAGCACGTATACCTGTACGACATTTCAGGAAACCTTATCAAGGGATGGAATTTTAACGGAAGCGAAAACATTGTCAATTCCGAAATAATCCATTACGTCATATCCAAAGAGGACTTCATTGTATTCCACGACAACTACAAGGCTTATTTCGTAGCACGAAACGGTTCGCCAAAGATGGAATTCCAGACTAATTTCAAATTCTCTGACAACAACATCTATTGCGACTTAACTTCCACACCAAAGTTCGTCACAACCGACGACCATGGAACATTGCACCGCTTCTACAAAAGCAGCAAGCAGGATTCGGTAAAACTCGCCGACTTCTCGCCAAAGCACCGTTTTGCACTTGCCGACATCGACTCCGACGGCAAGCCGGAATATATTTTCACAGACTCGTCAAAAATTTCGGTATACGGGTCATCAACAAAGCTTATGTTCGAATACGACTTCGGTGCCACAGCATCGAAACCATACTTATATAAGTTCGGTAAGGAAACAAAAATAGGCGTAGTTGACGGCAACGGAAAAATATACCTGTTAAATGTCAACGGAACATTGCATGACGGCTTCCCACTCGATGGGACAACACCGTTCAGCATATATGAAGCCGAAGGCTCGTACAATCTGCTTGCAGGATTGAGCCGAGGAAGACTTTGCAATTATAAAATTAAATAACAAAATAATTTTAATGTTATGAAAAAAACAATTAAACTGCTAATCTCAATTATTCTGGTCGCAACACTGGCAATGCCATCGTGCACCAAGAAGAATTTCGACATGGACAGACTGAGTGACAATGTCGTATATACAGGAAGTTTTGCACTGCCTATAGCATATAGCGATATTGCATTCTATCAGGTAATAGACCTCATGGACTCGACCATCGAATTACGCGACAACAATGACGGATACCTTTCGCTGTTCTACGAATCGTACGTCGAATCAAAGCCTGTACAGGACTTGCTGAATGTTGGCAACCAAACATACTCCCAGTCGATATCACTCTCCGACATAATGTCGAAAGGCAACAGGGCCGAAGCATCGATGCACTACAACACTTCGGAAACGATTTCTTTCACCCTGTTCAACACCGATGCTGAAATCGACTCCATAACCTTGAAGGCTGCAACATTCGAATATAGTGTGACAAATACAATAGGCAAGACAACCAAGATTGTACTCGAATTCCCGTCGATAAAGAAAGGCAACAGGATATTCAAGGACTCGATAACATTGATGCCGTCGGAATCGACATTCCACAAGGAACTTGACCTAAGCGGCTACACCATCGACCTTACGACTACCACCCAGCATTGGAACGAAATTCCGATCAATGTAAGCGTCGACCTCAACTTTGCAACAGATGCACCACCAACTGGAGGCACATTGGGGTTCACTGTTGGAATCAACGACCTCAAGTATTCCAAAATGTTCGGTTACTTCGGTTACAACGAATTATTTTTCCAGAGCGACACAATAACAATAAAGCTCTTTAAGGACAATCCTAAATACTACATGGACAGGTTCTATTTCAACGATCCGAAGCTTACAGTCCACTACTGGAATTCATACGGTGTACCATCGATGTTCTACTTCACAGAACTCGACACCTACGTACAGAAACTCGACCAGATATGGGACATCACATCGAGCAGCCCCAACTTCCCGATGTCACAGTCGAACCCGTTCTTCGTAAAGCACTCTGCAAGCTACGGAACCGAGGCTCTCGACTCAATATACCTCGACAAGAACAACTCGAACCTCGACCAGATTGTACCGAACAAGCCTCACTGGGTACACTTCAAAGCTCTGGCAGCAACAAACCCAGGCACACATACCCACAACAACTTCATCACCGAAGATTCGAAGCTCAGATCGCTCATCGACGTAGAATTCCCGCTGTGGGGCTACCTATATAAGTTCACTTACACCGATACTGTAGACGTTGACATAGCCAACTATACAAACAATCTGCCAATCAGCCGTATGGCAGTACTGCTGACTTTGGAAAACAGAATGCCGGTAGAAGCATTCGCACAGTTCTATCTGGTCGACGAAAATTACCACGTGCTCGATTCGCTTATCGACAATCCTAACTCAATGGTTCTCGAAGCTGCACCAGTCGATGCAAACGGACGTATAATCAACAAGGTTGTCACCCAGACTAAAGTCGAACTGACCAGAAAGCAAATAGAAGACATGACCAACTGCAAGCACCTGCTTATAAAGCTGTACGCAAGTACCGATGGAGCTCTGCAAGGACGTCTGATGAAGATATACCGCGAATATGGAGCCAAGGCAAATGTCGGAATTGATGTCGACCTCGACGTTGAGAATCTCTCCGATGTCGACAATGTCGGTGCCAAGAACATGAGTCTCAATTCAAATAATAACTAACGGAGGATACAAACATGAGAAACATTAGATTGCTTATTATCGCCGTTATACTGATAGTATCATCATTGACAGCTATGGCTCAGCAGGCCAGCACACTATACTATATGGACCGCGTATTCCAGTCACAGACTGTAAACGTATCGGCCATTCCCGTACACAAAGTCCAGGTTGGCGGACTCATCGTTCCTGTTTTCGGACAGCTGCCTCCTGCAATGTACTTCAACTATGGCAACAATTCGTTTAACTACAACCACATTCTGCATTTCGGCGAAGGCGAGTACAAGGACAGCCTTATAGTCGACCTGCCATTGCTGATGAAAAAGGTACATAAGACGACTGCCATACGAAACGAACTAAGGCTCGACGTACTAAACCTTTCATTTAAGTCGAAGAATAATTCGGCTGTAACAGTTTCTCTCGCCGAGAGAGTTCTTTTCGGAACCACATTGCCCAAAGACCTTTTCGAATTTGCCATCAATGGTAACAAGCCATATATGGACGAAGGCAAAGCGCACAACCTCTCGAAGCTGTCGTTTGACATGTGCGCATTCCACGAATTGGGAATTGGTTTTGCAACAGAATTTGCAGAGAAATTCTCGGTGGGCGGCAGACTAAAGCTTCTGTTCGGTATAGCTAACGTAAGTTCCAATGTAGGAAGCCTTAATCTTACTACCGACCCCGAAAGATATTACATTACCGCCGATGCCGACTTCCAGCTTAGGAAATCGACCACCCTATTCGAATACGACATCGATGGTGACAGCATTGTAACCGACATGAATGTCGGCAAGGCATTCTCATCGTTCGGCAACTTCGGTGTAGGACTCGACCTCGGATTCACATACAACATTACCGATAAAATATCGGTATCGATTGCTGCTACCGACCTCGGATTCATAAACTGGACACAAAACTCGCAGGTTGCTTCGGCAAAGGGCGAATATACCTTCGAAGGTATCGAACTTGGATTCAGCAAGGATAGCACAGGCAAACTGAGATATGGACCCGACACGACAATGCTGAAAAATATCGCCGACACAATTATCGACATGTTCGACATGAAGGTTGCCGACAAGGGCTATATGACATGGCTCCCGTCGAATGTTTACCTAGGTGCTACATACCAGCTGAACGACAAAATAGGATTCGGCGTTCTGTATCGCGGCGAGGTCTACAGAAAATCTTACAACCAGTCGCTTACATTGTCGGCCAATTCCAACATCAACCATTGGCTGTCGCTACATGGTAGCTGGTCGCTGATAAACAACACAATAATGAACGTCGGAATGGGATTCTCTGCTCGACTCGGTTTCATAACATGGTACATGGTTACCGACGATGTAATCGGACTCATTTTCCCGCAGAAGGCAAAGACAATAAACTGGAGAATGGGATGCAACCTCACCTTCGGACACCCGAAGAAAGTTCTCAAGACTGTATCGAGGCTGTAGCCTAATAGCATATAATACCCGAAATGCGGAAAAAGGTTCATTCCACAATATACCTTATCGGACTTTTGACAATGGCATTCTTCATGCCATTGTCAATCTTTGTCACAAACGCAGCCATGTTGATGATTGCGACAAACTGGCTTGTGGAATGCAACTTTGCTGAAAAATGGAAACGAATAAAGGAAAACTTTGGAATTCTAATATTCTGCGCCCTATACATCACCCACCTGATATGGCTTGCCAACACTTCCGACTTTACATACGCTATGAACGACCTGCGTATAAAACTGCCATTGCTGGCTTTGCCCATATTTTTCGGAACATCGGAACCATTGTCGACAAAGAAACTGAACATTATTCTTATAACATTTGTTGCCGGGGTATTTACAGCATCGCTGATGGGTGTAGTTGCGAAGATTTTTGCAGAAAATAGCGATTTCAGGTCGCTATCGCTGTTTATCAGCAATATACGAATGTCGCTAATGCTATGCCTGTCGTTCTTTATTCTTGCTTACTTCATTGTAAAAAAGACCTTCTTCACAAAGGCAACTAGATGGATTGCAATATGTGTGGCTATATGGCTGCTCATCTTTATGTCTATAATACAGTCAATCACAGGATCTGCATGCCTCTTCATTGCACTCACGACAATCCTAATAGTTGTTGCTATAAAAACCAGAAACAAAATACACCGTGCGGTCTGCATAACTTTAGCAGCAATTATTCCAATAACTATAACTGCGTTCATCGCCTACTCAGTGCACGATTTCTACACACCAACTTGCGACAATGTTCAACTGAAGACCACTGCAGCTGGAAATCCATACGATGAAATCGTGTCGGATGGCACTATAGAAAACGGCAATCTGGTATGGCTCAACATATCAAAGGCAGAACTCACCGAAGCTTGGGCGAAACGTAGTACAATTCACATCGACAGTCTCGACAACAAAGGCCAGTTCATTTACCCCACACTCGTACGCTACATGACCTCGCTAGGTCTAACCAAGGACGCCGAAGGGATTTCGAAAATGTCTGATACCGATATAAAAAATGTAGAAAACGGAGAGACCAACTACCGGTTCGCAAATCGGAGTGGCCTTGCCTGCCGAATATATGTCATAATATGGGAAATCGACGTGTACAGAAAAACTGGCGACTGTAACGGACATTCAGCGGTTCAGCGTATCGAATTCCTAAAGTACGGCGGCAAACTTGCCGCACTAAACCTGCTTACAGGCACGGGTACCGGCGATGTAAACGAAGAATTCCAAAAACTTTACGAGGAAGAAAACAGCAATCTGCTTCCCGAATTTAGACACAGGGCACATAACCAGTTCCTTACATTCATGATATCGTTCGGTATCATTGGCTTTATCATTTGCCTATTAGCATGGTTTGTACCTGCTTTTCTCAAATGGGACACAAACAAATTCCTATTTGGCATCTTCTTCCTCATCGCCACAATATCGATGTTTTCCGATGACACATTGGAGACCACGACAGGAACGGTATTTGTGGCATTCTTCTTCTCTCTGCTAAAATGGACAACAGACAGAAAATAAATTTTATATAATATGGGAAATCAAGAATTTATGCGCAAGGCTATCGAAATGTCGATTAAAAGCATCGACAATGGTGGTGGACCATTTGGTGCAGTCATTGTAAAGGATGGTGAAATTATTGCAGCAGCTTCCAATTCGGTAACCATCGACAACGATCCTACCGCACACGCCGAAGTAAACGCAATACGCATGGCTTGCAAGAAACTTGGAACATTCGACTTGTCTGGATGCGAAATATACGCATCGTGTGAACCTTGCCCAATGTGCCTCGCTTCAATCTATTGGGCTAGAATCGACAAGCTATACTATGCCAACACAAAGGCCGATGCCGACAAAATAGGATTCAGCGACAACTTCATATACGAGGAGTTTGCCAAACCCGAAAGCCAGCGTAGCATAAAGACAACTACCATGCTAAGAAACGAAGCCATTAAGGCATTCGAGAAATGGGAAAACAAAGAAGATAAGACGGAATACTGACGATTTACAGAGTCACAATGAATGCGATTCTATAAATCATTAATTTTTCAAACCAAAAAACCCATATTTAAAAATAATCTTACTAACTTGCATGGTTAAGTTATAAATAACTTGGGCAAGTATATACACATATTACTAGTACTGGTTATCAGTACATTATGTTTCTGTACCGCAACTACGGCACAGACTGTAGGACTTGTGCTTAGCGGCGGAGGTGCGAAAGGATATGCCCACATTGGTGTAATAAAAGCCCTCGAAGAGCACGGCATACCTATTGACTATATTACTGGGACCTCGATGGGTGCGATAGTAGGCGGACTGTATGCTGCAGGCTACTCGCCAGACGAAATGATAAAGATATTCGATGGGCAGAACTTCAGAAACTACTACAAAGGAAAATTCCCTCCAAAATACATCGACTATTTTAAGATGGAACAGCCCGACGGGTCTTTAATTAGGGTTGACCTGCGCCGCAAAAGCAAGAAGATAGCGCTTGCATTGCCTACAAACATAATTGCTACACAGCCTATGGACCTCGGCCTAATAGAACTTTTCGCTACAAGTTCGGCCAAGGCTGACAATAACTTTGACAACTTATTTGTTCCTTTCCGCTGCATCGCATCCGATGTCTACCGTAACCGCGAAAAAGTTTTCGACTCGGGCGACCTCGGCACGGCAATCAGGGCATCGATGACTTTCCCAATGCTATTCAAGCCTGTGGAAATGGACAGCACACTGTACTTCGACGGAGGCATATACAACAACTTCCCCATCGAGACCATGCAGGAAACTTTCCATCCCGATATAATCATAGGTGTATACGTATCTTCGGCATCGAAACCCGAATCGCCCGACCCCGACGACCTTTTTGCCCAAATCGAAAGCCTTGTCATGGGCGAGCAGAAAAGCATCGAAGTCAACAACGGCAAAAGTTTTATGCTCGGATTCAAGTTCAAGGATGTTGGCGTGATGGACTTCCAGAAGCTAAACTACGTAGCAACTGCAGGATACGACCACTGCAACGAAGTAATCGACAGCATACTGAACATGATACCGCGTCGCAAGGATCCTGCCGAGATAGAAAACGAGCGCAAGCAATATCGCGAAAGTCTGCCGGAACTGAAATTCAGCAACATATCAATCGAAGGCAACATAAAACCCGACGAAAAGGTATATGTAGAGAAATCGCTCAACATAAGGAAAATAAAAAAGCATAAGGCTGGTGCCTTGATGAATTTCAACGATATAGAGTCGAACTACTACAAGCTTATATCCGACTACCAGATAAAACTTGCCACGCCCCAAGCCATATACAAGGATTCGACAGGCGACTTTGACCTCAAGTTGAAAATAAAAAAGGACAACAGGCTTACATTCGGCGTTGGAGCATCTGTTTCTAGCGGTTCGTCGAGCATGGTATCGGTTAGTGCAACATACAAGATGCTCGGAAAAGTATCGGGACTTGTACGCAGCAATTTCTACTTCGGCAGATTCTACGCCTCGCTTTCAGTAGGTGGACGAATCGACATCCCCACATACCAGCCGTTTGCCATCGACCTTTCGGGAACACTTAATCGCTACGACTTCTTCAAGGGCAGTTCGAAGGTTCTTTCTATGACATACCAGCCGCCATATATAGTTGACTACGAAAACAACATCCGAATCGATGCAATTACGCCAATTACAAGGCACTCTGTAGCCAAACTGGGATTTACAACCGGAGAACAGAAATACTCGTACTTCCAGGTTTCGTCGTACCAGTCGTCCGACACCGCCGACATTACGAGCATCAAGTACGCATCGGTTCACGCGGCATACGTCTACAACACACTGAACTACACGATGTATCCAAGTGCAGGTCGAAATTTTGTCGTCGATGTACGCCATGTCGTTGGAAACGAAATGAATAACCCTGGTTCAACCACAGACCTTTCCGACATTTACAGGATGCGCCACAAATGGTTCCAGGTAGACCTAATCGCCGACAACTACTCCCCCATTATCAAGTACCTTACCATAGGCACTTTCGCCGAAGTGTTCCTAAGCAACAGACCTTTGCTAAGAAACTATTCGTCAAGTGTACTTTACGCACCTGCTTTCGCACCAGTTATGAACTCGAAGACGCTGCTGCTAACGAACTACAGGGCCAACAATTTCATGGCTATAGGAATTAAGCCAATAGTAAACATTACCGACAGGCTAAACTTAAGAACAGAATTCTACTTCTACATGCCTTTCCAGAAAATTCTTAAGGAAGAATTGTCTACCAACGTTTACACGCCACTATACTCCGAAAAATTTACCTACTTCTACTTTATGGCTTCAACTGCACTTATATATAACACGCGTTTCGGTCCGCTTGGCCTCAGCATAAATTACATGGACGACAACAACGTGAAGTGGTATTTCATGTTCCACCTGGGATTTATGCTGTTCAACAAAAAAGGACTTGAATACTAAAACTTATGTACCGATGACAAAAATAAGAGTAACAAAAATATTCGAATTCGACACTGCCCACGCTTTGCACAACTACGACGGGCTATGCAGCAACATTCACGGACACACCTACAAGCTTCATGTAACAGTAATTGGTGAACCTGTAAGCGATGTCAATTCGCCAAAATACGGAATGGTTGTCGACTTTGGCGTACTAAAGAACAAAATAAAGGAAAACATTGTCGACAAGTTCGACCACAGCATAATCGTAAGTCGCAGCGAAGCCTCCAGTTTCACCGATGGCGACAAGCCAATTTTCAGAAGATTACATATAGTTGATTTTCAGCCTACTGCCGAAAATATTGTTGCGCATTTCGCCAGCCTAATAAAGCCGTTGCTTCCCGAAGGCGTCGAACTTTTCAGCCTTAGGCTCTACGAAACTTCAACGTCGTTTGCCGAATGGTACGCGTCGGACAACTGCTAATACGGACTACCTTATCCTGTCGATAGACCTAACCAGAGCCTCGTCCTTGGCTATTCCTCTTATTGCCAACGCAATAAATATTGCTGCAACCATCGGCAGAACAACAAGTACGCTCGTGTGATAGTTTGTAGTAAACTTCTCTGATGCCTGATATAGGAAGAAGAAAGCCAATCCAGAGCAACCAAGCGCCAGAATAGCATTGAAAATACTCATACGAATCTGCAAAACCCTATGACGGTACATAAATATCGTCAGAAGCAATATAAACACCACAACCGACAATAATATCAGCAGCGGCAACGTAGAGTAGTGCTCTTCGCCGAAATCCACGCCATACAATCCCATAGGAACATCCGAAATCCCTGTTTCGGTCTGCATTTCAAGGCTTCCGAATGGTACAAAATAAAAAATTGACATGCATATCAGCGCAAGTAGCAAAAATAACGTTTGAATTCTCTGTATCATAAACCAAATTTTTCGCAAAAGTAACTTTTATTTCCTTACAAAACCCTCCATAACACAATCTTTACGAAAAAAAGAAAAATTTATTTGTCGGCACAAAAAAATGTATTACCTTTGCACTCGCTTTTGCGGGGTGTAGCGCAGTCCGGTTAGCGCACCTGCTTTGGGAGCAGGGGGTCGCCAGTTCGAATCTGGCCACCCCGACAAAACAAGAAAAGCCTTCATTTGAAGGCTTTTTTATTTTCAAATCATAATCTTAACCTCGAATCCTCAAGAATATTCATAGCAACACGCAATTGCTTGTTGCTATATGATAAACGATAAAATCAAACTGAAACAAAAAATACTATTTTCTCATCTCGAACAATCCCTTTTCAAGAATGTTCCGTATACCATCCTCAAGCTTTACTAGCGGACGACCAAGGACCTTCAGCATATCGGAATTGTCGGGGCAACGACGCTTCATGTCGCCTTCTGGTAATGGAGGCAAATACTCTATTTCCGACTTGGAGCCTGTGATACCTATTATTATATTAGCAAGTTCAAGCACCGATGTCTCGCGCGAATTGCCGATATTTACAACATCGTTTATAAATAGGTCGTCGTAAGCAATCTTTACAGTAGCATCGATGTTGTCGTCGATGTAGCAGAAAGTACGGCTTTGCGAGCCATCACCATATATTGATATGTTTTCGCCCCGCAATGCCATGTTGAGGAACTTGCTGATGACGAAATCCTTGCTCTGTTTTGGTCCGTAAGTGTTGAAAAAACGGAAAATCGTATAATCCAAACCATATTCCTTGTGGTACGAGCGCAGGAAAACCTCACCTGCATTCTTCACCACTGCGTAAGGCACACGCGAGTTGAGCGGCGTATTGTGAGCGTTCTGCGGGAACTCCACCGGGTCGCCATACACTTCGGACGACGATGCATAAAAGACTCGCTTTACTCCCCTATCCTTACTTATCTTGCAAACATTCTCGATTCCTCGCAAGTCCTCTAGCACGCGTATAGGGTGCATCTGGGTACGATTCACACCCACTACCGCTGCATAGTGGAACACATAGTCGACCTTGTAGGATATCATTACCTCGAGAACTGTCCTATAGTCGTTTACATCTCCTTCTACAAAATACAGATTGTCCCTCGCAGGAGGCAACTTACGGGCATCCCCTGTCGAAAGGTTATCAAGGATAACCACTAGGTTAGAAGTATCCTCTGAAAGTCGCTCTGCAAGAGCACTGGCAATGAATCCCGCACCGCCAGTTACAAGTATGTGCCTCTCATATTTCTGCTTCATACGCCTATTTTTCATACAAGTCATCCTCTCCTTCCATTTTAAGCTCATCGAGGTCAATCTCGTCCTCCTCGTTATATATCTGCAGGAATTGTTCTCCAAATACTTTCTTGTTGAAATGATGCTCGAGCGTCATCAGTAGCGATGGCAACAGGACTATATTGGAAAACATAGCGACAAAAAGTGCCGTCGAAACCAATATTCCCATCGACTGAGCTCCACCCCAGTCGGAAATAATGAACATTCCGAATCCTAAAACAAGAATTATAGATGTATATATCATGCTCATGCCAGTTTCCGACAGTGCATTTCTCACAGAAACACCTATGTTTCCGTCGGAATGCTTCAGTTCCTGGCTGTATTTTGCAAGGTAATGTATAGTATCGTCGACCGAAATACCAAACGCTATGCTAAATACCAATACGGTAGACGGCTTAATTGGAATGCCGAAGTATCCCATAATGCCGGCGGTAACAATCATTGGTATCATATTAGGGATAAGTGAAAGCAATGTCACCTTTACAGACCTAAACATTACGAACAAGAACAAAGCGATCACCAATACTGCAAGCGCAAGACTTATAAACAGATTCTTTGTCAGATAAGTCGTACCAGTATAGTTCATAATGGAATTACCAGTTACTATGGTCTCGTAACGATCGGCAGGGAACACCTCATCGATATCCTTTTTCAGCAAAGGCAGAAGTTCCTCAATACGGTCGCAGCCGACATCCTTGATATTCATGCTAACACGAGTAGCAGTACGGGTACTGTCGATAAACGACTTTTCGAGTCCCATGCCCTTCATGTCAGGCATCCTCTTCATTATTGTCGAATATGTATCGGGCGATGGCGGCAATTCGTAGCTGTTTCCTGCCCTAAGCGACTGGTATAGGAACTTCACCGCATCGGCAATCGATAGCGACCTCGACAGTTCCGGATATTTTGCCAGCTTATGCTGCAGCGAATCAAGACGCTCGATCTGGTCGACATAGTCGAGGTCGTTGCGCAAGGTATCCTTTGATATTACAACAATCTCGATAGGCGAAACTCCACCGAAATTATCCTCGAGGAACCTTGTATCGACACAGAGTCGACTATCATCCGGAATATCGTCGAGGATATATCCGGCACGATCGATTAGGAAAAGTCCTGCCAGCATTACTACTGCCAATGTTATGAAGACAGTATAAACTCTCGGACGTTTATATGTTACGATATTCTCGATCTTTGCGACAATGCCTGTAATAACCTTGTTGTCGATATGCTTAGTAGCTTTCACTGAAGGCGGCTTGCTGAGACTGAAGAATATTGGAATTATCTGCAACGAAAGCAGGAATACCGTCATTATGCCCAACGATGCCACAACGCCAAATTCTATAAGCAAACTATTAGAAGTAATGATAAACGTTGCGAAACCGCAAGCCGTTGTAAGGTTGGTTACAAACGACGCATTTCCGATCTTGCATATTGTGCGATGCAAAGCCATTACCTTGCGCCCGTGCAACTTGTACTCGGCGTGGTACTTGTTGAACATATAGATAATGTTCGGAATTCCGATTACTATCAGTAACGGCGGAATCATCGATGTCAGGATTGTGACCTGATATCCGAACAGCACCATGTAGCCGAATACCCATACAAGACTTAGCGCCACCACGATGAGCGAGGCGAAAATAATCTTGAACGAGCGGAAGAATATGTAAAGTATTACTACACAAACAAACACTGCAAGCAGCGTGAATATAAGGAGTTCCTTCTTTATCAGGTTGGTAATTTCTGTACGAATGTACGGATGTCCCGAAATATGGACATCTACATTTGCATTCTCGGAATATTTTACAATTATGTCCTCGATTTCTGCCACCGACTTCTGACGCTGCGAACTATTGAGGATTTCCGGATCAAGAGTTACGGTAAACAGGAATACGTTTGTATCGTTGCTATAAAGCAGATTAGTATAGAAAGGCAAACCGAAGAACAGATTGCTTGCGCTGTCGAGTTCGGCTTGCGACGATATGGATTCGTCGAATATTTTCTCTGGCTGGTAAGCACGACGTTTGCCCCCGTTTCCATCGTCGACGGTAGCCATGCGTAGGTTTATCGCCTCAAGCGGTCCGAATGTAAGACGTACATCCTTATGCGCCTTTATCTGTTTGTCTAGTTCCCTGAACTTTTCGAAGTGAGCATAGTCGGTGAGCAATTTGCTGTCGTTGATGCCTATAGCTATAGCATTCGCCTCATCGCCGAATAGTTCTTTGAACTTTTTATTCTGCAGATATACCTCATCGTCCTCCGAAAGCATTCGCGCATATCCGTAATCCATACGAACATGCAACGCCTCATAGCCAAGGAATAGCGTTACCAGCGCTATGGCGGCTATAAGGTAGTACTTCCGCCTCAATATCAACCGTGCAATTTTCTGCCACATATCCAATTAGTTTCTAGAATTTGCAAAGATACATATTTAATACGACTCTTTTCGTTTTCTTAGCAAAAATACTTGTATTTTTTGCAATATTATCGGCTCATGGAATCTGTCGCTAATGTAACCATTTAATTTACAAGAGACAGACGCAATATGCGATGCATTGCATTACGTCGCCACTATTGAAGCATTTGAACATTCTATTCATCAAACACACCAACCTTCTGCTCAACGAAGTTAAATTTTCAAATTTTCAAATCATCAAATTCTTATTTTTCTTACTTTTGCATCTTCAAAATTTTTAGAAGATGGAATACAATTTTACGGAAATTGAGCGCAAATGGCGCGAATACTGGAAGAAACACGACACCTACAAGGCTGTTATCGACAAATCTAAGCCCAAATATTATGTTCTCGACATGTTCCCATATCCTTCGGGTGCAGGTTTGCACGTAGGACATCCGCTTGGATACATCGCTTCCGACATCTTTTCAAGATACAAGACGCTGAAAGGCTTCAACGTTTTGCACCCAATGGGCTACGATGCCTTCGGATTGCCGGCCGAACAGTACGCCATCCAGACAGGCACACATCCTGCAATAACCACCGAAAAGAATATCAACAAATACCGCGAGCAGCTCGACAACCTCGGCTTCTCGTTCGACTGGAGCCGCGAAGTGCGCACCAGCGATCCCAAATATTACAAGTGGACACAGTGGACCTTCATTCAGCTTTTCAACAGTTTCTACTGCAATGTATGCAAGAAAGCCCGTCCAATCGCAGAACTTACTGCCGAATTTGCCAAGAACGGAACAAAAAACATCGACGCAGCCTGCACCGATGACCTTTCGTTCACAGCCGACGAATGGAATTCGTGGGACGAGAAAAAGCAGCAGCAGGTTCTTATGAACTACCGTCTTGCCTACCTCGCCGACATTCCTGTAAACTGGTGTCCGAAACTCGGCACAGTGCTTGCCAACGACGAAGTTGTCGACGGTCTGTCGGTACGTGGTGGCTACCCTGTTGAGCGTAAGAAAATGCGCCAGTGGTCGTTGAGAATTACAGCCTACGCACAGAGGTTGCTCGACGGACTTAACACCGTTGATTTCCCAGAACCAGTAAAGGACATACAGAACAACTGGATAGGTCGTAGCGAAGGTGCTTCGGTATTCTTCGAAATCGAAGGCCGCAGCGAAAAAATGGAAATCTTCACTACACGTCCCGATACCATTTTCGGCGTTTCGTTCATGGTAATTGCACCCGAACACGACCTTGCTCTTTCGCTCGCTACAGACGAGTACCGCGCAAAAGTCGAGGAATATGTAACCTGGGCAAAGAACCGTTCCGATGTTGAACGTATGGCAGAGAAGAAAGTCAGCGGACAAATGACTGGTTCTTACGCAATTAACCCTTTCACAAAAGAACGTATTCCAATCTTCATAGCCGACTATGTATTAATAGGTTACGGTACCGGCGCAATTATGGCAGTTCCTGCACACGATAGCCGCGACTTCGCTTTCGCACGTCATTTCAACCTGCCTATTTCGCAGGTAGTTGCAAAGGAAGGTGCCGAAATAGTTCCTACCGACCAATGGACAGAATCGTTCGATTCGAAGGACGGCATACTTATGAATTCCGATTTCCTCAACGGATTGCGCGTAAAGCAGGCCATCAAGGCGATGAACGACCGCATCGAGGAAATGGGCATTGGCAAACGCAAAGTAAACTACCGTCTGCGTGATGCTATTTTCAGCCGTCAGCGCTACTGGGGTGAACCCTTCCCGATTTACTATAAGGACGGAATCCCCTACCCGCTAGATGAATCGAAACTTCCGCTCGAACTTCCAGAAGTCGACAAGTATTTGCCAACCGAAACTGGTGAACCTCCACTGGCACGTGCAAAGAACTGGTGTACTCCCGAAGGCTACAAATACGAAACCTCCACAATGCCAGGATTTGCTGGTTCGTCGGCATACTATCTGCGTTACACCGACCCGCACAACGACGAGATGATTTTCTCGCCCGAAGCCGTAAACTACTGGCAGAATGTTGACCTTTACATCGGTGGTCGCGAACATGCAACCGGACACCTTATATATTCACGCTTCTGGAACAAGTTCCTCTACGACCTCGGATTGGTTCCAAACGAAGAACCATACAAGAAGCTTATCAACCAGGGTATGATTCAGGGTCGGTCGAACTTCGTTTACCGCGTCAGCAGTTTCGAAAAGATGGCCGAATACAAGGTTTGGCAGCTACTGAAGGACAAGAAAATGGGTGTTGAATTCAAGGAAGACTACAAGGACGGCAAGCGTCGTTTCGACTTCTTCTGCGACGAAAAGAAGATACTCATCGAAATCAAGCGCGAACATTCGCTCGAAAAGGTTGCCGAAGCCTACAGCGAATATGCAAAGGACAAGGGATATAGAATTCTGCTTATTTCTATATTCGATGTTATGAACCATATCGATGCGGTTGAGCAGAAGATTAAGGACCTTGTTGCTGGCGGCGATGTTCCCGAATTCGAGGAAGGCGAAGCATTCGTTCCGATTAATTTGTTCATTTCCAAGAACATTCCTGGTCGCGAAGAATTCACAGTTCCGATTCATGTTGACATCAACATTGTAAGCAACGACATTCTTGACATTGAAAAGTTCCGCCAGTGGAGACCCGACTTCAACGATGCACAGTTTGTACTCGAAGACGGAAAATATGTCTGCGGATGGGAAATCGAGAAGATGTCGAAGTCGATGTACAATGTTCAGAACCCCGACGACCTTGTAGAACGCTACGGAGCCGACACCTTGAGATTGTACGAAATGTTCCTCGGCCCTGTCGAGCAGGCAAAGCCTTGGGATACCAACGGAATCGAAGGTGTTGCAAGGTTCATAAAGAAGTTCTGGCGTATGTTCCACGACGACGACAACAATTTCTGCGTAACCGACGAAAAGGCAACGCCAGCCGAACTGAAAGCGCTCCACAACACAATAAAGAAGGTAACCGACGACATTGAGCGTTTCTCGTTCAACACCTGTGTAAGCTGCTTTATGATTTGCTGCAACGACCTTGGCAAGTGCAACAAGCGCGAAATCCTTGAACCGCTTTGCGTTCTTATTTCGCCCTACGCACCGCACATCGCCGAAGAACTGTGGCATGAACTCGGACACGACACATCGGTAACCAAGGCCCAGTGGCCGGAATACAACGAGGCATTCACCAAGGAAACCACCTTCACCTACCCTATTTCGTTCAACGGAAAGATGCGTTTCAACCTCGAACTTCCGCTCGACATGAACCCGAAACAAATCGAGGACACCGTAATGGCAAACGACCTTACAAAGAAATATACCGACGGAAAGCAGGTTGCAAAGGTCATCGTTGTTCCGAAGAAAATCGTGAATATCGTTGTAAAATAACAAGATACGAAAGCAAAAAAGTCAGCAAGCCAAATTCTTGCTGACTTTTTTTATTCATAGAAATTAGGTTGCAAAATCTACCTAAAATAAATTTTGTTTATCAAAAATAAAGCAGTAATTTTGCGCCGTTTTTTTAATTATAAATTATAAGTGATGAAGAATTATTTAGATTCAGAAAAGAAGAAAGAAATCTTTTCAAAACACGGGAAGTCTAATACAGACACTGGCTCAGCTGAGTCACAAATAGCCTTATTTTCCTACCGTATCAGTCACTTAACCGAGCACCTGAAGTCGAACCGCAAGGATTTCAGTACTCAGCGTGCCTTGACTGGTCTTGTAGGTAAGAGAAGAAAATTACTCGATTATCTGAAGACCAAGGATATCGAAAGATACAGGGCTATAGTTAAAGAATTAGGCTTACGTCGTTAAGACATTCGGAAAGCAAGACAAATGTTTTGCTTTCCTTTTTTATTTGCAAATTAATTAAACACAATAGATAATGTACAACGAAATTAAAAAAGTCATCACTTTGGCTGATGGCAGAGAAATTGAAATTTCCACCGGTAAACTGGCGAAGCAGGCAACTGGTTCGGTAGTGGTGAAGATGGGTAAAACCATGTTATTGGCAACAGTTGTTGCAGCTGATGATGCAAAGGAAGACGTTGACTTTATGCCTCTTTCGGTTGAATACAAGGAAAAATATTCGGCAGTAGGCCGTTTCCCAGGCGGATTCAACAAAAGAGAAGGTCGTCTTTCGGACTATGAAATTCTTGTTTCACGTCTGATCGACCGCGCATTGCGTCCATTGTTCCCGAGCGATTTCCATGCAGAAGTTTTCGTAAACGTAAGCCTTCTTTCGGCCGACACCAACGATACTCCAGATGCATTGGCAGGACTTGCAGCATCGGCAGCACTTACAATTACCGACCTTCCATTCGAAGGCCCGATTTCGGAAGTGCGCGTAGCACGCATCGACGGACAGTTCAGGATCAATCCTCCTTACGACGAGTGCCAGAGAGCCGACATCGACATGATTGTTGCTGCAACTTACGAAAACATAATGATGGTAGAAGGCGAACTCAACGAGGTTAGCGAAGCCGAAATGCTCGAAGCCATTAAGTTCGCTCACGAAGCTATAAAGCCTATGTGCGTAGCACAGAAGGAACTCCGCGAAATGTGCGGTGTTACCGAACCTGCTCCTTACTGCCACGAAGTTAACGACGAAGACCTCCGCAAGAAGGTTTGGGACGAAACTTACGACAAGGCTTACGCAGCAGCTATGACACAGACTGCTAACAAGCACGAACGCGAAAGACTCTTCAACGAGGTTAAGGAAAACTTCCTCGCTCAGTATACCGAAGAAGAACTCGAAACCGTAGAAAAATTGGTTGACCGTTACTATCACGATGTACAGAAGGAAGCTGTTCGTCAGATGGTTCTCAACGAAAGAGTTCGTCTCGATGGACGTAAGACCGACGAAATCCGTCCTATCTGGTGCGAAGTTGACTACTTGCCAACCGTACACGGTTCGGCAATCTTTACCCGCGGTGAGACACAGTCGCTCTCGACAGTTACCCTCGGTAACAAGCTCGACGAACAGACAATCGACGGTGCTATGATAACTGGATCGGAATCATTCCTGCTCCACTACAACTTCCCGCCATTCGCAACTGGCGAAGCTAAGGCTTACAGAGGCGTTGGTCGTCGCGAAATAGGTCACGGAAACCTTGCACACCGCGCATTGCAGAAGGTAATGCCAGTTAAGGGCGAAAATTATCCTTACACAACAAGAGTTGTTTCCGACATCCTCGAATCGAACGGTTCGTCATCAATGGCAACTGTTTGCGCTGGCTGTCTTGCACTTATGGACGCTGGTGTTCCTATCGCACGCCCAGTTTCGGGTATTGCAATGGGACTTATCGCTGACCCCAAGACTGGCAAATACGCCATCTTGAGCGATATTCTTGGTGATGAAGACCACCTTGGCGATATGGACTTCAAGGTTTGCGGTACCGAAAAGGGTATCACCGCAACACAGATGGATATAAAGGTTGACGGACTTTCGTACGCAACCCTCGAAGAAGCCCTCAACCAGGCTAAGCGTGGTAGAGAACATATCCTCGGCAAGATGCTCGAAACATTGCCAGGTCCACGTCCTACCTACAAGGATTACGCTCCTCAAATCGAGACTATGGTTATTCCTAAGGATCTCATTGGCGCTGTAATAGGCCCGGGCGGAAAGATTATCCAGGAAATCCAGGCTACTACCAACACCATAATTGCAATTACCGAAGAGAACGAAAAGGGATACGTTGAAATCTCTGCAAACAACGCCAACGATATGAAGGCTGCACGCGCAAAGATCAACGCAATCGTTAAGCGTCCCGAAGTAGGCGAAGTTTACACTGGTGTTGTAAAGGGCATCACAACTTTCGGCGCATTCGTCGAAATTCTTCCGAACTGCCAGGGATTGTTGCACATTTCTGAAATCGACTGGAAACGCATCAAGACCGTTGAGGAAGCTTTGAAGGAAGGTCAGGAAGTAGAAGTAAAGATTATCGACATCGACACCAAGTCGAACAAGATAAAGCTCAGCCGCAAGGCATTGCTTCCGAAGCCAGAAAAGCCTCACCACAAGAAGGAAGAAAACGGTACTGAAACTTCAGAACCAGAAGCATAACAATAATTAGGGAAGAAGCTAGTCTTCTTCCCTTTATTTTTCCAAATGAGGGAGAATTTTAAACGGCAAATCAAAAATAAAATAACAGGCATATTGCTTGTTGTTTTGTGTACATTTTCGTTTAGCAGTGTAAGAGCGCAAGAAATCATGGAACGTCGCAACGCAATAAAGATCACGTTCCTTTCATGGTTTACAGGTACTACCAAACTAAGCTACGAACGCTCATACACACCCGTTCAGACTGGAGAACTGACCATAGGCGTAATTTGCGCAGGCTACGACAAGTTCAAGAACCATCCCAAAGGTTTTACAGTCAGATACGCACATAAGTTCATACTTAAGAACAACACCAACTACGCACTTAACGGATTTTATGTAAAACCCGAAGTTGTTTGGTCGAATTTCAACTACGACAAGCGCGAAGAAGACTTCCGCGACAAGGCAAACATGGCCGGACTCTTTGCATGCACAGGCTACCAATGGGCACGAAGGAAGTTCATAGTTGACGGATATGTCGGCGTAGGCGGTTCCATAGGCCGTGAAGCCGAAACATTTTACCACCATGGGTTCATAACATGGAACTATTTCAACACATTCTGCAAGAATGTTGCAATGACATTTGCAATAAAGCTGGGATATAGTTTTTAAGGATTCGAAGATTTGATGATTCGAAGATTTGATGATTTGAAAATATCAAACCATCACAGACGCATAATCATGCGTCCAAACAGTGCAACTCTCCAATCAAATATTTTTTTGAATCATTAAATTTTAAATCCTTGAATTTTATGTAACTTTGCGCCAAATTAGATTTAAAATACGATGAAAAATTTCATAGAAGAACTCAAATGGAGAGGAATGCTGCAGGATATGATTCCCGGCACCGAAGAAGCACTACAGAAAGAACACGTTGCGGCATACGTTGGAATTGACCCGACAGCCGACTCACTTCATATTGGACATTTGTGCGGAATAATGATGCTCAAGCACTTGCAGAATTGCGGTCATAAGCCCATCGCTCTCATTGGCGGTGCAACAGGCATGATTGGCGACCCGTCGGGAAAGTCGCTCGAACGCAACCTGCTCGACGAGGAAACTCTGCGTCACAACCAGCAGTGCATCAAGAACCAGCTCGCAAAATTCCTCGACTTCGAATCAGATATTCCAAATAAGGCCGAACTAGTCAACAACTACGACTGGATGAAGGACTTTACTTTCCTCGAGTTCGCCCGCAAGGTCGGCAAGCTTATCACAGTAAACTATATGATGGCAAAGGACTCGGTAAAGAAACGACTTAACGGTGAAGCACGCGACGGAATGTCGTTCACCGAATTCACCTACCAGCTTCTGCAGGGCTACGACTTTCTGCACCTGTACCAGACCAAGAACTGCAAGTTGCAGATGGGCGGTAGCGACCAGTGGGGCAACATTACCACCGGTACAGAACTTATCCGTCGTACCTGCGGAGGCGAAGCTTATGCTCTTACTTGCCCGCTTATTACAAAGTCGGACGGTGTGAAGTTCGGCAAGACCGAATCGGGTAATGTTTGGCTCGATCCTGAAAAGACCAGCCCTTACAAGTTCTACCAGTTCTGGCTCAATGTTTCGGACGACGATGCAAAGCGCTACATCAAGATCTTCACCACCTTGGACAAGGAAACAATTGACGCGCTCATCGCACAGCACGACGAAGCACCAAACATGCGAATCCTCCAGAAGCGTCTTGCCGAGGAAATTACCGTTATGGTTCACTCGCGCAGCGAATACGATGCAGCTGTTGAGGCTTCGCAAATACTTTTCGGCAACGCAACTAGCGATGCGCTTCGCAAGCTCGACGAAAAGACTTTCCTCGCTGTTTTCGATGGCGTTCCGACATACAATGTTGCAAAGGCAAAGTTCGCTGAGGGAATCAACGTCCTCGACCTGCTTGCCGGTGAAACCGACATTTTCCCGTCGAAAGGCGAACTGAAGCGCACAATCAAGGGTAACGGCATGAGCATCAACAAGGAAAAATATTCCGACGAGGCTGGAATCATCAATACCGACAACCTCATCAACGGAAAATACCTGCTTGTGCAGAAGGGAAAGAAGAATTACTTCTTGGTAATTGCAGAATAGAAGTTAAATTTCGCTCTAAACCATTCAAGGTAAATATAGCTTGGCATTGCTTTTCTACGGTAGAAAGGCAATGCCAAGTTTTTATATGTGTTTTTTATAAAGAACACTTTTGATACTAAAGTGTTCTTTATAAAAAACATTTTTAATATATTTTTGTATTTTGCAAAAAACACTTATCTTTGTGCGTTCATAATTTTTAAGGTATGGAAAAGTTATTTGAGCGACACGATGAGTATGTTTCGACAGTTCCTATGGAATATGTCCGCAGTATGATGGACAAGATTGACTGGTCGTTGAGACTTATTGCAATAAAGGGTCCGAAAGGGGTTGGCAAATCGACCTTGATGCTCCAGTACATAAGGCGCAATTTTGCTCCCGATGACCGCCATGTGCTTTATTGTTCGGCAGATACATCGTATTTTTCAAACCATACTTTGGTAGATGTCGCTGATAACTTTTGCAAGCAGGGCGGAACGCACCTATTTATTGACGAGATTCACAAGTACGAAAACTGGAGCGGAGAAATAAAGGAGATTTACGACTTGCATCGCGACCTGCATATTGTTGTCAGCGGGTCGTCGCTTCTGAGAATCAACGATGGTCAATCCGATTTGTCACGCAGAATCAAGGAATATGCAATGCCGGGGCTTTCGTTCCGCGAATACCTTTGGTTCGAGTACGGACTGAAGATAGATTCGTTAACGCTTGAAGAATTGCTTGCTGCTCCCAATGCCTATTGCCAATATGTGAAGAGCGTTTGCCATCCTTTGGAATTTTTCCCGCAGTACCTTCGCGTAGGCTACTATCCGTTTTATTATGAAGGCAAAAAGGTGTATCAGAGCAAGATAGAGTCGGTTGTGAACTATATTATAGATGCAGAACTCACTGGCTACAGGAATGTAGAGGTCGGCAATGTGCGGAAAATAAAGGCATTGCTTCAGGTGCTTTCACAGATAGTGCCATACGAGGTTGACATTGCCAAGTTGTCGAAAAGCATTGGAATACAGCGAACGACAACACTAAAGTACCTTACTAATCTTGAGGAAGCTGCTCTCATACGCAGGCTTTTCGCTGGTTTGGATAGGATTGGCGACTTGCAGAAGCCAGACAAGATTCTGCTTGACAATCCAAATTTGCTTTATGCCTTGTCAATTGTAAAGCCCGAAATAGGAACGGTGCGCGAAACTTTCTTTTGCAATCAGCTTGCCGCATCAGGGCATAAGGTTGAATATGGAGGTTTGAAGTCGGGCGATTTTCGCATTGACAGAAATTGCGTGATAGAAGTTGGAGGCAAGGACAAGGACTATTCCCAAATCAGAGGAGAACGCAACGCCTACATCGCCGCCGATGATATTGATAGTGCAGTTTTCCACAAAATACCATTGTGGGCTTTCGGAATGCTGTATTGATGATTTTGTGACAAATATATAGGGACATTTTTAGTTTCATTTTTATCGAATAAGATTTATTTTTGCAACACAAATAAATATATACGAATATGAAGAAAATATCATTACTGCTTGTCTGCTTTGCATTGATTTTTGCATCGTGCGACAAGAATGGCAAGAAAGGCGGAAACGCTGACGGTTCAGTAGCATATCAGCGCGACCTGACCGAAGAGGAAATCCAGAACGGCATACTTACACCCGAAGTGCTGTGGAAATTTGGACGACTTGGCGATATGCAGGTCAGCCCCGATGGTAAAACAGTACTTTACACCGTAACATACTACAGCGTAGAGACCAACGGTTCCAACACCCAAATCTATTCGATTCCGGTCGAAGGCGGTGAAGCAACAAGGCTTACCAACGACGAGAGCATTTCGTGCTTCAATCCGCGCTGGACAAAGGACGGAAATATCGCTTACCTCTCAACCGAAGGCGATGCTGTTCAGGTTTGGACTATGAGTGCCAACGGCAAGGATAACAAGAAGATTTCGAACCTTGCATTTGATGTAAACTCGTTCAAGATTTCTCCCACAGGCGACAAGATTATGCTCATCGCCGATGTGAAGATGGACGAAACTCCAGCCGAAATCTATCCCGACCTGCCAAACACCAACTGCATAATCGCAACCGATCTTATGTACCGCCACTGGAACGACTGGCACGACTACAAGTACTCACACATCTTTGTTGCCGACTTCAACGACAACATAACCAATGCTGCCGACATTATGGAAGGCGAAAAGTTCGATTCTCCACTTAGCCCCTACTTCGACGATGCAGAAATCGCATGGAGCAACGACGGCAAGAGCATCGCTTACACCTGCAAGAAACTCAGCGGCAAGGATTATGCAGTTAGCACAAATTCGGACATATATCTTTACAACCTTGAGGACGGCACCGTCAAGAACCTCACCGAAGGCATGATGGGCTACGACAAGTATCCTGTTTTCTCGGCAGACTCGAAGAAACTTGCTTGGATTAGCATGGAAACTCCAGGTTACGAATCGGACAAGGAACGCCTTTTCGTAATGGACTTGGAATCGGGCGAAAAGAAATATGTCACCGAAAAATGGGACTATGGCTGCTCGAATGTAGTTTGGGACAACGAAAATGCAGACAAGTTGTACTTCACAACAGTCCTCAACGCAACCTTCCAGATTTTCTCGGTTGACCTCAACACATGCGAAATTGCTCAGCTCACCAAGGGACAGCACGATTTCACAGGACTTGCAGCATGCGGAAACGACCTGCTTGCATCAAAGACCTCGATGTCGATGGCTACCGAACTTTTCGTAGTCGGAAAGGACGGACAGGAACGCCAACTCACCAATGTAAACAAGAACATCTACGACAAAATCGAAATGGGCCGCGTAGAAGAACGTTGGGTAACAACTACCGACAACAAGCAGATGCTTACATGGGTAATTTATCCTCCAAAGTTCGACTCGACAAAGGTTTATCCCGCTATCCTCTACTGCGAAGGCGGACCACAAAGCCCAGTTTCACAGTTCTGGTCGTACCGCTGGAACTTCCAGATTATGGCAGCCAACGGTTACATCGTAATCGCACCTAACCGCAGAGGTCTCCCGGGCTTCGGCACCGAATGGAACGCACAGATTTCGGGCGACTACGGCGGACAGAACATGAAGGACTATGTTTCGGCTGTTAACGCAATAAAGACCGAACCTTACATCGACGAAGACCATATCGGTGCAGTTGGTGCAAGCTACGGAGGATTCTCGGTTTATTGGCTCGCTGGGCACAACCAGGACAGCCTGTTCAAGGCATTCATCGCACACTGCGGAATGTTCAACCTTGAATCGCAATACGCTTCGACCGAGGAAATGTTCTTCGTCAACCACGACCTCGGCGGTCCATACTGGGAAAAGGACAATGCAACAGCACAGAAGTCGTACGAAACCTCGCCTCACCACTTCGTACAGAACTGGAATGCACCTATATTGATTTTCACAGGTGGCAAGGACTTCCGCATTCCATACACCGAAAGCCTGCAGGCATTCAACATGGCGCAGATGCGTGGCATCGAGAGCAAACTGGTGGTATTCCCCGAAGAAACCCACTTCGTCTTGAAACCGCAGAACAGCATCCTGTGGCAGCGCGAATTCAAGGCTTGGCTCGACCAGCATTTGAAAAAGTAAGCATTTATATTGCATAAAGATAAGGCACATCGGAACAAGTTTCTGATGTGTCTTTTTTTATTTTTAAGCGGAAGCAAAAGATTTGAAGAAAGATAATTACACTTCTATTATTCGTCCAGAAAAGTGTAAGTTTTGTTCAGAATACATTAATAACCAAGCATCTGGCGACGAATTGATTAAGGCTCTCTTTGTGTTGTTATCTGAACATAATGCTGGAATAAATTCGCAATTTTACCGCCCCTATCAAAATTATTATTAACTTCGCGGTATAATTAAAGACATAAATATATGAGAAGTTTATTGGTAATATTGAGCATTTGCCTGACTTGCACAATGTTGCAGTCGTGCATGCCGAAGACTACCACACTGCCTACAGCGCATGGTAGTCCCGGGGACATAATAGTGGTAATGAGTAACGAAAACTGGCAAGCCGAAGCCGGCGACAGCCTTAGGGCAATTTTTTCGCAGTTCTGCCCCAACCTGCCGTTCGAACAGCCGATTATGGACTTGCACCAGATACCTTACGACAAATTTGTAGAAATGAACCAGTTGCATCGCAACATCATTTTCTTTGAGCGAGTTGCGGGACAAGAAAATGGCGTGATGAACGTCGAAAACGACAAGTTCTCGCGTAACCAAGTTTTCGTGCGCATAACAGCAGCCAACCAGACTGGCTTCGTAAAAACATTGTGCGAAAACCGCGACTATCTCACAAGGCTTTTCCTTACTGCCGACCGCGACCGCTACATTTACTCGTTCAGCAAAAGCCGCAACGAAGTTGGTGAAAAGCAAATTGCCGACACTTTCAACATCAGCATTTCGCTGCCGTCGGTTTACCGCATCGACGAGTTCCTCGACGACTTTTCGTGGATTTCGTACGAAACACAAAAGACAACCAACGGAATCTTCGTATACGAATATCCTTTGACCGATACCACCAACATTTCGGTTGAACAGATAATCGCAATGCGCAACAAAGTTCTCGAAAAGAACGTTCCGGGCGGACGCGAAGGTTCCTACATGACCACCGAAACAAAATTCGACTATCCGAGCATCGAAACCATAATGCACAACGGCACAAAGACGGCTGTAGTACACGGAATGTGGAAAATGCACGGCGACTTTATGGGCGGTCCGTTTGTAAGCTACTCGAAGATCGACGAAGCCCGCCAGCGCGTTGTATGTGTCGAAGGCTTTGTGTATGAACCTAATGCGCCAGTGCGCGACAAAATTAGAAACATCGAAGGTATAATTTATACATATTCACTAAAATAATCATAGTAACAAATTATGAATCAAACACTTGTTGCAGAAAATGTAGTCAAGAAGTATTCGAGCCACCTCGCACTCGACAAGGTTTCGGTTTCGGTTCCAGAAGGCTGCATTTTCGGTCTGCTTGGTCCTAACGGAGCAGGAAAGACGACTTTGATACGAATCATTAACCAGATTACAGCACCAGACGAGGGAACAGTATATATCAACGGAGAAAAACTCTCGGGAAAACATATCGCACAAATAGGCTACCTGCCAGAAGAACGCGGACTTTACAAAAAAATGGCAGTCGGCGAGCAGGCTCTCTACCTTTGCCAGCTCAAGGGAATGAAGAAAGCCGATGCTTTCCGCGAACTGAAAAAATGGTTCGAGAAGTTTGAGATAGAGAACTGGTGGAACAAGAAAGTTGAGGAACTTTCGAAAGGTATGCAGCAGAAAGTTCAGTTTATCACCACTATCCTTCACAAGCCGAAACTGCTCATCTTCGACGAGCCTTTCAGCGGATTCGACCCGATAAACGCCAACCTGCTGAAACAGGAAATCCTCGAACTCAAGAGAAACGGTTCGACAATAATTTTCTCAACCCACAACATGTCGTCGGTTGAAGAAATATGCGACTACATTGCATTGATAAACAAATCGAAGAAGATACTCGAAGGCGAAGTAAACTCTATCCGCCGCGACTATGCCCCCGACATCTACGAGGTGCAGTACTCGGGATACTTCAACAAGATGATCGCAACGCTCACCTCCGACTACAAAATTCTGGACGTGAAGGAATTTGAAGGCGGCAGCAAGATGAGCATCGAATTGCTGAACAAGGAGATGACCAACAACGACATCATCGCCCGCCTGACAAACTTCGGCAACATAGAATCGTTCCAGAAGGCTCTGCCTAGCATGAACGACATCTTTATCAGAGTGGTAAATAACACGAATGCAGAACAAGCGCAAGCACAAAACTAAGAATATGAGCAAGATTGGACTTATAATAGGCAGGGAATACAAAACCCGTGTTCGCAAGAAATCATTCATCGTGATGACAATTCTGGGCCCGATTCTGTTCGCAGCCCTTATGGTGGCACCGGCAATTCTTATGCGCCTCGAAGACGACGACTTCAAGAATATTGCCGTAATCGACGAAACTGGAATGTTCGACCAGTACTCGCTGAAAAACACCAAAAACCTTAACTTCGACTTCGTGTCGGACAAATATTTCGAAGGCAACTACTACAATGTGTCGAAGGCAAAAACCGACCTCAAGGATTCCGACCACTTCGCATTGTTGTACATTCCAATAAATGCACTGTCGTCTAACAACGGCTCGGTTCAGCTTTTCTCGTACCAGCAACCCAACATGGGACTCAAGATGCACATTTCAAACGGCATAGAGAAGAAAGCCGAAGAACTGAAACTCAGTAAGAAAGCCGAAGAACTCGACATCACCCAGAAGGAAATTGACAACATACTTATGGTTGCCAACACTTCCATAAATGTCGTAACCACAACCATTAACGACGACGGAAGCGAAAAGGAATCATCTACAACCGTGGCAATGGTAATCGGTTATATCTGCGGATTCCTGATTTACATGTTCATCTTCATGTACGGCTCGATGGTTATGAACGGTGTAATTGAAGAAAAGTCGAACCGCATTGTAGAAGTTATTGTTTCGTCGGTAAAGCCTTTCCAGCTTATGCTCGGCAAGATTATCGGAGTAGCTTTGGTAGGAATCACGCAATTTGTGCTGTGGGTGCTGCTGACGCTCGGAATAGTAAGTGTAACTTACGCCGTGCTGCAGAAGGACTTTTCAACTGCCGACCTTAATCCGCAGACGCAGATTATGGGCTCGACGCTTACCGACGCAACCGACGTGAATACCGACGACATGGCAAAGTTCAGCGAGATGACCAAGGCAATGGAATCGGTCAACTATGTAGGACTTCTGCTAATGTTCCTGTTCTACTTCATCGGCGGCTATCTGCTTTATGCCGGAATGTTCGCCATAGCAGGTTCGGCTGTCGATAACGAAACCGACACGCAACAGTTTACGCTGCCAATAACGGTTCCTCTCATCCTGGGTATTTTCGTAATGCTTTCGGCGATCAACAATCCCGACGGCAGCCTCGCCTACTGGTTCTCGATTATCCCGTTCACATCGCCGATAGTGATGATGGTAAGGATTCCGTTTGGCGTACCGGTTACCGACATTATAATTTCGATGGTTCTGCTTGTTGCAACCTTCATTGCAATCACATGGCTGGCGGCAAAGATTTACCGCGTCGGCATACTCATGTACGGCAAGAAGACCAACTACAAGGAATTGTGGAAATGGCTGAAATATAAGAACTAGAATGTTAAACAACATGGAAAAGCCAAGCATACTGGTTGTTGACGACGAACAGATAAACTTCGTATTGCTCAATGCGATACTAGGTAAGCTTGGCTATTCCGTGAAATATGCCGAAAATGGCTACAAGGCCATCGAGATGGCACGCGAAAACGACTTCAAGCTCATAATAATGGACATCAAGATGCCAATAATGAACGGAGTCGAAACATCGCGGCAGATAAAAGCCATAAAACCGCAGACAAACATTATTGCCTCATCGGCGATTAAGGCTCTCGACGACGAAGAATACAGCCTATTCTGCAACTTCATCTCGAAGCCGATAAACAGGGCTCAACTAATAGAACTCGTAGAGAAATACACTAAATAAAGAACAACGATGCACAAGTCAGGTTTTGTAAATATAATAGGCAATCCGAATGTGGGCAAATCGACCCTCATGAACGAACTCGTAGGAGAAAAAATTTCAATAATTACCTCGAAGTCGCAAACCACAAGGCACAGAATCCTTGGCATCGTAAACGGCGACGATTTCCAGATTGTGTACAGCGACACACCTGGAATCATAAAGCCGAACTACAAGCTGCAGGAAAAGATGATGGAATTTGTCTCGGTTTCGTTCGACGATGCCGACGTGTTCCTGTACGTTACCGATGTGGTAGAGTCGCCAGAAAAGAACGTCGAATACATTGAACGTCTGAGCAAGGTGAAGATTCCTGTTTTCTGCCTCATCAACAAAATAGACCTAGCGTCGAACGAAGAGATAGAAAACCTGCAGATGTTCTGGGAAAACAGGCTACCCAATGCTAAGATATTTACCATTTCGGCACTGAACGGCACAAACGTCGAACAAGTATTCAACGAGATACTGGCAGTACTTCCTGAAGGACCAGCATGGTTCCCTAAGGATCAGCTAACCGACAAGACCGAACGTTTCATAGTATCGGAAATCATCCGCGAAAAGATTTTCCTCAACTACCAGAAGGAAATCCCCTACTCTTGCGAAGTTGCTGTCGAAGAATTCAAGGAAAGCCCAGATATCATAAGGATAAAGTCGGTAATTATTGTGGAACGGCAGTCGCAAAAGGGAATAATCATCGGCAACAAAGGTGCGGCAATAAAAAAAGTCGGCACCGAAGCTCGTCTCGACATTGAAAAATTCTTTGGCAAAAAGGTTTTCCTCGAAACTTTTGTAAAGGTTGAAAAGGACTGGCGTAGCAGCGACAGAAGCCTAAGCAATTTTGGATACAATATATAGGGCGAAGCCCATTTCTATGCCTGCGGCGTTTATATGGCTACGCCGTTTCTATGTTTCTGGTTTTAGGTTTCTAGTTTAAGGTTTAAGAGTTCAATAATTTGATGGACAGACTTTCAACTTTCAACTCTTAACTTTTAACTTTTAACAATCAACTGCCCTCCGGGCTAAATTCTTCCCTTATCGTGATAACTATAGTAATCCTTGCCGTTGCTACTTATTATCACATGGTCGACAAATCTAATTTTCATAAGCGAACATGCCTTGCTCAGATTATTTGTCAGTTCATCGTCCTGACGGCTTGGCGTTAGGTTTCCCGACGGATGGTTGTGGACAAAAGCCATTGCACATGCATTCAGCCTCAATGCTTCGGCTATTACAACCCTGACGTCGACCAATGTACTGTCGATACCGCCTACGCCGACCTGCTTAATCCTGATTATACCATTGGAATTGTTAAGGTAGATGGCAAAGGCGAGTTCCTGGTTTGAGTCGACAACTCTAGGCACAACTGCATTAAAGATATCCTCGCTTTTTAGAATCTGCTCTCCAATAGAATTTTCGCGACGGCGACTAAGTTCGAGCGCAGCAACAATTGTAACAGCCTTGGCCTCGCCAATCGCTTCGTATTTAAGCAGATCGCTATACGTCAAGCGGTATAGATTCTCGACCTTGTTGTCGCAGTCGTCAAGGATTTCACGTGCAACGTCGAGAGCACTCTTGCGCTTATTTCCCGACCCGATAAGTATGGCAAGCAATTCGGCTGCAGTCAGCGACTTTTCGCCTTTGGCAATAAGTTTTTCGCGCGGACGTTCCTCTTCTGCCCAGTTCTTTATACTCTTTCGTATACTCATACATGTACAAACAAAAAAACTGCTTCGCCACAGACGAAACAGCAAGATTTTAAATGGTCATCGCAATTACGACAACTGGTTGACGTGATTTGCCAAAGATGACTTGAGGTTGGCTGCCTTGTTAGCGTGGATAACGTTCTTCTTTGCCAACTTATCCAACATTCTTGCAACCTTCGGGAGCATTGCTTCAGCTTCCGACTTTACCGACATAGCTCTTAATGCGCGAACAGCATTACGCGATGTACGAGCATAAAACTTATTATGCAACCTTCTTGCTTCAATCTGTCTGATTCTCTTCTTTGCTGACTGATGATGTGCCATATTTTTTCTTAACTTTTATAAAATTAATCTATACTTTTTCAAAAAATTTCGGACTGCAAAGATACTACTTTTTTCGTCAATACAATTTTTTGATTTAATATTTTTCAAAATAAAGTTTCAAACGCTTAAATCACTGTCATATTGGACGTTACAAACCAAAACATTCCGAATTCAAACAAATACAATGGCAAACTACCCCACAAAACGTCGATACAAGCAAAGCCTAAACGGCAAACATTAGTATATATCCTCACAGGAAAAAAGTGCTACACAACATAATGTGAGCTGATTTTATTTCCGTAAGGTAGACCTATAATAATAAAAAAGGTATTAACTTTGCAACCTCAAAATAAATTCTGTACAGATGGATAATAAATTGTTTCAAGAATTTCCTCCCGTGCCGACCCAAGAATGGGAGGATGTAATAATCAAGGACTTAAAAGGCGCCGACTACGAGAAGAAACTCGTATGGAAAACTCAGGAAGGATTCAACGTCCGCCCCTACTACCGCGCCGACAACCTAAATGACATAAAATATTTGGACTCGAAGCCCGGTGAGTTCCCATTTGTCCGCGGAACCAAGAATAACAACAACTGGTTCATACACCACGGCATTTGCTGCTGCGACGGCGACTACAAGAAAGCCAACGCTACCGCAAAGATGCTGTTGACAAAGGGAATCGAATCGCTCGGATTCTACATCGACAATACAAAGGTTCAGACCAAGGCCGACTTCGAGGCTCTGCTCGCCGACATCAAACTGGACAAAACACCGGTTACATTCATCGGTTGCTGCCTCAAGGCCATGGAAACCTTGAAAAATTTCCTCGCTTACGTTGATTCTCTCGGAATCGACAAGAACGAGGTAAGAGCCAACTTCGACTTCAACCCGCTGCGAAACCTTACCAACAAAGGTTTCCTCTGCGAGGACAAGGCTTTCAAGCTTCTTGCAGAATGCGTAAAGATGGCAAAGGACTACAAGCGTGTTCGCGTTATCTGCGTTGACGGATACACATTCAACAGCGCTGGCGCATCATCGGTTCAGGAACTTGCTTTCACACTTTCGGAAGGTAGCGAATACCTGTCGCGCCTCACCGACGAAGGCTTGACCGCCGAAGAAGTTGCAAAGAAGATGGTATTCCTGTTTGGTGTTGGAAGCACCTACTTCATGGAAATTGCAAAGTTCCGCGCTGCAAGAATGCTGTGGGCTAACATAGTTGAGGCTTACGGTTGCGATTCGGAATGCGCAAAGAAGATGCAGATTGCAGCAACCACCAGCGAGTGGAACCAGACAGTTTACGATGCATACGTAAATATGCTTCGCGGAACTACCGAGGCAATGAGCGCAATCATCGCCGGTGTCGATTACCTCGAAGTTCTTCCTTACGACTATCCGTTCGAAGTTCCTACAGACTTCTCGAATCGTATTGCTCGTAATGTGCAGACCATCCTCAAGGAAGAATCGCACTTCGACAAGGTCGTTGACCCTGCTGCAGGTTCTTACTACATCGAAAACCTTACAAACTCGATAGCCAACACCGCTTGGAACCTCTTCAAGACTGTTGAAGATGGTGGCGGATTCGTAGCTAAGTTCAAGGAAGGCTTTGTACAATCGGAAATTAAGGCAGTTTCGGACAAGCGCGACAAGAACATCGCAACCCGCCGCGAAACATTGCTTGGAACCAACCAGTTCCCGAACTTCAACGAGAGAGCCGAAGCCAACATTACCAAGGAAATCGTTTCGCGCGACATTCCTACAATGATGGGCATGAAGATGGAAGAAGCCGAGTGCTGCTCGCACGAAAAGATAGCCGAACCATTGAAGCCTTACCGTGGTGCCGAAGCATTCGAAGCATTGCGTCTTGCTACCGACCGCAGCGGCGTAGAACCGAAGGCTTTCATGCTTACATTCGGTAACCTGGCAATGTGCCGCGCAAGAGCACAGTTCTCGTCGAACTTCTTCGCAGTGGCAGGAATCAAGGTTATGGACAACAACCGCTTCGCAACAATCGAAGAAGGTGCTAAGGCAGCTTTGGAATCGAAGGCTCAGATAGTTGTTGCCTGCTCGTCGGACGACGAATATGCCGAAGCAGTTCCGCAGATTGCAGAACTCATTGGCGACAAGGCAATACTTGTTGTTGCAGGTGACCCCGAATGCCGTCCTGCACTCGAAGAAAAGGGCATCAAGAACTACATCCATGTAAAGTGCAATGTGCTTGAAACCTTGAAGGAATATCAAAAAATGTTGGGTATTAACGAATTATAACAGAAGCCATGAGACCGAATTTCAAAGATATAAAATATACGGGCAAAGCAGCAGAATGCTGCGGAAATAGCAGCGACCAGTCGCTTTGGACAACCCCCGAACAAATTAGCGTAAAGGGCATATACACTGCCGACGACCTTGCAGGAATGGAACATCTGAACTATGCAGCAGGTGTACCGCCTTTCCTTCGCGGTCCTTACTCAACAATGTATGTGCAGAAGCCGTGGACAATCCGCCAATATGCAGGTTTCTCGACAGCAGAAGAATCTAACGCATTCTACCGTCGTAACCTTGCTGCAGGTCAGAAAGGTCTGTCGGTTGCATTCGACCTTCCTACTCACCGTGGCTACGATGCCGACCATCCGCGCGTTGTAGGTGATGTGGGTAAGGCTGGTGTTAGCATCTGCTCGGTTGAGGATATGAAGATATTGTTCGACCAGATTCCATTGGGCAAGATGTCGGTATCAATGACAATGAACGGCGCAGTATTGCCGATTCTTGCATTCTACATCGTAGCTGGTTTGGAACAGGGCGTTAAGCTCGAGGAAATGCAGGGTACAATCCAGAACGACATCCTCAAGGAGTTCATGGTTCGTAATACCTATATATATCCGCCTGAGTTCTCAATGAGAATCATCGGCGATATTTTCGCTTACACCTCGAAGTTCATGCCTAAGTTCAACTCAATTTCGATTTCGGGCTACCACATGCAGGAAGCAGGTGCAACCAACGATATCGAAATGGCATACACCCTTGCCGACGGTCTTGAATACCTCCGTACAGGTATCAAGGCAGGTATCGATGTTGACGCATTCGCACCGCGTCTGTCGTTCTTCTGGGCAATCGGCATGAACCACTTCATGGAAATTGCAAAGATGCGTGCAGCACGTATGCTGTGGGCAAAGATTGTAAAGCAGTTCAACCCGAAGAATCCGAAATCGTTGTCATTGCGTACCCACAGCCAGACATCGGGTTGGTCGCTTACCGAACAGGACCCGTTCAACAATGTTACACGTACTTGTATCGAAGCAATGGGCGCAGCTTTGGGACACACCCAGTCGTTGCACACCAACGCTCTCGACGAGGCAATCGCATTGCCAACCGACTTCTCGGCTCGTATCGCTCGTAACACCCAGATTTACATCCAGGAAGAAACCAACGTTTGCCGTTCAATCGACCCGTGGGCTGGTTCGTACTATATCGAAAGCCTCACCAACGATCTTGCACACCGCGCATGGAAGCACATCGAAGAAGTTGAAAAGCTCGGCGGTATGGCAAAGGCAATCGAAAGTGGTATTCCAAAGATGCGTATCGAAGAGGCTGCAGCTCGCACCCAGGCTCGCATCGACAGTGGAAACCAGACTATCGTTGGTATCAACAAGTACCGCCTCGAAAAGGAAGACCCGATTGACATCCTCGCAGTTGACAACACCGCAGTTAGAAAGCAGCAGGTACAGAGGTTGCAGGAGTTGAGGGCAAAGCGCAACAACGACGATGTTCGCCGTGCTTTGGACGCTATTACAAGATGCGTTGAAACTGGCGAAGGCAACTTGCTCGAACTCGCTGTTGAGGCAGCAAAGGTTCGCGCTTCGTTGGGTGAAATTTCGGATGCATGTGAAAAAATTGTAGGAAGACATAAAGCAGTGATTAAGACTATCTCTGGCGTATATTCTTCGGAAACCAAGAACGACGCCGAATTTGAAAGGGCAAAGGAACTTTGCCGTGAGTTTGCAAAGAAGGAAGGCCGTCAGCCTCGTATTATGGTTGTCAAGATGGGTCAGGACGGACACGACCGTGGCGCAAAGGTTGTTGCAACCGGTTACGCCGACTGCGGTTTCGACGTCGATATGGGACCGTTGTTCCAGACTCCGGAAGAAGCAGCAAAGCAGGCTGTTGAGAACGATGTCCACATTGTTGGTGTATCGTCGTTGGCAGCAGGTCACAAGACCTTGATTCCAGCCTTGATAGAAGAACTCAAGAAGTTGGGTCGTGACGACATCATGGTTACAGCCGGTGGTGTTATCCCAGCTCAGGACTACCAGTTCCTCTACGATGCAGGCGTAGCTGCAATCTACGGTCCTGGAACCCCTGTTTCGAAGTCAGCAATCAGCATGCTGGAACTGTTGATGGCAGAATAAAAGAACAGCATAATGCAAAAAAACGAGCGACAATATCGCTCGTTTTTTTGTTATTGTGTCATGATGTCTCATTGTCATCGTGTCGACACTATGACATAAGACTCAATGACAAGGTTCTTGATTGTCGAAAAATGTTTATTTTTGCGAAAAAGAAATTGAATGAAAATATTTCGACAAGCATATTTCTGGCTTGACACATGGGTTTTGGCAAACATAATTCAACTTGCCACCCAAGATTTCTGCAAACGCTATCTTAACCGCTCAAATGACCCTTGTGGCCGCCAATACGACCAGATGACACAAGCCGCTCGCTCTGTACCTGCCAATATTGCTGAAGGGAACTCTCGCCATTCAACATCAAAGGAAACGGAAATGAAACTTACTGACGTTGCCAGGGCTAGTCTTGCAGAATTGGCCAATGACTATGTAAATTGGTTGTTACAACACGAACAACTTCCTTGGTCAATAAATTCTGATGAACACAAAAAAGTAAATGCGGTCATACTTGACAGAGCGAACTACAAGGAAGATGTCCAATATCTGAGCAGCATTCACATCCTGACACAAAAACACAAGTGGGACGAATGGTTCAATTCTAACGATTCAATGACCGAAGCCAGATGCATACTGACACTATGTAACCGTCTAATATCAATGCTGGGCAAGCAAATTGAAACATTACTTTCATCCTTCCGAGAAGAAGGTGGATTTACTGAAGGCTTGACCGCAGAAAGACTTGCCTACCGCACGGAGCAAAGCATTCAAACGGAATCTCCATTATGTCCCAAATGTGGGAAACCTATGATAAAACGCGTTGCGAAAAAAGGCATTAACTCCGGCAAAGAATTTTGGAGTTGCTCATCATTCCCTGAATGTAACGGAACAAGGAAAGCTGAATAGCATTGGCAAAACAAATCCTATCTTATCTCAATCTTCCTACTTGCCGTTCCGGACTTACCCTTAACCACGACAATATAAGTCCCAGCCGAAAGATGTTTCAAGTTCAGTTCTGCTTCGGTACCTTTGACACGTCGGTGCATAAGTACTTTGCCGTTCATATCCACCACCTGGACATCACCGTTAAATGCCGCACCGAACGACACCCAAACCTGCCCTTCCGACGGATTTGGATATACTGAAAACGAATCAGCAGTCAGGCGCGAAACACCACTGTAACCGTTGCGTATTGCAAGCGCATATTCGCCATCGGCGAAATTATCGACTGTAAAACGCTGCATCGCCTTGCTATACTGGGCAGGAATTACACGCCAGTTTTCCGACCTGTCGCGACGATAGACCAATGATAAAGAATCGCGGTCAGAACTTTGAATATATGGCAATTCCCATCCCGCCGTAGTAGAGTTGCCCGTACAATTGAACTTAAATTTCATGCTAGCAGTAAAATTATTAGGTCTGATGCTTTCCACCAACCAATATCGGCTCGGGACAATCTGCAAGCCCTGTATCGGCTCAAGGAAATCGTCGGGAGCAACATAGTTGCAGGTAGTGCGCACCATCGCCTCGCCTGCTATATCCGAAACCACCATCGAGCAATCCGTTTTCAGGAAATTTATGGTCACGGTAGTATCAACAATTACTGCATCGTCGACTGTTGCATCGGCTGTACGCTCGTAAAGGTCGCACATCACAAGTGCCGGCTCGAACGGCAAGGTGAATGTCTGACTGCCAGTTTCGCCCGAGAATTCCAAGACTCGCGTTTCTACCGAGAAATCAGGCTTCATGAATGCAATCTCTATCCTATTGTCATTGGTAAGCATTTCGCGCTCAAGCATTTTCTGTTTGACGTATACTGTCACATCGTAGTTGCCACCATTAGCGACAATGTCTGTCGAATCGATTGAGAAATGCGGGAATCCCTTTGTGAACACCCACGACTCAAAGAATGGCGTCATGTCGATGCCAGTATGCTGCGTAAGGAAATCGCGGAACTGGTAAGATGTCGCATTCCTGTACGAATATTCATTCAGATAAGCCCTTACAGCCTCGAAGAAAACCTCATCGTCCAGATAGTTGCGCAAAGTATGAACCACAGAAGCACCCTTGTCGTACACCGTCGACGAGTAAGTATTATCGACAGGGAATGGAGTTAGCGGATGATAACCGTCTTTTAGATATGTCTGAGTAAGCACATTGGAATGTGCATTGTGGCGATATTCCCTGGCCGCATCGTGTCCGCACACAAATTCCTTCCATATAGTTTCGCAGTAAGTTGCCCAGCCCTCGTTGAGCCACATGTCCTCGGCACTGGCGCATGTTACAAGGTCGCCAAACCAGTGATGTGAAAGCTCGTGGTAGTACAATGTTTCGTAAACGCCAGGACCTTGTGTAACAAAGGATCGGCCAATCGAAATATTTCCGACATGCTCCATTGCCCCGCTCGAGAAGTTAACCAGCACATAGCCAATACGTTGCCACGGATATTCGCCGAAAAGGTTTTCGTAAACGCGCAAGGTTGTGTCGAGGCGATAAAACGAACTTGCTATCTTTGCACTGTCGTTTGGATAACCATAGATATCGACTGGGATATCGCGCGAAACGCCATGATATACACTGTGATGGTGATAATACGCTCCGACAGCCACCGACTGCAAATAAGTAGGAATTTCTTGCGTAAGTTCCCAGCGGTAAGTGGTTTTGCCTGTTTCGTTATCAACTTGCGTATCGACAAGCTCTCCGCTCGAAATGGCAGTATTTTCAGACTGTGTGGTTATTATTGTCGTGTACTTTGCCTTGTCGGTAAAATTGTCGTTGCAAGGGAACCACACGCGGCCGTAGTTGTGAGGTACGTCATCGAAGCCACAGCCCATATTGAAAGCATAGTTGCCCGAGAAGTAGAATCCACCCCACCCCGACGGGTCAGTCTGCGGCGCTCCATGGTAATACACATCGAGGTCGAAAGGTTGGTTGGCTACCGGTGCCGATGCGAAGTTTATAGTTATTATGGAATCGTTGTGCGAAAACGAAGCCACCTCGTAATCGTTGCTGCCAATAGAATCAACGGTTAGATGCAACAAGTACAAGTATATCGTCGAGACATTTTCCTCTGTGGTACTGAGGTTCAAGACTGTATTTCCCGAAATTGTCCTTCCCGAGAAATCGCTTATATCGAGATTGATGGTATAATGCCTAACATCGATAAGTCCTTCATAATCGTGCTGAGCAAAAACAGATAATGAAAGTAAAACTGCGAGTATAATTAAAAACAGTCTATTCATTTTGATTTATAAATTACAATTTATACAAATTATTCTACAATTGTTTTAGACGGACGAATCCGATCAACAATTACCATTTCGCTTTCAATATGGAAAATATATACCCAACGACGATTATGACTAACCATACGTCGCGCTTTAGGATGATATTGCCGTATACTTGACATTGTACTTATACCATATAAATCAGCAAGAATTTCCAGCGAGCGCACCTCAGCAATCATATTGTCAAGATACTTACGTGCACCTTCAACACTCATGACCGTGAGCAAGAAATCAGACAGGCTCTCTATATCTGACCTTGCAGAATAAGAAATCTTAACCTTGTAGTTTCTCATATTTTTCAAGGTAACGCTGCCATACCATATCAAAATATTCTTCCACAGACAACAATTCGTTCTCTGGCGTCTTTGATACCTCACATCTCTGCTTAGCTACATCCCGATTTTTTCTATCAGTATTAGCTGCCGATGTTTCAGCATTCCTTGTATATGAAACAGTCTTCATGTTTACGATATATTTTTCACAAATATACTACAATTTGTCAATCGAGCAAAAAGTATTTTGTCCTCTACATACACGACTAATCTCCGTACCCTTCGATACTTCGGCAAGCTCAGTACGGCGCAGGCTCAGAGTACGGTTAATATTCGTAGCATCTACTTTCTAATCTCCATTTCGTCAATTAAATGCGTTGCGCCAGCAAACTTGTCAATAAGGAACAAGGCGTAACGTATGTCGAGCGAAATGTTGCGGCACATCTCGGGGTCGTACATAATGTCGCTCATGGTGCCTTCCCAGTTGCGGTCGAAGTTAACGCCGATGAGTTCGCCATTGCCATTGATGACTGGGCTTCCAGAATTTCCGCCAGTAGTATGGTTGGTTGCCGTGAAAGCCACATGCAGCTTGCCGTCCTTGTCGGCATAGCGACCATAATCCTTTTTCTCGTACAATTCCTTCAGACGAGCAGGAACCTTGTAGTCGTAGATGTCGGGATTATCCTTCTCGATGATGCCGTCGAGAGTGGTATATGGCAGATAATCGATTCCATCGGCGGGCTTATACGGAGAAACCTGTCCGTAAGTAACGCGCAACGTGAAGTTTGCATCGGGGAAGAAACGCTTCTGCGGTTCGTATTCCATCTGCGCCTTCATGTAGATGCGGTCGAGCTTATTTATGCGGGCATCGCAATCGATAAGAGCCATACGAATTTCGTTCTTATATTTGTCCATGACTTCCTTTGCGATGCAATATATCGGGTCGGAAGCCAATACCTTTGCCGACTTCGACGAAAGTCCGTTTACAAAATTGTCGAACTTCGTCTGATTTGCAAACACCGACTTCGAGAAGCAGTATTCGGCAAAAGCCATGTATTTGTCGGAAGCAGACTTTGCATACTTGTCGATATTTGAATATGCTGACGGCCAATAATTTTCTGGCATATTTTCCACAAAGATGCGTGTCATTTCGGCAAAAAGACGAATTTCTACCTGCTCGTCGTAATCCTTGTAGTTGCCCTTCGACTTCGACAAAGCCATTTCTTTCAAACTCTGCAAGTTTTCTGAAGATGCATCCTTGCACGATTCGAGCATACGCATCTGATTGGCAAACGAAACGGCATAGCTACCAAGACCTGCTTCCGAAATGTAGATGTAAGCCATATTCAAAGGCTTCATCTCGGCATAAACTTTTGCATAATCGTTGAGCAAATCCTTGTATTCTGGCTTGTCGTTTGCCCATTTCTGGAAACCTTCCTCGAAGTTGCGCTTAACGTTTACGGCATCAAGGCGTTTGAGCCCTTTTATTTCGCCCTGCCATTTCTTCCAGCCGTTGGCAATGCTTGCAGCCTTGTTGGAATACTGTATACGTGTGAGTTTCGACTTTTCCATGCCTGCCTTAATCACTTCGAGCTTCTTGTCGCGAATGGCAATGCGGGTCGGGTCGGAATCGTACATTACCTGCTCGACAGCCACAGCTGGCAAGTATTCCTGAGTTGTGCCAGGGTAACCGAAAACCATTGTGAAGTCGCCTTCCTGAACGCCCTTGAGCGAAATCGGGAAGAATTTCTTGGGCGTGTAAGGAATATTGTCGTCGGAATACTTTGCAGGCTTGCCGTCCTTGCCACAATATACGCGAAAGAGCGAGAAATCGCCAGTGTGACGAGGCCACATCCAGTTGTCGGTATCGCCACCGAACTTGCCTATTGCTGATGGCGGAGCACCAACGAGGCGCACATCCTCAAAGATTTCGTTCTTGAACAGGAAATACTGGTTTCCATTATAGAATGATTCGATTCGCGCCTGATAGTGAGTGTCTTTTACGGACTCTTCCTTTATCTTGGCGATGTTTGCCAAAATTTTCGTTGCCCGTTCTCCGTCCGTCATATCAGAAGTTACGCCTTCGAGAACCTTGTCGGTAACGTCCTCCATGCTGACGAGGAAAGTCACAGTAAGGCCAGGACTTGCAAGTTCTTCCTTGCGGCTCATAGCCCAGAAGCCGTCGGTAAGGTAGTCGTGCTCCACAGAGCTGTGGCGCTGAATTGTTCCGTAACCGCAGTGATGGTTGGTGATGAGAAGGCCTTCGTTCGAAATCATCTCACCGGTGCAACCGCCGCCGAAAATTACGATGGCATCCTTCATCGATGCGTGGTTGATGCTATATATGTCGTCGGCAGTGAGCTTGAAGCCCTTTTTCTGCATGTCGGCGATATTGTATTTTTCGAGCAAAAGGGGAAGCCACATCCCTTCGTCGGCAAAAAGGCTGCACGATAACAGCGCGAAAATCAAGATGGAAAATATCTTTTTCATATCATTATAATTTGACGACAAATATAAGGAATTATGGACAATGGGCAATGGATAATTCATCGCAAGGCTCGGAACGAATGACAACAATTTGTCCGAGATTGCCATGGCTGTCGTAAAAAAAGGAAACGACAACATAAACAATACTTCGACCCTTCGACTACGCTCACTTCGACCCTTCGATTTCACTCAGTGCGACGGCTCAGTGCGCCGCAGGGAGCGAAGCTCAGCACTCCGCATAGGGCAACATGGGTTTTTCGCAAGCTCAAAACGAAATGTTTTACCACGAACCTTTAGCTCGGCGTAGCCAATAACACGAATGTACACGAATATTTAGATCGGCAAAGCCAATAATGGTTGCGAGGCTCCAAACGGGCGCGGAACCGCGACCTATTAAACATATACGAAGCAGAGCGTAGTATA
>JAFZWY010000024.1 GCA_017617125.1 Bacteroidales bacterium
AAATGCCGTAATGGCAGGACATAAGATTGTCGAAGTTCCTGGTTCTAACCTTAAGAGGGAAATCACTAAGGTGCTTTTCGAAAAAGGTTACATTTTGAATTACAAGTTCGAGGATATCGGTTATCAGGGAAATATTAAGATCGCTCTTAAGTATCATCCCGTAACGAAGGTATCGGCGATAAAGAAGTTAGAGAGAATTAGTAGGCCGGGTTTGAGAAAGTATGTTGATACAACCTCGATACCTAGAGTATTGAACGGTTTGGGTATTGCTATCCTTTCTACAAACAAGGGCGTCATGACCGACAAGGAAGCTCGTCAGGAGAACGTTGGTGGTGAAGTATTGTGTTACGTTTATTAAAAAATTAAGAAGATGTCTCGTATAGGAAAATTGCCGATTTCGGTTCCCGCAGGCGTTACGGTGAAAATAAGTGACGACAACGTAGTTACTGTTAAGGGTCCCCTTGGTGAATTGTCACAGAAGGTAGATCCAAACATCGAAGTTAAGTTCGAAGATGGTCATATCACTTTCGCAAGACCGAACGATGAGAAGGAAAACAGAGCTAAGCACGGATTGTACAGAGCTTTGGTTAACAATATGGTAAAGGGTGTTTCTGAAGGCTTCAAGACCGAACAGGAATTTGTAGGTGTTGGTTTCAAGGCTGAATCACAGGGACAGATAATTGAAATGTCTCTCGGTTACTCGCACGCTATTCTCTTCGAAGTTCCGAAGGAAATCAAGGTTGAATGCAAGACCGAAAAGAGAGGAAACTCGACCCTTACTATGACAAGTATCGACAAACAGTTGCTCGGACAGGTTGCAGCTAAGATTCGTTCGCTGCGTCCACCTGAGCCATATAAGGGTAAAGGTATCAAGTTTGTTGACGAAGAGTTGCGTAGAAAGGCTGGTAAGTCAGCTAAGGTTTAATTCTTAAAATTTTAAAGATATGGCTTTTTCGAAAATAGAAAGAAGACTCAAGATAAAACGCAGAATCCGTAGAAACATATTCGGAACTGCTGAAAAACCAAGAATGTCCGTATTCCGTAGCAATCGTCAGATAAGTGTACAGATAATCGACGATTTGGCAGCTAATACTTTGGTTTCTGCAACTTCAAAGTGCAAGGAAATCGAAGGCGTAAAGGCTACCAAGTCTGAAAAGGCAGCTATGGTTGGTAAGATGGTTGCCAAGATTGCTTTGGAAAAAGGAATCAAGGAAGTGGTTTTTGATAGAAATGGTTACTTGTATCACGGCAAGGTAAAGGCTTTGGCCGACGGTGCAAGAGAAGGTGGACTTAAACTATAATAAAGATATGTTGAATAACGCTAAGAAAGTAAAGACCAGTGATCTGGAATTGAAAGATAGATTGGTTAGCATCCAGAGGGTTACCAAGGTTACCAAGGGTGGACGTACCTTCAGTTTCTCGGCTATAGTAGTTGTTGGAAACGAAGACGGAATCGTAGGTTACGGTTTGGGTAAGGCCAGCGAAGTAACAACAGCTATCCAGAAGGGTGTTGAAGATGCCAAGAAGAATTTGATTAAGGTTCCTGTACACAAGGGAACAGTTCCTCACGAGCAGTCAGCTAAGTTCGGCGGTGCAAGAGTATGGATCAAACCTGCTGCATCGGGAACAGGCGTAAAGGCTGGTGGTGCTATGCGTGCCGTATTCGAAAGCGTAGGAATTACTGATATCCTTGCAAAGTCAAAGGGTTCGTCAAATCCTCATAACTTGGTAAAGGCTACTATCGCAGCATTGCTCGAAATGCGTGATGCAAACGAGGTTGCTTACCAGAGACAAGTGAACTTGGACAAAGTGTTTAACGGATAAAATTATTTGTCATGAAGATTAGAGTAACGCAAATTAAAAGTATGATTGGCAGCACCCAGCGTCAGAAGAACACTCTCGCTGCATTGGGTATTAAGAAGATGCACAATCCTGTTGAACATGAAGCCACCCCGCAGATACTCGGTATGGTTGAAAAAGTTCGTCATTTAGTAAGTGTTGAAGAAGTTAAATAATTTTAAAGAAGATTTATTATGGATTTAAGTTGCTTAAAACCGGCAGAAGGTTCAATAAAAGATTGTAAGAGAATTGGCCGTGGACAAGGCTCAGGAAAAGGCGGAACCTCTACCAGAGGTCATAAGGGCGCTAAGCAGAGATCCGGTTATAAGAATAAGATCGGTTTCGAAGGCGGTCAGATGCCTATCCAGAGAACTTCACCAAAATTCGGATTTAAGAATAGAAACAGAATCGAATATAAAGGTATCAACGTTTCAACTATCCAGGCTCTCGTAGAAAAGAGAAACCTCGAAGTTGTTGACATAGAAACCCTCATTAACAATGGTCTTGTTTCTAAGCGCGATCTCGTAAAGATCCTCGGAAACGGTGAATTAACTTCCAAGGTAACAGTCAAGGCTCACGCATTCTCGAAGACTGCAGCCGAAAAGATTGAAGCTCTCGGAGGTACAATTGAAAAAATTTAATTTAGTATGAAAAGATTTTTTAGTACAATAAAGAATATATTCAAGATTGAGGATCTCCGTTCGAGAATACTCCTCACTCTTGGATTCATTCTTATTTACAGACTTGGTGCTCACATTGTTCTTCCCGGTGTAAACCCGAACGAACTGTCGGCCTTGTCGAAGCAGACTTCAGAAGGTGTTCTGAGCTTGTTGGATATGTTTTCTGGTGGTGCATTCTCCAATGCTTCTATCTTTGCATTGGGTATCATGCCATACATCTCGGCAAGTATCGTTGTCCAGCTTCTTGGCATTGCAGTTCCTTATTTCCAGAGATTGCAGCGTGAAGGCGAGAGCGGAAGAAAGAAGATCAACCAGATTACAAGGTTCCTGACCATCGCAATTCTTCTCATCCAGGCTCCATCGTACATTGCAAACTTGCGCATGCAGTTGATCCATACTCCAGGTGCTATAATCGACGGCGGATTGTTCTTCACAATCTCATCGACGATTATCCTTACTGCTGGAACTATGTTCATACTGTGGCTCGGTGAAAGAATTACCGACAAGGGCGTTGGCAACGGTATTTCGTTGTTGATCATGGTCGGTATCATAGCAAGGTTGCCTTATGCTCTCGCAGGTGAATTTGTCACCCGCTTCGAGCAGGCTGGCGGCGGACTTCTTGTCCTCCTTATCGAACTTGTTGTTCTGTTCATCGTGTTCGTGCTTGCTATTGCATTGGTACAGGCTGTACGTAAGATTCCGGTACAGTACGCTAAGCGTGTTGTCGGCAACAAGCAGTATGGCGGCGTAAGGCAGTACATTCCTCTCAAGGTTAATGCTGCTGGCGTTATGCCTATCATCTTCGCTCAGGCTCTTATGTTCCTGCCTATTATGTTCGCAGGTTTCAGCTCAGAAGGTGGTGGAAGTTTTATCGCTGCATTCGCTGATTATACCGGATTCTGGTATAACTTTACCTTCGCAGTACTGATTATTGTCTTCACTTATTTCTATACTGCAGTGACTATCAATCCAAGGCAGATGGCTGAAGACATGAAGAAGAACGGCGGTTTCATCCCAGGTGTAAAGCCAGGTAACAAGACTGTTGAATTCTTGGACGACATCATGTCCAAGATTACATTGCCGGGTTCTATATTCTTGGCAATAATCGCAATCCTTCCTGCTTTCGCAAGATTACTTGGTGTTAACAGCCAGTTTGCACAGTTCTACGGTGGTACATCATTGCTGATTATGGTCGGTGTAATTCTCGACACCCTCCAGCAGATTGAAAGCCACTTGTTGATGCGCCACTACGACGGATTGACAAAGTCGGGAAGAATTAAAGGCAGAGGCTCTGTTTCTGCAATGTAACGATCTTTGATGATTTTTATAAAGTCTGACGACGAGGTTGAGTTGACACGAAAGAGTTGTCTTTTGGTGTCGAAGACCCACGCGATGCTCGCGGCTGAAATAGCACCGGGTGTAACGACCTCGAAGTTGGACAAATTGGCAAAGGAATTTATTCTGGATAACGGTGGCGTTCCGGGATTCCTCAACTACAACGGCTTTCCAAGCACCTTGTGTGTTTCGGTCAACGATGTAGTTGTTCACGGAATTCCATCAAATCTGGAATTAAAGGATGGGGATATTGTTTCCATCGATTGTGGAGTGCTGATGAACGGCTTTTACGGAGATTCCTGCTATACCTTCGAAGTCGGTGAAGCCGAGCCGACAGTAAGGGCATTATTGGTGTGTACAAAAGAATGCCTCTACAAAGGAATCGAACAGGCGGTAGCTGGAAATAGGATAGGAGATATTGGATGTGCCGTACAGAAGCATGCAGAATCCCACAGATATTCGGTTGTCGAGGAGCTGGTCGGTCATGGCGTCGGACGTTTCTTGCACGAGGAGCCAAGCATACCGAACTTCGGTAGGGCTGGCAAGGGCTTAAAACTTAAAGAACGGATGATCGTAGCAATCGAGCCGGTTATCAATATGGGAAAACGAGGAATCGTTCAGGAGAGAGACGGATGGACAATAAGAACCAAAGATGGAAAACCATCGGCTCATTTCGAGCACACAGTGGTTGTAAAAAACGGTAAGGCAGATATTTTATCTGATTTTAGTTTAATTGAAGAAGTTTTAAAGAAAAAGAAGAATTAGTTTTTGTATGGCAAAACAACTTTCTATAGAATTGGACGGAACGATTATCGAGGCGTTGTCCAATGCAATGTTTAGGGTCGAGCTGGAAGGCGGACACATAATTACCGCCCACATTTCCGGTAAGATGCGTATGCATTACATCAGGATACTGCCGGGAGATAAGGTCAGGTTGGAAATGTCGCCTTACGATTTAACTAAAGGTAGAATAACTTTTAGATACAAATAAAAACATTATAGAGATGAAAGTAAGAACGTCTGTAAAAAAGAGAAGCGACGATTGCATTATCGTCAGAAGAAAAGGAAGAGTTTACGTTATATGTAAAAAGAATCCTAAATTTAATCAACGTCAAGGTTAATATTATTAGTGTTTATAAATAAAATTAAAGAAATAGAATATGGCAAGAATAGCAGGTGTAGATGTTCCGAATAACAAGCGTGGCGTAATTGCGCTTACCTACATCTTTGGAATTGGTCGTAGCAGATCGGCAACGATACTTCAGGAAGCCGGTGTTGACGAAGACATCAAGGCAAAAGATTGGAACGATGAACAAATCGCAGCAATCCGTCAGGCAGTTGGAAAATACCGTCTCGAAGGTGAATTGCGTTCAGAAATTCAACTTAATATCAAGCGTTTGCAGGATATAGGTTGCTACAGGGGAATCCGTCATCGTCTTGGTTTGCCCTTGAGAGGTCAGAAGACTAAGAACAACGCAAGAACACGTAGAGGTAAAAAGAAAACTATTGCCAATAAAAAGAAATAAGTAAGATATGGCTAAGAAAGCAAGAGTAACAAAGAAGCGTGTAGTAAAAGTAGAGGCTACTGGCCTTGCACACGTTCATACTTCGTTCAACAACATTATCGTAACGTTGACCAATAACGAAGGACAGGTTATATCATGGTCTTCTTCAGGAAAGAATGGTTTCCGCGGAAGTAAGAAGAACACTCCGTATGCTGGACAGATGGCAGCCGAAGACTGCGGTAAGGTAGCATACGATTTGGGCCTCAGAAAAGTTAAGGCTTACGTAAAGGGTCCGGGTGCTGGTAGAGAATCCGCAGTAAGATCGTTGCATAACATGGGTATCGAAGTTACCGAAATCATCGACGTAACTCCATTGCCACACAACGGTTGCAGACCTCCTAAGAGAAGAAGAGTTTAATTTTGGGTTTAGTGTTATTTTTAAAAGCAAAGAAAAATGGCAAGATATACAGGACCGCAAACGAAAATTGCAAGAAAATTTGGTGAACCAATCTTTGGCCCGGATAAGGTATTGGAAAGAAGAAACTTCCCTCCCGGACAGCACGGTTTTAACAAGAAGAGAAAGAAAGTTTCTGAATATGGTACTCAGCTTCGCGAAAAGCAGAAGGTTAAATATACCTACGGCGTTCTCGAAAGACAGTTCCGCAACATGTTCAAGAAGGCCAGCAGCTCAAAGGGCGTAACTGGTGTCGTTCTGCTTCAGTTGCTCGAATCAAGACTCGACAACGTAGTTTACAGACTCGGTATTGCTCCTACAAGAGCAGCAGCTCGTCAGCTCGTTTCGCACCGCCACATCATGGTTAACGGCGAAATGTGCAACATCCCTTCGCTTTCGGTTAAGCCTGGTGATATCATTTCAGTTCGCGAAAGATCAAAGTCGTTGGAAACCATTACCAACAGCTTGAGCGGATTCAACCACAGCAAGTATCCGTGGATCGAATGGGACGAAGCTTCAATGTCGGGCAAGTTCATGTCGATTCCTGAAAGGGAAGACATTCCAGAAAACATAAGAGAACAGTTAATAGTCGAATTGTATTCAAAATAAAAGGTAAGTAAATGTCAATTTTAGCGTTTCAAAAACCAGATAAGGTAGTAATGCTTGAAGCTACCGATTTCTACGGAAAGTTCGAGTTCAGACCACTCGAACCAGGTTATGGTATGACAATCGGAAATGCATTGAGAAGAATACTGCTTTCATCGCTCGAAGGTTTTGCAATTTCATCCGTAAAAATTGAGGGTGTTGACCACGAATTTTCAACAATACCCGGAGTAATGGAAGATGTTACTGAAATCATTCTCCAGCTGAAGCAGGTTCGTTTCAAGCAGCAGATTGAGGATGTCAACCACGAGAATGTTTCTGTTGTCATATCTGGACAACAGGAGTTCAGAGCTGGTGATATCGGAAAATTCCTTTCTGGTTTCAAGATTTTGAACCCTGATTTGCTCATTTGCCGTATGGAACCTTCAGTAACCCTCAAGATGGACTTGTCCATAATTAAGGGTAGGGGATATGTTCAGCCCGACGAAAACAGAACTCTCGACGATACTATCGGCGTTATTCCAATCGGTTCGATTTTTACCCCGATTGTTAACGTTAAGTACTATGTTGAGAACATGCGTGTTGAACAGAGAACCGACTACGATAAGCTGATTATCGAAATCCAGACCGACGGTTCTATTCACCCGAAGGATGCTTTGAAGGAAGCTGCCAAGATTCTTATTCACCATTTCATGTTGTTCTCCGACGAAAAGATCACGTTGGATACCGACGAAAAGCATGAAAAGGATGAATTCGATGAGGAAGTTCTCCGCATGAGGCAGTTGCTCAAGTCTAGACTTGTAGATCTTGATCTTTCTGTTCGTGCGCTAAATTGCTTGAAGGCTGCCGAAATCGAAACATTGGGCGACTTGGTTCAGTTCAATAAGTCTGACTTGCTGAAGTTCAGAAACTTCGGTAAGAAGTCACTCACCGAACTCGAGGCTCTTCTCGATATGAAGAACCTTAGCTTCGGTATGGATACATCAAAATATAAGTTGGATAAGGAATAATACTTTTAGAAAATGAGACATAATAAGAAAGTAAATCATTTAGGAAGAAAGAGTGCTCACAGACAAGCTTTATTGTCTAACATGGCATCTTCTCTGATTTTGCATAAGCGCATCTTCACTACTGTAGCAAAGGCTAAGGCTTTGAGAGTTTATGTAGAACCTCTGATCACAAAGGCCAAGGAAGACTCGACTCACAACCGCAGAGTTGTTTTCAGCTACCTCGAAAACAAGGAAGCTATCACCGAACTCTTCCGCAATGTTATAGTAAAGGTTGGCGACAGACCAGGTGGATATACCCGCATCCTTAGAACTGGCAACCGCTTGGGCGATAATGCTGAAATGTGTATGATGGAACTTGTTGACTACAACGAGAACATGCTCGCAACAAAGGAAACTAAGAAGAAAGTTCGTCGTTCACGCAAGAAAGCTGCCGACACTACAGCAGAAGCTGCTCCTGCACAGGAAGAAAAGAAGGAAGAATAATTTAATTCCATCATAAAAAATGGGGATACTTGTATCTCCATTTTTTGTGTGTAAATACGTTAAGTAAAATTATGGGACAAATAGCAAATGTACATGCAAGGCAAATCCTTGATTCTCGCGGAAATCCGACCGTAGAGGTTGAAATATACACAACAGGTGGCGCAGTAGGTCGTGCTGCCGTACCAAGCGGCGCTTCTACAGGTGTTCACGAAATGCTCGAACTCCGCGACGGCGACAAGACCCGCTTCATGGGAAAGGGCGTAATGCAGGCAGTACGCAATGTGCAGACTACAATCGCCGAAGGCTTGCAGGGTATGTATGTCGACGACCAGTTGGCTATCGACCGCGCAATGATTAACCTTGACGGCACAGCAAATAAGTCGGGACTTGGCGCAAATGCAATACTTGCTGTTTCGATGGCGTGCGCACAGGCAGCTGCACAGGAACACGGAATGTCATTGTTCTGCTACATCGGCGGACTTGGCGCAAGGACTTTGCCTATACCGATGATGAATATTCTCAACGGAGGTGCTCATGCCGACAACAAGATTGACATTCAGGAATTCATGATTATGCCGGTTGGCGCTCCTACATTCAGCGAGGCTTTGAGGATGGGAACCGAGGTTTTCCACAATCTGAAATCTGTATTGTCGGCATCGAAGTATTCGACTAATGTTGGCGATGAAGGCGGTTTCGCACCGAACCTTGGCTCGAACGAGGAAGCTGTTGAATATGTTATTAAGGCCATAGAAAAGGCTGGTTACAAGCCTGGCGAGGATATTTACATCGCTCTCGATGCTGCTGCAAGCGAGTTTTACGATGCGCAGAAGAACCTTTATACTTTCGGTTCAAACGGCAAGTCGTTCACTTCGGAACAGTTGGTAGAATACTGGAAGCAGTGGACCTCGAAGTACCCGATTATCTCGATTGAGGACGGTCTGGCTGAGGACGACTGGGACGGATGGAAACTCCTTACTGACACTATCGGTGACCGCGTTCAGCTTGTTGGCGACGATTTGTTTGTTACAAGTCCCGTACGTCTTGCTAAGGGAATCGAAGGTGGCGTAGCTAATTCCATTTTGGTAAAGTTGAACCAGATTGGCACCTTGTCGGAAACTATGGAGACAATCAACCTTGCACAGCGCAATGCTTATACGACAATTATAAGCCATCGTTCTGGCGAAACAGAAGACACTTTCATAGCAGATTTGGCAGTGGCTGTAAATTCTGGTCTTATCAAGACTGGTTCTGCTTCGCGTACCGACCGTATTGCCAAGTACAACCAGTTGCTTCGCATCGAGGAACAGCTTGGCGAAAATGCCAACTACCTTGGCAGAAATTTCAAGTTCGCAAGAGAATAAGATTTTAAGTTAATAATAGAAAGCGCAAATGGCTTAGGCTGTTTGCGCTTTTTTTGTTCATTTTCTCCGCCATTCCGACACTCCGTGTCAGTCCTGCCAATACTGAAATTGTCATTTTGTCAGTTTTTTGCGAGTGGCACATTTTTCGATAATGATATGCCGTAAAATTTTAAATTGTCTAACAAAAAAATTAAAAGATATCATGGAAAAGATAGGAAGACCAATGGCAGGCAAAGTCCTGATTAAACCGGAAGCAGCAGAACAGAAGACAGTTGGCGGAATCATAATCCCCGATTCTGCACAGGAAAAACCACAGAGAGGTAAAATCATCGCAGTAGGAAACCAGAAGAAGGACGAGCCTATCGAGGTTAAGGCTGGCGACGTAGTACTTTACGGAAAGTACAGCGGTACCGAGCTGAAGATTAATGGCGAAAGCTATCTGATTATGAATCAGACAGATATTTTATTAGTAGTTGAAGAATAATTTTTGAAAGGATATAATCATGGCAAAAGAGATAAAATTCAATATCGAATCGAGAGACTTGTTGAAAAAGGGTGTTGACACTTTGGCAGATGCCGTAAAGGTAACACTCGGTCCTAAGGGCAGAAACGTAGTAATTGACAAGAAGTTCGGTGCTCCGCACATTACCAAGGACGGTGTCAGCGTAGCAAAGGAAATCGAAATTAAGGACCCGTTCATGAATATGGGTGCACAGATGGTTAAGGAAGTTGCTTCGAAGACCAACGACGATGCTGGCGACGGAACAACTACCGCTACCGTTCTTGCTCAGGCAATCGTTAGCGAAGGCTTGAAGAACGTAACCGCTGGTGCAAATCCAATGGATTTGAAGCGCGGTATCGACAAGGCTGTTGCCGCTGTTGTTGCAGAACTCAAGAAGATGAGCCAGAACGTTGGCGACGACAACAAGAAGATCGAGCAGGTTGCAACCATTTCGGCAAACAACGAGCTTGCAATCGGTAAGGACATCGCTCTCGCAATGGAAAAGGTAAAGAAGGAAGGCGTTATCACAATCGAAGAGGCAAAGGGTATTACAACCGAAGTTAAGGTTGTTGAAGGTATGCAGTTCGACCGTGGTTACATTTCTCCATACTTCATCACCGACAGCGAAAAGATGCAGACCGTAATGGATAATCCTTACATCCTTATCACCGACAAGAAGATTTCGTCGATGAAGGACTTGCTGCCAGTTCTCGAACCGATAGCACAGGAAGGAAAGGCATTGCTTATCATCGCCGAAGATGTTGAAAGCGAAGCTTTGGCAACCTTGATCGTTAACCGCTTGAGAGGCACCTTGAAGATTGCTGCTGTAAAGGCTCCAGGATTCGGTGACAGAAGAAAAGAAATGTTGCAGGATATAGCAATCCTTACCGGTGGTGAAGTTATAACAGAAGAACGTGGCTTGAAGCTCGAAAATGCAAACATCACAATGTTAGGTCGTGCCGACAAGGTTACAATCGACAAGGAAAATACAACAATAGTTGACGGTTGCGGACAGAAAGATCAGATTGCAGCAAGAGTTGCTCAGATTAAGAAGCAAATTGAACTAACAACCAGCGACTACGACCGTGAAAAGTTGCAGGAACGTCTTGCTAAGTTGTCGGGTGGTGTAGCTGTAATCTATGTTGGCGGAACAACCGAAGTAGAAATGAAGGAAAAGAAAGACCGTTACGAAGATGCTTTGTCGGCTACCCGTGCAGCAGTTGCTGAAGGTATCATCCCTGGTGGTGGTGTTGCATACATCCGTGCAATCCAGCACATCAGCGACTTGAAGGGCGACAACGACGAGGAAAACCTCGGTATCGCAATCGTACTCCGCGCCTTGGAAGAACCTCTGCGTCGCATCGTAGAGAACGCTGGCAAGGAAGGTTCGGTTGTTGTCCAGAAGGTTAAGGACGGCAAGGACGATTTCGGTTACAACGCTCGTATCGACAAGTACGAAAACTTGTACGAAGCTGGCGTTATCGACCCGACCAAGGTTTCGCGTATCGCATTGGAGAACGCAGCTAGCATCGCAGGTATGTTGTTGACTACCGAATGCGTAATCGCCGACATTCCTGAAGAAAATCCAGCTCCTATGGGTGGCGGTGCCAACCCGATGGGTGGAATGGGAATGATGTAAAATTATTACTCATAAAATATTGTAAGTTTGAAGTCAGTTCTTCGGGACTGACTTTTTTTATTATATTTGCAATATGAAAACAAAAGCAGTAGCGGATTTTGCCAGAAGAAACTTTTTCCTATTGGGTATGCTTATGCTGTCGGCCTGCTATTTGTTTTTCCCGAGCAACAACCCATCGTGCGATGCGATTAATTATGCTGCTGATGTAAAGTATGCCACCGATTTATTCTGGCCACACCATTTAATCCATAATGCATTCCATTTTTGCGTGTATGAGTTTTGTGGCATATTTTGTTCCGATGTTGATGCTATGGCATTGATGAATGTCGTTACTGCCTTGTTTGCAATTGCAACATTACTCGTGTCGTGGCGGATTTTGATTAGGTTGACGGAAGAATCCACTGCGAAGGCGCTTGTATTACTATTGGGCGCATGTTTTGGCTTTATGCGTTATTCGGTGCAGTGTGAGACATACATAATCCCAATATTCTTTTCGGTTGCGGCTTCATACTTTTTCCTGCGGGCAGTACGTGATAATAGACTTTTGTTTGCATTCGCATCTGGTATAATGTCAGTGATGGCATGTCTTTTTCACCAGGTGCAGATTTTCTGGACGATAGGTTTGCTTTTAGGTTTACTATTCAGTAGGCACTATCGTGAATCAATTGTTTATGCTGTTACTCTGCTTGTTGTTCCGCTAATCTATTCGTTGGTGTTTGTTCTATATGGTGGCAACGAATGGTCGGTGTCGAATATTTTCCGGTATGCACTGTCATATTACTTTACCGAATCGGCATCTTCGGGAATCGGGTGGAAAAATTTGCTAATTACGCCAATTAGTTTTGTCCGTTGTATCATTCAGGTGCATGGCAACTTCGTAATATTGTTAAGAATGATGCCTTGGCTATATGCGTTGTTCATTTTGATTCCGCTTATGGCTTATGTTGTTTATAGAATTATACGTCTTGGACAAAAAATGATAAATGATAGGTTGTTCGGATTTGTGCATCTCGGAATCTTTGTATTTCAATTTGCATTTGCATGTTTTTCCGACGGCAATACCGAATTCATGGTAATGTTGCCTTTCGCATTCGCTTTTGGACTTGCATCGGTCTATTATATGCCTGCACGTAGTATGGCGATTCTTGCGGTTTCCCTTTTCGTATGGAATTTTTGTTGGTCGATTCTTCCCGAGAATATCTACTCTTACTACAACGAAAATGCTGTTGTAGAATATCTAAAATGTAATAACAATGTAAAATTTATTGCAGTGGATGAACATACAGTCGAAAATCTGTATTATTATCGTTATGGTGAATTAGCAGATGATCGTATTTTCGGACTTGGCGATGAAATTCCCAATAGTGAATACGTCACGGATGTCCCCGAGCGGCCATTGCCACTGAACCGAAACAGTATGCTTAACGATTTGTCGGCAGATTGTTTTGTTAATGCAAAACCAATAAAAAAAATTGAAGCGGACTTTGGTGATTATCATTTGTTTGATGTGCAATATTCTGCGAAATAATTATCTTTGTCGTGTTGTTAAATACATAAATATTATGAAACTTAGAAATGTGTTTTTATTGTCGCTAGCAGTTTTGTTGCTTTGCGACGGATGTAGTAACAGAGAAGAGGATGTTGAAATAAAGTACATATCATACAATATCCGATATGGTACAGCAAACGATGGCGACAATGCATGGGATATTCGCAAGCCCGCAACTAAGGAAATGATAGAGCGTGAGCAACCAGATGTGTTCGGTTTGCAGGAGGCTCTCATTGGGCAACTTGAATATATCGATTCGATCTTTCCAGAATATAGCCGTGTTGGTGTTGGTCGCGACGATGGCAAGGAGGCCGGCGAATTTATGGCAGTTTACTATCGCAACGAATTTTTCGATTTGCTTGATAGTGGTAATTTCTGGTTGTCTGAGACTCCAGACAGTTGCTCTTTCGGTTGGGATGCTGCATGCAGACGAATTGTCACCTGGGCTAAGCTTAAGGACAAGGAGTCCGGGAAGGTGTTTTATGCATTCAACACTCATCTCGACCATGTCGGTGAAGTTGCCCGCGAACAGTCGATATTGTTGATTGTCAAGAGAATTAACGAAATTGTAAAGGACGACAAAATGCCAGTGCTTCTCTCTGGCGACTTCAATTCGAATGTAAGTTCACCGATTTTCGACCCGCTGAAGGCCGAAATGAAAGACAGCCGTGCCATATTGCCAGAGTCTGAATGGATTCCGACATACAACAGTTTTGGCAACGGAAACGACACCATGATTGACTACATTTTTTACAAAAACGCTGAAGTTTTGGATTTCAAGACTTTAAATGGCGACTACGGCAAACCGTATATTTCAGACCATTATCCGGTGATGGCGACGATGAAGATTTAAGGATTTGATGATTTGCTAGCGCGAGCTAAAGGTTGAAAATTTGAAAGATTTGATTTGTAGAAGTCGTTGCTTGCAACTCTACAGACTTTCAACTTTCAACTCTCAACTTTCAACTGATTTTACATGTTTCCTTTTCTATATTCGCTTGGCGAAATTCCCGTTGCCCGCTTGAAATAGCGGCTGAAGGTAGCAAGGTCGGGGAATCCTAATTGTTCTGATATTTCTTGCAACGACATTTTGTGTTCGGTACGGAGCAAAGTTTTCGATATATGTATAACATGCTGCTGTATCCAGTAGTTTGCGCTATGTCCTGTTTCTCGTTTTATGGATGTGCTAAAATATTTGGGGGACAGGCAGAACAGGTTGGCATAAAATTCCACATCGCGGTGTTCCTTATAGTGCTTGATGATGGCATTGTAGAGTTTGGAACTTATGTGTCCGCTTGTAGAAGCGTTCATGCCGTCGTTTTCTATGCGGAATGTGTCGATTACCTGCAACAAAATGTGCAACTGCGGAAGAATAAAATCTTCAGGCAATGAGGAACTCAGACGGGAGACAATACTTAGCGCTCTGACAAGAGTCATCACATCGGTATACTGGCTTGGAGTGAGGGTGAAATGCGGATGCTGCTCGTAATGGAATCGGCTGTTGTTGATGTTTAGAATGGCAAGCCGTTCGTAAAGTCGTTCTGAAACGACAACAAGCGTAGCGAGGTAGTCGTCTGATGAACTGTGAGTGAGCAATGCGTGGTGCGGATACACTATGGCCAGGTTGTGGGCGCCAAAGTTTTCTATTTGACCTTCATATTCGGTGCTTACACTCCCCTGATGATTGATACCTATAGTATAGTGAGGCGATACATATGGTTTCCCATAAACAGGCATTCTTCTTACATTGTCGATTACAATCACGCCCTTGCGGTTGATTTCGTCGGTCATCCTTGTTATAAAATTCTCATTGCTTTCCATTATGTATTTGCTTCTCGTATTTAGGCTACAAATATATATAATAAATGTGCTTTTGCAAAAAAAAGAATTTTTGCTAAATTATAAAAACTTTTTGTCAATAAGTGTATTGTAATGATGTGTACTTTTGCTATCTTGAAATTTTGTACTCAAAATTTTGTTAGTGTTTTAGTAAGAAATTAAATGTTGTTTTTAAATAAATTATTATGAATAAGCAAATTTTAATTGCAATGGTCTTTATGCTGGCTATGCTTGCAAGTATAAAAACAATTGCGCAGACTACAGACATTACTATTCATTACAGGGCAAATGTCAATTCTTCTCCTACATTGTTGCAGGATGTGAAGAAATTTTATTTCGAAGGCGAGAATGTTGTGTTCAAGCTTGGTGATGGCACAACAGAAACTCGCGCTATGTCGGATGTTAAGAAAATGACCTTGGCATATAATGAGCCGGGGTTGCAGGATATTGAAGAATTGTCGGCAAACGAGGGGCTTTACCCGAATCCTGTTTCCGATATGTTGTACTTCAATTTCAATCTCGGTTCCGAGGTTACCATGCAGATTTTCTCGGCAACAGGTCAGCTTGTCAAGGAAGCGAACCTCTCGTCGGATGGCGCTGTTGACGTCAGCGACCTCGGAGAAGGCTTGTATATTGTAAAGATTGATGGAAAAACCTATAAATTTAGCAAATTATGAAAAAGTTAATAGCAGTATTGGCATTTGTCGTGGCTGTGCTTTCTTTGTCGGCGCAGAACAAGCTCCTTTACTATAGCAATGGAAATGTCATATATACAAAGACAATAGTGAATATCGACAGCGTAAGTTTCCTGCCTACAGGAACTTCGACTGCATACACAAATATTAGTAGCGAAACTCCGTTCAGCTTCCCTGTAATGGGAATCGACAGCATTGTGTTCTATATGCCTTCGCTCGACGGTGACGAACCTGGTCAGCAGGACGATGGCGACTGGATTTACATCAACTATACCAATGGCGGTGCTGTCGGTGTGGTAAATCCGTGGTCGAGCAGAGGAATAACTGTTACCTGCAATGGCGAGGATGTTGTTGTAAATGCCCTGTCGGGAACCGAAGACCGCACAATTGTGGTGGCTGGCACAACCGCCGACGGCTCGCTTACCATAAGCAGCGACAACAAGTTCGACCTTCGTCTCAATGGTGCAAGCATAACCAATCCAACTGGCGCGGCTATAAATGTGCTCTCGGATGTTCGTGTAAAGCTTGTCCTTGAGGACGGTACAACCAATTCGCTTGCCGACGGTTCGACAAGTGAATTCAAGGCCGCTTTGCTTTGCGAAGGTTCAATAGAGGTGTATGGCAACGGTACGCTCAATGTGTCCGGCAACAAGCAGCACGGAATCAATAGCGATGCCCATATTAATGTATATACAGGTACAATTAATGTTACATCAGCTGTAAAGGACGGTATTCACGCCAACAATTTCAGACTATACAACGGCAATGTCACGGTTAGCGGTTTCGGTGGTGATGGTATCGAAGCCGAATATGGTAGTGTCGAACACGCAAACCAGGGTACAATCAAATTGATGGGAGGTTCGCTCAATATGACGGTCGCTAATGCCGATTGCAAGGGCTTGAAGTGCGATACTCTGACAATACAGGGAGGAACTCATAATTTGACAGCTTCGGGTGCACAGACAAAGGCTGTAAAATCGACAATTGTATATATCGCAGGTGGTAATACAACAATAACAGCATCTGGTGCTGCAGTTGTAACGGCTGGAGATCCATCGTATTGCACAGGCATCAAGGCAACAGACATGTATGTTACCAATGGTCAGCTTACAGTTACTTGCCCATCGTCTAACAATGGTGCAAGAGCTGTTTCTACCGACAATCTGTTTAGCATGACAGGAGGTTCAATAACTTTGTCGGTTGCTGGCAACGGCGGTTCATACACCAATACATCCAATGTAGCTGACACATATAGTGCAACCTGCATCAAGAGTGATGCTACCGTTGATATTTATGATGGTACAATTGACATTACCTGCAGCGGAACCGACAGCAAGGGCATTTCGTGCGACAATGTTGTAAACCTTAACGGTGGTACATACACACTTCGTGCTACTGGTTCCGACTCAAAGGCAGTAAAAGCCGACCAGACATTGAACATCGGCTACGGAACATATACTGTAACTTGTAGCGGCTCCGACAGCAAGGGATTCTCTTGCGACGGAACAATCAATGTCAATGGTGGAGACATTACATTGACCATGTCTGGACAGGCAGCAAAAGGTTTCAAGTCGGATGTTGCCTTTGTTATGAGCAACGGAACTGTTACAGCTAATATCTCAGGCGCTACACTCGTTTCAGGAACCGACGCTTCGAACAGCGTTGCTGTTAAATCGAGTGGAACATTGACAGTAAACGGCGGAACAATAAGCGCTACTTGCACATCGGCTTCTGGCGGAGCAAAGGGACTTTCGTCGGTCGGCAACATGGCAATAAATGGTGGCAATATCACCATAACCACTGCAGGTGCCGGTGCTACACTTTCGGGTTCGGGCACATCATGCACCGACGGTTACGCTCCTTGCTGCATAAAGAGCGAAGGAAACATTACAATACTTGCCGGTATCATCAACTGCACAAGCACAGGAAAGGGCGGCAAGGGTATTGCTTGCGATGGAATTCTTACCATAGGCACATTAAATGCAGACAACAACCTTATCGACATTGATGTAACTACATCTGGCGCTCCTGTAAACGCATCAAGTAGCAGTGGAGGATTCCCTGGACAACCTGGTGGAGGATCTTCTTCCGATTACTGGAAAGGCTTACCTAAGGGTATTAAGGCTGTAGGCAACATTGTAATCAACAGCGGACATGTTTCATCGTACTGCGCACAGACAAGCGGTGACCCGACAGGTGAAGCAATAGAAAGCAAAGACGGTATTTATATTCATGGCGGATTCGTAGAGGCAAATGCTTACGACGATGCTATCAACTGTGCTAACCATATTGAAGTAAACGGTGGTTATGTTTGGGCATACTCACGTGGAAACGACGGTATCGACTGCAACGGTTCTTATTCTCAATATAATGGCGGCGTAGTTATTGCAGCAGGAACAGAGGAAGCTATTGATGCTAACTCAGACGGAATGGGTGGCACACAAGGTCATCTTCAAATCAACGGATCTACCATTATTGCTTACCGTGCATCGAGTAGCGGTATGGGAGGAGGAGGCATGGCTCTTCTCGACAGCCCTACATACTCTAACGGACAGAAGTATTTGACACCTACATTCTCGGCAGGTTCTAAATACTGCATAAAGAACAGTTCTGGAACTACAGTGCTTATCTACCAGCATCCGTCAAGCATCACTGGTAGCGGCTTTATGACCAACTCGGGCATCAGACCTCCGGGTGGTGGCGGAAGCAGCAGTGCTAGTTATATATTCACAAGCCCGAATGTAACTTCTGGAACCTACACCATGTACACCAACCCGACAATAAGCGGTACTGCAAACTGGCATGGAATATATGTTGGAGCAACTGCAACAACATCTGGTTCTGGAACATCTCTTAGCGCACAATAAATTTAATATATGAACAGAATTTTTTCAATATTACTCTCAGTTCTTCTCATTGTTGCACTCAACTCGTGCAACAATGGTGAAGGCGAGGGTGGCACGGGTGTCATCGAAGGCGATGTAATGCGCATTCTGCACCCCGACGACAACTACAACCTCGAAACCGATACTGTTGTCGGTTCTAAGGTGGATGTTTTCATTGTATATGGCGACGACACTTTCTATGGCGACGATGTCGAAACCGACGACAATGGACATTACCGTTTCAAGTACATGAATCCTGGCAAATATACGCTGTTTGCTTATTCAACCTTGCCGAGCGGTGAGAGAATTGCCGTTTCGCAGGAAGTGGAACTAAAAAAAGGTGCTACGGCAATAGTTCCCACCATATACATTCACGAAGGCAAGGCTTATGGCACTTCGATGATAAAAGGTCGTGTATATGCACGTTACTACCACAATAGCAACTATCGTGGCGAAGGCTGGGCTTACGACCATCGCGTGTTCATTAAGCGCGATACGGAATTGTATCATTTCGACGATGTGCGTGTAGGTATTGATGGATATTTCTATTTCCAGAAAATTACTCCCGGTGAGTATACAATTTTCACTTTTACCGAGAATTTGAACGAAATTCCAGATACAGTAACACGTAGCGTAAAAGTTGAGGAAGTTGGCACGATTTATGAAATTTCCGACACAATAAATATCATTTCAAACGTATAAGATATGAAAAGGAGACTTTTAATAATAATCGCACTATTGTTGTCGGCATTTGTTGTTTGCGCTCAGACTACCGAGGAGAAACGCGAGAAGCGCAAAGGTCTTACCGTAAAGGAATGGAACGAAAACCAGGCCACAAAAACACGCTTCCTCGACCATGTTACAAAGTACGATGCAAACGGTTTCAAGATTGAGGAAATCGAATATGCCAACTACGGACAGAAGTCGCGTGTGACTTTCGAATACAATACCGTGGGCAAATGCATCAAGGAAGTTGAATACGACAGCCGCAACAAGCCTGTGCGTATCCGCAAGTTTGAGTATTATCCCGACGGAAGCAAGAAAAAACAATACAATTACTTCCCCAACGGCAAACTGGAAACCGTAAAGGAATTTGAGTACATTTTTGACAACAAGCAGTAAATAATGTCGCAAATAGAAGATAAGTTGCAGTCATTCAACACTATCACCCTTGCCGAAATGGAAAAGGTGAAGTTGATGAACAGGGTCGATACCAAATTTTTGGTAACGACCGAGCAGCTTATTGAAATTCTCGACAGGCTTAGCGACAGATATTTCGTGCAGTTCAACGAAGGCAGGAGGATGGCCGATTACAATACCTTGTATTACGACACTCCCGACTGCAAAATGTACATTGCACATCACGACCGCAAACTCAATAGGCAGAAACTTCGCGCACGAATATATGTCGATAGCAATATAGCTTTTTGTGAGGTAAAGACCAAAAACAACAAGGGACGTACTAAGAAAAAGCGCGTTTCCATCGATTGTTCCGAATTCGGCACTATGTTGCAAAAGGACGATACGCGAAATTTTGTTTCGGAGCATTTAAGATACGATGTCGGTGAATTGTCGCCTGTACTCGAAAACAAGTTTACTCGAATAACTCTTGTAAATGTAGAAAAGACCGAGCGACTAACAATTGATATGAATGTTAATCTTATCAATCGTGTAACTGGCAAGTCGGCATGCATACCTAATCTGGTTATAGTTGAACTAAAGCAGGACGGACTTTGCCCGTCGTTTTTCCGCGACGTGCTTCTCGACTTGCGCATAAAGCAGAAACGAATCAGTAAGTACTGCCTTGGCACTGTGCTTACAAATCCGAATATAAAAAACAACCGCTTCAGGAGAAAGATGCGGTATATTGAAAAATTGTGTAATACTAAAATTTTATGAAGAAATTATTTTTTCTGATGGTGGCGATTGCCCTTTTTGCAGTAAAAGGATTCGCTCAGGAACAAATTGCGGAAGAGGCCGCAACCGAAAATGACATTGAAGCGATTGCCGAAGATAATTCGAGTTTCATTGCCGACAACAAGGAGTTCGACCCCGACATCGCACGCGAATTTGCGGATGAGATGACTGCAATACCATCGCCAAACGACATTCTTGGCATTCCGCTGTGGAACAAGGACAGTTTGCTCTCAATGTTCGTTTTGTTCCTTGTGAATATTATAATCTGCTGGCTGATAGTACATTTCCTGTATTATCGCAAGAGCAAACGCAAGGACTATTACTTTACATTTATGCTGTTTGGCACAACGGTGTTCTTGTTGATGAACCTACTCAACAATGTGAACCTTGCAATGGGCTTCGCAATGGGTCTGTTCGCCATCTTCGGGCTTATCCGCTACCGTACCGAGCCTCTGCCAATCCGCGAGATGACCTATCTGTTTGTGATTATTGGCATTTCGGTAATCAACGGTCTGGCAATGAGCCACGGATATATCAATCTGCTTGCAGTTAATGTGCTGTTTATACTTGTGATACTTATTTTCGATGGCAACAAGGCCATTAAGCATGTGGCTACCAAGATTGTCCTCTACGAGCGCATCGAACTTGTAAAACATGGCCGTGAGGACGAACTTATTGCCGATCTCAAGGAACGCACAGGTCTAGACATCCAGCGTATCGAAGTGGGACACATTGATTTTCTGCGCGATGTTGCTTACATCAAGATTTACTACACTCCTATCAGCGACCAGATTAATAGCATTGACACAATGGTCAAGCATAAGGATTTTATGAAATAAAATTTGAAGTATCTTAAATACATAATATTAATGTCGAACTTGGTTTGTCTGTTCGCCTGCAATATGCAGGCGCAGACAACCGATTTTGGTGCGATTGTAGGTGCAGGATACTCTGGCAAGATTGTAAAGGGATTCGGCTATTCGGTGGAAGGCGAAGTAAAGACATGGGGCAATTTCACAAAATTCAACCGACTGAAAGTGTCGGCAGGATTGGGTTATTCGTTCTGGGAAAGACGCTTCAAGGTTTCTGCCGACTTCGACTATATCCTGAAAAATAGGGAAACCTACATGGAGAACCGCTATCGCGTGAGTGGTGGACTTACCTATTCCGAGAAGATAAGGAATTTCAAGTTGTCGTTGCGGGCGAAGTATCAGGCTTCGTTCTACGACGAATCTCGCGCATATCATAAGTACAACCCTAAAACATATATACGCAGTAGGTTTGAGATAACATACAGTTTCTTCAGCAAACCGCTGAAGCTGTATGCCTCAACCGAAATATTTGTGCGTCTTTACAAGCCCGATGCCCGTTTTATCGATGAGGTGCGCAGTGTTGTGGGCGTAAACTATAGGATTAACAAGAACAATTCTATGGACTTTTACCTTCGTTCCGACAACGAGGTGCAGGTGAAGAATCCTGCTAATATTTTCTATGTCGGGGTGGGGTATAATTTCAAGTAGAATTTAAGGCATTTTTACGTTTCGTTGTTATGTTTGCACTAAATGTCATGCTGAATTTATTTCAGCATCCGTTACTATAGATTACTTGCTACGCGGCGTGCTCTAAAGGGTCTGAAACAAGTTCAGGATGACTGTGGGAGAAACAAGTTCTGGATGACATTCTGTGTTTTTGTCTTTCAAATCCTTCAAATCTTCAAATCCTGCCTTATCCTCTCCAGCAGTCCCCTGCATCCATCATTCACATCTTGCCAAGTTGCTTCAAAATTGCCAGTATACCACGGGTCGGCAACATCGCGCGGATGGTCGGTGTAGTTCATCAATAGTGATATTTTGTGTTGCTTGTCTTCGCCAAGCATTCGTGAAAGGTTGCGCATATTATTTGCATCCATTGCCACGATGTAGTCGTAATGTTCGTAGTCGCGGCGTGTAATCTGGCGCGCAGTCTTTCCGTCGCACGAGATTCCGTGTTCTGCCAGTTTGCGGCGTGCTGGCGGATATACTGGATTGCCGATTTCCTCGGTTGATGTTGCTGCCGAAGCAATCTCGAACTGGTCGGCGATTCCTGCGTCTGCAACTATTTTCTTCATTACAAATTCGGCCATAGGGCTGCGGCATATGTTGCCGTGACATACGAAAAGAATGCGTTTCATTGTTTGTGCTGTTTGGCGCAAAAATAGTGTAATTTATTTAATCCTTGAATGCTCCACAGATGTTGCCAGCAACGGTTCTGCCAAACCATTCAAATTTTTCAATCGTAAATTGAACATCTAAAATCGTAAAATTTCTTTACCTTTGTCCAAAATTCTAATATTGAACAGAATGTAGAACTGGATTATAGACATATCAAATAGCGTTTCGAGGCTATTCTTGATGCTCAATTACCACATCTGTCCCTTTGGGGACTTTCAACTCAAGAATAAGTTTCCAGAAATGTCGTGTACTGCACGGCGTGGAAAACTTGTTAGAGAGTGTGGGCGTGGTAACCCGAGCATCAGGCAAGAAATTAGTTCCACGCTGTTTTTTGTGTCGCAACGGCAAGGCATAATGGCACAACAGGCAAACTTACATATCGGACAACTCATTAAAGCTGTATTCGACAAAAGCGGAATGAGCGTGGCAGAATTTGCACGGCAGATAAACTGCGAGCGCACCAATGTTTATACCATTTTCCGGCGCCGTACAATCGATGTCGAGTTGCTTGTACGAATATCCTACATATTGAACCATAATTTCCTTGACGACATAATGCAGTTGACGGGACTACGGGCTAAATTCAGTCCGTCGCTAAATCTTAATATTTCGTTTGACAATCGTACCGCTGAAGAAACAAAGAAAGTGATGAAGCAACTGGAAAACCTGGTTGCAAATCTTGCAGTTTGTGAAAAATAATTACGAAAAACGTGATTATTAATTACTAGTGATTATTGCTTTTTATTGCTTGTATTGAGTAGATTTGTATGCAAAATAACAACCCTAATATATCATGGAGAAGATTTTTATTCTTTTTTGTGCTCTCGTGGTAGCTGTCGGTACTTTCGCCCAAAGCGCAGTAGTTTCATCTGGCAATAGTTTCTCTGGTTCCGACTGCTCGGTAAGCTACACTGTTGGTCAAATCGGATATAATGACTATTCGAGAAACATGCTGTTCAATGAAGGCGTTCAGCAGCCATACGAAATTTATGACATTACTGATGAAACCGTCGCCATGCAAGGTGAAAATTCGGCACAGCGCGGGACATTGGATGTGGAAGAAACAACCCGCAGCATCTCGTTGTCGGCATACCCCAACCCAACCGACGATTTTCTGAACCTCGTTGTCGATGGCGACGACCTTGGAGCAATGAAATGTACGGTTTATGATGTTTCGGGACGACAGGTTTCGGATCGTAGCATTTTCGTTGGCGAAACACGTCTTGACATGGGCAATCTGCCACCAGCTACGTATTTCGTAAGGGTGACCGAAGGAAACGAATTGCTGAGGACATTCAAAGTGGTGAAGAAATAGCCGCTCCCTGAGCGTAGTCGAAGGGTCGGCGTGACGTAATAATGGTCAATGAATAATTATATAATAGTCCAGCGGGCTGACAGACTGCAAGCCTTTGAGCCTTTGAGCCTGCCAGACAAACAAATAAGTAAAAACAAAAAATAATAATATAACAATGAAGAAATTTTTATTAACAACCCTATGCTTTCTGATTGGTGTGCTTGCATTTGCGCAGGCTCCACAGAAAATGAGCTATCAAGCAGTAATCCGCGACAACAGCGGAAACTTAGTAGCAAACCAGCAGATTTCGATGCGCATAAGCATACTGAAGGAATCAGTAATAGGTTCAGTTGAACAGCCTTCGGATGGAAGGACAAGGGCTGGAGGGGGCTCGTTAGCGCCCGATCAGACGATCAATGCTGAAGTATATATCGAGACTCATTCCGTTACAACCAATGCCAATGGCTTGGCTTCGATAGAGATAGGTGCAGGAACCCCGACAAATGCTGCATATAGCTTTTCGTCCATCGACTGGTCGGAAGGTACATATTTCATAAAGACCGATGTTGATTTGAACGGTGGCACGCGATTCAAGACTATTGGTACAAGCCAGCTTATATCCGTCCCCTACGCGATGTACGCGCAGAAGGCCGGTAGCGCGGTTGCCGAAACCGACCCGCAGTTCAATGCTTGGGACAAGGACTACAACGACTTGACCAATCGTCCAGAAATTCCAACCGTTCCAACGAATGTTAGTGCATTTACCAACGATGCGAACTACATTACTTCCGCAGATGTTCCAGCACAAGTTAATGCCGACTGGAACGCGACAAGCGGTGCGGGGCAGATTTTGAACAAACCCGAATTTTTCAGTGGAAACTATAATGATTTGACTAACAAACCAGCAATTCCAACTGTGCCGACAAATGTTTCTGCATTCACCAACGATGCGAACTACATAACTGATGAAATCCAATCGCTGGCAGAAGTGCTTTTAATAAATAATTCAGCCAGTGATATGCAGATAAAAAATGTAGCTAATCCTACAGAAGATCAAGATGTGGTGACAAAGAAATATGTGGATGATATTGTCTTTCAATTACAATCAGTAATAGATTCTATGAATAATGTTATTAATGCAATGCACACAGGTGTTCCAACATCATATACTATTGTTTTTGATTCAAACGGAGCTTCTGGGACAATGGAATCTATATCTATATACCCCGGTTCATTATATACTATTCCAATGAGTACATATAATAATGATGATGTCTTTATTTGCTGGAATACATCTATTGATGGAACCGGAGCTAGCTATTATCCAGGACAAGTTATCGCAATATGGTCAAATATAACACTATATGCTCAATGGTTAGAAAATCCTTTTACAGATTCCAGAGATGGCAATACATATTTATCCATCCGTATAGGCGATCAAATATGGATGGCAGAAAACTTGCGATATGAAGGAAATACTGCATTAGGTACAACAATGAGTGAAACAGAGAAATATCGCTATTATTCAGGCGGTTATGAATATTATTTATCTACTTACGGATATTTATACAACTGGCCAGCTGCTATGAATGGAGCAAGTAGTAGCAATGCCAATCCAAGTGATGTTCAAGGAATTTGTCCTGATGGATGGCATTTGCCGAGTAAGGCCGAATGGGAACAATTATATGCAGCTTTAGATGACAATGATAGGGGGTCTCAATTATCTAGTCGAGCAGATTTGTGGTTAAGTGGAGCTATGAAGCAGTCATCCCAGTTTGGGGTTAGTGGTTTTAATGCACTGCCAGCAGGAATGCGAACTAATAGTGGATCTGGTGGTCGTAGTGAAAAAGCATGTTTTTGGTCTTCTACAGAGAGTGGGGACTCTAATGCATATGATTATTATATTAACTATTCTGATACGAATTTTAATAATTATGATAATAGCAAATCTTTTGGTTGTAGTGTCCGTTGCGTTCGAGATTATTAAACATAATTAGTATACAAGGGACTCTCGGAAATGGTGTTTTTTTAATTACATTTGCAGATAAAATCTGCATGATTATTATGCCGTTCGATTACACGTAACTGCACCGCAAGGCAATACGCCTGAAAGGTTACGATTATTCTCGAAACGGATTGTATTACATTACAATCTGCACCAAGGACAGGAAATGTCTGTTCGGCGAAATAAAGGATGGCAAGATGCAGAAAAACGAATACGGTGAAATCCTTGAATCGGTATGGAACGGATTGCCGTCGCATTACACGAACATCGTTCTGCACGAACACATTGTCATGCCCGACCATTTCCATGCAATAATACAAATCGACAACGGGCGTGATGATGGTGGTAATGCATCCGTAGGGGATGGTTTGAAACCGTCCCCTACGGATACGCAACCGCCTGATCCGGGCATGCAACCGACGAAACACGGCCTTACCGAATTTGTTCGTGCATTAAAAACATTTTCGGCACGAAAAATTAACGAATTACGCCATACGCAAGGCACACCCGTATGGCAACGCAATTATTACGAACATATTATCCGCAACGACGATGAATATTATCGAACCGTTAATTACATAAAGGAAAATCCTGCCAAATGGAATGATGATGACGGTAAGAGCGTTGTAATGTGAGACCATTTTTCATTTGTCGGTTACCAGAAAAGAAAATTCATTATATTTGCACTCAATTACGACAAAACAAAAACAATTATGCATAAGATATTTCTGCCGCTCGCATTTTTGGTTGCATTTGCTCTATGCTCAAACGCACAGGAGAAAAAGGAATACAAGATAGGAACAATCGCATTCTATAACCTTGAGAACCTTTTCGACACTCTTCCTGGAGCAAATGATGTGGAATTTACTCCCGAAGGACCCAAGAACTGGAATACTGAAAAGTATTTCTCGAAGTTGGATCGTATGGCAGGTGTTATAGTGCAACTAGGTGCCGATGTTACTGGCACCGCCCCAATGATTGTCGGCGTGAGCGAAGTGGAAAACATTACCCCTCTCAACGATCTTGTAAGCCGTGAGGCTATGAAGCCATATAACTACAAGGTTGTGCATATCGACGGTCCCGACCGCCGTGGCGTTGACTGCGCATTGCTATACAGGGAGGATTTCTTCAAGGTTACCAATGTGCGTATGCATCGCGTGATATCGGAACAGGAAGGCTTTGTTACCCGCGACCAGATTGTTGTTTCGGGAATTTACGATGGCGAAGAAATGCATTTCATTGTACTCCACTGGCCGTCGCGTCTTGGCGGAGAGAAGCGCAGTTTGCCACGTCGTGCCGAAGCAGCGACAACTACCCGCCAAATCTTCGACTCCATTATGGCAATAAATCCCAATGCCAAGATAATCGCTATGGGCGACCTCAATGACGACCCAATCAACGAGAGTTTGAAGAAGTATTGCAAGACTGTCGCTAAGAAGGACGAAGTTAAGGACGGAAAACTTTACGACCCTATGGAGGAACTGTACCGCAAGGGGATAGGCTCTCTGGCTTACGGCGACAGGTGGAACCTTTTCGACCAGATGATTTTCTCTCCGGCATTCGTAAGTAGCGACAAGTCGACATACGTGCATTATGCCAGCCACGTGTTCAACAAGGCCTTCCTAACGCAGAAGGAAGGTCGTTACAAGGGCTATCCGCTGCGTACCTACGTCGGCACAACATATCAGTCGGGCTACAGCGATCATTTCCCAGTTTATTCGTTCATAATCAAGGAGAAATAAACTATGCTGGTAAAGACTTTCGGCAGTGCCGTCGATGGCATAAACGCGCAGACAATAACCATTGAGGTGAATGTGTCGCAAGGCATAAAGTTCTACCTTGTGGGGCTTCCCGATAATGCCATCAAGGAGAGTCAGCAGCGTATGATAAGCGCAATAACAAACTGCGGATTCAAGTGGCCAGGCAAGCGTATCGTGATAAACATGGCACCTGCCGACATGCGCAAGGAGGGTTCGGCTTACGACTTGCCGATGGCAGTGGGCGTGCTTGCAGGTTCGGAGCAGATTTCTGCCGACTTGCTCGACAAGTACATAATCATGGGTGAACTTTCGCTAGACGGCAGCGTGAAGCCAATCAAAGGTGCGTTGCCTATTGCAATAAACGCCAAGGAAGCAGGTTTTGCTGGTGTGATTCTTCCTGTAGAAAACACTCTTGAGGCTGCCGTTGTCGATGGCATTGAGGTTTATGGTGTACACAATATTACCGAAACTGTTGAATTTTTGAATGGCACCCGACAACTGGAACGTGTGACCGTTGACCTCGAAGCTGAGTTCCAGAAGTCGCTTTCCGACAACGATTTGGACTTTGCCGATGTAAAAGGTCAGGAAAATGTGAAACGAGCCCTTGAAATTGCTGCAGCTGGCGGTCACAACATAATAATGATAGGTCCTCCGGGTTCGGGAAAGACAATGCTTGCAAAGCGAATTCCTTCGATACTTCCGCCCTTGAGCCTCGATGAGGCTATCGAGACCACCAAGATACATTCGGTAGCAGGTAAGACAGAGGCTGGGCATTCGCTGATGCTACGCCGTCCGTTCCGCTCGCCGCATCATACGATTTCGGACGTTGCCTTGGTCGGCGGAGGAACTTATCCTCAGCCTGGGGAAATTTCACTTGCACACAATGGGGTGCTCTTTCTAGATGAACTTCCAGAATTCAAGCGCACTGTCCTCGAAGTTATGCGTCAGCCTTTGGAAGACAGGATTGTAACCATTTCGCGAGCCAAATTTACGGTGGAATATCCGGCAAGTCTTATGCTTGTGGCATCGATGAATCCTTGTCCGTGTGGCTACTACAACCATCCCGAAAAGGAATGTACCTGTACGCCTATGGCTGTGCAGAAGTATATGAGCAGAATTTCGGGTCCGTTGCTCGACCGCATAGACATACACCTAGAAGTTACGCCCGTGAAGTTTGAAAAACTTGCCGACACCCAGCCAGCCGAGCATAGTTCCGAGATACAGAAGCGCGTGATTGAAGCTCGTAAGGTTCAGGCAAAGAGGTTTGCAAGAAGCAAAAAGATATATTGCAATGCACAAATGTCGTCGAAGCAGATACGTGAGTTCTGCAAGTTGGACAGCACTTGTATCGCCCTGCTGAAGACCGCTATGGAAAAGTTGCATCTTTCTGCCCGTGCCTACGACCGCATTGTGAAGGTAGCGCGCACCATTGCCGACCTCGAACATAGCGACGACATACAGCCTGCACATATCGCCGAAGCTATTCAGTATAGAAGTTTGGACAAGGAAAATTGGGGACAGTAGGGCAGAGGCAGTTTCTATGGCTGACGCCGTTTCTATGTTTCACGTTTCAAGTTTGATGGACTGCGCCCGTTTTTGTAGAAGACGCAAAATTTTGCGTCTGTACAATTCGTATATATTATTTGCAGTTCAATGGCTACGCCGTTTCTATGTTTCACGTTTCACGTTTGATGGGCTGTGCCAGTTTGAAAGTTTCTATGTTTCTTTTGTGGGTTTCAGTTATCTCGTGTTACTTGTGCTGAGTTTGTCTAAGTTTGTGTTAATCGTAGCCGTTAATTATTTCATCTTTATTTCCTTCACCTTCGCATATTCTTCCTCTTCCAGTAAGGTGATTTCATATTTGTGTTTGCCGTCTTTCGACTGCGTGTAGCGGATGTTATCCTTGGCGTAAGGGTAGAGCGGTCTGGTGCCGTAAATGGCTTTGCCGTTCTTTTTCAGCCATTCGCCGATTTCTTTCATGCGTTGCAAGGCAGTCTCTGGAAGCTGTCCGTCGGCATCGGGACCGACATTGAGCAGATAGTTTCCGCCTTTGGAAACAATGTCTATCAGCGTGTGTATCAGTTTGCGAGTACTCTTATAGTTGTCGTTCTCCACATACGACCAGCTGTCGCCCATGCTCATGCATGTTTCCCACGCAAAGGGTAAGGTGTGTTCGGGAACTTGTTGTTCTGGTGTGCGGTAGTTTTCGTATTTGCCGCCTACGCTACGGTCAACTATAATGAGGTCGGGATTGTCTTGGCGGGCCATAGTGGCAATGCGTGGCATGTCGATGTCCTGTATGCGGGAGTAGCATCCTAGCCATTCAACGGATTCTTCGTCCAAGCTCCATTCGGGGCGCACCCAGCCGCCATCGAGCCATAATATGTCGATGTCGCCGTAGTTGTGCGTTAGCTCGTATATCTGATTGTAAGTAAAGTCTTTGAATCTTGCCCAGCGCTCTGGATATTCGTGAATGTCGTAGTTGACATTGCGGTCTGGAGTGGCCCACTCGTGTGCCCAGTAGTCGTCATTGTGCCAGTCGGGTTTCGAGAAATAAAGTCCTATCCACATCCCTTCTGCGCGGAATGCATCAACTATGTCCTTTGTAATGTCGGGTTGAGCCGATGTGTGGTATGGACATTCGGCACCAGCCACGCTGTAGTCGGTCTGCTTGCTGTCGAACATGCAGAAGCCGTCGTGGTGCTTGGTGGTGAAAACCATATATTTCATTCCCGCCTCCTTGGCCGCTTTTGCCCATTGCGTGGCATCGAAATACTTGGGATTGAAAGTCTTGTTCAAGGCTTGGTATTCCTTCTTGTATTCGTAATAGTCGGCACCGTTACGATTTATCCACGGTTCGTTGCAGATGCTCCATGATTCCACTACTCCCCACTGCGAGTACATTCCCCAATGCGCCATGAACCCGAATTTCAGGTCTTGCCACTGCTCGATGCGGTTAAGAATTACGGTGTCGGTCTCGGGTCTGCTGTCGCTTTGTGCGTTCAGTGCCAAAGTCGCCAATACTATGCTGAGTAGAATAAATGTCTTTTTCATTACCTTTTGTATTTGAATGTGATGTCCTTTAAATCATTGTCGTCGCTGCTGAAACCAACTTGCAGAATTAGTCTTTCTCCGTTTTCGGGTTCGGCCATTTCTCCAGTAGTTTCGTTGTATTTGCGCAGCCAGAACTTGTCAATCTTTATCTCGAATGTGCTCGTGCCACCAACTGGAACTTCTATTTTCTGCATTCCAGCAAGCGACTTTTGCAATCCGCTTTTGTCGTTCTGATTCTTGATATACGCTTGAATTACAGTTTTCCCCGATTTGCATTTTGCCTTTGCTCCAATATTGCTGATTGTTCCAGTGATGCGCATTTCGCGTTTGTCAAAATTAATGTCTGACAATTTGAAATCGGAGTACGAAAGTCCGTATCCGAACGGAAACAACGGCTTTTCCTGCATGTATCTATAGGTGCGACCTTGCATGTCGTAGTCGTCGAAATCAGGAAGCTGCGAAGTCGATCTGTAGAAAGTAACGGGCAGACGACCAAAATTGTCGCAGTCGCCAGCCAATGCCGAGGCAACGGCCGTTCCCATGTCCTCGCCACCATACCAGCAAACCATTATGGCGTTTGTTTCGCCAATAATGTTTTCTAGTGCAATTGCACTCCCCGAACATAGTAGCAGAACTATCGGTTTGCCATATTTTTTCAGTTGCTTTATCTCGTCGATTTGGTTCTCGGGAAGTTCTATCCTTGTGCGGTCGCCCTTGTGGAAACCAGGAATGTCGATCGGAAGTTCCTCGCCTTCGAGCTGCGGGTTAAGTCCGCCTGCATAGACAATTATATCGGCATCGTTGGCATTTTCGGCTATTGAGAAACGTTTGCTCAGACCTTCCGAAATGCTCGATGTGTGAAGCGGAGTGCCGTTGTAGTTGCCGAGTGGCATAAGCGTGTCGCTGGCATTCGGGCCTGCGATGAATAACCGTTTTCCGTCGATTGGTAGAGTGCCGTCATTTTTTAGAAGCACAAATGTTTCGGTTGCAGCGTCGTGCGGTGTGAGTTCTGGTAAATTGTTGAACTTTGGATGCGACTCTGTTATTTCAATACGCAGGGAAAGAACTCTGCGCAGATGTTCGTCAATCTTACTTTCGGAAATATATCCCGAATCGACGGCAGTTTTCAATGCTTGCAGTCCGCTTCCGCATTCAAGGTCAACTTCGCTGCCGAAAGCATCTGAAGATGCGAGTGCTGCTGTGGCGTGGGTCTTGTGGCGAGGAATCACGGTGTCGCGTTCCCAGCAGTCGTTCAACGCCCAGCAGTCGGTAACTACAATGCCGTCGTATTTCCATTTGTTGCGCAAGATATCTACCAGAAGCTCGCGGTTGGTGCAGCATGGACTTCCGTTGAGGCGGTTGTAGCCACACATTACCTGTTTGACGTCGCTTTTGCTGATAATATATTCGAATGCAGGAAGGTAAGTCGTCCAGAGGTCTCGTTGCGAAATGTTTGCATCGAACTGGTGGCGTGTGCCTTCGGGACCACTATGTACTGCGAAATGTTTCAGGCAGGCTGCTGCGGTAAGAGAACCGTCGTTGCTGCCGTGTTGAAGTCCACCAACGCAGGCTGCGCCCATTTTTGCCGTTAGGAAAGGGTCTTCGCCGTAAGTTTCCATACCACGTCCCCAGCGCGGATCACGGAAAATGTTGATGTTGGGCGTGAAAAAAGTAAGTCCGGCATAGTCGCCGTAGTTGCCTTGTGCTTGCGATTCGTAGTATTTTTTGTGAGCTTCGGCGGCCACTTGCGAGAAAATATTTTCGACCATTTTGCTGTCGAACGAAGCTGCCAATGCTATAGGCATGGGCCATACTGTTGCCGTTCCGTTGCGACCAACACCATGCAAGGCTTCGTTCCACCAGCTGTATGGCTTCAGTCCGAGACGCGGTATGGCTGGGTTTTGGTGCTCTAGGAGCGAAAGCTTTTCGTCAATGGTAAGTCGTCCAACAAGGTCGTCGACGCGGGTCTCGATGTCAAGGGTTGTGTCCTGAAATGGGTATTGCTGAGCGAAACAAATTTGCTGAACAAAAAGGCAGAGTGCCAGTACGATATATTTTACAAGTCGTAGCATGATGCAAAAATACAAAAAAAAGCTGTTGCAGGATTTTTGGACTGAAATTTGTTATCTTTGTCATGAACAAAACTTTAGCGTATGAAAGCGATATTTACCATAATGGCGTTTATTTTCTCGGTAACCATTTTCGCCGTTGAGCCAGTAAAGGTTTACAAGGGCACGAGTGTCTACAGCAGCGATGTCATCTGCAATGTCAGCAACGGAAAGGTCTACAAGAAAAATTCAGTATACAACAGCGATGTGGTCTGCAACATACGCGAAAACAAGATATACAAGGCCAATTCGGTGTATAACAGCGATGTTATATACACAATACGCGACGGCAAGGTATATAATGGCAATTCTGTTTACAACAGCGATATAGTCATGACTATCCGCGACGGCAAAATATACAAGGGGACATCGGTATATAACAGTGATATTATCGCAACCGTGCGTGACGGTAAGGTTTATGCTGGTACATCGGTGTATAACAGTGATATAGCATTTACCATTAAAGGTAATCTTACGCTGACAGAATTTGTCGCTGTGTGGTATGCGGTGTTTTATGCGTGGTAGGCAGATGCCCGTTTAACTGAATAAAATATACGCGCAATCTGTAGAGACGCGTCATGGCACGTCTCTACAAGATTCAGGGGTTCAATGTTCAATGATTCAAAAATATTATTGTAGCGGCGTAATGCTTTGCGCCGATTTGCTTTGTTTGAAATATTGTTAATTGAATTGTTGATTTGTTCCTTGTTTTCAATGTAAATCGTACTTCGTAAATCGTAAATAATATTTAATTTTGCGACCAAAATTTGACAAAGATGGAAAAGAACGATATAACAACAAAAGTGCTTATCGGTTTGGTATCGGTGATGTTGGTGGCGGTAATTGTGCTAGGATATCTGCTGTACAAGACTTCGAAGGAGAAAGACCAGATAGTTGTCGTGAACACAGAAACAACCAGCGAGCGCGATAAGATAAAGGCTGAATTCTCTAATCTTCTGGACCAATACAATGGGCTGGAGACCACAAACGACAGCCTTAACGCCGAAATCAACGGCCGCAAGCAGGAGATTGTAATGCTTATCGAGGAACTCGACAAGACTAAGAACTGGGCTGCCGGAATGAAGAAGAAGTACGAAGAGGAACTTGGAACCTTGCGCAGCATTATGAAGCACTATGTGTTCCAGATTGACAGTCTCAACACCCTCAATCAGCAGCTTACTGCCGAAAACGAGATGGTTAGGAGCGAAAACGACCGCTATAAGAGCGAAAACGATGAGCTGGTTGACCGCAATACCGAACTTTTGACCACTATCGAGGATGCAAGTATTGTAAATGCTTCGCACATTAGCGTAGTTTTCCTCAATGGTCGCGACAAGGAAACCAACAAGTCGGGCAAGATAGAAAAACTGAAAATAACGTTTACGCTTTCGGCCAACAAGTTGGCTTCGAGCGGACAGAAGACCGTATATCTTCGCATTAAGCGTCCCGATGGCTACTATATATCGTCGGGAGGTACATTTACAGCAGGCGATAGCCAGCTTTCGTATTCCGACTCGCGTAACATAACTTACGACAAGCAGGCACTTGATGTTTCCATATATCATAAGGTTACCGAGCAGCTCAATGTCGGAAAGTACGAAGTCAGCCTGTATATGGACGGCAGCAAGATCGGCGAAAGTTCGTTCCTGATAGAAAAGTAAGCTTATGAACGAGGTGATGCCTGTTGTCGAGAGATATGTCGACTGGAATGCATCAATCATTCTGGTTGTCTCGGTAATTGTCGTTATCCTGTTCATAGTTGCCCGAATGATGTATCCCGACTATTACAAGCTTACAATGTATAGGATGTTCGTGGAGAACTTTTCGGGACGTCCTATTTCCCGGCCAACAGAGGTTTCTTCTATCGAGGCTGTTACAATAATTATTTCGTTGTTGTCGATTTCGACAATGGGTTTTGCTGTAATATGCTATTCCGACCTTACCGGCATAAGCATGGAGCATGGAAGCGAGTGGAAGGTCATGCTTATTGTGTTGGTTTCGTTTACAGTTTACAATCATCTTAGAGGCTTAATAAACCTGTTTTCTGGATTTTTGTTCCGTTTGCAGGACTATGTCCGAAGCTATAATACGCTGATTCTTGACACAGAAAGGCTGCTGAGCATTTTGTTTTTGCCACTATTCTCGATGTGCCCGTTTGTCCCTGCCGAAGTGGCAAAAGTACTGGTATGGATTGCAATAGCTTTGTTTGTCGCTTTGGTGATATTGCAGTATGTAACAATTTTTTTTCATTTGTTGAAAAATAATTTTTTGAATCATCACTCATTTTTGTATTTTTGCGCCCTCGAAGTTTTACCTGTTCTGATAACTGTCAGACTGGTGTTGTAACTTCGCGGAGTTTAATTGTAAAGATTTAATCTATAGTATTTTACGATGAAGATAAAAAGCGTTTTAGTATCGCAGCCGAAACCGGAAACAGACAAGTCCCCTTATTACGATATTGCAAAAAAATACAACGTTAAGATAGATTTCCGTCCTTTCGTTAAGGTAGAGGGAATTCCATCAAAGGATTTTCGCACACAAAAGATAAACCTTGCCGACTATATGTCGGTTATCTTTAATAGCCGTCATGGTGTTGACCATTACTTCAGAATGTGCGAAGAACTTAGGGTTCCAACTAACGATAACAGAAAGTATTTCTGCATATCGGAATCGATAGCTTTCTATCTGCAGAAATATGTAACCTACCGTAAGCGCAAGATTTTCTACGGAAACGGTACGTTGGCAAACCTCATGCAGCAGGTACAGAAGTTCCCGGAGGACAAGTATCTTGTGCCGCTGAGCGACGTTCACAAGCAGGATATCCCCGAAAAACTTGCCGAAGCTAATATTGCATACGACATTGCAGTACTTTACCGTACCGTAAGTTCCAACATGTCCGATATGGAAAATCTCGGTCACGACATAGTGCTGTTCTTCAGCCCGGCAGGTGTAATGTCGCTTAAGCAGAACTTCCCGAACTTCAATCAGGAAGAAGAGAATGTTTTCATCGGTGCTTTCGGTCCTACAACAGCCGAAACTGTTGAAAAGCTTGGCTACCGTCTCGACATTAAGGCTCCTACAGCAGACAATCCATCAATGCCAGCTGCTCTCGAAAAGTTCATCAAGGCACAGAACGGTAAATAATTCCATCCGTCTGATGTTTTCCGATGCCGAAACTTCTGCAAACGTCGACACGCAGGAAAGCTGCGTAGGAAATTTTTCGCGCCAGACGCTCGGCAGAAGTTCGATGCTCAAGCACAAGTCCGACATTGAGGCTCTTTTCAGAACAGGACGAAAGGCAAATATAGAATACATACGATATACTTATAAGAATTTCCGCACGGATACAAAGAGTGGCAACGTGCGGATTTTTGTGTCGGCACCCAAGAAATATTTCCATCATGCAGTCGACCGTAACCTTATGAAACGTCGTATGCGCGAAGCTATTAGGAAAAATCTTTCCGAACTTAGGAAATATTGTGCCGAGAGCAATATTTGTCTCGACATCGCGTTTGTGATGCAGACAAATATTATTCGCGATTATTCCGACGTGGAACGAATAATTGTAATATCTTTACAAAAAATTTTCAACGAGGTTTATGAGAAGATTTGAAAATATCATAATGCTTGCTGTACTTGCAGTTACAATGCTTGTCGCTGTAAATCCTGCAAAAGCACAAACCAAGGACGACAGCAAGCCCGACTATAATTTCGAGAGCGTCAAGAATCTGGATATTTTCCATTCCTTATATAAGGAACTTTATCTGTACTATGTCGACGAGATTGACCCCGAAAAGGTTATCAAGACAGCAATCGACAAGATGCTTGAAGGCCTTGACCCGTATACGGTTTACATACCCGAAAACCAGATTGAGGACATAAAGCTCATAACCACAGGTCAGTACGGCGGAATAGGCGCGCTTATCCGTCAGGATGGCGACTATGTGATGATTACCGATCCGTATGAAAATTCGCCTGCAGCAAAGGCTGGAATAATAGCAGGTGACAAGATTCTCGAGGTTGACGGTCATTCAATGAAAGGTAAAAAGTCAGATGAGGTTTCGGAACTTCTTCGCGGTGAGCCTAATACAAAGGTGAAACTGAAAATGCAGCGAATGTTCAAGGATGAACCTATCGAATTTCAGATAACACGCGAAGAGATAAAGTTGCCGTCGGTACCGTATTATGGAATTATTGACGATGGTATCGGTTATATTACGCTGAGCAGTTTTACCAATACGGCTGCAAAGGAAGTTCAGGATGCCCTCGAGAGTATGAAGAAGTCCGACAATATCAAGTCGCTGGTATTGGACCTGCGTTCGAATCCGGGCGGTTTGCTTATCGAGGCTGTAAAGATTTGCAACCTTTTCATCGATGCTGGACAGGAAATTGTTAGTACCAAGGGTAAGGTTTCGGAATGGGACAAGTCGTACAAGACAACCGCCAAGCCAGTTGACAGGGACATAAAGATAGTCGTTCTTGTCAACGAAATGTCGGCTTCCGCATCCGAAATTGTTTCTGGTAGCATCCAGGACTTGGATAGGGGTGTGGTTGTCGGCCACCGCACTTTCGGCAAGGGACTTGTGCAGACTACGCGCAACCTCAGCTACAACGGAATGCTCAAGGTTACCACTGCAAAATATTACACTCCGAGCGGCCGATGCATTCAGGCGCTCGACTATTCGCACCGCAACGAAGATGGAAGCGTAGGTCATGTGCCCGATTCGCTAATCTCCAAGTTCTACACCAAGAACAAGCGCGAAGTTTACGACGGCGGTGGTATTACTCCCGATGTGGTTGTTGACGATAGTGTAGCCAACACTTTGCTAACCCAGCTTATGCTCGATGATATGTTTTTCAAGTATTCGGTATGGTATCGCAGCAAGCACGAGTCTATAGGCAACGACCCTGCAAAGTTCGTATTTTCCGATGCCGACTACAAGGACTTCAAGGATTTCCTTGTTCGCGAAAAGTTTGAGTACAAGTCGTTCTCCGAAGAAAGCGTGGAGGATTTGATAGAAGTCGCCAAGACAGAGAATTACTACGACAACATCTCGAAGGACATCGAAACTTTGCTTTCGAAGCTGAAGCAGGACAAGGACAGGGACTTGGAACGCTACAAGGATGAGGTTACAAAGTGGATTGTAAGCTATATAATGCCGCGTTACTTCTACGAGAAGGGTAGCATAATGTTCAGCATCAACTACGACGAGGAAGTAAAGAAAGCGATTGAGATACTAAAGGACGAAAAGATGTACAACGACATTCTTTCGCCAAAGAAATAATTTGAAATAAGGAAATACAACTATGGATACAGTATTAAGTGGAATCAGGTCAACGGGAAATCTTCATTTGGGTAACTACCTGGGTGCAGTAAGGAACTTCGTAAGGATGCAGGAAGGCAACAACTGCTATTTCTTCATTGCCGACTATCATGCGCTTACTACACATCCTGCCACCGAGGAAATGCACCGCAATGTGCGTCAGGTGCTGGTCGAATACCTTGCTAGTGGCATCGACCCCGAAAAATCGACGGTTTACATTCAGAGCGATGTTCCCGAAATTTGCGAGATGTACCTTCTGCTCAATATGAACGCCTACTTGGGTGAGCTCTGCCGTACTTCTTCGTTCAAGGAGAAGGCACGCAAGCAGCCCGAAAACGTAAACGCAGGACTGTTGACCTATCCCGTACTGATGGCCGCCGACATACTTATGCATCATGCTGACAAGGTTCCCGTTGGCAAGGATCAGGAGCAGCACCTCGAGATGACGCGCAAGTTCGCTCGCCGTTTCAATACTATGTTCAATGTTGAGTATTTCAAGGAACCGCAGGCATACAACTTTGGCGGCGAACTTATCAAGATTCCTGGTCTCGATGGCTCCGGCAAGATGGGCAAGTCGGAAGGCAACGGCATTTTCCTTGCCGACGACGAGAAGGTTATCCGCAAGAAGGTCATGAAGGCAGTTACCGACAGCGGTCCAACCGAGCCGAATTCGCCTATGCCAGAACCGATACAGAACCTTTTCACTATAATGAAGGCGGTTTCTACTCCTGATACCGTGGCATACTTTACCGAAAAGTACAATACCTGCGAAATTCGTTACGGCGATATGAAGAAGCAGCTTGCAGAGGACATTGTCGCTATAATTAAGCCTATCAGCGAACGCATCAAGGAAATAGATTCCGACAACGAATTCCTAAAGCGCACCGTTATGCGTGGCGCCGAAAAGGCTCGCGAAAATGCCATCAAGACAGTTCGCGAAATGCGCGAAATAATGGGATTCAAGAGATTATTCTAGATGTATAAATTGTAGTTGCGCAATGCATTGCGCAACTGTCTTACATACCTTCCTTATATATTTCTGCCATAATTTCCATTTTGGGCAGGTTGTAGCCCGAAAATACTATGCCCATGCGGAAAAGGTTCAGCCGGAGCGATTCGGGCATACGCAACGAAATTTCCTTCCAGGCACGGAACATGTCGCGGCTCCAGTTGATGTCGTCGACGACGATGATTGATTTCTGCCCGCAATGTTTCTTAACAATTTTGTCGAAATATTTGATTGTTGCTTCGTAGGTGTGGTTGCCGTCGATGTAGACAAGTTCGAATCTTTGTCCATTTAGCGTATTGCTGTCGAAAAGATGGTCGAAGTTGTCGTTGATAAATGTCACATTGGCAATTTTGCGCTTGTCGAATTCCGCCTTGGCAAATTTGTGGGTTTCGGGACAGCCTTCGATGGTGGTTACCTTTATTTTGTGATTTACCTTAGCAAGAAACATGGTGCCAATGCCGATTGATGTGCCGAGTTCGAGCGCGGTTTCTATGCCAAAAGCATCGATAATTTTTTGCATCACACCTCCGTAGCGCGGCTCGGTGGACGATTTGCGGGCGATTTGTTTCACTTTGCGAGTGCCGCTTTTGCCTGTGCCGAAGTCGGTGACTTTGATTTCGGTGTTGTCGGCTAGCATATTGACCCGGTATTCGCAGCATTCGACGAAACTGCTCATCTGGAACGTTGAATCGAGAATGAATTCGTTGAATATGTCGGGAAGTTTTTCGTTCTCCTTCGACCGTAATAGGTATGATATGTTGCCTGGCAGTTTCAAAATTATTATTTTTGCAGTGGCAAAGTTAGAAAAATAGGTGCAACCTGCATCAGTTTTTTTGCTTTTACTGCTAATTAAAAGGCGATGGTACCGGAATTTCTAGATACTGACATTACCTATTTGAAGGGCGTTGGACCCAAGCGTGCCGAAATCTTCAAGAAGGAATTCGGCATACGTACGTTCCGCGACTTGCTTTACTATTTCCCGTACCGCTATGTTGACCGTAGTCGGTTCTATTCGATTGCCGAACTCAACAAGGATTTGCCGTATATTCAGATAAAAGGTAAATTCATAAGTTTGGAACTGCAGAAAATCGGTGCAAACAAGAAGAAACTTGTGGGAACATTCACCGACAATACTGGTGTGGTAGAAGTTGTGTGGTTTCAGGGAATCGATTGGATAAGCAAGAGCGTCAACAGGGAGAAAACCTATATTTTGTTTGGTAAACCAAGCGAATTCAGCGGGCGTATCAACATTGTCCATCCCGAAATGGAAGAACTGTCGAAGTGGCAGAGCAAGCCGCAGGTGACACTCGCCCCGCAGTACAGCACAACCGAGCAGTCGAAGAACAACTATATCAATTCCAAGACTTTTCAGACGCTTATAGCAACGCTGATTCCCGAAATACATGGCAGGGTGGCCGAAACTTTGCCGCGTTATATAATCGAAAAATACAAGTTGTTGAGCCTCGAAAAGACCTTGTGCCAGTTGCATTTTCCCGAAAATGCCGAAATGCTTCGTCAGGCTCAGTATCGTATTAAGTTCGAGGAGCTTTTTGTAATACAGCTCAACATACAGAAGGCAAAGTTGCATCGTCACAGCACAGTGCGTGGCTTTGTATTCGACCGTAGCAAGGACAATTATCTGAAAGAATGTTTCCACAAGAAAATACCTTTCAAGATGACGGGTGCGCAAACTCGCGTACTTCAGGAAATCCGTGCCGATGTGTGCAGCGGACGCCAGATGAACCGTCTTCTGCAGGGTGACGTGGGTAGCGGAAAGACGCTAGTGGCCTTGCTTACCATGCTTATGGCAGTCGACAATGGCTACCAGGCATGCCTAATGGTGCCTACCGAGGTGCTTGCGCAGCAGCATTACCGCTCGCTGTCGAAGATGCTCGACGGCATTGGCGTGTCGATACGTCTGCTCACGGGGTCTACCAAACAGCGCGAGCGCACCGAGATCGACCGTGGTTTGCGCGACGGGAGCCTAAATATACTTGTTGGTACTCATGCGCTAATCGAGGAAACCGTTGTGTTCAAGAATCTCGGCATGGCTGTAATCGACGAGCAGCATCGCTTTGGTGTGGAGCAACGCGCCAAACTGTGGAAGAAGAACGAACTCGCACCGCATATTCTTGTAATGACCGCCACGCCTATTCCACGAACTCTAGCTATGACGCTATATGGCGACCTCGATGTGTCGGTGATAGATGAGCTTCCTAAGGGGCGTTCGAAGATTATTACCAAGCATTTTACCGATGCCTATAGGCTCAAAGTATATGCTTTTATGCGCAAGCAGATAGAGGAGGGGCATCAGGTGTATGTGGTATATCCGCTCATTTCGGAGTCGGAAAATACCGATTTGAAGGATTTGGAGGACGGCTACGACCGTATTACGCGTGAGTTCCCCATTCCGCAATATCATGTGGCGGTTGTTCACGGACGTATGAAGCCCGACCAGAAGGAACTTGGAATGAGCCTATTCGAAAAGAACAACGCGCAGATTATGGTTGCCACGACGGTCATAGAAGTTGGTGTTGATGTGCCCAATGCCACGGTAATGGTAATCGAGAGTGCCGAGCGGTTCGGTTTGTCGCAGCTGCACCAGTTGCGTGGCAGGGTAGGACGTGGCAGAGCGCAGTCGTACTGCATTCTTATGACCAAGCCTAATCTTTCCGAAAATGCATACAGCCGCATTTCCACTATGGTGAACAGCACCGATGGATTTGAAATTTCGGAAACCGACCTCAAGTTGCGTGGCCCTGGCGACATGGAAGGCAAGCAGCAGAGCGGTTTCGCTTTCGACCTCAAGATGGCAAGCCTCAGTCAGGACGGGCAGTTGATACAATATGTACGCGACATTGCCAACGAAATCCTAGATGATGACCCAGCTCTCGAAAAACAGGAAAATCAGCTGCTGGTAAAAGCATTGAAGGAATTAAACAAGGACAAGATAAATTACGGAAGCATAAGCTAGCAGTCTTGCTGTCTTGCAGGCTTACAGTCTAGCAGTCTCGCCCCCATCTTTAAGGCCATTAAGGCCTTTAAAGACCCTAAGGCATGTGGGGGGGCAACTGCATTTCCAGCCTTTTGTCTGCTAGACTGGTCTTCTGCTAGACAGTTAGCCTCTGAAAATCTTGCTCTTGCACAAGTGTATCTTATTGAAAAAATACAGGAACGAGGTGTGTATTACACCAAAACCATACTTGCAGCTGCGTCTGAAATTTATCGAGCTGGCTTCCTTGAAATACTTGGTGGGGCAGGTGACTTCGGCAATTTCGTAGCCGGCGTAGAAAATCTGTGCAAGCATCTGGTTGTCGAAGACAAAATCGTCTGAATTGATGTTGTAGTTGATTGCACGAAGCACATCGGCAGAAAAGGCACGGTAGCCAGTGTGGTATTCCGACAACTTCTGGTGCATAAGCAGGTTCTGCGTGAAGGTAAGCATTCGGTTGAACCAGTACTTGTACAGCGGCATTCCGCCCTTGCGTGCACCACGACCTAGTATTCGCGAACCAAGCACCACAGGGTAAACATCGTTGGCGATAATGTACGACATCGATTCAATCAGTTTCGGTGTGTACTGGTAGTCGGGATGGAGCATAATCACAATGTCGGCACCAAGTTCCAAAGCCTTGTTGTAGCACGATTTCTGGTTGCCGCCGTAACCTTTGTTCTTCTCGTGGACAATGATGTTCCTGATGCCAAGTTTTTTGCCAACTTCCACGGTGTTGTCGCGGCTGAAATCGTCGACAAGGATAACGTCGTCCACAATGTCGAACGGAATCTCGTTGTATGTCTGTTCGAGCGTCTGTCCTGCGTTGTAGGCAGGAAGCACAACCACTATTTTCTTATTTTTTATCATTTGCCTTTTTCTGTTTTAGCATTTCGCCCTTGCTTATGTATTCCTGTCCCTTGGCATTGTCGCCCACATTCATGTAGGTGTAGCCTAGGTTGGTGTACGAAAGGTCGTCGTCGGGATCGAGTTCTATTGCCTTTTCGAGAGCTGGAATTGATTTTGCGTAGTTACCCGAAATTCCGTATGCTACGCCCAAATCCTTGTAGTATGATGCGTTTCGTTCGAATTTGCAGGTCTCGGCCTTTTCGAAGCATTGTATCGACGCCTCCATGTTGCCAAGTTCGCGTCCGTACAGAACACCAAGTACATAGTATGCTTCGCCGCATTCGGGTTTTACCTTTATCAGGTTTCCAAGTACTTCGAGAAGTTCGGGAACAGTGGAGGTTGTTAGCTTGTTGCGTAGCATTCCTGGTGTTTGCATGAGCACAATGTGCATGTTGCCGTTTGCAATGTCGTGGTCCGGATACGAACTTATTATCTTCAGGTACGAATCGAGTGCATTGGCAATGTCGCCTATTTCGAAGTAGGCGTTGCCTAGCAGGTTCATTGCATCGCTGTAGACTGCGGTGGAACTATGCTTCTTCGAATCCTTTTTGCCGTCGCTGGCGTATATTTCGTTCGATTTCTTGAGGTATTTGATTGCTTTTTCGCAAAGCGCGTCGTGCAGTTCCTTGTCGTTATCCTTCACTTCCTTCGACTGAGCGCGTTCGAGCGTGCGGCCACCTGCTGCGCAGTTGCCTTTTGCCGACATATTCGATACTTCCACATCGGTGGTGAAAAGAACTGTGTCGTTTTCCCAGTCGGCGTTGCGTGTGACAGTCTTCAGTGCAAAAAGACACAGGACTATGCCCAGGATAACGCAGGTAATGGATTTCGCAGCCGAGACATTTTTGATGAGCTTTGGTAGCACTTCGGCAAAGAACCATGCAACGAGCAGACAGAAACCAATGGACGAAATGAAGATGAAACGTTCGTTCATCAGCGTACCTACAGCGAAGAAAATGTTGCATACCGGTGCCAGCGGAATAAGGAAGAAAAGAATCGAATAGGATGCGATGTTCTTTTTCTTAACCATTCCATAAACGGCGTAAATGCCGAGTGCAAGATATATTGCGAGCGATAGCAGCGCCAGTCCGTCGGTAAGTTCGGTCTTTGGAATCTGCCACGGGTAGTAGTCGTAGGTAAGCGGGTGGGGGATGAACAATAACTTAATGTACATCAACAGAGTTACGAATATCGTGCCGTATCGTTCGGAGAAGTTCATGTTGATGAACGGGTCGTTCATGAGTTCCTTGGTACCTTCGGTATGTTCCCATCCGAGCACCATTCCGCGTACTGCCAGAAATGCCACAGATGCCACTGCAAGCGGTATCATTACCTTGCCGATTTCCTTCCACTTTGCATTGGTAAAGTAGTATAGCGTAATCGGCACTATTGCGAGGAATACTATTGCGTTTTCCTTCGAGAAAAGTCCGCATAGCAGAGCTAGTCCCGAAAGTATGAGATAGTACATTTTTTTGCTGTCGATGTACTTGATTGACCACCACAATGCCGCCAGTGAACCGAGCAAAGTCAGGATTTCATCGCGCCCTTTTACGTTAGCAACCACTTCGGTGTGAATGGGATGGAATGCAAAAAGCATAGCAGCAATGAAAGGTATCGAGAACCACCACGAGCCGTCCTTACGTGGGAACAAACGCACAAGTATTAAGTACAGAAGTACAACCGTTAGTGCGTAGTATATTGCATTCATGGCGTGGTTTATGGCGGGACAGCCTTGTCCGACATAAATTCCGTTTTCATCGTAAAAATCCTTGCCGAAAAGTTCTATTTCGATGGCGAAAGTCGCTAGCGACAGCGGACGGTAACGACCGCCTGCAAGCAATTTCTTTTCCTTGACAATCTGGTCAACAGTGCGTGTACTGTCGTTGAAAACCCAGAAACCTGTGAACGTGTCGTATTTGAAAATGTCGCCTATGCCCGAAACGCCTTGCTGGGTGAACGAGTTGCGGATGAGCACCATCGAATCGTCGAGTGCATAGTCGTTGCGCAAAGTGTTTACATACAATGCCAGCGATACTACAGCAAGGATTATTGCAGGAACTATTCCGACTTTTGCCTTTGCAGAATTAGCCAGTGCGGAAGAATTTACTTCTTTCGTTTCTGCTACGGGTGAGCTTTTTTGTATTTTCTTCGGTTTCGACATGGCAATGTTTTTTTTGAGATTGCTGCAATAATTATTCCGTCTTAGCTTCGGGAGTGTTTCCTGCTTTCTCGTCCTTTGCCGGGATAAGTTTCTTGTAGAAAATTATCATCAGGAAAACGGAGATTGTGATTGCCGAGTCGGCTAGGTTGAATATCGGACGGAAGAAAATAGATTCGTCGGGCGGTGTTCCCCATCTTATAACCGGGCAGTAGAACATATCTACTACATTTCCAGCCAGGAAACCTGCGTATCCGCCACCGTCGGGGAATAATTGTGCCAGTTGTCCGTAGCTTTCGTTGAACATAAGTCCGTAGAAAGCGCAGTCGATGAGGTTTCCTGCGGCACCTGCAATTATCAGCGAGATGCATGATATTATGAAAAGGTTGCTTTTTTTCTTGATCAGCGTAACCAAGTACCATATAAGTCCGCCGACTGCAAGGATTCTGAATATGCTCAATGCGAGTTTGCCCCAGTTGCCGCCGAATTCCATACCGAAGGCCATTCCCGGGTTTTCGACAAACTTCAGCATTACACGGTCGCCGAAGATGTGTATTTCTTCGCCTAGCATCATGTGGGTTTTTACCCAGATCTTGAGTATTTGGTCGAGAATTATGACACCAAGTATTATAACGATTGGTATTATTACCCTTTTGTTTTTCATTGCGCGTTAAATTTTGCGCAAAGTTAAATTATTATTGCCGATAGTCCAAACGATTGGGGAAAATACTACAAGAAAGCAAGGTTCATGATTCCTACTACGGCAAGATAGCGCACAAACTTACCCACGAACATAAGTGCTACGGTAATGTATGGATTTGTGCGGATGAAACCCATCGCGATAGCAATAATGTCGCCGATTATGGGCAGCCAGGTGAGCAGTGCAGCAGCGCATCCGTATTTTTCGACGCGACTATGCACTTTTTCGAGTTTTTCGCGCTTTACCCTGAAATATTTCTCCAGCCATTCCCACTTGCAGAGCCAGCCCATGCCGAAACTTATCATTCCGCCTGCGGTATTGCCAATGCTTGCTACAATGACGATAACCCACACGTTGTAGCCCAACAACGACGCTCCCGATACCAATGCTTCCGACGAAAACGGTATTATCGTTGCCGACAGCAGGCAGCCGAGAAAAAGTCCAAATAGTCCGAGGCTTTCAAGCATGGCGAAAAAAATGTTCGGGACGAAATTCGTCCCGAACATTATGCTAGTTTTTTGTTTTAGAATCCGTATGATGCTCCGTCGAAGCAGTGCAGGCAGAGTTGCTCGCGTGGAAGTCCCACAGCATCGCAAACAGTCTGCAAAGAGTTGAATTTCAGTGTATCAACGCCAACGCGCTTACGAATCATCTCGACCATATTGGCATACTGAGTTGTGGTTTCGTCCTTGTAGGCCTCGAGGTTGCGGATTTGTCCACCTTCGAGTTCCTCGATGCAGCGACGTGCGATGAGTTCCATATCGGTCTTCGATGCCGAGAAGTTCAGGAATTCGCATCCGTGAACCAGTGGCGGGCAGCTTATGCGAACATGTACGCGCTTAACGCCGCAGTCGTATAGCATCTTAACGTTGTCGCGAAGTTGTGTTCCACGAACTATAGAGTCGTCGCAGAAAACGGCTTCCTTGCCTTCGAGAACCTTGCGGTTGGGGATAAGCTTCATCTTTGCGACAAGATTTCTTGTTTCCTGGTTTACTGGCATAAAGCTACGCGACCAGGTCGGAGTATATTTTGCAACGCCACGCTTGTAAGGAATGCCAGCACCTTCGGCATAACCGAGAGCCATTCCGATACCTGAATCTGGAATTGCAGAAACGAAGTCTGCCTTTATGTCATCCTTTTGTCCCATTGCATGTCCGAGTTTGTAGCGAACTTCCTCGGCGTTGATGCCTTCGTATTCTACGCATGGGAAACCGTAGTAAATCCAGAGGAACGAGCAAATCTGCATCTTGTTGTTTGGTGCGAGCAGCTGTTCAATTCCGTTAGGAGTAACCTTTACAATTTCGCCCGGACCAATGAAGCGGGTTGTGTTGTAGTCGAGGTTGAGGTAGCTGTGGCTTTCGGATGCAATTGCGTAGCTTGAGCCTTTGCGACCTATTGTCAAAGGTGTGCGGCCATATAAGTCGCGTGCTGCGATGACGCCATCGGGGGTAAGTATCAGCATGCTGCAGCTTCCCTTGATGTGGCGGTAAACATTCTGTATGCCGTCGGTAAAGTCCTTGCCTTGAGTGATTAGCAGTGCTACGAGTTCGGTGGGGTTGGTTGTACCCATGCTCATTTCGGTGAACTGCTGGCTCATCGACAGGCACTTTTTCTCCAGTTCGGGGATGTTGTTGATTTTCGACACGGTGACGATAGCAAATCGTCCGAGGTGTGAGTTCACAACTATTGGCTGCGATTCGGTGTCGCTAATTACGCCAATGCCCAGGTTGCCTTCCATCTCGTGGAGATCGTCGGTGAACTTTGTCCTGAAGTAGGAGTTCTGGATGCTGTGGATGTTACGGTGGAATTTACCGCTTTCTTCGACTGTGCTGATACCAGCACGCTTTGTTCCCATGTGGGAATGATAGTCAGTTCCGTAGAAAAGGTCTGTAATACAGGCTTCTCTCGAAACGACTCCAAATAGACCGCTCATATAAGTTGTTTTTTAGGTTTGAAATAATGACGCGAAATTACAATAAAAATCGCAAGTTTTTCTCAAAAAAATGATTTTTTTGCAAGAAAACTCTATAAATTGATAACTTTTTGAATATTTTGCTGTTATATAAATTGCATAAGAAAATATTAGGCATATTTGCCTGTAAAATTGCGGGTAAAAATGAAATAATAATGCAGAAAAGGTGAATTTTCTTCCGAAAATGTTCTCAAAGTTGAATTTTTTGAGTCGCCCCTTGAACCTTGAACTTTGACCCTTGAACTTGATCGGCGTACTTCGACTGCGCTCAGCACAAGTAGCCCTCAACGAAGTTAACCTTTAGCTCGGCGTAGCTAAACCTAGAAACGTGCGCAGCACATAGAACGGCGAAGCCCTCAACGAAGTTAAACGGCGAAGCCACAGAAACGTGCGCAGCACATGAAACTTGAAACGGGCGAAGCCATTGAACGGCGAAGCCCTCAACGAAGTTAAACGGCGTTAGCCATTGGCCACAGAAATAATTTCCGGCAGTCCGTATGCCAAAAATCCTATAATTCCGCAGACTAAAATCAGCAGAATTGGACTTTTCTTGAATTTGTACGATGCAATGAAAACCCCAGCAAATATCAAAATGCTGATTACAAACCTTAATGTTGATTCGGTTGGCGAGCCAAAGTTTTCTGTGGACGCTAGAAGTAGAGCCGATGCTGCAATCAAACCTATCACAACCTTGCGCAAAATCAGGAAAATGTTGGCTAAAGTAGGGTTGTTTTTGTGTTTTAGAAGGACCTTTGTTATAATCAGCATAAGCAGGAAAGGAAGCAAAATTACCGAAAACGATGCCAGAAATGCACCGAGAATGCCCATATATTCGGGGTATCCGGCATTTACCACAGCCGTGTAGCCTGTGTAGGTAGCGGTGTTGATGCCGAGCGGGCCGGGCGATGCCTGACTTATTGCCAATATGTCGGTAAATTCCTGCGAAGTAAGCCACTGGTTCTCGACTACTACTTCGTTCTGAATGAGTGCCACCATTGCGTAGCCTCCGCCAAAGGTGAAGATGCCTATTTTAAGAAAGGTGTAGAAAAGTTGCCAGAAAATCATTTCTTTGCCTCCTTTCTTCCCTTTATTTTACCATAAACGAAACCTCCGAGACCTGCGACGAGGATAATTATTACTGGAGAAACGCCCAAAAGCCATATAAGCAGGGCTGCCAATACTGGAATCCAGAAGTTGCTCCATGAGATTTTCGCAGTCTTTGCCATGGTGAATACTGGAGCTGCGATGAGGGCCACCACTGCAGGACGTATGCCTTTGAAAATGCTTTCGACTATTGGATTGTCGCTGAACTGGCGGAAGAATATGGCAAGCACGAGAATCAGCAAAATCGGCATGAGCACATTGCCCATCACGGCGACGAGAGCTCCAGCAAAACCGCGTGTGCGGAAACCTACGTTTGTTGCCATGTTTACAGCAAAAACGCCGGGCATCGACTGTGCCAGCGACATTGTGTCCATGAATTCCTCCTTGCCAATCCACTTGCGCTTGTCGACGAGTTCCTGTTCCATGAGCGGTATCATGGCATAGCCGCCTCCGATGGTAAATGCACCAATCTTGAAAAAGGACCAGAATAATTCGTGAAGCTTTGCCATGAGGTGTTTGTTTTAACGACAATTATTTTTTTATTGTTTTGTAGATACGCGCCATGGCACGTATCTACAAATATAAATATTGTTCAAATTATTGTCGTTATTCCTTTTTTATCGCCTTGAATCCGTTACCGAGGATTTCGTTGCTGTCGATTACGTTGATGAATGCGTCAGGATCGATGTCGTAGATTTGTTCCTTTAGGTGGGTGAACTCGCGGCGTGAAACGGTGGTATAGATAAAGTTACGTTCCTTGCCGTTGTACATTCCGATACCCTTCATGCATGTACCGCCACGCTCGAGGTCGTTGATAATCATCTGGCGAACTTCCTCGTATTTGTCGCTGACAATGAAGATTGTCTTGTAGCTCTTTACACCTTCCACAACAATGTCGATAACCTTGCTTTCGATAAAGATGAGGATGATAGAGTAGATTGGCAGGCGGAAGTCGCCGAGCGAAAGCGAAGTGAGTGTGATGGCGCTGTCGACGATGAGAACCAGCGTACCGAGCGAAATCTTAGTGTACTTGTGCAGAATCATCGAGATTATGTCGCTGCCGCCCGATGTTGCACCTGACTTGAATACCAAGCCGATAGCGAGACCGTAGATTATACCTGCAACCACAGTGTTGAGGAAGTAGTCGGGGATGAACCAGCCGCCGTTGTTGGCGATTTCGACCATATTAACTCCGTCTATAGGTGTTGCCATTATTGGACCATCGTGGATTATAGGTGTGTAGCCCCAGAACATTTCAAGCAGGAATGTAAAGCAGAAAATCAATATTGTCGAGACAATAGTCTTAATACCGAATTTCGGACCTAGAATCAGCGTGCCGATTATAAGTAGCGGAACGTCCATGCATATAGCGTACAAACTTATCTTCCAAGGCCATATGGCATTAAGTACGTTCGACAGACCGTATGTTCCGCCAGGAGCCATGAGGTATGGGTTGACAAACATAACATCGCCAACTGCAAACAATAGGCTGCCGATGAACACCAAAAAGTACGAAAAGAACCACTGTTTCGAAAATATTTTTTCTTTTGTCATATTGTAAATACTTATTAATAAATTATTTAGACTTGCAAACGTGTTAAAAATTTGCAGGCGCAAAGATACAATATTATTTACGATTTTAGAAGTACGATTTGCGATTAATTGGATAATGGCTAAGTTACTAGTTTCTGGTTTCTAGTTTCTGGTTATATCCACCCTATAAACAAGAAACATTCAAACTGGCATAGCCATTGAAACGTGAAACATTCATTATGCCAGTTTCAGCATGCTTTTTATCTCTTCGTACTTCTTTATTAATTCTTCGAGATTTTCGCGGCAAACGAATGAACCGCCATTCTTTATCATGTCTACCATGTACTGTTCTTGTTCGGAAAGCTGCGCTTTGCCTTTTCCCGCCTTGCGCAGTATCGGACGAGCAACCATCCTGAACATCATCTTGTAGAACCCTTTTAGCCGTTCCCTGTGCATTCCGCCCTGCAGGTAATAAAACGGCACGTCGATGTTGTTTTGCTGTGCCAGCGTAAAGGCATATTTGTCGCTCATTGGAGTCATGCCAACACCAGCGATAATCATCGGGTTGTATTTCAACCTCGCCATTCTTAATCCATTAATCTTGCCGGCACAAACCCAACCGAGGAAAATCACGGCTTCGCGGTCATCGAAAATCATCGAGTTGTCGATGACAGGAATGGCAGGAACATTTATAATGCTCGACAATAATTCGGCATATTCCTTTGTGAACCCTGTGTTCGACTCGTAAACTATCGCTTTTATTTCTGCCATTTTGTTTCGATGTAATGTTGTTTTATGCCAAAGAATGTCTTGAGTGCGTCAAGTTGTGCAAGTATCTTCTGCTTTTGTTCGTCTGTAACGGTCGATTTTGTTGCTATAATCATCACATTCTTGTGGGTATGGGCATCGGAAATGAACTCGACAACTTTGGTCTTGTAACCAAAATACTGCAGGAAAAGTACCCTGATGCTGTCGGTTACGAGTTCGGCCTGGCGTTCCATGAAAATGCCGTGTCGCAGTATAGGTGCCATAATTTCGTTTGGTGTTCCGCTTTCCATTTCGTTGCGAATTTGGTGCTGGCAGCATGGTGCTGCAACAATTACCTGTGCTCCTGCGTAAACACCTTTTGCAAGCGCATCGTCGGTAGCTGTATTGCAGGCGTGAAGAGCTATGAGCATGTCGAGCTTGTCGGCGTTGTAGCTGTCAATCGCGCTTTCGGCAAAGTGTAGTCCGTCGAAGCCCGAATCCTTTGCAAACTTGTTGCAAAGTTCCACCATGTCGTGGCGTATTTCGACGCCGGTGACATCGGCCTTGCACTTGAGCGTATTGGCGAGGTAGTCGTAGAGAGCAAAGTAAGGTAGCCTTTGCCGCTTCCCATGTCGGCAACGGTAATTGTGCGGTCGGTGGGAAGCGTATCGATATGACTGCTAAGTATTTCGATATAATGCGTTATCTGCTTGAACTTGTCCTGCGACTTGGGGTTTACGTTGCCGTTGGCATCGGTTATTCCGAGCAGATGAAGGTATTTCTTGCCGTCGGATGCCTCAAGTTTGCGGTTTTTGCTACGGTCGTGGCTTAGCGAGGGCAGTTCGGTAACGCTGGCTTCCTGACGTTTCAGTTTGAAATGGTTGCCGTTGCGCTGCAGTACGAAGTCGCCAGCAATTGTAAACAAGGTCGCAAAACGGAAATCCTCGCCAACGTGCTTGCGTATGTTGCTGATGCCTTCGTCGATGGCAAAGTTCTTTACTATGTCGCGTTTTTGGTAACGGTAGGTGAAACTGAGCTTGCGCTCGCATTTGATTTCCACCTGTTTAACGTATATGTTGCGCACATCGGCGTCCTTGTTCAATGGCGACGACAAAGTAACCTTGACAAAGGTGTTGGCTTCGAGGCTTTTGCTAATCAGGCTAATAAATTCGTCCATGAGGCCCTGTATTAGTGCTTCGAACTACCGATGTTTACAAGTTTCTTCATGCTGTCGGTAATCTTCTCGAAAATAGCATTGGGGTTGGCTGGTCCTTGCTGTTGTTGTTCCTCCTGGTGCATGTATATCTCGTCGATTACCGATGCGTATTTCTTCTTTATCACATTACGTTTGAGCTTGAGGGTTGGAGAGAGTTCTCCTGAATCCTGCGACCATTCCTCGCATACGAGGCGGAAACGCTTGATACACTCGAATTCGCTCAAGGTTGCGTTCAGTTTGTCGATTTCGCCCTGGTATTTCTTTATTACATCCGGATCTTTAATAAGCTCGGCGTTGTCGCGGAAGTGCAGTTTGTGCTTAGAAGCATAGAAGTGCAGGTAGTTGAAGTCAGGCGAGATGAGCGCGCTTGCAAACTTTTCGTTTTCACCGATTATCATTACCTGTTCAACAAAGTTGGAGTTCTTGAGCTTGTTTTCGATAACCTGCGGAGCGATGTACTTTCCGTTCGACATCTTGAAGATTTCCTTCTTACGGTCGGTGATTTTCAGGAATTTGCCATCTATAAGTTGACCAATGTCGCCAGTGTGGAACCAGCCGTCCTCGTCGATAACCTGGCGGGTTGCCTCTTCGTTGTTGTAGTAGCCCTTCATGATGTTAGGACCCTTGACAAGGATTTCGCCGTCGTCGTCGATCTTAACTGTTACACCTTCGAGGATAGGTCCTACGGTTCCGAGCATCGACTTGTCCCATGCAGGCCAGTTGACGGCGATCACAGGAGAAGTTTCGGTAAGTCCGTAGCCTTCGCAAATCTTGAGGTTTGCAGCGGCGAACAGTTTGGAAATGTGGAGACTAAGCGACGAACCGCCAGCCACAATTACTATGATGTTGCCACCGAATGCTTCCTGCCATTTCTTGAATACAAGTTTGCGGGCAATGTTGAGGCGCATTCTGTAGAAAGCCGAGTTGTTGTTGTGTACGTCGAACTTGCTACCAACCTTAAGCGACCAGTTGAAGATGTGCTTTTTCAGAGGCTTGAAGTCCTTTCCCATAGCCACAATCTTGTCGTAGAACTTTTCGGCTACGCGCGGTACCATATTGAAAATGTGAGGCTTAACGTCCTGCACATCGCGCATGATTGTACCGAGGCTTTCGGCGTAGTAAATAGAAATACCTTTTATCTGGAAAGCGTAGTTCATCATTCGTTCGTAGATGTGGCACAAAGGCAGGAAACTTACAGCGCGCTGCTTGTATTCGGCCGGGATAATCGGTCTAACTCCGTATGAGTTTGAAAGAATATTCTTGTGCGACAGCATTACGCCCTTGGGGTTGCCTGTGGTTCCCGAGGTGTAAACCAATGAGAAAACATCGTCTTCGCTGATTTCTTTCTTCCTTTCATCGATGAGCTTCTTGAGTTCGGCTTCCTTGCTGCGGCTGTCGATCATGAGAGTGGTCCAGTTGTCGGCTTCGGGAACGTCGGTGAATGTGAAAATGCGCGGTTTTTCTTCAAGGTTTTCGACAACCTGCTTTACCTTGGTGAAGAGTTTAGCATTCGACACGAATACCATTTTAGCTCCGCAGTCGCGCATAATGAACTCAAGTTCAGCATTGTTGAGTGTCGGATATACAGGCACATGCACTAAGCCTGCCATTGCGATAGCCATATCAAGGATATTCCAATGTGGCAGGTTTTGCGAGATGCTTATTATTTTGTCGCCCTTCTGCAGTCCGGCGTTTATGAGCGAACATGCAGTCATGTGCGAATATTTGCAATAGTCGGCGGGCGTATATTTTATCCATTCGCCCTTGTCCTTGTGTGCAAATGCGACATCGAGGTCGGCGTGTTCGTTACTGTAGATGTCGAGGATGTCGAAAACCCTCGTGGCTTTTGTTTCTTCTATTTTTTCCATGAATTTTTTGTTTTTGTGAACGGGCAGCTTCCGCACTTTATCGGGTGCTTTATGATTGAAGACAGCCAGTATCGATATCCAATAGTAATGTTAAATGTTTTCTTCTGGTATCCGTACGACAGGTTGAACATAAGGTCGCTCTTGTCGTTGAGGAAGATTGCGTATTCGAGGTCGGCGAGGAATCCGAGCGAGTATTCCCATTTGCCGTTCTGTACCCAGCCGCGTTCTTGTTCGTAGTTGGGCACAGTGCTCCAGCATTCGTGTCCATAGCCCATAAGTCCGGCTCCGAAGCTGAGCGAGTTGCGGTAAATCTGGAACATTCTCACTTTCAGACCAAACTGCAGGAAAAGCCCAGGTTTAGATATTGCATCGCTAAGTCCGCCGAAGTGTCCTCTTACGCAGAGTATGTCGCTGACAACATAAGTTTCGAATCCGAAAATCACGCACGGTTCAAGCACAAATGTTGCGTTGGCATCAAGTTTATTTTCAAAGTTCTTTTTGTTGGGTTCATTGAAAAAATGCATTCCTATAGGCGAAAGTTTCAGTTGCAACGTGGTTTGACCTAGTGCTTTGCCTGTGAAGCAGGCAAGCATTATGGCCGTTGCAACCAAAATAATACAATATGATATTCGTTTCGTCATAAGAAAAGAATTACAATGTAATCATAACTCGCAAAGTTAAATTTTATTTTGTAATACAATCAAATGCGATGCCGAAAGTTATCACCAAGTTTTATAACAATACGGTTAATGTTTAGATTGGGGTTGAAAGCAAATGCATATTTCCCGCTAATCCATTGCAAATACCTCGTTCAGAACTTTCAGCGACTTTATTTCAGACAGGTTTTCGGTGTGGATCTTGTAGTATTCGAGCATCTGCCTGATGATTTCTTTCCTGTGTGCGTAGGGGATCCGCATATTGCCGGTTTCGTATGATGCCGCAAGAATTGCAGAGAAAGCCTGGCTTAGCTGCTTGTCGAACGATTCCTCCTCGGAGGTGAAGAATGGCAGGAACATTCCTTCACGCGAATTGAAATATGGCGTTTCGCTACAGAAGTTGTTGGTGATTGCAAATCCGAGGTGGCTGGCAAACTCCTTGAGGAATATTATGTGAAGGTTGACGATGTTTTCGCTGGAAGTTTCGATTGCTTCTATTGTGCTGCGGAAGAAGCTGTATAGTTGCAGGTTTTGTTCCTCTTCTTTTACCATCTTCATTATCACCTCGGCAATGAACTGAGAAATGCATATCCTGGCTATGTCGCTGTCGATGGCAGTAGGGCTTTTTACTAGTTCGCAGTACGATATGCTTTGTACGGAACGTGTGTCTTTCAGACGAAGTTCGGTCTGTATGATGTTGAGCGGAGCAAACAAGTTTGCCTTTGCTCCAGGTTTACGCGATGATGTGCGTGCCAATACCGAAATCTTGCCTATGGCTTCGCTAAACAGGTTCACGACAAACGAATTGTCGGTGTATTTGATGCGGTTGAGGACTATGGCTTCGGTTTTGAGGAACATTCAGTAAGTTAAAAGTTGAAAGTTGAAAATTTCTGGTTTCAGGTTCAATTGTAGCGACGCAATGCTTTGCGTAGGGTTCAATGGTTCAATGGTTTGATGATTTGATAATTTGAAGATTGTCAATTATCCATTATTTTATGAAAATTATTTTTGTCGTTGATTTCTGTTCTCCGATTTCGGTGGATGCGAAAACAACGTACACGCCAGTAGCTACGCGGTTGCCGTTGAGATTACGTCCGTCCCATACAAGCTGTCCACCTGTCGATTTTGCTTCGTATACCAGATTTCCGGCGATGTCGGCAATTTTCACAATCGATCCGGCTACAAGTCCCTTTATTGTTATAGGTCCGTCGTAGTCTGACTTTACGGGGTTTGGGAAAGCTAGTATTTCATCGTACGACTCGGAGCCTTCGGTAGCTGTTCCGCGGAACGATACAATTCCTTTGGGCGTGCAGAAAAAAACTTCTCCAGTTTCGGGAGCAATGCTAATAGCCATTATGTTATCGCTAGGAATCACACTGTTGTCGGTGTTGAAATGATGTATTGTCTCTAGACCGTCGGCGCTAGTGTAGTAGGCCCCACCATTTTGAGTTCCGAACCATTTGCAGTTGGCTCCGTCGACGCAGATTGCGGTTACTACGTCGGCCGATAACAATAAGTCGGCATTGTCGGTACCGTCGTTGCGTGGCACTTTAATCTGTCTGCCCCAGAATGTGGAACTGTCGAATACTTTGTCGGGGTTGTAGTACACGACGACGCCCTTTGAGGTGCCAACCCAGATGTATCCGTTCTTGTCCTCGGCTATCGAGTAAACGTCGTTGCTTACAATTTCACCGCTTTCGTTTGTTACATTCAGATGTTTATATCGATCGTCGCTAGTGTTTTCGGGAGTGCCGTTGTCGTCGAATACAAGCAGTCCGCCTAACTGGCCTATGGCTATCCATTTTTTTCCGCTGCTGGTTACTATTACTTTCTTGATATTTCTTGTCATGTCAGGAATAGTAAAACCTGTCCAGTTGCCGTCTGGCGACATAACATGCAGGCATTTGGCCGACAGTGAGTTTGTTACCCAAAGGTTGCCATTGTTGTCGAAGGTTGTACTTCCAACTCTTATCAAGTCTGTACCTTCTATTTTCATCAATGAACTGTTTTCTGAATTGTACAATTTGTAGAACTGATCGTTCCTATATTCGATTAGGCCTTTGGTCCATGAACTTATGAAATAGTGTTTTTCGTCCTTAGGGTCGATGGTTATGTTTACAAGGTCATATGTTCCATTAAGTTCTGCTGTTTGAGGCAAGGAACTGGTCTTCCATTCATAGTCGCTGTATCTGTATATTGTCGGTGGCGTCCATGTGGGAGTGTACGATGCACTATAGCTGCCTTTTGCCACCATCGTCCGTGATCCGGATGATACTATGTCGAAGACATTGTTGTCGCTTGGAGAATTGATGGTTATTACATTGCCCCACCATTTGTCAAGCACCCATCCGAGGCCGCTGTTTCCATCGGCAACCCATATTTTGTTCTTGTCGATGAGTGCATTTTGGGCGCGCATCGATACGTGATCGGCTTCGATATAACTCCAATATTCGGCAAATTGTTCAAAGTTTGCATTGAATGCGTGTAGAGCATAACCAGTGGAGCAAAGAAGGGTGTCGTTGTTTCCAGAAATGGAATTTGTGTATTTTATATTGTCTATTATGTGAATCCATTCGTGTCCGTTATATGCCATTATTGTGTCACTGTTTGGCTGCGGACTTTTGTAGTTGGCGATAAGTTTGTCTCTGAACCACTTTATAGTGTTATAGTTTTGTCCTTTCATCCAGGATGTCGCAGGAAGGTGCGTGTCGGTAAGTTCGTGCCATTTTGAGAAATCGACAAGATTGTCGTTAAGATTTCCACTGTATATGCCTGTAGTAGTTGCGACATATATGTTTTCGCCGTCGGTGTCGATTTCGTTTACACGCATGTATGTTCCATTGTTTCCAAAGAACCATGTTTCCTTTATTTCCTCGCGTTTAATGTCGATAGTTACAATTCCGAAGTCGCAGCCAACGTATGCGATTCCTTTTTTCGCCATTATCGAGTTTATGGTCTTGCTGCTGTTTATGTTCTTTTTCTTAATGTCGTTTATGTTCGTAAGTTCGTTGCCTTTTATTATATCGATGTTTCCGCTTGAGTATCCGATTATTATACTTTTTGTCTGTTCGTCGTATGCAATGGACGATGGTGTGATGTCGGAAAGTATGTTGAGTTTTGTCATTTTTTCGATTTCGGAACTTCCCTTGTCGTATTTTAGTATTCCGTTTTCAGCAACCAGGTATATTGATTTCTCGACAGCAATCACCTTTTTGCCCTTGTTGTATGAGAAATGGTCCTGCCATTGTCCAACAGCAACCTGTGCCGACGACATCAGCGAAGCGATAAGGAAGACAATTGTTATGGCAATAGATTCGTATTTGTTCATTTCTAGTTGAGTTTATTGAGGAAATCTGCGAGTTTTTTTGCGGCATTTCCCCTATGACTTATTTTGTTCTTTATCTCGGCTGGCAGTTCTGCGAAAGTTTCGTTATATCCGTCGGGCAGGAATACAGGATCGTATCCGAATCCGTTGTGTCCGCGGTATTCCTTTATTATCTGGCCGTTTACTTCGCCTTCGAAGATATGTTCCTCGCCACCGAGTATAAGTGCGATTGCTGTTCTAAACCTTGCCTTGCGGTTTTCTTTCCCATCCATGTTTGCAAGCAATTTGGCGATATTGTCGTCGAAAGTGGGATGTTCGCCTGCGTAGCGTGCCGAATATACGCCTGGTTCTCCGCCAAGGCATTCGACTTCGAGCCCAGTGTCGTCGGCAAAGCAGTCGACACCGAACTTGTCGTGTATGTAGCGGGCTTTCTGCAAAGCGTTGCCTTCGATTGTGTCTTGTTCCTCGGGAATTTCGTCGTGGCAGTCGATGTCCGACAGCGACAGTATTTCGACTTTGCCGCCGAGGATAGCACGCATTTCTTCGAGTTTATGCTTGTTGTTGCTTGCAAGAACGAGTTTCATATCAATGGAATTTTATTTTCTTTATTATTTGACGCATTATTTCGGGGAAGTAGAGGTTGACGATTCTTTCCTTGTCGTCCTCGTACATTGGCACCTTGGTGCTGGCGTAGTTGCCCGAAACAAATTCGCCGTTGGTGTTGTATATGCTGAAATGCACGCGCATAAGCCGCTGTACGTTGCGCTGTCCGCTTATGTAAGGATCGCGGTAGTCGGTCTTGATGTCGAACTGGTTTACAAAAAGGAAATAGTCGACCTTTCTGCGGCTGGCAATTTCCTTCAGCACCTCGGGCTGACCGATAACAATATGCAGGTACATATCGTCGGTTTGCTGCTTGCGGCCTACAAGTTCTCCGTTCTGTATTCCAGGACGTGCATTTTTCATTTCCTCTTCGCGCTGCTTGCGGCGTGCTTCCTCGAGTTTTTCTGCTCTTTTGCGGGCGAACAACCCCATATTTTCGGTATCGAGTTCAAATTCGGCAAGACGCAGTTCGTACGACATTGTAGTGTACAGGTCTGTAATGTCGGCTTCGTCCTCGCGGGTGTTGTTGGTCATCAGGTCGACAATTTCGCACGAATCGATGAGTGAGTTTATAAGCTGCAGGTTGAGCTGGTAGCGGAAATATTCCATTATCTCGTCGTGTGTGAGCCCGTCGCGCTTTGCAATGTCGGCGGTAGCATCGTTGAAGTATATTCTTTCGTCGAAAGGAACTACAAGTACTCTTTTCTGTCGGTTGTAACGATTGTTGAAATCAAGATATTCTTGTCCGTACGACAACGATGCACATGAAATTGCAATCATTAATGTTATAGTAATCTGCTTAATGTCCATATCAGAAAAGATTTAGAATATCGTTAAAGATTATGAAAATCATAAGTGCTAGCAGAATAAACAAACCTATCCTCTGTATGATGTCAAGTGCCTTGTTGGGCAGTTTGCGACGTGTTATGGCTTCGATTGCCAGCAGCAGGACGTGGCCGCCGTCGAGGGCAGGAATCGGCAGTATGTTCATGAAGGCGAGGATAATGGAAATTATTCCTGTAAGTTTCCAGAATCGAGCCCAGTCCCATACGGGTCCATATACCTTAGCGATTCCGATAGGACCCTGCAAGCTTTCGCGAGCTTTCTCCTTTCCGCTGAAAATAAGTCCGAAACCCTTGATGTTGGCGTATAATGTTTCCATTGCATCGCGCCATCCGTACTTCATTGCCGTCGCAAAGTTGTAGTCCCTTGTCTCGTATTCGGGCTGCTTTACGAAAACACCGATTTTTCCGGTGCTGTCGATTTCTACGGGGACGGTATATTCGCCACCGTTGGCTACCAGGTCGAAGTTGAGCGTCTTGCCCTTGTTGTAGGCAAGCATATCGCGCATCTGGCCGAAACTTTGTACTTCTACGTTGTCGATGCGGAGCAGGTTTGAATTGGGCTTGATGCCAGCCTTGCATGCCGACATGCCGTCGACTACGCTGTCGATGACAACTTTATGGTTCGACAGGTCGAATAGCATGCCTCCGTGTTTCATGTATGAATACAAAGTGTCGGGGATTTCGATTTCCTTTGTGTAGCCGTTGCGGTTTACGGTAACCGACTTTGCAAAGAACAGTTTTGCCGAGAATACATCCTCGTAGCGTTCCACTGTTTCTCCGTTAATTCCTGTAATCATATCGCCGGCCTCGAATCCGAGGAAGCGTCCGTATTCACTAGGGTAGATGCCTTCGGTTACGTTTTCGACTGGCAAGTACGATTTTGTGAATGCCAAGTGCGAAAAACCGAGAATCAGTACTGCTGCGATGACGTTCATCGTTACGCCGCCAATCATTATGATGAGGCGTTGCCATGCAGGCTTTGTGCGGAATTCCCAAGGCTTGGGTTCTTCGGGAAGCTGGTCGGAAGAGGTGGTTTCGTCGACCATTCCGTCGATGGCGCAATAGCCGCCTAGCGGAAAATATCCGATACCCCATTCGGTGGTAGTTTCGTCCTCGTCGTATTCTTTTGGTGCGTTACGGCTAAACCAGCTGAACTTCCATTTGCCGTTTACCTTTTTGGCCCTGAACAGCGCAAAAGTAGGTTGAGTGAAGAACATCGGGAAATCGAAGAACAGGTAGAACTTCTTTACCCTTACTCCGAAAGCGCGGGCAGCAAGATAGTGCCCGAATTCGTGGATAACAACTAGTAGCGAAAGCGCTAATAGCAGTTGTACGGTCATTGTAAGTGCACCCATCTTTCGGCGGTATTAGTTTTGTGATTCGTTAGGGTATACCTGAGTGAACGAATAGTCGTCCTTTATAGTGTATAGGTAAACTTCCTTGTTGCTGAACGAATTGTCGAAGTAGTTCGATGCCTTATGGAACTGTCGTTTGCCTCCGAGACCTTCGTATATGTAGTCAGGATCGATGCATGGGGCGAAGTCTCTGCCTGCTTTCTGAAGCAGAGGTATGAAATAGTTTATTGCATCGGCTGCAATGTATGCGTCGGTGTTAGGCTCGCATAAGAAAGCATTGTGGAACCTGCTTATGAAGGTCTTCACTTTGAGGTCCTTGTAGTTTATGCTTATGTTGGAGAAGTAGGTGTATTTTACTTCGACATAATAGTTTGGGTCGATGCTTTCGTAGTTCATAATCTTCGGGTCGGCTACAAGTGTAATCTTGTAGTCGTCGGTAAGTTTGAACGCCTGTGTGAGCACTCTTGTAATTGACATTTCGGTTTCGAAAGTTATTACAATTATGTTTTCTACTCCTTTTTTCAGCGAGCTACCAATGTTTTCGATGCTGCTGCCGTTGAAGGCGAGTTCGGTTGCTGTGACACCGGCATTGTTCATTGCTTCGATGTATTTCGCTGCCGATGCTTTCGAGTCGTCGGAAGTTCCCTTTACGATAATGGCGTTGCATCCTTCAATCTGCGAGGCGTAATTGGCAACTTCGGTGCGAATGTCCTGCTTGCTTGGATTAAGCATTATGTTGTACGGGTTATTCTTCAATATCGACTCGTCGGTAACGAACGGCAGAAGCATCGGTACGTTCATGTTGAGCGAATTGAGGTAGTCGACCTGGCTCTTGTATGCAGGACCGATTATCATGTCGACACCATCGAGCTTGCCCTCGGCGACCATTGTGGTGAGTATTGTGTTGTCCTTTCCGATGTCGTATGCCTTGAACTTAATCTTTACATCTTCGCTTTTGAAATTTTCAAGAGCCACGAGGCATCCAGAATAGAAATCGACGGCACGTTCTGTCACAGTCCTTATTTTCTGTGGAACTTTTCGCTTTTCCTGGTTTGCCAGATCCCTGAGGTTGGCTCCAGTTTCGAACGACAATAGCAGAGCCACAGTGAATTCATTTCCGTGGGTGTACCATTCGTCGGGATTGCAGGTGCCCGGCTGGTAGTCGCGTACTTGTGTGGTGTCGTTGCCCTGAACGGGTGTAGTGTCGGTTATCGCATGTACAACCGGGGGATTGTTGTCTTCGCCTTCGGATTGGGAGGCAACAGGTCTTGCTATGTTATTCTTGCGCGGTATGCGTATGGTTTCGTTAATCGAAAGAGGACGGTCGGCAAGACTTGGATTTTCCTCTATGAGTTCGTCGAGAGTAATGTCGTATTGCTTTGTAATCTTGTACAAGGTTTCGCCCTTTTCTACGGTGTGGTAAATGTACTTGCTGTCGTCGCGAACTTGTTCTTGAGGAGTATTGTCGGGTGTGTCTTCTGTCTTTGGGGTGACAACGGCAATTTCGGGTTTCTTGTCCTTTATGGGGAAGTAAATTTCGTCGCCAGCCTTTATGCTCTCCTTTTTGTTGAGCTTAGGATTGGCAGCATAGAATTCCTTTTCGGTGGTTTCGTAGCGTTTGAGAAGCGAGTAAAGGGTTTCTCCTTTTTTTACCATGTAGACAATGTATTTGCCGTCCTTCGAGATTTCCTTTTCGATGGGTATGCGGATTACCTGACCTATTGAGAGTGTTCCCGACTGCAGTTCGGGATTGTTGTTTATCACATCCTTTTCGGCAACAGAGTAGGCCTTGCATATCGAGTAAAGGGTTTGTCCCTGCTGTACTGTGTGAAGGTAGAATTTCTGTCCGTTCTCGAGTATTTTTTCTTCCGAAATCTCGACGTTTGCCTGTGCCTGCAAGTTGTATACGGCAAAAATTGCGGGGATTAATATGATTAGAATTCTTTTAAGCATTTTCCTTTTATTTTTGTTCGTTCTTATTTCCTCTTAGTTTCGATTGATATTCGTTGTAGTATTTTTGTAATTCAACTCCTTTGCTGTATAGGTCGTCGTTGAAGTAGGTGAGAATTTTCTCTATAGTTGTGTATGACGAGAATCCACGCTGTACGAAAAGCGGATGTGTTGCATGTTCGTCGAAGACGACGAATGCCGGTATGCGGTAGTCGGGATGCAGCAGCGACAGGACTAGCTGGTTGGGGTATTGCATTTGCCCGGTTTCGTTTACAAATTCGTGTCCTGCAATCTTCAGCGTATCTGTTATGTCGTACGGAATTTTTACCGCATAGAAGTTCTTGTTGATGAAGTCGGCCATAGCTTTCTCCTTGAACGATCCGCCGAGCATTATCTTGCTGCTCGAGTTCCAGTCGGAATAAATGTACAGAAGCATCTTTTTAGGCTGAGTCTTCATTTTTTCTACAGCTTTGTTGAAGTCCATCCAGTCTACGGAGCCGTTGAACATTTCGGTTGTGTCGAGGTCGGGGCGGAACGCGGCATTGAAGCAGTCCATATATTCGTTCCATGCGCTGTATTTGTTTATTCGTTCGGCAAAGTAAATGAGCATAGGCTCGAGGTCTTCGGGTGTCATGTATCCTGCTACCGGTGCAATGTTGCCTTCGAAGTCGATGAAAACGATTGTCGGGTACGACATGCGTCCGCTCAAGAGCATCTGTGCGAGCATGTGTGGCGAGCGCTGTCCCACCTGCGGGTTAATGAATGGCTTAAGTTCGGTTATCTTTTCTCCAGTCTTTTCGTCGGTAGACTTTATCGGGAACATTATGGTGTCGGTGGTTTCGGCATTGAATTTCACCGGATAGAAGTTGTTGTTGATGTACGAGGCGATGTTCGGGTCGCTGAAAGTTTGGGCGTCCATTTTTTTGCACCATCCGCACCAGTCGGTGTACATGTCGATTATTACCGCCTTGGGCATCGAGTCCTGCTTGCGCATGGCTTCCTCGATTCCCATCCATTTTATCTGTGCCGGAGCAACTTGTACCCCGCAGATAACAGCTATTATAATGAACAAGACCTTTTTCATCTCATACAAATTTAAACTGCAAAGATAAGAAACAATCCTTTTATAAATGGTATTGTAACCTTAAAATTATTTTAATGAAAATTTGTCTTGCAATGTCCGTGCCGAATTGGGGCTTGAAGGCTAACTGGCTTGCTGTCTCACAGTCTCACAGTCTTGCAGTCTGACAGTCTTACGGTCTGACAGCTCGACTGGTCTTCTGTTTGACAGGTCTTCTGCTGGACTTTTAGCCTTCTCTTCTTTTAGCCTTTTAGCCCCCAATATATAGGTTGATATTTGTGGCGATGAGTGTTATCTTTTCTTGCATTTGTAAGATGTGCTACCGCTGGCCCCTGGACTATAAGTTTGACCTATTTCAATTATTAGGCTATCGTTGGAAAAAGATCCTACATTTCCAATCCTTTTTAGCGTACCGCCTGGCTCTACATAATAGAACATCGCTTCTGGATTGTCTATTATTTCTTCAATCTTTACAACCGAATCGTTGTCAGCAAGAGATACTTCCAAAGTAACATTTGTGGTATTTTCGGTTATTTCCTGCATGCCAGCAGGACCGGACGCGAAACTAGTACATTTTGTACCTTCGTATATGCCAGTCCATTGGCCTCTGTAGTCTGGTGTGTCAAATATGACAGGATACTCTTGAATTCTTGTTCCCGTGTAAACGTAGTGCTCAGGAGTATATGTGTTGTATCCTGTGCATTTATGACAATTATAATTCAATAGTATGGATTTTGACTTGTCGTATGTTCCGGATACTGAAGTTTCATAATTTTTGATACTTCCGCCATAGCCGGTAAACAGTTGCGTATATCCGGGAAGACCTTGCGCCAATGCGGTGTCGCACAGGTTTCCTTTATTATCGTAGGTCATAAGAAATGTTAGGTTTAATGAAGAATCCCAAGCGCTTAAAAGTTTTTCGCTTGTTCTCACTGGAAATATTTCTAGCACGATATTTTCATCGGTAGTATTTTCTTGTTCTGATTTTCTTGAGCAAATATACTTTCCTACTATCTTCGAACGGGGGTCAACGGGATATGCGCACGAGCCGTCATCCTTTTTTGCCGATTCATCGTAGTTTATTGCATCGGGGTCAGTGCAGCCGCATTTGGTACATCCTACATATAAAATTGCACCCCAAAATAAGGCAAAAATTACAATGATATTTCTCATAACATTACTTTTTATGGTTAAATCGGCTACAAAGATAAGTTTTTTTTAACACGCACCTCTTTTTTCAAAAAATATATGAATGGAAATGCATGGCTGTCTGGAAAGTTTTTTAAGCTAATTTTAGGTTTGCAATTCAGAAATATTTTTTATATTTGCCATCACTAAATAAAAATTCAAACAAATTAAAAAACAAATAAAATTATGAGTGAAATCACAAAATTGAATCCACAGGGTGTATGGAAGAATTTCTATTCACTGACACAGATTCCGCGTCCATCGAAGCACGAAGCAAAAGTTGTGGCTTTTGTTAAGGAATTTGGCGAAAAGTTAGGTCTCGAAACTGTAGTCGATGAAATCGGCAACGTAATAATCCGCAAGCCTGCAACTCCAGGTATGGAAAACCGTAAAGGCGTTATCCTCCAGGGTCACCTCGATATGGTTCCGCAGAAGAACAACGAGAAGGTTCACGACTTCACTAAGGACCCGATCGAAACCATCATCGACGGCGAATGGGTTCGCGCAAACCAGACTACCCTCGGTGCCGACAACGGTATGGGTTGCGCTGCTGCAATGGCAGTCCTCGAATCGAAGGACCTCGTTCACGGACCAATCGAAGCACTCTTCACAATCGATGAGGAAACCGGTATGACAGGTGCTAACCACCTGAAAGCTGGTATGCTCAAGGGCGACATCCTCATGAACCTCGATTCAGAAACCGAAGGCGAACTTTACGTTGGTTGCGCTGGTGGCGTTGACGTAAACGTAACTATGAAGTACGACGAATGCGCAGCTCCTGCTGGCTACACTGCTTACCGCATCGATGTTAAGGGATTGAACGGTGGTCACAGCGGTATGGACATCAACATTGGCCGTGCAAACGCCAACAAGCTCCTTGTTAGATTCCTCAACCACTGCCTCTACAAGACCGATATGCGTCTTGCTGAAATCAAGGGCGGTGACATGCGCAACGCTATCCCACGTGAGGCTTATGCAGTAGTTCTCATCGCTAATGCCGACTGCGCTAACTTCGAGGCCGAAGTTGCAAGATTTGACGGCTACTACAAGAGCGAATTCGCAGCTACAGAAAAGGGCATTGCTCTTTGCGCAGCAAAGGTTGCTATGCCTGCAAAGGTTGCCGAAAAGGAAATCGGCGAAAAGATAATCAAGGCTACCTTCGTATGTCCTCACGGCGTAGTAAGAATGAGCGACTCGATGCCTGGTTTGGTTGAAACTTCGAACAACTTGGCAATTGTAGAGTGCAAGGACGGAAACTTTGGCGTTAAGTGCTTGACCCGTAGCTCTGTAGAATCGGCAAAGAAGGGTACAATGTACAAGATTGGTACAGTATTCGATCTGATTGGTGCAAATGTTGAATTCTCTGGCTCGTATCCAGGATGGAATCCTAACATGAATTCGCCAATCCTCAACACAATGAAGGACTGCTACAAGCGCCTGTTCAACGAGGATGCAAAGGTTATGGCTATCCACGCTGGTCTGGAATGCGGTCTGTTGGGCTTCGTTTATCCTAACTGGGATATGATTTCGTTTGGTCCGACCATCGAACATCCGCACTCACCGGTTGAGAGAGTAAATGTTGCTTCGGTAGAGAAGTTCTGGAAGTTCTTGGTTGAAACCTTGAAGAACGTTCCTGTAAAGTAAGCAGATGACTTTACATAATAGAAAAGGCGGAGAAATCCGCCTTTTTTTATTGTTTTCGTAGTGTTATCACTGTTATTTCCGCATTTGCTCCTAGTCTTACGGGAAGAGTGCATCCAAGGCCGACATTTATGTACATGGTCTGTCCGTTTTCGTCGTATCGGCCATCGGTGTCGGTGAACGTCCACGAAGCAGGAGTCCAGCCGAAAAGTTTGATTTGTGCAGCGTGAGTATGTCCGCAAAGTGTAAGCGGAATGTCGGTTTGCCCGACTACTTCGCCACGCCAGTGGCTAGGGTCGTGAGTGAGCAATATGCGGAATCCGTCGGTGCTCTGCATTGCCTTTGGCAAATCGCCCATGTCGATGGTGCGGAACCCTTGGTTCGTGCAGTTCTTGTTGTCGACGCCCACAATAGTTATTTTTTCGCCGTCATGCTCTATTTTGTAGCTGTCGTTTCGTAGCAGATGCCAGCCTAAGGTATTGCGTTGCAGACTGTCGAGGCGAGCGACTGCTGTTTCGCGGTTGAATGTGCTGTCGCTGCGGTGCCGGTATATGATGAAGTCGTGGTTGCCGAGTATGCTTGTGATGCCATCTTTAGCCTTCATTTGCTTTAAAGTTTCGACGTATGGTTCGGCTTCCTCAACGCCTAGGCTCACAAGGTCGCCAGTGAAACAGATAAGATCGGGATTCTGTGCGTTTATCGAATCGACAAAGCTTTGCAGTTGCTTGGGGTTGTCGTCGAAAGTTGACAGGTGCAAGTCGCTGATGTGTACAATCTTATAGCCGTCGAAACTTGCTGGTACGTCCTTGTGCGAGTATTCGATCCTATTGATGTCGAGTTTGAATCGCCCGAAGAAATATCCGTAAGCCATTACTAGCCAAGCGAAAGCTACGAGTATGAAGGCTGTCCATCCGAATGGCGCGTAGGGTAGGGCATAGTGGAAGCATTTGCACACCAGCCAGGCAAAGAACCATAGAATATTTGGCAGGGCAAACATCACTATGCTCAGTGCAATTAACGAAACAAGCATAAATCCTATCATGGGTGTTCTTTTTGCATAAAAAAAGTCTCCATAGGGGAGACTTTTTGTCCTGTTATTTCTGTTTTTTAGAAATCATCGCCGTCGTTGTGCTGTATTACAGCGTTACCTTTCCTTGCAGCTTCCTCTTCAGCAGCTTTCTTTTCTGCTTCTTCGATACCGTAGTCGGTAGATACTACGCTGAATTCGGTACGACGGTTGAGCTGGTGGCAGATTTCCTTCTTTCCGAAATCTGGCAACTTGTTGATGAATTCTTCGTTAAGAACGTCGCCAACTTTCAGGAAGGTATGTTCCTTTGCCATCTGTGCATTAACTGTCTTTGGTTCGGTTTCGCCGAAGCCCTTGGCAGTAAGTCTGTCCGGCTTTATGCCCTTCGAAATCAGGTAGTCGACACACGACTTAGCTCTTGCGAGTGAAAGTGTCATGTTGTAGTCGTCGTTTCCGCGGAAGTCGGTATGAGCACGGAGTTCGATTGTGATGTTCGGGTTGTCGTTCAATGTCTTTACAAGCCCGTCGAGCGAAACAGTCGATTCGGGCTTCAGGTCGGCCTTGTCGTATGCGTATTCGATGTTTGGAAGTTCGATTACGCGCGGTATGCGACCGAGGTTAAGTATTACATTGAAAGCGGTATCGTATTCAACCTTTGCCGTCGAGAATCTTATCGAATTTGAGAAGTAATCTCTCGAAACTTCACCTTTTATTTCATATACCTTGTCTTTCTGCAAAGGCATTGAGAACTGACCCTTTTCGCTTGATGTGAGTTCGCTAACAACTGCGCCGTCGGCATAAACGGTAATCTTTGCTTCCTTAATAGGAATCTTCCTGTCGATGTTGGTAGTATCGTAAATAACACCGTTCATTGTAATCTGAAGTGGTGGCAGTACAAACGAGTAGATATCGTCGCTTCCCTTTCCGCCCTTGCGGTTCGATGAGAAGTATCCCGATTCTTCCTTGCCGGTGAATATGATTCCGAAATCATCGAACGATGAGTTGATCGGGTACTTGAGGTTTTCTACGCCAGTGAATTCCTTACCTTTCTTAACAGCCTTGTAGATGTCGAGGCCACCCATACCCTGGTGTCCGTCTGATGCGAAATACAAGGTGCCGTCTTCGCGAACTGTCGGGAAAACTTCGTCACCAAGGGTGTTGATCTTCGGGCCAAGGTTTATAGGCTTGGTGAACTTGTTTGAAGTTCCAACACGTTGAGCCACATATATATCCTGACCACCGTATCCGCCTTCAACTTCGGCGCTGAAGTACAAGGTCTTGTCGTCGGGCGACAATGCCGGGTAACCGACTTCTGCATTTTCGAATCCAGGGATTTCAACGAGAACAGGTTGTCCCCAAGCGTTACCCTTCTTTGTGCAGAGGTATACTTTGCATGGTTCATCTACTTTCTTTCCAGCTTTGCAGCGTGTGAAATACATGTCGGTACCCTTGAGCGAAACAGTCGAAGCTCCTTCATCGTCCTCGGTGTTTACACCGCCGGTAATTGGAGTTGGTGACGACCATGTGCCTTTTCTGTCCTGTGTAACCTCGAAAATATCGGTAAATTTCTGTCCTGACTTGTAGTTGTCGCGGCTACCCTGCGAACCTTCGCGCGATGAGGTGAAGTATACGGTGCGGTAGTCCTTCGATGCCCAAACTATCGAGAAGTCGGCCTGCGGAGTGTTGAACTTCGATACGTTGGTAACCTTGTAGCGAGTAGGACGGCTAATCCAGTTTGGAACAATCGTACACGATTCCTTACCGCTCTTTGCACGGTGGTCCTGAGGAGCGTACCTAAGGTATTGCTGGTAGTAGTCGATAGCTTCTTCGTACTTTCCGTTCATTCTGAGCGCATCGGCGTAGAAGAGCAGAACGTCGGGCTTAATGACGCCCCTTACAAAGTTTTTCACTGCAACCCTGAAATACATTTCCGACTTGTCGGTATTGCCGAGTTCCTTGTAGCAATATCCCAACTGATAGTTGACTTTTGCAAGATCTTCCTTTGTGGAGATACTTGGCAATGCCTTTTCGTAATAGTCTTTCGCCAAGTCGAATGAATACTGGTTGAAATATTCGTTTCCCTTGTCAATCAGAGCTTTCTGAGCCTGTAAGAACAGCACTGAGAAAACCATCATTGCTATTGTGAGTAGTCGTTTCATATATACAGAATATCCATTTTAAAAAAGTGCCCAAATATACATTTATTTTTTCAATCAACAGCAAACAAATGTGAAAAGTTTCAAAGTTTCTTGTTTCATGGGCTGCGCCCGTTTCATAGTATGGGCTTGCAGGCTCGAAGGCTAACAGGCGGACAGGCCAGCAGTCTAACAGCCAGACTGAATGCTGTTGCCCCCACATGCCTTAAGGTCTTTAAAGGCCTTAATGGCCTTAAAGATGGGGGGCAAACATTCAAGCCTTTTTGCCTTTGAGCCTTCAAGGCCAAACTCAAAAACGCCGAAGCCATAGAAACTTGAAACGGCGCAGCCATAGAAACTCAGAAACGGCGCAGCCATAGCCCCCTTTATTTCTCCATGAAAATATCTCGTACAAAATTCTTTGTTTCTGTCAGCCCTTTGGTTTCCACGTTTGCCTTTCCGATTTTGTAGTTCGAGGCCTTGTAAAATATTATGTAGTTGTTTTCGGGCTTCAGTTCGATTTCGTACTTGCCGTTTTCGTCGCTGGTCTGCGTATCCATAAGCACATATTCGTCGTTCATTATCTGGATGTCAACGTTTGGAACAGGCTTGTTCAGTTCCTTGTCCCATACTGTTCCTGTTACGGTGAACGAAATCTCAGGCAGTACAAAATGATAAAGGTCTGTCTTGCCGACTCCGCCTCTGCGTCGCGACGACAGAAAACCTTCCTCGCGCATGCCGGTGAACACGATTCCGAAATCGTCGAGCGAGGTGTTGATGGGGAAGCCCATATTTATAATAATGTATTCGGAATTTTTCACTTGCTTGGCCAGATAGATGTCGAATCCGCCCATTCCTGGATGTCCGTCCGATGCAAAGTACAGGTCGCCGTTGCTACGAATGTAGGGGTGAACCTCGTCCTCTTCGGTGTTGACGTAGCTACCAAGGTTTTGTGGCGGGTTGAACGGCTGGTTCTTGCGCTGGCGTGTTACCCTGTATATGTCTTTGCCTCCAAGTCCGCCAAACAGAGAGTCGGCGACAAAGTATAGCGTCAACTCGTCGTCGCTGATGGCTGGATGCCCTATGGAAACGCTGTCGGGTATACCCTTGATTGGTACTTCCTGTGCGTTTACCCAGTTGTTGCCGACTTTCTTTGCCATATAGATGCGGCATCCCTTGTCGCTGTTCTTGTCGTAGGTGCAACGCGTGAAGTACAGGTTGTTCGACTTGCGGTTGAGGCAGGCGGCTCCTTCTTCGGCTGTGGTGTTTATCGTACCTGGGGCAATCTTGGCTTCGCTCCATTTGCCTTCGCGATCCTGTTCGGCATAGAAGATGTTGGAGCAGTATTCTCCCGATTCGGGGCTAATAGTTACGTGTGTGGGAGCGTTGCGTGTGGATGTGAAGTACACCTTTTTGTGCGTACGCGCCTCGTAGAACGGACAATAGTCTTCGCCGCCCGAGTTTATTATCGGCTTGAGTGTCACTTCGTAGCGCGACGGATTCGCAAGCATCTGGCGTGTGAGTTCTATGCTCTTTATGCCTTTCTGTGCGAGGCGGCTGCCAGGCGACAGTTCTCCGAATCGTTGGAACTGCATGAGAGCCGAGTCGTATAGTTGCAGCATCTGCAGTGCTTCTCCAAAATACAGGTAAACCAGCGAATCTTCGCAGCCGTTTTCGATTGCTAGTTTGAAATTCGGTGCGGCTTCTTCGGGAATCGACAGCTTTTTGTAGCAGTAGCCAATCTTGTAGTACAGTTCCGAGACAAGTTTCTTGTTGTGCTTGTGTTTTTCAGCCAGTGGCTCGTACATTGATATGGCTTCGGAAAACTGTTCGCGCTTGAGTGCGGCATCGGCAAGCTTTAGGGCTTTCTGTGCTGATAGTGTTGCGCAGAGGAACAGTGCAAGTAATATGGCTGCAAGTCGTTTCATTTCAAAAATCAATGCAAGGTGCAAATTTATATTAAATCAATTATCGCACCAAAAAAAATAGGGGCGGATTTTTGTCCGTTTCAAATATTAAAATTGCTTTTGTCGCAAAAATGACTTTTATAAATGACATTTTTTCAACATAATTGCTTTTTATATCCAAATAAGACTTATCTTTGCCTTGCTGTTCAACAAATATAATGTTGAACGGAGAACATATAGAAAGACGTTTACTGACGTTTTCCTTTGACGCTTCAGAACTTCGGAAATTTTGAAACTCAGTCAAAGCGATAAGCAGCGGTGAACGCTTGCGTTGGTATGCAATTGATACCTATCAATCATATCTTAGCGTGGGCTTCGCGTTGCTCAATCTTACTGAGTTAGGCAATCCGAAGGCCGTGAAGCGTGGGAGCGAGTAACAAGATTCCCACGTTTTTCTTTTTTTTGTTGATACCGCTTTGGGGAATCTGCGGAATACAAAACCGATGTGCCGATGGGATATAACTGGCAGTTATATAATTATGAAAAAAATAGGATTGCTTGTCGTATTGTTTTGTATGTCGTTGGTATCTATGTCGCAGGATGTAATTGTCAAAAAGGATGGCACAACAATTCTTAGTAAAGTTTTGGAAATTAGCAGTGCTGAAATCAAGTACAAAAAATGGTCAAACCAAGATGGTCCAATGTATTCAATTGATAAAAGCGAGGTGCATTCAATAAATTATCAGAATGGAGAAGTAGAATTGATGTCAAAAACATCTACCGTAGCCAAATCATTGTCAGAAAATGAAAGAATGCTCCGTAAAGGCAAATATCTCAGCATTAACGGACGAAATTTATCTATTGAAGAAGTACAATCGCTTGTTGATCAGCAAACCTATGAAACATATCTTAGTGCAGTAAGTCAATCAGAACGGGGAACGGGCTTTTTGATTTCATCTATCTTATCTGGCGGAATGTCAATTTTGTGTTTTGTTGCTGGTGCTAGAAATGGAAGAACAAAAACTGCAATCGGGGCTGCGGTTGCTGGGTATATAACGGGGGCATATTTCCCTATAGGGTTGACATTAGGATGTGTTTTCAAAGGCGTTGGAAATGGCAGAATAAGTCGGGTGGCAGATGAATATAACAATGGTGTCCGTGCTTTTTCATACCAAATTACACCGTCTATTATAAGATACAGTTCGATGGAAAAGCATAGTAGTGCTTTTGGATTGACTCTTAGTGTAAAATTCTAAAATTTTTGTAAATAATATTGATTGTTTACAAATATGTACATAAAAAATAGGGACGACATTCGCCCCTATTTTTTTTCTGTTCAGTTTTCAAATTACTTGTTGCATTCCTTCTTGCAGTCGAAAATCTTGTAGATTACAGCTGCAAGAGCACCGCCAACGAATGGACCTACGATGAAAATCCAGAGGTTGCTGAGTGCGGTTCCGCCTTGGAATACAGCTGGAGCTATAGAACGAGCGGGGTTTACCGAAGTTCCTGTGTAGCGGATGCAAACGAGGTGTACGAGAACAAGTGTAAGACCTATTGCAAGTCCTGCTGCATTGCCAGCACCGTTCTTTTCGTGTGTAGCTGCAAGAACTACGAATACGAATACGCAGGTGAAGAAGATTTCGGCAAGCAGACCGCCAAGTACGCTTACGCCCGACTGCAGGTCGTTTGCTCCAGTACCTTCAAGACCGACTTCCTTTGTCATCCAGAATAGGATTGCCGAACCGATGAATGCACCGATAACCTGGAAAATCATGTACATGATGGCATCCTTCCAGCCCATTCTGCCGCTCAAGGCAACACCGAGGGTAATTGCCGGATTGATGTGGCATCCCGAAATCTTTCCAATCGAGTAAGCCATGCCTATTACAGCGAGACCAAATGCCAATGCTGTTCCGACAACCGATGCAGTGTCAGTGCCACAACTTAGGCTGATGGCTGTTCCGCATCCCATAAGAACCAATACCATGGTTCCGATCATTTCTGCTAAATACTTTTTCATGTTGTTGTAATTTAAAGGGTTAGTAATCGCAAGTAACAAATAAGTGGCAAAAATAAATCGCTTTTTTACCAGTTTCAAATTTAGGGCATAATGGAATACGCGTTCACGATATACGGGAAAAGATTCAACAAGGGGGTGTTAGGAAGGTCCAAGGGCTGCGCACGTTTCTGTGGCTTCGCCGTTTGAATGGCTACGCCGTTTCTATGGGCTACGCCCGTTTCAAGTTTCACGTGCTGCGCACGTTTCTGTGGCTTCGCCGTTTAACTTCGTTGAGGGCTACGCCGTTTCTAAAAAAGCGGAATGTCATGCTGAACTTGTTTCAGCATCTGATTCCGCTTTTTTTTGTTTCATGTTTAACTTCGTTGAGGGCTACTTGTGCTGAGCTGCTCCCTGAGCGTAGTCGAAGGGCAGTCGAAGTACGCGTTCTCGCTACGCTGTTTCACGTTTAACGTTCAATGATTCAAAGATTTGATGATTGATTGTAGCGGCGCAATGCGTTGCGCCGATTCGCAATGCGTTGCGCCGATTTGCGATGAATGAAATGTAGCAACACGTCATGGCACGTTGCTACAAAACACAGAATGTCATCCTGAACTTGTTTCAGCACCGGTCATCCTGAACTTGTTTCAGGATCTATAACAGATGCTGAAATAAATTCAGCATGACTATGAAGAGCAAAATCGTCAATCGTACATCGTAAATCTAAAATAAAATTGTATTTTTGCGATATGAAAAATTTCATGAGGCTGATACGGTGGAAGAATATTCTCGTTATTGCATTGACAATGATGGCGATGCGACTGCTTGTTATTTTTCCGGTGTTCAGGGTTTATGGCATCGAGGTGATGTTTCCCGACTGGGGTTTCTATCTGCTGATGCTCGCAACAATGCTCATTGCCGCAGGCGGATATGTCATCAACGACTATTTCGATGTGCATATCGATAGTGTGAACCGTTCGAAAGATGTGGTGGTTGGCGTGGCAATCCCGCGTCGTAAGGCAATCGCAATGCATTTGTGGCTCAGTATTTTCGGGCTTGCTTGTGGAATTGCAGCTACGGTCGCAACGCATAGGTTTTGGTATGTATTTATTTTTATAGGTGCGTTTGCCGCCTTGTGGATTTATTCGCGCGACCTGAAAAAATCTGCCTTCTGGGGCAATTTGCTCATAGCCATGCTTTCTGGCATTGTGCCGATGCTTGTCGGTTCGACCGAATATTTCGCCGTGGCCGATTCCATTTCGAGCTGGGACATCAGTCATATCCGTGCCGTGAAGATGGCGATGCAGGTAGTCATATTCTTCTCTGTTTTTGCCTTTATTTATACTCTAGTGCGCGAAATTATCAAGGACTGCGAGGATGTTGAAGGCGACAGGGCCAACGGTGTGCGCTCGATACCGGTGAAAATAGGATTGAAAAAGACCAATTATATTGTAAGTGCACTTGCCATCGTTTCGATCGCGTTGGTATTGTTCTTCTGGTACGGATATTTGTCAAAGTCGCGATTTTTCGCTTACGAGATGCTACCGGCCGTTTATCTGTATGCGCTTGTTGCACTTCCGACGCTCGTTGTTGCAGTGGCATCGCTTTTCGGTACGGCAAAGCGCAAATATTCGGTACTCAGCGGGTTCGTCAAGGCAATAATGGTGCTGGGAGTTGCGTTCAGCATAGTGTTTTGTTATATAATAATAGGTAATGGAACAATTTGATTCGAAATACAATATTTTGCTTGCCTCGGCAAGTTTTCGTCGCCGCGAACTGCTTGCGCAGCTTGGCGTGAAGTATTCTCTTGTAAAGCCCTCGCAGGAGGAGGAGACGGTGCCTTCTGACATTTGCGTCGAGGACGTGTCGGAATATCTCGCCTGCCAGAAGTCGAATGCCTATAAGGACCTGAAGGATAACGACCTGCTCATCACTGCCGACACCACCGTGGTTGTCGACGACAAGATTCTCGGTAAGCCCAAGGACTACTCCGACGCCTTCCAGATGCTCCGTCTGCTGAGCGGCAAGACGCACAGGGTGATTACCGGCGTGTGCTTGCGTTCGGTCGACAAGACGGTAAGTTTCAGCGTATGCACCGAGGTCACGTTCTCCAACCTCGACGACGAGGAAATTCGTTTCTACATCGACAACTACCAGCCCTACGACAAGGCTGGCGCCTACGGCATCCAGGAATGGATTGGCAAGGTTGCCGTCGAAAGCATCAGCGGTTCGTTCTACAATGTGGTGGGTTTGCCAGTGCAGAGGCTGTACAGGGAGCTGAAGAAATTCTAGGAAGCGCGAATCCCCTTTTTTTTAGTGCCCTAAAGGGCAGAATCATTCAGTCATGCTGAATTTATTTCAGCATCTGTTACAATTTAGTGCTCTGAAGGGCAGATGTGAAAGAGTGCCCTTCGGGCAGAATTGCTTTGCAATCAACGTAGTTAAACCTTTAGCTCGCGACACGCAGTGAGCAATTAAACAAATTTGTTTCAAATTCAACAAATAGATTTGTCAAATTACTTGCTTCGCTGCGTTAGGTTTGTTTCGATTTATTTTTTTTCCGCTCGAGCCGCGGTGGCTTTTACTTTGTTATTCGCTCCTACAATTAATTTTCAGTGGTGCTCATGATTGTCTTCGACAATTGTCACCAAAAACAGTAAACAAAAAAAGTGTGTCCGCTGAGTCTGCTTCGCTAAAAATCGGCTACTCTGCGCTAAAAAGCATTAACTTGCCTTATGTACGGGTTGCGTTCAAAACGCGCCCTAC
>JAFZWY010000025.1 GCA_017617125.1 Bacteroidales bacterium
GAGTCCAACTCAATTTGAAAAAAAGTTTTACCTTTGCAATCAATGCAACCAATAAGGTCGCTACAAATGGAAAAGAATATTAATAAAAATACAATGAAAAATAAGGGAAAAACGGTCAACCTTATTTAGGCATTGACAACGATTGAACTTTGAACCTTAAACTAGAAACCAGAAACCTGAACTCCGGAACTTGTACAGTCGTGGCGCGCCGCGACCACTACAACTTTAAACTAGAAACTTGAAACGTTCAAACATCTTAGAGAAACTTTTTCTTCATTCCGTAGGCAACCATTTTTAACGAATTTCGTCTTTATTATAGAAACGTTAAAATTTAGTGACATGAAAAGATTGATAATATTGATTGTCCTGTTATTTGCAGGGGTAAGTTCTTTCTCGCAACAGTTAGCTTCTATAGATAACCGTCTTAGAGCGAGGTTTTCCGATGAATATTTGCTTTATATGCAGCAGAATCTACCTGAAGATTTGGAATATTTCACATGGTTCCTTGATAATTCGTATATTATAAAGGATGTTGGGTTTTCTGGAATGGATAGGTTTCCGAAGTTAAGGTATTTTGATGCGGAAACAAAGCAGATCGGTGCGGAAGTTACAGATTTAGATGAAGCTACTTTTAATATAATGGAATACGCTATAGATGCTGACGGGAATGAGACGAAGGCCTATGTAATAGGGAATACAGGAAAGGCTCTTGTGTTGCTTTCGAATAAGGATTTGACAGAAAAGTACAACAAATATAGGAGGATGCATTATGAAAACGAATAATATTGGCATATTTATGGGCATTTTGCTCTGTTTTGCTGTCGTAGATACTTTCGCTCAGCAGACAATCTTGATGAATTCGTCCAATAATGGCAGGACAATTAACTTGTCTGGATGCTCTGCCATGCTTTACGATTCGGGAGGTGCTAATGGAAGTTATAGTAGCAACGAAGAATATACTGTTACTATATGTTTGCCAAACGAAGGCTATAGAATGGAACTTAACGTATTTATGAATACAGAAGGAACCTCTTATGATTACATGACAATATACGAAGGTAGTGGAACGAGTGGTACGGTTGTCGCACGTTCTATTGGCGGTAGTTCGTTTACAAATCACTACACGGTCTATTCATCGTGTGCAACATTCGTTTGGCATAGCGATGTGTCGATAAATTATAGTGGATTCAGTATTGATATACAATGCGGTATATTATGTCAGGATTTTTATATTGAGCCTAATATAAGTGCACGGTGGAATGAAGAAGAAAGTCGTTACGAAGCATGTTCGAACGAACCTATCCAAGTTTCTGCCAATGGCGTTTTCCCAAACAACGATTTGCCCAACGGTTATCATCAGTCGGACGAGAATCTTAATTGGACATGGAGCTGGATAGATGGCAATGGAACTCATGAAACTGGCGGTGTCGGCGAAAATTCACTGGAGATAGATTTTGAGCCTGGGGCATATTATTTGACAGTTTCTGCTAGGGATATAAATGGTTGTACATATGTTTATCCGGAGCAAATGCTTATTGTTGTTTCTTTTCCTCCGTCTTTTGATTTGACTTATGTTACTCCGGAGATATGTCCTGGCGAAGTCGTGCTGCTCGATGGGTATGTGCAACCGCCCGATTTGTGGGTAATGGAAATACCAAGCCAGATAATTGACCCATATTGTACCGAAGATGATATTACACATGTGCAGTCGATGTGTTTTAATCATACGGCATTCGCTCCTGGCCAGATTATCCAAAGCCCAAGCGATATCGAGTCGATTGCCATTGACATTGAGCATTCGTATTTGGGTGACCTTGAAGTGTGGATTACTTGCCCATCGGGAAATAGGCTAACGCTTTTTGACGGATATCATGGTAATTCAACCTATCAGTTTTTGGGTCAACCTGTTGACGATGAGAGTGAACCTTGTGTCCCTGGTTCCCCTTTCCACTACTCTTGGAGTCCGAACGGCACCACAACAATAGAGCAGGTCGCGTCAAATGCTCCAACTTATTCATATACAGACAATGTCGGCAATTCCTATTATGGACATGAATATATACCTGCAGGCGATTATCGTCCTAGTGGGAACTGGTCAAATCTCGTTGGATGTCCGGTAAATGGTGAGTGGTGTATAAATATTCAAGATCATAGGTTGTATGATGACGGAACAATTTTTTCCGTAGAATTGCATTTTGCCGACTATATGATTCCACAGGAATCGCTTATACAGTACCAGACAGAGTACGATACTTCGGCGACTTCGCACGACCTTTGGTGGACTGGAGTTGAATTGTCGGCCGACTCCCTAGCGCACATTACGACGCTCTTAAGTATTCCCGGACAGCACGAATTTGTATTCTCGGCAACCGACAATTTCGGCTGCACCTACGATACTACACTGACAGTCACCGTACGTGAATACGACGATCCAAGATGCTGTATTCCACCTACTACGGCATTGACGACACAATCGGGAACCGTATGCTCCAATACCACAATGCTTTCGGCTCAGGCTTTGCCAAACGGGAATACTGGCGAATGGTCGGTTGTGGCATATCCCAACGGCGACAATGTGAACAACAGCGCAATCTTTACAAGTCCCAATTCGCCTAACACATCGGTTTCTGTAAGTGGTTGGGGTTCATATACTTTCCGTTGGACTGAACATTATCTTAATCAGCCAAACTGCATAGATTTTGCCGATGTTACAATAATCTTCGTTGAGCAACCTACACCAACGTTTACATATACTCCAATTACCTGTGCAGGAGATGCAACGACGATTACATATGTAGGAAATATGGGCGCCGATGCCGCTTTCAATTGGAATTTCGATGGCGCATATGTACAGTATGGCAATACGCCACTTGGTCCACACACTGTATCGTGGGGCGATGCCGCAATACATGCCGTTAGCCTTTCTGTCGCCAATGGAAGTTGCGTGTCTAACGATACGATTGTGTCTATTCATGTGCCAGAAGTCCTTGTTATTGATTCGATTTCTGTTGTCGACGACCCGTGCTATCATAGCAATGGTGGCTCGGCTATCGTTACTCACCATGGCGGAACATTGCCTGTTACATATTCGTGGGCTGCTCCAGGAAACGAAATGCTGAATCTCGGAGCCGGAACTTATACACTTACGCTAACCGATGCCAACGGTTGCGTGACTCAGCGCGATTTTGTCGTAAACGAGTCGCCCGAACTCGTAGTTCAGACGGTGCAGGCATCAAACCTTAGTTGTTTCGGCTCGCGCGACGGGTCCATCTCTATATATGCTGGCGGAGGAACAGGTGCTCTGCGCTACATTTGGTCCGATATGGGCGAGGGTCCTGCTGCACGAAGCAACCTGCCAGCGGGCGAATACTCGGTAACTATAACCGACGAAAGAGGTTGTTCACAAACTGCATTTGCTGCAGTAACCCAGCCTGATCCGCTTGTTATGCAGATGACTACCGACTATGCCGTGTGCGAGGGCGAACCAACTCCTGTTTCCGTCGAAGCATTCGGCGGTACTGCCCCGTACGAGTATTTTTGGAACGATGGAACCAATAGCTTTATGGCCGGCAACGAAGTGTCGGCGTCTCTCACTACGACGACCCACTATTCGGTATATGTGCGCGATGCTCATGGCTGTGTAGGCGAAACTCATACAATGACGGTGACTGTAAGTCCGAAGTTGACAATCGACAGCGTTATTTTGCAGCATGTGAAATGTTATGGCAGCTGCGACGGAAGGGCAGAACTGCTTGTCAGTGGCGGTTTGATGCCATTGCAGTACAGCTGGCCGTCGGACAATTACATATACGATGGAATTTGTGGCGGAATGTATGCAGTTACTGTAACAGACAATATAGGATGTTCGGCTATAGCAACATTTGTTATTACACAGCCTAGCGATTTTATAGTTTCCTCGTCTGTTAATCCCGTGACCTGCAATGGCGGTGATGATGGTGTGGCAAGAATTTTCGTGTCGGGAGCAACCTCTCCGTATTCGTACCTGTGGCCCGATGGTACAACTGCCGAAACTTTAGTGTCGTCGGCTGGTACATATACTGTTACGGTGCTCGACGACTATGGTTGCCGTTATACACAGGACTTTGAAATTCCGCAGCCTATGCCGTTGTTTGCTTTGCCAATCGGCAATGCTACAATCTGCAAGGGACAGTCGACTACGCTTACAACTCAGGTGTCGGGCGGAACGCCATTCTACGACTATGCTTGGTCGGGTTCCGACGGAACGCAGTACTACGGTTCTCAGTTTACGGTTTCTCCGACGACAAATTCTACATATTCGTTGACGATCACCGATTCGCAGGGATGTACGTTTCAGGTGCCAGCAGTTACCGTGTCGGTAAATCCCGACCTGCGTATAACTTCGATACTGCCAAACCGCGATTCGATATGCAGTGGCGACGAGGTGATTATTTATGTCGAGGCCGAAGGTGGCAATGGCGGTCCATATACGCTTACGCTTCAGGACAGAAGTGTGGTCGCGTCGCCATTCTCGGTTCGTCCCGATACAACAACGATGTTCCATATAACACTTTCCGATATGTGTGGAACTTCACCGGTTATGGATTCAATTGAAATACACGTTTATCCTTCGCCCGACGAATTGTTTACAGCCAGCGGAGTGTACGGATGTGCACCCTTGTCGGTGTCGTTCTCGCCACTGACTGTCGATGGCACTAATTACTTGTGGCAGTTTGGCGACAACGATTTTTCGGAGGCTAAGACTCCTGTACATGAGTATAGCAAGACTGGTGATTTCGATGTAACTATGTCTGTGACAAACGAATATGGATGCCGAATGGAGCGAACAATTCGTGATATGATTCATGTTTATCCGCGTCCGAAGGCTCTGTTCGATGCCGATATGCAGATGGTTTCGGCTTTGTCGTCCGAGGTGCTGTTTGTCAACCGTTCGATAGATGCCGTCAGGTATTTCTGGTTCTTTGGCGACAACGACAGCTCAATGTTCGAATCTCCGCGCCATGTTTACCCGCAGGTTGGCGAGTACGAGGTGACACTTGTTGCCGAAAACGAGCATTTCTGTACCGATACGACAACACGTAAGGTTAACGTTTACAGCGATATGACATTTTTTGCGCCGACATCTTTTACACCAAACGGTGATGGCATCAACGACTGCTTCCGTGTGTGCGGTAAGGGTATTTCGCAGAACAATTTCCTGTTGACCATTTACGACCGCTGGGGCGGACTGGTATTCCAGACGACAAGTTTCTTCCCCGATGCAGGCTGTGATTCGTGTTCCGAAGGTTCGTGGGATGGAACCGACATGGGTAGCAAGCGCAAGGGCGACCGGGTTCTCGAAACCGGCATTTACCAGTGGTATTGCCAGTTTGAGGATACATACGGGATTCTGCATAAGGAGCAGGGAACTGTAAATCTGGCAAGATAGGGCGTATTTGTAGGGGGATAGTTCGGAAAAGTCCCCCTACAAATTGTCTTCAAAAAAATATTGAAAAAAAATCCCATTCCCTTGTTTATCTTGAATTAAAGGTTTATCTTTGCCCGTTGGTGCATAGTGTGAAAATTTTTCTGCCAGTAGTAGGCAACCAATGGAAGATTTTTACGTTATGTATATAGGAAATATAAACGAAAAGTTATGTTTATGAAAAAAAATATATTGCTTTTGTCGTTGATTCTCATGACAATGAGCGCGTTTTCGCAGAGCGTGACAATCGACAGTCGCTTGTATGCGAAGTATTCCGAGGAAGATTTGCTCGAGATACAGCGTGTAAATCCGTTGGACATTGAATACATGAACTGGTTTGTGGATAATGCTTTTGTCGTAAAGGAGATTAACAATCCAGAATCGTCTGCATTTCCGAAATTGAGGTATATGGACAAGGAAACCAAGATGGCTGGTGCTGAAGTTACGGAGTACAATCCGGAAACTTTCAATGTGATGGAATGTGATTTCGAAGTTTCTGCCAAGTCGTCGAATGTTTACCTTATCGGAAATACGGGAAAGCTTTTGACATTCTATTCTAGTGAGGATTTGACAAAGTTATTTAACGAATATAGGAGGAGACACAATGAGAACGAATAGTGTACGGTTTTTGTTGAGTGTCTTGCTCTGCTTTTTTGCAGTTGGTGCTATCGCTCAGCAAACAATAACCATGAATGCATCGACTAACGGTACAACCGTGAATATGACAGGTTGTTCTGCGATGCTTTACGACTCTGGTGGTGCCAATGGTAGTTATAGCAATTCGGAAAACTATACGATTACAGTATGTGTGCCTAGTGGTTATCCGATGGAGATTAATGTGACCATGAATACCGAAAGTACCTCGTTCGATTATATGTATATTTACGAGGGAACAAGTTCTAGTGGAACTGTTATTGCAAACAGAATTGGTGGTTCATCGTTTTCGAATTCATATTCGTTAAATACCTCGTGTGCGACCTTCGTATGGCATAGCGATGGTTCTGTATGCAGTTACCGAGGCTATGAGATTGAAATTGGTTGTGGTATGGAATGTCAGGATTTTACTATCGAACCTGATATTACTGCACGTTGGAATGCAGAAACTGGTCGTTACGAGGCTTGCTCCAATGGCCCTGTAGGAATTGGTGCTCACGGTGTATTCCCCAACAACGATGCTCCGATGGGGTACCACCAGTCTGATGAGAACCTTACATGGTCTTGGAGTTGGATTGACGTTAATGGTAGACATGAATTCGGAGGACAGGGGGAAAATGAATTCAATGCTGATGTTGAACCGGGTGCATACTATATAAATCTTTGGGCTACTGATATAAATGGATGCTCATATGCATATCCCGACACTTTCCTCGTTGCAATATCGTTGCCTCCAACATTCCCAGGTACAACAGCAACTCCATCGATTTGCCCTGGTGAAACCGCTTTGCTTGACGGTCATGTGCAGCAGCCAAGTGAGTGGGTGATGCAGATTCCCGAGGCAATCATTGAGGAACACTGCTTTGAGGATGTTACAAACTATACTCAGACAATGTGTTTCGATCACAATGCGTTCGCTCCAGGTCAGAGTATTCAGAGCGCAAGCGACATCGAGTCGATATGCATGGAGATTGAACATTCGTATATCGGTGACCTTGAAGTGTGGATAACTTGCCCGTCGGGTAACAGAATGGACCTGTTCAACGGATATTCAAGCAGCAACTGCTCGTGGGAATTCCTTGGAGAACCTGTTGATGAAGGTAATGATGCTTGTATACAGGGAACGCCATACCATTATTGTTGGACACACAATGCATCACAGACAATAGAGACCTTGGCAGCAGATCCACCAACATATACATTTACAAACAATAACGGACATACATATACCAGTCATCCATATATCCCTGGAGGTGACTATTTGCCGATCGGCAACTGGACAAGCCTTGTGGGTTGCCCAGTAAATGGCGAGTGGTGTATTAATATCAGGGACCACCTTGGTTCAGACGATGGTACGGTGTTCTCGGTTGAGTTGCACTTTGCCGACCACATGGTTCCTGCAGGAGATAATGTAATTTCATATCAGACGGAATTTGATGTTTCGCCTACGACTACCGCATTGTCATGGGGAGGCGAATCTGTTTTCCTGCAGAATGTTTCCAATACAACAGCAACCCCCGCTGAGCCTGGCGATCATGAATATACATTCTATGCAACCGATAATTTCGGTTGTACTTACGATACTACTTTGATAGTGACGGTGCTCAACTACGATGATGCGTCGTGCTGTATAAGACCTACTCCATTTGCTGGCGACGATACAAGCGTTTGCGGTAACACCATTTTGTTGTCGGCAACTCTCGCACCAGGAAACGAAGGAACATGGTCGGCTGTTTCAACTCCTTCGGGAGGGCTTGCTTCTTTTGCTGCAGTCCACTCTCCTAATACAACAGTTATTGTCGATGCATGGGGAACATACACGTTCAGATGGACCGAAGCATATCAGGGCGATTACACATCGTGTGCCGCATACGACGATGTGATAGTCACTTTCTATCCGCAACCTACAAGTTCGTTCGCTTATCAGCCAATTAATTGCTTTGGCGAAAATACAACCATAACATATATTGGCAACATGACTTCTGTAGGACCAATAGGTAATTCGGCTGTCTATACATGGGATTTCGATAATGCTGTAATCGAATCAGGTTCTGGCGCTGGTCCATATTCAATTCAATGGCTTACCGAAGACGGTTCGTCGCATCCTGTATCATTGCATATCGATTTGGGCGGTTGTTCGTCGGATACTTTGGTATACATTGCTTATCCGTCTAAGTTGAACGCAGATCTTACCAAGACCGACAATATATGTTATCGCGATTGCCGAGGTTCGGCAACAATAACGGCAAGTGGAGGTACTCTGCCATATTCGTATTCGTGGAGTGCGCCTTCTAATACAATAGTAAACCTTTGTGTGGGCCAATATCATGTGACAATAAGCGATGCCAACAACTGCCAGGTAGCATTTGACTATGAGATAGAGGAACCGGACGAGATGGTAGTAAATAATATATTTACCCATTCAACCGACCTTACCTGTTCCAACTCGTTCGATGGTCAGATAAGCATAAGTGTGAGTGGCGGAACGGGACAGTTGTCGTACCTATGGTCGGATATAGGAAATGCTGCGTCAGTGCGCAATAATCTTGCCGCTGGTCAATATCGTGTGACAGTTGTCGATGAAAATGGCTGCTCGCTGTCGCGTGAGTTTATCCTTAATCAGCCAGACCCGTTGGTAGTTACTACCGACGAAAATAGTGCTGTTTGCGAAGGAACGCCATCGTACGTGCAGGCAACTGCATCGGGCGGTACTATGCCATACACATACAACTGGACAGTAAGCAATGGTTCTAGTGTAGGCAATACGTCAAACTTCTCTACTACATTGCATGAAACAACAACCTATTCGGTATATGTTACCGACGATCATCAATGCCGTTCAAATACCGAAACATTTACGGTTACGGTTAGTCCAGCACTTGAAATTGACTCGGTAATGCTTACGCACAATTCTTGCTACGGTGCATATGACGGTCGTGCCGAACTGGTAATGCATGGAGGTTTGCCTCCGTACCAGTATATGTGGGGCTCCGAGAACTACATATATAACGGCTTGGGCGCAGGCCTGTATACAGTGACTGTTGTCGATGCAATAGGATGTAACACCAATACGCACTTTATAATCGAACAGCCTACACAGTTGATTGCCAATACTATGACAACCCCAGCATCGTGTGGAAACATCGCCGACGGTACGGCTTTGATTAATATTCAGGGCGGTGTGCCTCCGTATTCGTACTTGTGGCCAAATGGTGAAACTACCCACAACATCAATGCTGTTCCTGGCGAATATGTTGTTACCGTCACCGACGACCATAATTGCCGCGTCGAGAGAACCATTACGGTAGAAGGTCCTACACCTATATATATATTGCCGATGTCGAACCAGACAATATGCAACGGTCAGTCGACAACAATAACTACGCAGGTGTCGGGAGGAACTCCTTTCTATACATACATGTGGGCAAATCAGGATTCGGTAGTGTCGTATTCGAACCTACTTACTGTGACACCGACTACAAATTCTACTTATACATTGACAGTGACAGATGCCAACGGATGTTCTGCCGTTTCTCAGCCTGTAACCGTGACGCTGAATCCGCCTCTTAACATAAGGGCTGTTACTACAAGCTACGATACAATATGTCCTGGTACAGGTGCTGTTATTAATGTGGAAGTTGAAGGCGGTAACGGCGGACCTTATACTCTTACAATCGACAACGGCTTGGTTGTTCCGGCTCCGTTCACAATCAATCTCGATACAACAACAATGGTACACATAACCTTGTCGGATATGTGCGGAACATCACCGGTGTCCGACTCGATACAGATAAATGTAAGGCCTAAGCCAGATTCATTGTTCACTGCAAAAGTAATCGAAGGCTGTGCCCCGTTGAAGACTGTTTTCGAGCCTTTCAACACTGCCGACCAGACTTTGTGGGAATTTGGCGACTATGCGTTCTCCGATGCTCTTGCACCGTCGCATGTGTATACTCAGCCGGGTACATACGATGTATCGCTCGAAATGGTTGATTACTTCGGATGCCGTTTCTACAAGACGTATCACGATATGATTACCGTATATCCGAAACCGAAGGCACTCTTCGAAACCGATCCGCTCATTACTGGTTTGCTTGATTCCGAAATCAAGTTTATAAACTACTCTACTGGAGCTGAAAGGTATTACTGGTTCTTCGGCGACAACGATAGTTCGTTGTTCGAATCGCCACGCCACGTATACCGTAGGATGGGTGAATTCGAGATAATGCTTGTAGCCGAATCCGAAGATATGTGCCGCGATACGACAACCCGCACATTGTTGATCCAGAACGATTTTGCATTCTATGCGCCGACATCGTTCACACCTAACGGTGATGGCGTTAACGATTGCTTCAGAATATGCGGTAACGGTATTACAAGAAACGATTTCATGCTTGTAATCTACGACCGCTGGGGCGGTTTGGTATTCAGGACAAACTGGTACGATCCGTCGGCTAATTGCGAATCGTGCGCCGAAGGGGCATGGGATGGAACCGACTGGGGGCATAGAAATCAAGGCGATGCACTTTGTCCTCCGGGAATTTATCAGTGGTTCTGCACATTCCAGGATTGGAACGGAGTGGTTCATAACGAGCAAGGTACTATAACCCTTATAAGATAATAGAAAAGGCTGTCGAATAGACAGCCTTTTTTTGTGGGTTTGTAAACTCTTAACTTTTAACTCTTAACTTTCAACTGTTTCTTGACTTCCCTTATCCTATAATATTTCTTTCTGATACAAAACTCGTATATCAGCCAGATAGCAAGGAAGGTGTTGGTGGAAATTTCGTAGACCATACCCCAAGGTTCGGGTAGCGTAACAAAGAATCCGGCAATCCATAGCACAAGGTCGATTGTGAAAAGAATGTCCCAGATACGTTCCCTGTTCTTGAAGATTACAACGTTTTCTACACCTTTCTCGATTTCGACCTCGTCGGTAGCGTAAAGTAGTGGGATTGGGCTCTGTATCATTATGCTGTATCTGCCTTCGGGAATCATTATCGAAACTTTCTTCTGCTGCATAATGCCGACAAACCGTCCGTTAATGAAAATACGGTTCGGTAACTTTGCCATAAACTCGGAGCAATCCTTTTTGATGCTCAGTTTTTGATATTCTATCTGTAATTCTTCCACGTTGCAAAAATATCAAAGTTTGGGAAATGAGTGATTTGATAATTTGAAGATTCGATGATTTGAAGGGCTTGCAGGCAAACAGTCTTACGGCCTAACGGTCTGGCAGTCTGTCAGACAGGTCTTCTGCTCGACAATTAGCCTTTTAGCCTTCTCTTCTTTGATCCATTTATAACGCAATCGTAAATCAAAAATCGTAAATCGTAAATAATATTGTATTTTTGCAAAAATTTTTGAATTGAGAATATTTAGCGAAATATCATCCGGGATTCCCCGTGGCTGCGTGGCTACTGTCGGTGTGTTCGACGGCGTGCATCGCGGACATCAGTACATTGTCAGGCAGATAAAGGATATGGCCGACCAGTCGGGATGCGAGGAGCTTGTAATTACCATGAATCCTCATCCGGCTGCTTTTTTCGGTAGGAAAATAAGCCTGCTGTCGACAATGGACGAGAAGATTGCGCTGTTCGAGCGCTTTGGCGTGAGAAACTTGCTGGTGCTTAATTTCAACGCCGATATTGCTGCATTGTCGGGAACTCAATTTATCGACGATATTCTTGTTTCGCGTCTGTCGGTTTCACGTTTGCTATTGGGATATAACAACTCGATAGGGCATAAGGAGAACGGCGTTTCCGAAATATCGTCGGCACAGATTCCCGTTTCTCGTCTCGACAGGTTCCATCTCGACTATTCCGACGACATAAGTTCCTCGACGATACGTAACTTGCTGTCGGATGGCGACATAGCAACGGCAAACCGCTATCTTGGCTACAAGTATTGCATTTCGGGAAAAGTGGTGCATGGACGAGGTGTCGGTCATACAATAGGTTTTCCGACCGCAAATATCGGAATTGCAGACATCAGCAAGGTGGTGCCAGGAAATGGCGCCTACGTGGTTTCTGCTGAAGTTGCAGGCCGTGTATACAAGGGAATGCTAAACATAGGCTACCGACCTACTTTTGGCGGTGAAAGCCAGTCAATAGAGCTGCACGTGCTTGATTGCGATGGCGACCTTTATGGCACACATGTGAAAGTTTGCTTTGAGGCTCGTTTGCGTGGAGAACAGAAGTTTTCGGACGTAGATGCACTTGTCGGGCAACTTGGAAAGGACAGGGATGCGGTAGTGTCTTTTTTTGCAGAAAATCCATTATCTTTGTAAAAAATATCCGACGCGATGAAAAGACTGCATAGGTATATATTAAGGGCGTTTATCGGACCATGGCTCATTACGTTCCTGCTATGCGTCTTCATCCTGCTTATGCAGTTTTTGTGGAGGTATATCGACGACCTTGTGGGCAAAGGTCTAGACCTTTCGATAATATTGGAGCTAATGTTCTACGCCTCGTTTTCGTTGGTGCCGTTGGCATTGCCTCTTGCCGGACTTCTGGCCTCGATTATGGCTATGGGAAAGTTTGGTGAGACCAACGAACTCTTTGCCATGAAATCAGGTGGTGTGTCGCTATACCGCATAATGATGCCGCTAGTAGTTTTCAATACGGTCATAAGTGTGGTGGCCTTCTTGTTCTCGAATAATCTTATGCCGTATACAAACCTCAAAATGAGATCGTTGCTTTTCGGAATACAGCAGCAGCGTCCCGAAGTTATAATCCAGAATGGAATATTTGTCGAGCCTGCCGACGACATCTGCATAAAGGTCGACAATAAGAACCGTGCTACCAACGAATTGAACGGTGTATTGATATACGACCATAGGCCTTCGTCGACACCAAACAATGTAACGATGGCGGCATCGGGCAACTTGCTTGTTACCGAGGACAATTCGATGATGATATTGGAATTGCGCAATGGAACCCGTCACGAGGACGTGAAGGGTGGAAAGTATCAGCACCAGAGTTCTAAGTTCGAGCGTCAGGTTACGTATCTGGAACTTGATGCAACAGGTATCGACAAGAACAACGAGGAGTTTTTCAAGGGTGGATACGAAATGCTTGATAATAATCAGCTTAACTTTACTATCGATTCTCTCAACAATGCCTTGTCGACGCGAGAGCAGGAAATATGCGGGAATTTCAAGCGCTTCCAGATTTTCAAGGGCATAAATGGCGTATACGATGGAAGCGGGACATATAATATTACGAGAGCAAAGCCATTGTCGATAGAAGTGTCCGACGACAAGGCTGTCGCCGACAAGGTGAAGGTCGATTCCTTATGCGCAATGATGGACAATCAGCAACGTAATGCAATGCTGGAATATGCTGTGAATTATTCGCGTTCTGCAAAGACGTATATCGACATAGTTTCTGACGAAATCGCGGGTACGCGCCGTTGGATTGTAAGACACGAAATGGAGTGGTATCGAAAGTATGCGCTTTCGGTTGCCTGTTTGCTGTTCTGCCTTATCGGAATCCCACTGGGCTCGATAATCCGAAAGGGCGGATTCGGTTTGTCGGTAGTTGTGTCGGTATTCTTGTTCCTTATGTATTACATCGTATCGACAACTGTAGAGAGTACCGTAAAGGAACTTGTAATCCCTGCTGGTTGGGGAATGTGGTTCAGCACGCTTATATTATTGCCACTCGGAATATATCTAGTAATATCTGTTTCTAATGACAGCTTGAGAATTAATCCTCGGGTAATTAACAAGATAATAAACTTGTTTAAGTTCAGGCGGAAGAAAGACGCTGATGCAGATGAGTAGTCGCATTATGTGCAATATCTTTTTTTTGTTTTTATAAAGAATACCGAACGTTTTTTTAGTGTATCTTTGCAACCTCAAAAAAAGGGGTCGTCGACATTTGTTGATGGCCGTTATTAATAAAAGGAAATTTTAATGATGGAAGATGTAAAGCGTCATTTGAATACGGTAGAAGAAGCTATCGAGGATTTTAAGAATGGCAAGATTGTCATAGTTGTTGACGACGAGGATAGGGAAAACGAAGGCGATTTTATCGTTGCAGCAGAAAAGATAACACCAGAAATAGTAAACTTCATGCTTCATAACGGAAGGGGTGTGCTGTGTGCACCTATAACCGAGGAGCGTTGCGAGGAACTCGAACTTCAGCATCAGGTTTCGACCAATACCTCTATGCTCGGCACTCCGTTTACTGTGACTGTAGATAAGTTGGAAGGTTGTACTACCGGTGTTTCGGCTCACGACAGGGCTGCAACAATCCGCGCTCTGGCCGATCCTAATTCAAAGCCAGAAACCTTTGGCCGTCCGGGTCATATAAATCCTCTTTATGCAAAGAGCAAGGGCGTGCTTCGCCGTGCTGGTCATACCGAAGCATCGATTGACCTTGCACGTCTTGCTGGTCTGTATCCGGCTGCCGCACTTATCGAAATTATGAACGAGGACGGAACTATGGCGCGTCTGCCTCAGCTTTTCGAAGTGGCCGACAAGTACGGCCTCAAGATAATCTGCATCGCCGACATCATTAAGTACCGTCTGCAGACCGAAAGTCTGGTAGATATGGGAGACCGCGTATTTCTGCCGACCGAATATGGCAACTTCGACGTTATTCCTTTCCGCCAGCATTGCAACGGACTCGAGCATGTGGCGCTTATAAAGGGAAGTTGGAATCCAGAGGAGCCAGTGCTTGTGCGCGTTCATTCGAGCTGTGCAACCGGCGATATCTTCGGTTCAAAGAAATGCGACTGCGGAACCCAGCTTCACGAATCGATGAAGATGATAGAGAAGGAAGGCAAGGGCGTCTTGTTGTACTTAAACCAGGAAGGCCGAGGTATCGGTCTCATGAACAAGATTGCAGCATACAAGTTGCAGGAGCAGGGATACGATACAGTAGAAGCAAATCTTCACCTTGGATTCAAGGACGATGAGCGCGACTATGGAGTGGGAGCTCAGATACTAAGACATATTGGTGTTTCAAAGATGCGCCTTATAACAAACAATCCGCGCAAGCTTGCAGGTATAAAGGGCTACGGACTCGAAGTTGTGGAAACTATTCCAATAAAGGTTGAACCTAACCAGTACAACCGGTTCTATCTCGAAACTAAGGCAAAAAAAATGCAGCATAAATTATAAATTATTATGTAGAAAAACTATTCCGTATTGAGATATAATTATATTTGTGTCCTTGTTGAAATTAGAATTACTAACTTTAAATTAAATAAACCATGAAAAGGAATTTATTAATTGTTGCAATTGCATTGTTGGCAGTTGCATTTGTATCGTGTCAGAAAGACGGCGTTTACAAGCCAAAGAAGAAAATCGCTAAGGTTTACAACGAGTGGACAACAACAACTGTTACCACAGATTCAGACGGTTCTAGAACTGTTACAAATGTTCAGAATCCTTTCGTAGCAGAAGAGTGGACTTGGGGTGACAAGACCTTGAATAGTGTAATGCACAAGGATAAGGACGGTAAGGTAACTTCGACCGTAAACTACACCTATGATGACAAGAATAGACTTGCAGGTAGCACTTGCGGTAGCGAAAAGGCTGAATATGTATACAACGACGATAAGAAGTTGCAGAGCATTAAGATTACAGATAGCGATGACCCAGACGATTCTGTAGTTATTGAAATCACGTATGCTGATAAACTTCCGGCTTCTGTTAAGACTGTTAGATCATACTCATTTAAGAGTCTCTCTGCTTTTGCAAAAAGCGTTATTCCTAGCTATATTAGCGAAGCTATCGAAGCAGACCAGATGCGTACCAAGACTACTGTTTCTTATACCTACAATACCACAATCGAATGGGACGGCAAGAATATATCTCAGGTTGTAACAACTGGTGAAAACGGTTACAAGTACACAACTGCTTACGAATATGATGGTAAGACCAATCCTTATAAGGGAATGTACTCAGACATGGAAGATGATTTCGACATTGCATACTCAAAGAATAATATTGTAAAGAAGACTGTAAGCCGTGTTAATGGCAATGAAACTAGAACTGTCGTAACTGAATATGCTTACGAATATGACGGTAAGATGCCTTCGAAGATTACTTATACTGAAGAAGAAGAAGAAACTGTCCTTGGCGTAAACTACAAGAGTACTTATGTTCATGTAACAACTTACGAATACACCAAGTAATTGAATCTTTGGTAAATTATAGGAGGTTGCCTGTTGTGGCAACCTCTTTTTTTTGTTCTTTTCGCATGATGTTTATTTTTTTTATTACCTTTGCTCGCTGAATAGAGGTTATTACGATGATAAGAAATACATTGATTATAGGCTTTTTGTTTGGATTGTTAGCCCTTGTTTCTTGCAATTCGGACTTTGATGTTAACGATAAATGGCGGGATACGCCTGTTGTATTCTGTGTCCTAGACAAATCGCAGACAACACAATATGTGAAGGTAAACAAATGTTTCCTTGGCAAACTTCCAGCCTCGGAGATGGCTTCGGTGTCGGATTCGTTGTTCTATAACTGTGATGTGCAGGTAAAGCTAAACCGAAAACAAGGTAATACCGTGCTTAAGTCGTGGAACTTCTGGCCGTCGGACAGCATTCCGAAAGATGACGGCTATTTTGCCAGCGACAAGAATACCATTTGGGTGGGTAAGCCCGAACTTACAGAGGGGTATACGTACGAACTGGAAGTGAATATTGATAATGGAAGAATAATCGCTAAGGGCGAAACCAGTATAGTGGACGGGGTAAAGATAAAGACTCCCGACGAGCGTGCACCAAAGGTAGAACTGGCAAGATCCAACAACGACTTTGTAATTGGATATAACCTTGGCAAAAATGCTAATCTAGTCCAGACGAATGTGTATTTCAATTATTTGGAAGTGAAGACAAATGGTGATACTGTAATGAAGTCGATAGAGGTATACAACGATATTGCGTACAAGGTAAACACAGGCACATATACGGCAGTCGAGCAGTCGTTCAGTATTGCATCGTTCTACAGTTCACTTGTTGCCCAGATTGACCAAAATGATGAAACTGTCGTAAGAAGACTGGTATATATGGATCCTGATCGTGATAAGAAGCAGTCGCTAACATTTGCAGTGTCGACAGCCGATGAAAATATGTACACTTATATGCAAGTTACGAAACCTTCGGGTGGTATTGCACAGGATCGTCCAATATTTACAAATATTTATATCGACCCCGAATCAAAGAATAACAGCGGTACTGCATACGGACTTTTTGCTTCGCGTTATACTGTATCGTTGTCAAAGGCGGTAGGTTCCGAAACACTCGATTCTATTGCAAAGGGAATGCATACAAAGAACTTGAAATTCCAGCCTTGGACAGATAACTATTACATTACTCATAAACCATATTGATAGGTTTTAGAATATGAGGAATTTATTATACGCCATAGACTGGTAGACCAATACGAAATCATGTAATATTTTATGCATAGACTGTCTTCGCGGCAGTCTTTTTTTTGTTTGACAAATTTACAACTTCCTTGTTTTGTGTTTGTAAAAGTTTTCGTAACTTTGGCACTTTAATGTCGGAGGATTGAAATGGCATTTATCGTTATAGAAGGTCTTGACGGAGCAGGTAAATCCACTCAGGTTGAACTGCTTTCAAAGTATTTGAAGTCAGAGGGTAAGATCGTAGAATACGTACATTTTCCAACAGGCGATTCCGAAATTTTCGGTGATATGATAAATCGTTTCTTGCGTGGCGAATTCGGCGGTTTGTCCGAAGTGAATCCGTATCTTGTGTCGTTGCTGTTTGCTGGCGACCGCTACAATATGGCTCCGAAGATTAACAAGTGGCTTTCTGAAGGCAAGTTTGTGATAAACGACCGCTATGTTTATTCCAACATAGGTTTCCAATGTGCAAAAATCGCCGATGAGGAAGAAAAACGCAAGCTTTTCGATTGGATTTTCAACCTTGAGTTCAACTATTTCAAGATTCCGCGTCCCGATCTTAACATTTTCCTCGATGTTCCATTCTCGTTTACTGAACGTCGTCTTGCCGAAAACCGCACTGGCAAGGACCGAGAATACCTGAACGGCAAGACGGACATTCACGAGGCTGACTTGGATTTTCAGCGTAAAGTGCGCGAGACATATATCCGTGCAACCGAAACCGACGACCGTCTTGTGCGTATAGATTGTTCGTGTAACGGCGAAATGCTTCCAGCCGAAATCATCTCTGAAAAAATAGTGAATGAATTAAAAAAACATAATTTTATAAAATAGCTAAGTATGATAATTATAAGGAATTTATTCAGATGGATTGTCGGAGCAACATTCTTGTTCTCTGGTTTTGTGAAGGTTATCGATCCGCTAGGTTACGGATACAAGATTGCTGACTATCTCGAAGCAATGAACCTATCCGCAATTGATAGCGCAGCTTTGCCTTTGGCAATTGCATTGGCAGTACTCGAACTGGTAATAGGTTTCTCGCTATTTTTCAACCAGCTGCCTAAGCTTGGCGCTTTGGGCGCTTTGCTCATGATGGTGTTCTTCACTCCGCTGACGCTCTGGTTGGCTATTGCAAATCCAGTGTCAGACTGCGGATGCTTCGGCGATGCCCTTGTTATAACCAACTGGCAGACTTTCTTCAAGAACCTGGTACTGCTGGCAATGGCTATCCTGTTGTTCTGGCAGCGCAAGAAGATGAAGACTAAATACCATACTGGAATCCAATGGGTAATAATGTTCATTGTCGGCTTTGCTTCGCTAGGTCTTGGAATTTATTGCCTTAAGACTTTGCCTATCATCGATTTCCGCCCTTACCACATCGGTGCTAATATTGCCGAGGGAATGGTTGTCCCCGAAGACGCACCAAAGCCTGTGGTCGAGAGTGTTTTCGTATACGAGAAAGGTGGAAAGCAACAGGAATTTACTATCGACAATCTTCCCGATTCGACATGGAAATTCGTCGATGCAAAGCATAATATAATCGATCCTGGTTATGTTCCTCCAATTCACGATTTCACAATGACCAAGCCGTTTGTTGATGAAAATGCAGTAGCTATCGACCTCGACGGAGTGGAACTTGTGTACAAAAACACCGACGGCGAACAGATGTATGCCGACGTATCGTCGGTTCCCGATGCTTCGTGGAAATTCGACCATTATGTGTGCGAAGAATGTGAAAGCGAGGTCGATGTGGCGAAGATCAGAATTAACTACAACGACGCTGATGGTAATCCGGTTGTGCTTGGTGTCGACGAGGCTCCCGAAGACCTTGAGTTTGTCGATGCCGAATATCTTGACGAAAATACAGATACCGACATTGCTCCAAAGGTACTTGCCGACGATAGATATTCTTTCCTCATGATTGCATTGCGCCTTGAGGATATGGAAACCGAACATCTGGCCGAATTCGATTCGATTGCCGCTTTCGCAGCAAGTAACAATATGGGATTCTATTGCATGACATCGTCGAATGCAGAGACAATAACAACTTTTGTCGATGAGCATGGATCGAAGTTCGATTTCTATAATACCGACCCGATTACACTTAAGACAATCGTCCGTTCAAATCCAGGTCTTTTGCTTATTCGCAAGGGCACTGTGCTCGGAAAATGGCATGATGGCAATTTGCCTAAAATTGAAAACCTTAAAAACGATTTGACTGCCAATACGATGACGGCACAGCATAATCAGCGTGACCGACTGCTGTACATCGTGTGGATACTTGCAACATTGCTTGCAATGGCTGTAATCAGGATAATTTACAACTGGCTAGTGAAAAACAGATATATTAACGACAAAAACGATTTGATATGAGAAAGAAAATTGTTGCAGGAAACTGGAAGATGAACACTCTTGTAAGTCAGGGCAAGGCTTTGGCCGAAGAGTTGAACGCTTTTATGAAGACTTATGATATGCCAGCCAATAAGACTGTAATCATTGGTACTCCGTTTACACATCTGTCAACTTGTGTTGCAGCTGTCGATACCAAGAGGATACATGTTGCAGCCCAGAACTGCTCGCAGTTCGAGAAAGGCGCCTATACTGGCGAGGTTGCAGCAAACATGATTAAGGACCTTGGTGTTGAGTATACTATTATCGGACATAGCGAACGCCGCCAGTATTTCGGTGATACCGATGAGGTAATCGCTACAAAGCTCGACCAGTGCTATGCAAATGGCCTTTCGCCTATACTTTGCTGTGGCGAAAAGTTGGAAGAACGTGAGGCTGGTAAGCATTTCGAGGTTATTGAGTCGCAGTTGCGCAATGCCTTGAAGAATGTTTCGCCTGAGAATTTCAAGAATACTATCGTAGCATACGAACCAGTATGGGCTATCGGAACAGGCAAGACAGCAACTCCAGAACAGGCAGAAGAAATTCACGCGTTCATCCGTGGCTTGATTGCTAAGCTTTACAATGCACAGATTGCCGACGACACTACTATCCTTTATGGCGGTAGCGTAAATGCAGGCAACGCAGCAAACTTGTTCGCTCAGCCCGACATCGACGGCGGACTTGTTGGTGGTGCATCGCTCAAGGCTAACGATTTCATCAGCATAATCAAGGCTATCTAGTAACAAAGATATTCGGCATGGGAAAGACTTTTGTCTTACCCGTGCCTTTTTTTGATAATACAAAAGGAAAAATAAAGTATATGAACTATTTGGAACTTTCAATCGAGATACCTCGCAGCAAGCCCGAACTTTCCGACATACTGGTGGCTTTCCTGGCCGAACAGAACTTCGACAGCTTCAGCGAGGAAAACGGAAAACTTCTTGCGTACGTCAGCGAGGACAAGTATGTAAAGACCGATGTAGATGAGATCTTGCGTCAGTTTGGCGTAGATGCTTCGGTAAAAGTCATACAGCAGGAGAACTGGAACAAGCAGTGGGAAGAGAATTTCTCGCCGATAGTTGTCGACGATAACCTTGCAATAAAGGCTCCGTTCCATTCCGAAACGTTCAATACTAAGCATACGATTGTGATAGAACCCAAAATGTCGTTCGGAACTGGGCATCACGCAACCACATCTATGATGTGCCGCCTTATTGCCGAACTTGACCTTAAGGGAAAAACAGGTCTTGACATGGGCTGCGGAACAGGAATCCTTGCTATATATGCATCTATTCTCGGCGCATCAAAGATATATGCAATCGATATCGACGAGTGGGCATACGAAAACACCGTTGAAAATGCCGAGCGCAATGGCGTCGGCAATATTGTGGCATCGCAGGGCGATGTCGAGGATATTCCTGAAGTGGAATACGATTTTGTGTTTGCAAATATTAACCTCAACATACTGAAAAAACAAATACCGACTTATGCGCGTCTTATGAAGAATGGCGCAGTTTTGCTTCTGAGCGGATTCTTCCTTGCCGAAATCGACCAGATTAAGCAGGTATGCTCCGATTGTGGCTTGACTTTTGACAGGTGTATCTCACAGGAGGAATGGACGGCTTGCGTTTTTGAAAAGTAAAAATTATGAAAAGATTATTCGCTATACTGATATTAGGATTTGTCGCTTTGGGTGCATCGGCACAGTTTACCTTGGAACCTACCAAGTTCGGAAAGGAATTCGCTCAGCAGCTTGCATTTACTGGCGATTTGCGCAAGGATGGCGCAGGCATGCAGAAGGAATTCTTGACATTCTGGCAGTCCGATTCGCTTACACCTTCGCAGCGCGACAATTTTATCAGGACTATAAATATGTTGCAGTCGAAAGGTTGCAAGCCTTATCCCGATTTTGTGCGTTATACAAACATATTGATGACTTTTAAGCGCAAGGGATACGATTATGGTCAGTACGAGAAATACGAAAAGACTGTCCAGGAAATGGTGGCTGCAGGTAGAAAGGTCAGGGTAAACGACCTTTCAGAGTTCCTTATGAATATGAATTTGCTGCTTACCAAGAATATAGTTGCAAACAATCAGCGTACACGATGGACTGTCGACAAGCTGAATTTCTTGTTTTTAAACGATGAAGGCAAATTCATAGTCAAATTTGATAATGTCGACCTTATCGGATATCAGGATAGGGACAGCCTGAAGTTGTATTCTACTTCGGGCGTACTCGACCCTGTGGCGAAGACTTGGGTCGGAAAAGGTGGTACGCTTGGCTGGGAACGTGTAGGTTATCCTCTCGACAGCATGAGTGTTACTGTAGACAAGTATACGCTCAATATGACTGACATCGCGTTAAAGGCCGACAGTGTAGTTTTTCACAATAAGTACTATTTTACACAGGACTTGATGGGTGACCTTCTCGACAAGGCTCAGAATGGCGAGAAACCATACAAGTCGTCGTATCCGCGTTTCACTAGCTATTCGCAAGATTTCGACATAAAGGGAATTGTTAAGGATGTCGATTATCGTGGCGGTTTGTCGGTACGAGGACGAAATTTCATAGGAAGCGGAACCGACGGACACAAGGCAGAAATACGAATCACCAAGAACGATAGTGTTTCGTTTAGTGCATACGCACAATCGTTTGTTTTCGACCCCGAAAAAATCGTTTCCGACGACTGCGAAATAGTGTTCCGTCTTGCTAATGATTCCATTTACCACCCTTCGGTAATAATGAGATTCTCGATTGTGAAACGTAAATTCGAGAAGGAATCGCAGGAAAAGACTGGTCGAAACCGTAAGACAGAGAAGCAGTACGACTACAAGGAAAACGGATATCTTGAGATTATAAGGACCAAAGAAGGCCTTTCGAACATAAATTTTGTCGATACCTACCATCAGCTTTCGATGGACTTTACGTCGTTGAAATGGGTGGTCGACAAGCCGATAATCGACCTTGCCACAATAAATACGCAGGGAATACCCAGCGAGGTTGTATTCGAGTCGGCCGACTACTATACGTACGACAAGTATAAGGCACTTAAGAAACAGGATGCAAGGAATCCTCTCGAAGTGGTGGCTTCGGTAGTAAGTTATGTCGGCGGTTATCCCGAATTTACGCTTACCGACTTGTGCAACTATATGAAGGTCGCTCGTGAGCAGGCTTTGCAGCTTGTGTATACCTTGACATACAAGGGATATATTTCGTACGACCAGTCGACCGAAGTTATCAAGGTCCACGATGAGACATGGCGTTTCCTTGCAGCACATAGGGGCGATGCCGATTCCGACGTTATATTGTTCTATAGCAAGGTTAAGTCGGCTGAAGGTGTGACAGTTGACAAGGATACAAGACAGGTGGTACAGGGTGCCATCGGAAACGACACAGTGGCCAATGCCAAGTTGAGCCTTACGAACTTCGACCTGAAAATGTTTGGTGTGCCATCTGTACATCTGTCAGATTCCCAGAATGTTACCGTATATCCAAAGGATAACAAGTTGACAATACAAAAAAATAGGAACTTCATTTTCGACGGATTGTTGCAGGCAGGACAGTTCTACATGTATGGTACGGGCTTCAGGTTCGACTATGGTATGTTCAAGTTCGATGTGCCAAACTGCGATTCGATGAAGATTGTTGCAATGACAACTCCCGAAATGGGCTTCCTCGACAAAAACGGTCAGACTAAGGTTGCTATTGTTAGAAATAAACTCGAAAATTTGTCGGGCGATTTCTATATCGATTATCCTAACAACAAGTCGGGTTTCGCCGATTACAAGGAATATCCGAAACTTGTTTCTACCAAGGATTCTTACGTATATTACGACAGCAAGCAGGTGTATAATGGCATCTACGAACGAGACAAGTTCTATTTCAAGGTAGACCCGTTTATTCTCGACAGTATCGAAGGCTACAACAAGGACAACATACATTTCGACGGTGTGCTGGTGAGTGGCGGTATAATACCCGACCTTAACGAAACTCTTGTCGTACGCCAGAGCGACTGGTCGCTTGGTTTCGAATACAAGACTCCGGCATCGGGAATGCCTATATACAACGGCAAGGCAACCTTTAAGAATGTAATCGACTTGAGCAACAAGGGACTTCGTGCCGATGGTACAATCAAATACCTTAGCACTACATTCAGCGATGCATACGTTACCCTGTTCCCCGACGAGATGGAAGGTCATTCGAAGAACATGACAATGGAAGAACAGAAGTCTCCTGTACAGTTTCCAAAGGTTGTCGGTATGGAAAATTCATTGTTATGGAAGGTCAGCAAGGATAAGTTCCGCGTCGACAAGGATACTGCCAACTTCGTGATGTACGACGGCAAGGCAAAGCTCGATGGAAACCTGGTCATTACGTCGCAGGGCTTGCACGGCGAAGGAACTACCTTTATCGATAAGGCAATGCTCGAATCGCAAGATTTTGTGTATAACAAAGATGTCTTTGATGCCGAGACTGCCGATTTCAGTATTTTTGGAGCCAATGTTTCCGACAGAGTTTTTGGCGGTACAAGTCAGAAGGCTCATATCGACTTCTTGGCTAAGAGGGGCGATTTTACCTCAAATGGCGATATGTCGGAGCAAGATTTCCCATATAACAAATATAAGTGCAAGGCCGACAAGACGATATGGTATATGGACAAGGAAGAACTTGCCTTTACTACGAGAGAAGAGATTCTTGACAATATAAAAAATATCGATCCTGAGCAGGATTGGGATAAGTGGGAGTCTGCCTTCTTGAGCAGTTCGAGGTTCGAGTCGTATATGACTGGACAGGATAAGTTGGCGTTTTTTGTACCAGAAGCAGTTTATAGCTATACCAGAAACAAGCATGTGATTACAGGTAAGAACATCGGGGTGATTAGAGTTGCTGATGCGGCTATATTCCCGACTCATGATGTCATAATAAGGGATAATGCAGCGATGGACACTTTGCGTGAAGCAAAAATTACTGCCAATGTTACAAACGAATACTACAAATTTTATGATGCAACTGTAAGTATCAAAGGAAAGCGCGACTATACGGCAGATGCTTCGTACGACTACATCAACGATACCAAGCAGCCGCAGAAGATTCACTTCACCGACATAGGAGTTGTTGATGGTGAGACACGTGCCCATGGCGAAATTACAGAGCCCGACAACTACAATATAACAAGCCACTTCGCATACCAGGGTAGTGTTAATGCTTATGCTGGAATCGATTCTCTCGAATATGTCGGTGCTGCCCGTATCAACTACGAGTGCGATACGGCTCCGCAGTGGTTCAAGTTCAAGGCATTTGTAAATTCAGAAGATGCGTTCATTCCGATAAACAAGGATTTCAAGAGCATCAACAATATGGTTCTGCGTACTTCAATAATGTACGGCAACAATACCGTATATCCGGCATTTATTGCTAGACGTAGGGGAACCGCCGACGAGGCTTTGTTCGATGTGAACGGATTCTTGCACTACAATGCCGATTCAAGCAGGTACGAAATATCATCGCTTGAGAAACTCTACGAGCACAACCTGCCAGGCAACTACATGGCTATTGATGAGGCTACCTGCAACATAAAGGGTGAAGGCCAGTTTATTTTCAGCAAGAACCTCACGTATACGTTCAATGTCAACTCGTACGGAACATTCGAATATAATGTCGAAAGCGATACCGTAGTCTTCAATACATCCATGTTCATCAACATGCCGTTGCCTTCGGCCGCATACGATTACTTGGCTAAGACAATCCCGTCGACAAGCTCCGAATACGTCGACGAGAACGACGAGTCGTACCACATTGCATTGAAGCAGTTCCTCGATACCGCCGAGTACAACAAGTATATGACCAATGTAAGTTTCGGTAACTACGACAAGTTGCCAAAGGCACTTATCGAGAACAAGGTTGTCTTGACCGACCTCCAGTTCATCTACGACCGCAAGTCGCAGACTCGAGGCATGGTATGCGGCGGGCCTATTGGCTTTGTAAGTTTCGGAAAGCACCGTGTATCGCGTTATGTAAGCGGATTTATAAGAGTTGTTAAGACCAAGGGTGCCGAAGCTTTCGAAATGCTTGTGGAACCCGACGACAAGACATGGTTCTACTTCATGTACAAGAATGGTGTGCTGAAGACTATTTCGAGCGAGGAGAAATACAATTCCATAATTGCCGACTCCAAGGAAAAACCGCTTGAAAACTATTCTGTGGTGCTCGAAGGTACAGCCGACAAGAACAAGTTTAAGAAGGATATGGACAAGAAATTCCAGAATACCGACAGTGAATACTAGGACGTTTGTGTACATATTGCTGATAGTCATGCTTTCGCTGCTAGGCGGTTGTTTCGCTATGCAGCAGAACAATGGTACATCGACGGCATCCCAGCCGAAGTCGAATGCATCCGATTTTTCGGCTATGTACAATCCAAGCAGTTCGGTTGTGAATCCTCAGCTTACAACAGTAGTGCCGTCGCTAGGCGAGGCTGATGTATATTTCAGGCTGAGGACTCAGGAAATAAAGAATGCTGTCGCAAATCCTCTTGAAAAGGAATTCGGCCTGTATGTGAAGTATTTCCTTCGTAGTGCCGACGATTTCCATATTATCGACACTGCCTCCATGCATTTCAGTTTCAATATTACCGACAGTGAATACGTATATGGACACTTTAGGCTGGTGTTGAAAGAGAGTATCCGCTACAAGTTGCTGGTTGATTTTGTAAACGTACGCTGCAATGTACACAAGCGTATTTTGTGCGATATCAAGAATACTCCAGGTTTTCATGACGACAGCTACATTGTAAAGACGTTGTCCGACGAGGTGCTGTTTGCTAACGTAGTACGTGCAGGTCAAGTAGTGCGCGTTATGGGGCCCCGAGGCAAGGAAACCGTTGACATTGAGTATTATGCTCAGAAACCATATGTCCCGTTGCCTCCATACTGGAGTTCTCCGGTGAAGTCGACTATGGTTCCTGATTCTATTTTCAGGTATCGGTTTGGCGATACAATCCGATTCGAAGAACCAGGCTTATATGCACTGGGTTCTACGTCGAAAAACGAGAAATTCGGCATTGTGGTATCTCCGAATATTTCATATCCTACAGTTACAACTGTCGCCGATATGACAGAGCCGATGAAACTTTTATGTACAGGTCGCGAATACGAGGCTATAGATTCGTCGTCGAATACAAAAAAGTCGATAGATGCATTTTGGCTCGGCCTTTCGACGAACGAAAAGAACGCCAAGGAGCAGATTCGTGTATTTTATAGCCGCGTTGCTTTGGCAAACATGCTGTTTGCAAGTAACGAGGAAGGTTGGCGAACCGACCGCGGTATGGTATATCTGATGCTAGGACCTCCAACTGTAGTTAACATCACGCCAACAAGCGAGGAGTGGTCGTATGGAAGCGGGCAGCAGAGCGTTGTGTTTACATTCGAGAATTATTCGGGACTGAAAAACGATTTTTCGTTGCTTAGGTCCAATACATATCAGTCTATCTGGCAGCAGGTGACAACAACCTGGCGGTCGGGAAAAATATTTACAGTATCAAAATTGAACAATGAGTGAATTTATTTTTGGAATAAGGCCTGTGCTTGAGGCAATTAATGCTGGGCAGGAGATTGACAAGGTGCTGGTGCGCCAGAATATGACCGGCGACCTTTCGGTTGAACTTATGGCGGCATTACGACGTAATAAGATCAACATACAGTATGTGCCAGCCGAAAAGCTCGACAAGATTACGAGACGTAACCATCAGGGTGTTGTGGCATACATTTCGCCTGTTTCGTACCAGAGTCTCGAGAATGTAGTAATGTCGGCTTTCGAGGAGGGCCGTACACCTATAGTCGTAATTCTCGACGGTATTACCGATGTGCGCAACTTCGGAGCTATAGCTCGTACTTGCGAGTGCGCAGGCGTTACTGCCATCGTTATCCCAGAAACAAATTCGGCAAGAATTACCGAGGACGCAATAAAGACTTCGGCTGGAGCTTTGTACAATATTCCAGTCTGCCGTGAGAAAAATCTTGTCGATTCGGTTTTGTTCCTGCAGCAAAGCGGTTTCAAGGTGTATGCTGCTACCGAAAAGACCGAAAATGTGGTATACAATGAGGATTTTTCTCATCCTACAGCATTGATTATGGGCGCCGAGGATCTCGGCGTTTCGAAGACTATGCAGAAACGTGCCGACAAGCTGATAAAAATCCCGATGTTCGGCAAGACCGAATCTCTCAATGTATCGGTATCGACGGCTGTTTTGGTATACGAAGTTGTGCGTCAGCAAAGTGCAAGTAAGAAAAATGATGTTAAATAGTATTAAAAAATAAAATATATGCAAAAGGTTATAAAATCTGCTTTGATTTCCGTGTTCGACAAGCACGATCTCGATTTGGTTGTAAAGAATCTGAACAACTATGGTGTAAAAATCTATTCTACCGGTGGAACCTACGACTTCATTTCATCGCTTGATGTTGAAGTGACAAAGGTCGAAGATGTTACTGGTTATCCGTCTATTCTCGATGGAAGGGTAAAGACCTTGCATCCCAAAATCTTTGGCGGAATACTTGCGGTGCGCGAGGAAGAAAGCCATGTAGAGCAGATGGCAAAGTACGAAATCCCCGAAATCGACCTCGTTATTGTCGACCTTTATCCTTTCGAGCAGACAGTTAAGTCGAACGCTTCGGAAAGCGATATCATCGAGAAGATTGACATAGGTGGTATATCGTTGATAAGGGCAGCAGCAAAGAACTACAAGGATGTGCTGATAGTGTCGCATAAGGGCCAGTATCAGGAACTTTGCAATATCATAGAGGAGAACGGCTGTTCTACTGATCTCGAGACACGTAAAAGATTTGCACGCGAGGCATTCGGCATAAGTTCAAACTACGATTCGGCTATCTTCAATTGGTTCGACGACAACTCTATGTCGCAGCTGAAGCTTTCGCAGCGTGAGTATATGCCTTTGCGTTATGGCGAAAATCCTCATCAGGAAGCCAAGTTCTTCGGTAACTTTGACGAAATGTTCCAGAAACTTCATGGCAAGGAGGTTAGCTACAACAATATTCTCGACATCGACGCAGGAATCAACCTCATTCGCGAGTTCGAAGATACAACCGTTGCAATACTCAAGCACAACAACGCATGCGGAATAGCAACTCGCAGCACTTTGTTTAGAGCTTGGAAGGATGCCCTTGCATGCGACCCGGTATCTGCATACGGCGGTATTATTGTAACAAACCGTCCGATAGATAGGGAAGTCGCTCTTGAGATAAACAAGATATTCTTCGAGGTAATAATTGCTCCTGACTTTACAAAGGAGGCTCTCGAGGTTCTTGAGCAGAAGAAAAACCGCATAATTCTCGTCCAGAAGCATAACAATGTATCTAAGCATGTATTGCGCAGTGCAATAAATGGCGTGCTTGTTCAGGAAAGGGATGTCCGTATCGAAGGTATGGACGACCTTAAGTATGTCACCAACGAGAAACCAACCGATGCCCAGATACAAGATTTGTTCTTTGCCAACAAGGTGGTAAAGGCAACAAAGTCAAATGCTATTGTTTTGGTTAAGAATGCTCAACTTTTGGCAAGTGGTACCGGCCAGACTTCGCGCGTAGATGCATTGAAGCAGGCGATCGAGAAGGCAAAGAGTTTCGGATTCGAACTCGAAGGTGCAGTAATGGCTTCGGATGCTTTCTTCCCGTTTGCCGATTCTATCGAAATCGCCTACAAGGAAGGCATTTCGGCAGTAATTCAGCCCGGTGGTTCTATTCGCGACGAGGATACAATAAACTACTGCAATGAGAACAAGATTCCTATGGTATTCACCGGAATCAGACATTTTAGACATTAAACCGATAAATTTTCGTTAGAATATTTCTCAAACTTACTATTATGTCGGTACATAAGGAAATAAAGAAGGTTACAACGCACATTCTTCAGGAGATGAAGAACCGTGGCGAAAAGATCTCGATGCTTACGGCATACGACTACAGTATGGCGAAAATTATCGACAAGGCTGGCATTGATGTCATCCTTGTCGGTGATTCGGCATCGAATGTGATGGCTGGCTACGAAACGACCTTGCCGATAACTCTCGACGAGATGATTTATCATGCCAAAAGCGTAGTTCGTGCTGTCGATAGGGCTTTGGTAGTTGTCGATTTGCCGTTTGGAACCTACCAGAGCAATTCCAAGGAGGCTTTGTCGTCGGCAATACGCATCATGAAGGAAACTGGTGCAGGTGCCGTGAAACTCGAAGGCGGAATGGAGTCGGAAGAATCTATAAAGAGAATCCTCTCGGCTGGTATCCCGATAATGGGACACCTGGGACTAACCCCACAGAGTATAAACAAGTTTGGAACATACGCCGTACGTGCCAAGGACGACGAGGAAGCTTCCCGTCTGGTCGAGGATGCGTACCTGCTCCAGGAACTGGGTTGCTTTGCAATTGTTCTCGAAAAGATTCCTGCCAGCCTTACTTCGCGTATAGTTTCGGAGATAAAGATTCCAATCATTGGTATAGGTGCCGGTGCTGCCGACGGTCAGGTGCTTGTAATGCACGATATGCTTGGCATTACCCAGGAATTTTCACCTCGTTTCCTACGGCGCTATGCCGATCTTGACAAGGTGATTACCGATGCGGTAACGAACTACATCAGCGATGTGAAGTCGGAAAATTTCCCTAACGAACAGGAGCAGTACTGACAAATATTGTCGCGTCATGGCTGAGAATCAGAATACAAGTCCGCAGACGGTTGATATCCTTTACGAGGACAACCATATTATTGCAGTCAACAAACAGGCTGGACAGATTGTGCAGGGCGACAATACTGGCGATAAGCCTTTGTCCGAGATTTTGAAATCTTACATAAAGGAACGTGACCATAAGCCAGGAAATGTTTTCTTGGGCGTACCTCACCGCATCGACCGGCCAGTGAGCGGAGTAGTGCTGTTTGCGAAGACAAGCAAGGCATTGACCCGTCTGAGCGAACTTTTCCGCACCAAGGATGCCCGCAAGACTTATCATGCCGTTGTAGGCAACAAGCCGCCAAAGGATAGCGATACGCTTGTCGATTACATTTTCCGCAACGTAAAGCAGAACAAGTCGTATGTCGTTGACGAGAAGCATCCCGAAGCAAAGCGTTCGAGTTTGTCGTACAAGGTCGTCGGACACTCGGAGCGATATTATCTGCTCGAAATAGACCTTCATACTGGAAGGCACCATCAGATTCGCTGTCAGCTAGCAAATATGGGTTGTCCTATTCGTGGCGACCTTAAGTATGGTTATCCGCGCTCCAACAAGAATGGAGGCATTAACCTTCATGCTGCAAGAATACGTTTTACACATCCGGTAAAGAAGGAAGAGATAGTAATAGAAGCGCCATTCCCAGACGAGAAGATCTGGAAGATATTTTAGTAAATGGAAAGTCTACTTCAGGCAGAAAATATTAGCAAACGCTACGGCGACAAACTGTTGTTCGAGAACATTAGCCTAAGCATTGGCGAAGGCCAGAAAATTGCTCTTGTCGCCAAAAATGGAACGGGAAAGACTTCGTTGCTTAACATCCTGGCTGGAGTAGATTCTTCTGATAGCGGAAAACTCAGCCGTCGACGTGATGTGCGTATAGGATATCTGCCACAGGAAATTGAACTTGATGCCGAGAAGACCGTGCTCGATGCCGTGTTTGTGCTCGAAAACGAAATTACCCAGACTATTCGTCAGTACAACGATTGCTTATATTCCGAGACCCATGAGGTTCTGCCGTCGTTGCTCGACAAGATGGATGCGCTTAATGCCTGGGACTACGAATCGCGTATAAGGCAGGTCCTCGGAAAACTAGACATTCACGATCTCGACAAGAAGGTCGGTACGCTCAGCGGTGGACAGAAAAAACGTGTGGCACTTGCTGGACTGCTTATTTGTGAACCTCAGTTGCTGATTCTCGATGAGCCAACCAACCAGCTCGACCTCAATGTAATAGAATGGCTCGAAGATTATCTTTCTTCAGCCAATATAACAATATTCATGGTCACACATGACCGTTATTTCCTCGACCGTATTTGCGACACTATTATCGAACTCGATGATGGCAAGACTTATACTTATGCGGGAAACTACACTTATTATGTTGAAAAGCGTGCCGAACGAATCGAAAACTTGCAGGCAAATATAGAGCGAGCTCAGAACCTGATGAGAACCGAGCAGGAATGGATACGCCGTATGCCGAAGGCACGGTCGCACAAGGCTAAATACCGTATCGACGAGTTCGAGAACTTGAAGGCAAGGGCATCGCAGCGTATCGACAACCGAAAACTTGAACTCGACGTTGCCAATCAAAGGCTCGGAAAAAAGATAATCGATATTTACAATGTGTCGAAATCGTTTGGCAGTCAAAAGATTGTCGAAGACTTTTCGTACAAGGTGTCGCGAGGCGAAAAGATCGGTATTGTCGGGCACAATGGTGTCGGAAAAACGACGTTCTTGAACCTGATAACAGGAAATCTCGCGCCTGACAGCGGTCATATCGAGGTTGGGCAGACTGTAAAGTTTGCATATTATACCCAGGAGGGTATAATATTTAACGATGATGATAAGCCAATAGACATTGTACGCAAGATTTCCGACGATGTGAAGTTGCGTGATGGCAAAAGTTTCTCGGCGTCGGGACTGCTAAACTACTTTATGTTTACTGGCGACATGCAGTATACCTTGGTGCGTAAGCTCAGCGGTGGCGAGAAACGCAGGCTTTATCTTTGCACAGTGCTGATGCAGCAGCCCAATGTCCTGATAATGGATGAGCCGACCAACGACTTGGACATCACGACTTTGCAGGTGTTGGAAGAATACCTTACAATGATTGATGCTACCGTCATAATTGTTTCACACGACCGCTTTTTCATGGACAAGATTGTCGATCATATCTTTGTTTTCGAAGGCGGTGGACGTATAGCCGATTTTCCTGGCAATTATACGCAGTTCCGCGATTCAAGGGAATATGCACGTTATATGGAATCGATTGCGCCAAAGGACACAAAGCCAGTCGCAGCGGAACCCCGTAAGCAGGTGCAACAATCAGCCCCGAAGAAAAAGCTTTCGTATAACGAACAGCGAGAATACGATATGCTTGAAAAGGAAATAGAGGAACTGAATGCGAAGCGGACAGCGATGGAGGACGAACTTAATTCGGGAAAACTTTCATCGTTTGAAATCGCGGCCAAGTCATCGGAGTATTCGCAACTTATCGACACCATCGACGCAAAAGAAATGCGCTGGCTCGAACTTGCCGAGATGGTGGAATAGCACTATTTTTCCTTCAGCTTACTGTGGTATTCAGAGTTGAGCATCCCTTTGAATTGAGACATAGTTCCCTTTGGAATATTTATGGTCTTTAATTTGGGGCACTCGACGAATGCTGTTTCTGAAATCTTGGTTATTGATTGCGGGAGTGTTATGGTTTTTAGTCCTGATCCTAAAAATACTTTACTATTTATTTCTGTGACAGAATTTGGGATTATAATGTTTTCCATTGTTTCACATCCCATAAAAGCTTCATCGTCAATATCCTTTAGTGTATTGGGAAGTGTTATTGTTTTTAGTTTCGTACAATACATGAAAGCTCTATGACCTATCTTTTCAATAGTATTTGACATTGTGATGCTTTCTATATCGTAGCATTCTGAAAAAGCGAATGGTTCTATTTCTTTTACACTGTTAGGCAGACTTATCGATTTAATATGGCCGGCGTAATGGAATGCCCTTTGTGCTATTTTTGTTATTCCTTCAGGAATTGCGTATTCTTCGGCATAGTCTGGCGGAAAATATGCAAATAAATGTTCTGAATGCACTGGCTCTGAAATACCAGAGTCATAGAAAGCCTGAAGGCCTATTTTTTCAACTGAGTTTGGCAGTTCCAGATATGAAAGCATTTTGCATTCGAAGAAGGCCTTGTCTCCAATTTCTGTTATGGAATTAGATAGGGTTGCATATCTCAGTTCTTCGCATTTCATGAATGAGAATGCAGGTACAATTTTAACCTTTTCGCCAAAATTTACGGAAATAAGCGCCATGCAATGTTCAAATGCCGGATATTTATTGTCCATCGGTTTGCAGTTGATCGCATTGAAATTGACAACTGCTAACTTCTTGTTCCTAATGAATGCGCTTGCACCAATTTTGGTTACAGATTCGGGTATTGTTATTGATGTAAGTTCGCAGTTGTAGAATGCAGAATCTTCGATAGTTGCAACTGTGTTTGAAATGTCAATCTTCTGTAGCGGTATGTTGGCAAAGGCATTTCTGCCAATGCTTGTTATTCCGTTTGGAATAGTTGAGTTGCTGCATCCTCTTACGATTTTGTTCTCTGCAGAAAGTACTATTGCGTTGCAGTCGTTTCTGCTGTCGTAGGTCCTATTTCCGTCGGCAACTACGATATTTGCGAGTTTGTTGCATTTGTCAAACGAAGTGATATATATGGTTTTTACCGATGCAGGAATTGTAATCGATGTCATTTCGGTGCAGTTTCCGAAAGCGTATTCGAGGATAGCTTCAGTTCCTTCGTTAACTTTGTATTCAGCCATGTTTGATGGATAGTACACAAGATTATTGCCTGTGTACATTGGTTTTGTAATTGCAGTACCAGCAAATGCATTTTCTCCACAATGTTCGATAGTTCCACCGATTTTAATTGTTTTTAGAGCAGAGCAACCTTTGAATGCTTCAGCTTTTATTTCTTTTACGGTCTGTGGAATTGTCACCGATGTCAATGTGCTGATATCAGAAAATGCATTTCTGTTTATAGTTGTTACAGCATAGTCGTTATTCCTATAATGTACCGTTGCAGGGATTTCTATCTTCTTGATGTTTTCGGTATCACCCTTAATGCCGTTAATTGTTACCGTATATGGGCTTTCATTCGATGTAATTGTGTATTTTAGGTATTGACCAGTCTTGCATTTCATTGAGAAATTCGGGTCGTCCTGGCTATGGACAACAGCTTGTGCATTTACCATAGAGCACAATACCATTAATGCTAATACTATTGCGATTCTTTTCATAGTCTTATGATATTTTATTGCAAATATAATCTTTATTTTGATTCCTAGAACAATGATAATTGAGAATCAAGAAGCTTATACGACATCCGGTGATATTTTGTCGGTCCGTATTTCTCAATGGCGGCGCGATGAGCTTTGGTGGGATAGCCTTTGTTCTGTTCCCATTGGTATTCGGGAAATTCTTTGGCTATCTTGTACATGAATTCGTCCCTGTATGTCTTTGCGAGAATCGAAGCTGCTGCTATCGACATATATGTGGCATCGCCCTTTATGATGCACTTGTGTGGAATATTTCCGTATGGGATGAACTTGTTGCCGTCGATAAGGAGCAGTTGAGGAGTGATTTTTAGCCCTGCTACGGCCTTGTGCATCGATAGTATCGAAGCCTTGAGGATATTTATGCTGTCGATTTCGTTGTTGTCCATCGAGGCTACGCAGAACGATATTGCGTCGCGTTCAATTTCCAGTCTCAGTTCGTCGCGTTTTTTCTCAGAAAGCTGCTTCGAATCGTTGAGCATTTCGTTGGTGTAGTCGGGTGGAAGTATTACTGCTGCAGCATAGACAGGACCAGCCAGGCATCCGCGGCCGGCTTCGTCGCAGCCAGCCTCGATTGTGTTTTCCTGAAAGTATTGTTTTAACATGTTTGTTATTTTATTGCAGTTTCGATGCAGGACCAAAGTCTCTCGGCAGATTGCTGCCACGAGAACTTTGTACGTTGCAGTTTGCCTTTCTCTATGAGCGATTTGCGCAGGTCGTCGTTTGTACTGATGGTATACATTTTATCAGCCACTTCGTTGATATCTGTACCATCGCATATAAGTGCGGCATCGCCTACAACCTCGGGTAGCGAACTGTTGTTTGCACATATTATTGCAGTTTCGGCATACATCGCTTCGACAAGAGGAATACCAAAGCCTTCGAAATGCGGAATGTAAGTCAGGCATTCTGCTGCAGCTACAAGTTTGCACAGTACGTCGGTTTCCTGTCTTCCTGTAAACACAACATTGTCCTTGTGTTTCATTTCGTTGTATACCTTCTCTATCGCTTCGGTCTTGTGGAGTGAGCCGCCAACAATTATCAGGTTCATGTCGATGTTGTACTTGTCCTTGAAAATATCGAATGCTCTCAATAGTCCGTCGACATTCTTGCGCGGACTAAGCGCACCGACGAATACGAAATATTTTTTACCGTTACTGTATTGGTTGCGGATATTTTCTTTTTCCGCTTCCGAAAGAGGCTTATAGTTGTTGTTTGCTCCGTTGTAGCATATTGTTACTTTATCTTCCGAAATGCCGTATGTGTTGCATATGTCCTTTTTCGAGAACTCCGAAACTGTTCCTATATGGAGCGCCTTGTGGGCGAACTTTGCAAAATATTTGTTGTAGTACCAGCTAGTAAGTCGCGGCAGTTGTTCTGGGTTGTGTACGAAATTTATGTCGTGTATTACGTCAATTTGCGGAATATTTGTTTTGAGCGATATGTATCCGTCGGTAGACAGGAATATGTCGGCCCCGATTTCTTTCAGCAGTCGTGGAATTCTGTATTCAAACCAAAGTATCCACAGAAAAGGATGTCGGGTAGGGGGGCGGAGTATTATAGGCGTAACATTGTCAGAGAAAACAAATTCCTTGTCGTATTCCCTGTCGAAAATGAAGAAGAACTGGTGTTCAGGATGCTGTGTTGTTATGCGCTTGAGGGTTTCGTATGTAAACCATCCGATACCTTCAAGTTTGCCTTTTAGCAGAAGTCGTGTATTGACAGCAATCTTCATCTTACAGCAATCCGATTTCTTTTATCTTTTCCAGATCCTTGGGAGTATCGATGCTTATAGTTTCGTGCTCGGTAAAGGCAACTTTTATCTTGTATCCGTTTTCAATCCACCTTAGCTGTTCGAGGCTTTCGGCCAGTTCTAGAGGTGTTTGTTTCAGTTTTGTAAGTTCAAGAAGGATGTCCTTGCGGTATCCGTAAAGCCCGATGTGCTTGTAGTATAGATGTTTGCTAATCCATGTACTTTCTTTGTGCCCACGAAGATAGGGTATTGGAGAGCGACTGAAATATATGGCTTCGTTGTCAGTTGAAATTACAACTTTAGGCTTGTTAGGATTGAAGATGTCGTCCTTGTTGTTTATCGGTTTTACAAGAGTTGCAATTTGGGTGCGCTTCTTGTTGAAGCATTTTTTTATTTCAGTCAGTTGCTCCGTCTTGATGAAGGGCTCATCGCCCTGTATGTTTATTACAACGTCGAATTCCTTACCTTCGGCTTCCTCTACTTTTAATATTGCCTCGGCGCAACGGTCGGTTCCGCTCTTGTGCTTTTTCGAGGTCATGACATACTTGCCGTTGAAACTTTCAATTTCCTTTGCAATGCGGTCGTCGTCGGTTGCAACATACACACAGTCGAAAACTTTGGATGCCTGTATGTACACGTTGTGAATCATCGACTTGCCATTGATGTTGACCAAAGGCTTTCCAGGAAACCTTGTGGATGCGTATCTTGCGGGAATTATCGCTGCAATATTCATTTTTAATCTTGTTTTGTTTGCAAATTTATATCTAATGTTTTAATGCAGAATAAATTTTTATTCCGACTTACCAATAGTTAGGTGTGCATAAGTCAAAAAAAAACGGCTTCGAAATGAAGCCGTTTTTGTGTCAACTTTAAAATTAATCAATTATGATTTTATGTGTTGCGACTTTGTCGTCAGCAATCATTTTTATGAAATATGTTCCTGCAGAAAGATCCAGGTCGAAATCGTAAGAATTGCCGTTTACGTTGTTTTCTTCAATGATACGTCCGCTCATGTCGTAAAGAGTGTAAGACTGAACATTGAGTTCGCCGAAGTTAACTGTGAATTTACCATTGCTAGGATTCGGGAAAATTTCAACACCTGACAAATCTTCGTCTTCTGCCGAAGCAGGACCGAATTGAACTTCGATAGTGTGGTTTTCTTTGATGTTGGTGAAAGTGTAACCAACAGTCTCTCCAGGAGCAATGTTCTTGACTATAACGCTTCCGTCAACCTTAAATTCGCTAACCTTTTTGCCTGCATCCGGGGTCATTGTGATAGTCAAGTTTGATTCTTTCTTTACTCTAGTTGCACCTTCAGGAGAAATAGTACCTCCTGTACCAACTATAGAAGAAGTAACAGTGTAGGGGTATCTCAATGCTTCGTAGTGCATTTCCCAACCTCTTGCCTGATTATCTCCGTCTGTGGTAAACTGCATATACAGAGGTGTTCCAATATGCCATATAGTGTCAACAGGTTCGTTGCCATCATAGAATGTGTAGAGCAAAGTACCCGATGCATTTTCGCCAGCGTAAATTTTCAATTCGTCGCCTGCTTCAAGTTCGAAATAGTTGAAGTAGCATATTACAGTATCTGTAGCATAGTCTCTAACCTTAATGAGCCAGTCGCAGTCGGTGTTCTTTCTGTAGAAGTTTGCGTAGCTACCGTCGTTGATAGTCCAGTGTTCTTCTTCAAATACGTTTGTTTCTTCCTGCATGCAGAACGGAGCTATGTAGCTGTCTGGAACTGCTAGGTTGAATACTGCGCCTTGGTCATAAACAAAATTGTAGCTGCCATCATCACCAGGACCTGAGTGAGTGTTGAGGTTGTCAACAGTGAAGAAGCCGTTTCCGCTTCCGCCCCATCCCCAGTTCATTGAGAATGATCTATTTCCTTGGTCATCGATTCTATAGCCATCGCATACCCATGCGTGTCCAGAACCTGATGATGGACGACCGCTATATATAATTGGTCTATGCAAGTCAAGGTCTTCCATAAGCATCCTAGTCCAGATGGTATCATTTTCGAAGTAGTGTTCAAATTCTTCTTCGTTTGGATTGCCATTATCTCTAGTCTTATAGTTTACACCATTTCTGTATCCAAAGTTGTATCTCAACGCATCTACAGTATATTCGGTTTGTGTACCAGATCCATCATAACCGTAGTTCATGTTGATTGAAACACCGCAGTGGAGCATAAGTGTTGCAACTGCTGTCTTCTGTTCGTCAGTCCAGTTGAAATAAATATTTGGCATGTTATCCCAATCGTAAACTGTTTCTGCGTAGTTTATGGTATCCCATGTGCCCCAGAAATAAGTTCCGGTACCTGTACCGCTTTGTGGATAATTCCAATATTTCATTACCTGAGCCATTGCTGTAGCAACACAGCCTGTGTATGTGTGGCCATGATCACCTTGCGAGTGTGCCGGGCATAACATATTGTACGGGTAGCTCTGGTTCCACTTTGTAGTCAACAATGGACCTACAGTTTTAACATAGGCACGGTTAGATTTTTTGTTCCAAGCAGCTATGTTTTCGTCTGAAACTTCGAGGTTCTTTGCTTCGATGATGTCGAGCTGTTGCATATACTGGTTGACCCAGCCCTGAGTTGCAGGAGCAACTTCGTCGAAAATGAAAGAGTCTTCATCCGAGTAACCAAGAATAGGAGTTCCTCTTCTGTCTGCACATACTATTACAAAGCCACCATTCTCAAAATTGAATACGTGGTAGCAGTCTTTTCCTGTCTCTTCCGACTTAAGCAATTCGTATGAGCTAACTCTAACATTTGCTCTGGTCGGGAACTGTGCCTTAATGTAATTCATTCCGTATGCTAAAGCTTCTCTGTCAGATACAGTTTTTGAAGCTCCCTGCGCGAAGATAAATTGTGAAGCTAACAATATGGCTATCACTAAACTAAATCTTTTCATAAAGAAACAATTTGTGTTTTTAAATATTTATGCAAAAATATTACTTTTTTTTTACCTGCAATTTTTGATGTCAATTTTTTTGCAATTTTTTTGCCCAATTTATTAACAGATAATCTGCGAATTGGTTCGTTCCTGTTATAATGCATTTTGTGTCAAAGCATTACTTGCCTTGGTTGCGTCGTCTTTCCAGTTCTTTTTTGTACTCTATCATTTCGTCCCTGAACCTTGCAGCCTCAAGGAAATCCAGTCGGGCCGACGCCGCTTCCATCTGCCGTTCCGAATTTTTGATTGCTTTCAGAAGTGCATTGTCGTCCATGTACATTACTACCGGGTCGGCAGCCATTAGCATGCCTGATTCTTCGGGTATCTCGTAATTTGTACTACCTGCCGATAGTGGGTTAGTATTGCTAGCCTTGATGATCTGTTTTGGTGTGATGTTGTGTTCCTGGTTATACTTCATCTGCTTTTCGCGGCGGTAGTTGGTCTGGTCTATGGTGCGTTGCATCGAACCAGTAATCTTGTCGGCGTACATAATGACCTTTCCGTTGATATTTCGTGCGGCACGGCCTGCTGTTTGTGTTAGCGAACGTTCCGAACGCAGGAATCCTTCCTTGTCGGCATCGATTATGGCGACTAGCGACACTTCTGGCAAATCGAGACCTTCGCGTAGCAGGTTTACGCCGATTAGCACGTCGAACAGCCCGTTGCGCAGGTCCGAAAGTATGCGCACACGTTCCAAAGTTTCCACATCCGAGTGTATGTATTCGCAACGAATGCCGTATTTGTGGAAGTATTTCGTAAGTTCCTCGGCCATGCGTTTTGTAAGTGTGGTGACAAGGATTCTTTCGTCCCTTTCTGCTCGAACCCTGATTTCCTCCATGAGGTCGTCGATTTGGTTTTCCGTAGGTCTGATTTCTATAACAGGGTCGAGGAGTCCAGTCGGACGAATGATCTGTTCGACAATTATGCCATCGCTCTTCTGCAGTTCGTAGTCGGCGGGGGTTGCGCTGACGTAGATGACACGGTCTACAAGCGATTCGAACTCTGGCAAAGTCAAAGGTCTGTTATCCATTGCTGCTGGAAGACGGAAGCCGTAGTTAACAAGGTTTTCCTTACGAGACCTGTCGCCTCCTATCATGGCGCCGATCTGCGGAATTGTAACGTGGCTTTCGTCAATGACGGTTATGAAGTTCTTCGGAAAATAGTCGATGAGACAGAATGGGCGTCCACCAGGCTTTCGCCCGTCGAAGTATCGCGAGTAGTTCTCAATTCCGCTGCAGTAGCCAAGTTCCTTTATCATTTCGAGGTCGTAGGTAACTCTTTCCTCCAGCCTCTTTGCCTCCAGGTTTTTACCTTCCTTGCGGAAATACTCGGCCTGAATTACTAGGTCGTCCTGTATCTGCTTCACTGCAGATATGGTTTTGTCCTTTGTTGTGACGAAAATGTTGGCGGGATAGATGTTCGCGGTTTCAAGTTCTTCAATTTTCTCGCCCGAATATGGTTCAAACGAGTATATGTCCTCGATTTCATCGTCCCAGAAAATAATTCTCAGTCCGATGTCGTGATGAGCGAGGAAGATGTCAACGGTGTCGCCCTTTACCCTGAAGGCGCCTCGCTTGAATTCTATGTCGCTGCGGAAATAGAGTCCGTCAACCAGTTTTCGTAGTAGGTTGTCGCGTCCGATGTTGTCGCCTCGCGAAACCTTTATGGTATTGGCGTGGAAGTCCTCGGGATTTCCGATTCCGTATATGCACGAAACAGAGCACACAACAATTACGTCGCTACGTCCCGACAGCAGTGCGCTTGTGGCGCTAAGCCTCAACTTTTCGATTTCATCGTTTATGGAGAGGTCTTTTTCTATGTATGTGTCGGTGGTCGGAAGGTAGGCTTCCGGCTGGTAGTAGTCGTAGTACGAAACGAAATATTCGACGGCGTTGTGCGGGAAAAACGACTTGAATTCCGAATACAGCTGTGCGGCAAGTGTCTTGTTGTGGCTAAGGACAAGCACTGGACAGCCGGCATTCTTTATGACATTGGCAATGGTAAAAGTCTTTCCGCTGCCAGTGACGCCAAGCAGTGTCTGGTGTTTCTGTCCGTTGATTAGACCGTTGGTCAGTTGCCTTATCGCCTCTGGCTGGTCGCCTGTTGGTCTGTATTCGGATATTAGGTCGAAATCCATATTGTAAATTTTTTGCAAAGATAATGAAAATCTACCTTGTTGCATTAGGCCCATTAATGTCCATTAGGGACATTAATGATGCAAAGGCGTGAAAAAAAACTTGTGCTTACAATCATTTTTTTGTTCCTTTGCAAAAAATTTAATAATGAAAGATATTTATATATTATTAATAATAGGTATAGTCTTCCTTTTGCCATTCAAGTCTGCTTTTTCGCAGGAAAGTGAGGAGGGCTGGTTCCGCTGCGGTACCGATTCTGTATATGATGAACTTGTAAGAAAAGATCCGCAGGTCGCATTGAATAGAGCAAAGCTCAACGATTTCGTGCGTGAATATATCGAACGAAATCCAAAAAGAAACGATGATGAGGTGTATGTTATTCCAGTAGTTTTCCATGTCGTACATGAGTATGGCGTAGAAAATATTTCATACGAAGCGGTTCAGGCGGCCGTAGAACAGATGAACAGGGACTATCGAAAGATGCGTGACGATACGGCATCGATAAAAGAAGAGTTCAAACCTATCGCTGCCGATACTAAAATAGAGTTCCGTCTAGCTCGCAAGGATCCTGATGGTAATTGTACGATGGGTATTACACGCACGTATTCTTCTTCTACAAATCATGGTGACGAAGGGACCAAGTATATTGCAGGCAGCTGGGATAATTCCAAGTATCTGAACATTTGGACAGTAAAGGCTATGAGTGAGAGCGGTGTGGCAGGCTATTCTTATTATCCGGGAACTGCTTCCGATGAGTTGGACGGTATTATTCTACTGTACAGCTATATAGACAAGGCTTTGACGCATGAGGCTGGACATTATCTTAATCTTCCGCATCCGTGGGGAAGTACAAACTCGCCAGGGTCGCCCAATAATTGCGATATAGACGATGGCATAGAGGATACACCGAATACAATCGGGCACACGTCATGTGCTTTGAATGCAGTTACATGTGGAAGTCTCGACAATGTACAGAACTTTATGGACTACAGCTATTGCTACCGAATGTTCACAAATGGTCAGGCTGCTGTTATGCGAGCCACTCTGAATTCCACTGCATCCAATAGAAATAACCTTTGGACTGCCGAAAATCGTATTGCCACAGGAACCGACGATGATTATATCGATGTTGAATGTCCGCCAATTGCCGATTTCAGTCAGAATAAGAAAATGATATGTACTGGATCAACAGTTACGTATAATGACAATACTTATAATACTACATCTGTAGATTATCGTTTGTGGGGCTTCCAGGGAGGAACTCCTTCTACATCTTCCGAAGAAATGCCGACAATAACGTACAACAGCAGTGGAACGTTTACAACTGAACTATATGTTGAAAATAGCTTTGAAGGCAATACACTTAGGCGCGATGGTACAATAAGGGTTTACGACAAGTCGGAAGGGTATAGTTTGCCTTATTTCGAAGGTTTTGAATCGTCATCTTTCCCTGAAATTACAGGAAACCCGACAAATGATTTTTTCGTAGAAAATTATAATCCGAATCAGCCCGACGAGTGGAGCGTTTATGGTTGGCGCAATGAAAGCTGGTTCCAAACTGCAAGCGGTTATTCTGGCAAGTGTGCAAAGATTAGAAATGCTTTTGTATCAGCAAAAAACAATAAGTTGTATATGCCAAACGCTAAAATAGACAGCGATTCGTCAAGTATTTATGTGTCGTTCAAGGTTGCTGCTGCAATGAATCCCGATAGGGGGCTTTCTGATATTCTGAAAGTTTATTGTTCGACAACTTGTGGCGATTCGTTGACTTTCTTGCATTCATATATGGGTTCGCGTCTGATTACTTCTTATCAATATAGTCCAGAAGTCTTTGACCCGGATGATGACGAGTGGAACACTATTAGTTTTGAAGTGAGACCAAATAAATTGAATGGACAGAATTTCAGGCTGGTATTCGAGTCTTCAAGCGTTTCTGGAAATACTATTTATATCGATGATGTAAGTATTTCAAATACTCCGTTGTCAGTGGAAACACTGAACGACGTTGAAATGTCAGTATATCCTAATCCATTCTACGATGAGATTGTTTTGGATGCTGAGGAATTTGCTGGAGAGTACTCGATAGAAGTCTATGACATTATGGGACGTATGTTGTACAATGGAAAGTCATCTGAGCAACATGTTAATCTGTCTAATGCCTTTGTCGGCAAGCCTAAGGGTATGTATGTGATAAAGGTATACAATTCTGAAGTTTGCAAGAGCGTACGTGTCGTGAAGGAGGCTTGATAATGAGAAAGTTGCTCGCTGTGATGTGTTTTGTAGTTGTCGTACTGATGCTTTCGTCGTGCGAGAGAACTTGTACGTGCAAGACATATAGGGATGGCGTGATGATAGATGAAGCCACAAGCGATATGCCCGAAGGTGTAAACTCGTGTTCCGATATGGACATCTATGTCGAAACAGAAAATGGTGTGATAAGGGAAACTAAATGTAATTAATGTTTTAATGATAATTATTATGAAAAAGTATTTTGTTTTGTTACTATTTGCGGTAGCAGCCATGTTATTTGCTTCGTGTGCAAAGGAATGTACATGTTCGATGTGGACAGACGGAAAAAATACTGATACAAATCCCGTAGTATATACGCAGGACGAAATCAGCAGGCTTAACGTTAAGAATTGTGCAGGATTGAACGATTATTACAACGGACTTGGCCTTGGATACGACGAGACTATTGGTGCCGGTATTAGGTGCGAATAGAAATTTTTGACAAAAATATAGAGGATTTTAATTTTTTTGTATTTTTGTAGTCTAATTGTTAGATGTTTAATTTAATAAAGTAATAAAAATGAAGAAAGTATTAGTAATTTTGGCAGCAGCAGGTATGTTGTTTGCTATGTCGTCATGCAAAAAGACTTGTACTTGCACTGTTACCGTAGCTGGTATAACTACAAGCACCGAAGTTAATCTCGATGATTATAAGGATCAGGATATAAAGAAGTGCTCAGATTTGGGTAGCGCTCATATTTCTGGTTTGGCTAACTACGAATGCAAGTAATATCAGTTTTTGCACGATAAAAGCCTCGGATTTTCCGGGGCTTTTTTTGTGCCTATATTTTTTTCTGATTATTTGTGTTTTGCTATTGTTTTTTTGATATGATATACATATTTTTGTGAGGTTGATTTTTGTTTAATTTAAAGTTTAATAAGATGAAGAAAGTTTTGGTAGTATTGGCAGCCGCAGGTTTGTTGTTTGCTATGTCGTCGTGCAAAAAGGTTTGTACATGTACATTTACCGTTATGGGAGTGTCGACGTCAACAGAAGTAAATCTTGAAGAATACGAGAGCCCGGATATAAAGACTTGTTCCGATTTGGGCGAGGCTTTGACCGTTCCTGGACATTCTGATGTAAAGTGCAAATAGTAATTATTTATTGTACTTTTATCTAATTTTGAAAAAAATCTATTTTTTTTCTTGTATATTTGATATTATGCATATACTTTTGTGAAGTTAATTTATTGTTTAATTTAAAGTTTAATAAAATGAAGAAATTATTAGTAGTAGCAGTTGTTGCTTTCGCAGCTATGGCATTCTCATCATGCGCTCCAAAGGATTGCACTTGCACAGCAAATTCACAGATCCTGAAGTAGAAGCTTTGTTGGGTAATACATTGAACATAACAATAGAAGGCGCTGATCTCAAGACTGCTGGTTACAAGAACTGCAACGATTACTATGAAAAGACTATGAAGGCTGCAGACGATGCAGAACCTGGCTATTCAATTGAATGCGTAGAAGAATAATTCTACTATAGTCTAGAAAAATTAAGCCGTCCATTTTGGCGGCTTTTTTTTGATGGTGACTTCCATTTTGATAAAGAAAAATCCCGCTTATCAGATTCTGAAACAATTTCAGAATAACAATAAGCGGGATTATTGTTGATAGGTGTGAAACTATTTCAGCTTTGCCAATGCTTCCTTCATGCGCTTTACAGCTTCGATTAGCCTGTCGTCGCTGGTAGCGTAGGAGAGACGCAAGCATTCGGGCGAACCGAACGAAATGCCGCCAACGGTTGCAACATGTCCCTTCTCGAGCAGGTACATTGCTAGGTCGTCGGAAGTGTTAATCTTTACACCGTCGGCTTCCTTGCCGAGGAATGCAGATACTTCTGCAAAAATGTAGAATGCACCCTGTGGAGTATTGAGCTTCAGTCCGGGGATTTCCTTCAAAAGACCGAGAACGAGGTCGCGGCGGCTCTTGAATACCTGTGTCATCTTCTTGCATTCGCTGTTGCCTGCATTGAGAGCAGCTTCGGCTGCCTTCTGTGCAATTGAGCAAGCACCCGAAGTGAACTGTCCCTGCAATTTGGTAACGCCCTTTGCAATCCACAATGGTGCAGCGATGAAACCGATTCTCCAGCCTGTCATTGCGTAGCCCTTCGAAACGCCATTGATGATAACGCAGCGACGGCGGATATCGTCGAACTGTGCAATGCTTTCGTGTGCGCCTACAAAGTTGATGTGTTCGTATATTTCATCCGAAATTACGATAACTTCTGGGTGCTTTGCCAGAACGTCGGCGATAGCCTTCAATTCGGCCTTGCTGTAGAGGCTTCCTGTCGGGTTCGACGGCGAGCAGATGATGATGGCTCTGGTCTTTGGTGTGAGGGCCTTTTCAAGCTGAGCTGCAGTCATCTTGAAATCGGATTCGATGTTGCACTTTACAACTACCGGAACACCTTCGCAGAAGCGAACCATTTCGATGTAGCTTACCCAGTATGGTGCAGGAATGATAACTTCTTCGCCCGGGTCAACTATCGAAAGCAATGTGTTCATAATCGAGTGCTTTGCACCTGTCGAAACAACAATCTGTGCTGGTTCGTAGTCGAGGTTGTTTTCGCGTTTCAGCTTTGCGCAAACAGCTTTCCTCAACGATTCGTATCCAGGAACTGGCGGATAGTGCGAGAAGTTCTGGTCGATAGCTTCCTTTGCGGCTTCTTTTATGTAGTCGGGTGTGTTGAAGTCCGGCTCGCCGATGCTAAGATTAACAACGTCAATGCCTTGAGCTTGCAATTCGCGGCTTTTTGCAGTCATTGCCAACGTGGCCGATACTGCCATCTTTTCCAATCTATTTGATACTCTTTCCATTGTGTTAGAATTAAAAAAAATTGTCTGCGAAGATAACAATTTTAAATTTAAATTCGTAATATTGCATAACATAAAAAAGATGTTTTAGAAAATGATTTCACAGATTCTTATCGTAACGATTCCAACCATAGTCGTGGCTGTCACAGCAATATTGGTAATAAGGCAGATGCTAAAGAAAGACTTGGAAGCCAAGAAGATACAAATAATACTCGAGAACCAGAAAACTATAACTCCGTTGCGCCTTCAGGCATACGAGAGGATAATTCTTTTCCTCGAGCGCATATCGCCAAACAGCGTAATAATTCGTCTTCAGACGCCAAATATGACGGTTCAGGAATTGCACAAGCAGATGCTTATCACGATAAGAGCAGAATTTGAACACAACCTTTCGCAGCAGCTATATGTGTCGTCCGAAGCATGGGAGGCAACCCGTAATGCTAAGGAAAGGACAATACAGTTGCTAAATATGAGCCTTCATGGTCTGAATTCAATGGACAATGCCATGGTATTCAGCCAGGCTGTATTCGAAAAGCTTATCGAGATGGAAAAGTCTCCAACCCAGGAAGCAATCGAAATGCTTAAGAAAGAGGTTCGGAATTTATTCTGATTCTTGCGACTGTCCCTTGAATAGCCTTGTGGCAAAGTCCCTGACGTCTGCTACGGCTATAACCTTTGATTTTTCTGTCTTTATCTCCGATTTCTGCGATGCAGGTATGAATATCGTAGAAAATCCAAGTCTTGATGCTTCGGCAACTCTCTTCTCAATAAACGATACTGGCTTAATTTGTCCAGAAAGTCCAATTTCGCCGATGAAACAATGATTGTCGGGAATCGGTTTGTCGATGTACGATGAAATGACCGCAGCTATAACAGATATGTCAACTGCTGTGTCGTTTATTTTCAGCCCTCCGGCAATGTTCAGGAATACGTCCTTTGCGTTTAACTTAAGGCCTAAGCGCTTTTCTATTACTGCCAGCAGCATCATGAAGCGACGGTTGTCGAATCCGGTTGACGAGCGTTGCGGCGTGCCGTATACAGAGTTGCCGACAAGAGCTTGTACTTCAATCATCAGTGAACGGGAGCCTTCGCTTACTGCACCGAATGCGACGCCGCTGAGATTGCCATTGTCGCCCGACAATAGTATTTTGCCGGGGTCGGTTACTTCTCTTAGTCCATAGTTCATCATTTCGAACACGCCAATTTCGTAGGTAGAGCCAAAACGGTTTTTCTTTGGACGAAGCAGGCGGTAGAAGTGGTTGTTGTCGCCTTCGAACTGCACTACAACGTCGACGATGTGTTCGAGCGACATAGGACCGGCAATGTCGCCGTCTTTGTTTATGTGTCCTATTATTATTATAGGTGTGCCCGACGATTTTGCATATTCCTGCAGTTTCTGTGCGCAATGCCTTATCTGCGAAACTGTTCCTGGCGACGATGTGAGGTCGGCAGAGGCAGTAGTCTGTATCGAGTCGATGACAGCTATTTCAGGTTCTGTAGCCTTGAGTGTGGCAATTATCTTGTCGATGTCGATTTCGGTGTAGATGAGGCAGTCGGGGTTATTGATGCCAATTCGTTCGGCGCGAAGTCTGATTTGCGTATCGCTTTCCTCGCCCGAGATATAAAGCACTTTCTTGTTTATGTTGAGTGCCGACTGCAGAATGAGCGTCGACTTTCCGATGCCGGGTTCGCCGCCAAGCAAAACGAGAGATCCTGGTACAAGTCCGCCGCCAAGCACGCGATTGAATTCAGAGTATGGCATGTCGATGCGGTGCAATTCCTTCTGCTTGATGTCGGATATCGGAACAGGAGAACCAGCAATCGCTTCGGTATAAGCCTTTGTTGCTTTTGCTTCTTTCTCTTCGATTTCTTCGGTAAAAGAATTCCAGCTGTTGCAACTTGGGCATTTGCCAACCCATTTGGGCGATACGTAGCCGCAGTTCTGGCAGACGAATATTGTTTTGCTTTTGGCCATTGTAAGTGCTTTAAAAAACATAACGACTGTCATTGGCAGTCGTTATGAAAAATAAGTAATATGAAAAATGTCAATGTTTTCTAATCATTTCGAGCCTGTAGTAGCAACCGCCGTCTTCACCGTCTTCGTATGATGTTCTGGTGGTAACTATTACATTGCCTTTCATCTTGTCTATGCGATATATTCCGTTAAGGTGATCGTAGCCTGGCAACATGTCGCTGTCGCGGAAGATAAGACGCTTCTTGAACGGGGTCTGTATTACCTCGTAAGTGCAGCTGTCGATTTTCATACCTGTTTCTGTGTCCAGAATTCTGACGGCTGTAGAATTTCCATCGAAGGTTATTTGCATTGTTCCTTCAGGTTTTGTATCGAATGTCATTACATTCCAAGTGCCCTTAAGTTCGTCGGCTAATTTCTTGCAACTTGGCATTGCAACAAGAATTGTGCATGCTAAAAGAATTATTATTAGGCTCTTACTATTCATGATAGGACTTCGCTTTTTAAATCGGTTGCAAATTTAGTATATATATTTTGGTTTTACAATCTTTTTAAGATATTAGTTGTAGAAAAGTTTTCAACTAATGGGATTGTTCTTACAGTGCCGCCGTACGAACTGACAAAATCGGCACCGACAATAGTTTCGAAAGTGTAGTCGCCACCTTTGACAAGGAAGTCTGGTTTTATGGATTTTATGAGTTTTTCGGGGGTGTCTTCGTCAAAAATGACAATTGTATCGATAAAACTTAGGGCGGCCAGCAAGGTTCCGCGTTCCTTTTGTCCGTTTATCGGGCGGGTCTCGCCTTTGAGTCGTCTCACCGAAGCATCGGAATTCAGACCTAAAACCAATTTGTCTCCAAGTTCTTTGGCTTCGGCAAGGTAGCATACATGTCCGTAGTGAAGCACATCGAAGCAGCCGTTTGTGAACACGACCTTTTGTCCGTCGGCCTTCCATTTGGAAACCAATCCTACGGCATCTGGCAAACTAACAATCTTCGATTCTATTTGCGACAGAATTGTCATTAAATAATCTTGTTGGTTCTGGTGTCGGGGAAAACGAACGACGGTTTGAATTTCTTTGCTTCCTCGAAATCCATCGAGGCGTATGATATAATAATGACGATGTCGCCGACCTGTGCCTTGCGTGCGGCCGGACCATTGAGACAAATAACACCAGTTCCGCGTTTGCCCTTAATGACATAAGTCTCAAGGCGCTCGCCGTTGTTTACATTTACAACCTGAACCTTTTCGTTCTCAATGATATTTGCAGCGTCCATAAGGTCCTCGTCGATGGTTATGCTTCCAACGTACTGAAGATTGGCCTCGGTGACGGTGACCTTGTGTATTTTCGATTTTACTACTTCTATGTTCATTTCAGATGTCGTAAAAAAAACGGGTGCAAATTTAATCAAAACTTATTTAACAATGCAATTAATATTGTCAATTAATCTGATGTTTCCGCACCATACGGCAATGCAGAGCCTTGTGCCGTTTTTTTTGTCGAATTTGCTTAAAAGTTCCAACGTTTCCGAATTGCAGAAAGCTGCATATTCCATTCTCATGAATTTAACGCTGTCAATCTTTGTTTTAAGTGTTTCGATGAGGGATTGTGGCGTCTGGTTTTCTGGAATTTCGGAGCATGTTTCGGAGATAATCCTGTAGATTTGCGGCGCTACTTCTAGCTGTTCTGCTGTCAGAAGCTTGTTGCGTGAACTTTTTGCAAGACCGCTTTCTTCGCGAACGATGGGGCAGGGGACTATTGTCAAAGGCAGATTTTTCTGCTTAACCATTAGTTTAATGATTGCAACCTGCTGGAAATCCTTCTCGCCGAAATATGCGAAATCAGGTTTTACTAGGTCAAAAAGCCTGTACACAATGTCAACAACACCCTGAAAATGTCCAGGACGGAATTCTCCTTCGTACATTCTGTCGAGACCGTGGAAGTCCATCTTGCAGCCGTCGTAGCCGTTGTAGATGTCATCGGCGGTAGGCAGGTAGAGGATGTCACATTTTACACTTTCGAGCAAGGCTATGTCGGCATCAGTGGTTATCGGGTAGTTTTTGTAGTCGTTCGGGTCGTTGAATTGGCGTGGGTTGACAAACACAGAAACAACTGTGCAGTCGTTTTCGGCAACGCTACGGCGTATAAGCGATGCGTGTCCTTCGTGCAATGCACCCATTGTCGGTACAAAGCCTAATCTCTTGCCACTGAACGAATTCTCATTCCTCAGGGCGGTTAGTTCTTCAACAGTTCTAACTATCTTCATGACAATGAAATTTGTTGCCGCGAAATTATAATTAACATTTTATATGGCAAGGGAAAAAAGAATGTTTTCTGATGGGCTGACAGTCGAAAAGGCTGACAGACCGGAAGTCTCCTTTGTATAAATAAGGGAAATAGACTTTTTGCCTGTTTGCCAGCTAGCCTTTATGTCATTTATTTGTTTCCGTCCAGCATTATAAACGCAGCCCAGAATCTCGGATTTTCGAATCCTGCGCTTGTCTTTACCTTGTTTTGTGCGGCAATGAAGGCTTCGCGTTTCGACATCCCTTTTGCGAGATTGGTATAGAATTCTGTCATCATCAACAAAGTTGCATTGTCGTCAACGGGCCAGAGGCTCATGATAATAGTGCGTGCTCCAGCTTTCTTGAAACCACGCTGCAAACCGAACACGCCTTCGCCGGTTATTTCGCCAAGAGCTGTCTGGCAGGCCGAAAGTACTACCAAATCGGTCTTGCACAAGTCCATAAAACTGATTTCCTTGGCGGTAAGAACACCATCCTCAATGCCTTCGGGTACTGGTTGATTTTGCCATGCATAGTTTGCTCCTGAAAACAATAGTCCCGACTGTATAAGCGACTGGTCTCCCGTCAGTTTTTCGTCGGTGGGAAGGAAAAAACCATGGGTTGCAACATGTAGCAATTCAATGTCCTTGCCCGACAATGCCTTGAATGATTCTTCGTTTGCTGCTGAACCTTCGTAGACGGTGGTTTTTACTTTCTTCTTTTTCAGTTTGACATAAATGTTTTCCACCTCTGTCTTTGTGCCAGGGAGATAGTTGAGGCTTCCGTGGTTTTCTTCCTTGTTCAAGTCGGAAAACGAACTAATGCTGACACTGCGCGTAGAATACCTATCGCTTTCCTGCTTCATGGTAGTTGTGTCGCTGTCGTAGAAGATACCGCCATAAAGTACAGAATTTTTCATTGGTTTAGGCGTATATTCCATGGCAAGGAAGCGTGTTGATGACATGCGGTATATTTCGTACTTGTCCGAAATTGTCATGTATTGGTCAACCGGTGCATATTCAACAGCTATCTGGTGTAGTTCTCCCGATGGTGCAAAATAAATGCGCGCATTTTCGGTGAAGTATTTTTCCAGAGGCTTCCACAGAGCGTTGTAAAGGTTTGTCGATTCGTAGATTCCTTGGCGTTTTGCTGATAACAAAGTTGAGCCGCGGTTGTCCTGTCCGTTTTGCACATTTTCTTTTGTTGTGGTTGTGCCACGAAGTATATTTGTAATTTCGTATTGGTTAAACAGCGGAACGCAAGCGGGAGCTTCCATTTTTTTTGTGAGTACAAGCGCAATATATTTTGTGGTGTCATTTTCGGTAAAATTCGCAAACTCTATTGCAACATCATTCGTTTTTAACGCTCTTTGCACATCATTCCAATCTATTTTTATGAAATGTGTAATATCACCGAACTCTTTGCTCGCTTCCATAATATGGCGTTCTGTCTTTTTTATTTCGTTTTCCAAAGAATCGCAGTTATAAAAGCGCTCAGCAATAGGACTCTCGAGTTCCTTGTTCAGTTGCATTTGCATGATTTTCATCGTTTCATATTCCGAAATCAAAGCAGTGTCGCCGCTTTCCATAATTGTGTTTGTGAGGCTTATTTCCGATGCAAGAAGAAGTCCCTTGGTAACTAGTTCGGAATCGTATGAGACCTTTGAGGCTATTGTGTCGTTTGTATTATGGCTTGAATAGCGTGCATTATTATGAAAGTATTCATTGTTTATGTTCCAATAATATTCGCGTTCCTTTGAAGTCATAAACGAAAAATTACGTATTAGGTTGTTTTTCTGTATGTAGAATGCTATTCTATTTGTTTTTATTGCCTCCTCTATGTATCCCATTTTGAAAAATATCCCAGACTTGTCATTTAAAAATTCTGCATATTCCAAATTATTGTTTCCAAAGTTTTCCTTCAGAATCTCGCTTGCCCGAGAGCAATATTTTAGTGCGTTTGTGTAGTCCCCGATTTTCGAATACAACATGCCTAGATTGTTCATAGATATTGCGTAATAAGGGTGATTTTCTCCAAGAATTTCTTTCTGAATATCTACAGCTAGCCTTCCATATTTCATGGCATTTTCATAATCTCCCATTTGTGTATAAGTTGATCCTATGTTACTTGCCGAAATAGCATAGTCCGGATTCTTTTCCCCATATATCTTTTTGCGGATTTCCATTGCCTGAATTTGATATTTTAACGCATTTTCATAGTTTTTCATTTCAAAATATGTGTGTCCGATATTGTTAAGCGTAGTGGCATAATACGGATGTTCCTCGCCATTGTTCTCTTTTTGCATCTTTAATGCCAGGTAGCCGTATTTCAGCGCATTTTTGTAGTCGCCCATATCGTTGTATAGTACGCTTAGATTGTTAATTGATATAGTATAGTCGGGGTGACCGGTCCCAAGTACTTTTTCTCTAATTTCCAGGGCTTGAAGATGGTATTTCAGTGCATTCTGATAGTCGCGCATTTTTAAGTATATATGGCCTATATTGCTTATCGTGGAAGCATAGTCTGGATGCTCGGTACCTATTATTCTTTCTTGGATTTCAGCCGCCATGGTACTATAAATAAGAGCGTTTCTGTAGTCGCCAATGTTTTCGTACACCGAAGCTAAATTATTTAGTGAAATAGCGTAGCTTGGATGCTCTTCTCCTAGAGCTTCTTTTCTAATTTTTAAGGCTTGCAAGTTATATTTTAAAGCTTTGCTGTAGTCTCCTGCTTTGTCCAGCACGGAGGCTAAATTACTAAGCGACATTGCATAGTTCGGATGTTCCTTGCCAAGAACTTTTCCTCTTATTTCCAAAGCTTGCATGTTGTATTTTATTGCATTCTGCCAATCGCCGATGCTATTGTATACGGCAGCGATGTTGCTCAACGATAATGCGTAGCTCGGGTGCTCCTCGCCAAGAACTTTCCCTTTTATTTTCAAAGCTTTTAAATTATATTTCAGTGCATTGTCATAGTCTCCTGCCTGCCTATAATAATTGCCAATATTGCTCAATGTATTTGCGTAGTCCTGATGCTCTTCGCCAAGAAGTCTCTTGTCAATTTCCATTGATTCTAAAGAGAATTTTAATGCATTCTGGAAATCCCCTATTTTTGAATATAATACACCAATGTTATTTAGTGATGCAGAGTAGTCCAGATTGTCTTCTCCATAAATTTCTTTCCAAATTCCAATCGTTTGAAGAAAATAATTCAGAGCATTTATATAGTCATTAGTGTAATAATATACAATGCCGATATTTTCCATAGCTGTCGCATAATAGAAATTTATGCCATTTTCAACCTCTTTTGTTAGGTTCGCTGCTTCTGAAAATAGCTTTATTGCATCTTCTAGGTTTTCTTCATCAAGCAATGCATTACCTTGGTTGATTAGTGAGTCTGCCTTGTGGAATATGACTGTGGTGTCGGCTTGCGCAAATGCTGTATTGCAAGAAAGTGCTATGAATGCGACAGCTGTGTCAATGCATATAGAAAAATGGTATATAAAATTGCTTAGAATTCTCATGAGGAATAATTATTTCTTGCAAATATAGTTTTTTCGCTATATATGAAAGCGATATGTGCCTATATTTTTGAAAAATATAGTTTTGGACATCGAATGTCTGCTGTTATAGTAGGGAGTAAGACTATTTCTTTATTCTCCTTCTCAGCATCCTCTTTGCTATTTTCTGCCCGCGCAGTTCGTTTATGATAAGAATGCCGAATGCAATAGCCACAGTGTTTTTCACTGCCATGAAACCGCTGCTCATAGCTGCCGGAATATGGTTTGCTACAATGTTGTAGGTTGTCCAGAAAACTCCTGCTCCTGGCACTAGCGGGAAAATTCCGCAGATAAGGAAGACTGCTACTGGACATTTGCGCAGTATCGACATCATTATCGAGACGAAAGTTACAAGTGCGGTAGAGAGAAATACTATTATTGTCGGGGAGATTTCTGTGTCCCACATAAGTAGCAGATAGAGAAGCCAGCCTAGCATTCCTGCTATTCCGCAGTATATGTAGTGGCGGCGTGGTACTCCGAAAAGAATCGAGAAGGCCAGTGTGCCGACAAATGCCGAAATGAGTTGCACTGTCATTCCCGAGGTGTCGGGGTCGGCGGTAAGTTCCTGCAGAGGCTGTATCTGTCCAATAATTGCAGCGTCGATCATAAAGGCAGCCGCCACACCGAGCGATATGCAGAAAAACGCCAGCAGGGCGTCGAGCAGACGGGTGACGCCTGCGATGTAGTCTTCGTTGGCAAGGTCGCGGATACCATTGGTGAACGGAACTCCGGGAATTAGGGGGATTATTGCACCGATAATCATATTGCTGAGGTGCGTGCCCAGTCCCATGGCGTACATGATGATGCAAAGTCCGGCGGCAAACAGACCTCCGATAAAGTTGCCCATAATTCTCGACATATACCTGAATCCGACGAAGTACATGAACGTCCACAAAAGAGTTCCAGATATGAATGCTGCTATGCTGTCGAATATTCCTCCTCCGAATATTATGCAGAATGCTGCGCTGCCTGCTGCCGAGCCCATAATCTGTTCGATTGCCGGCTTTGCCTTCATGTTTCGGATTTGTTTCAGGCGGCGTTCTACCTCGTCGAGGTCGCATTTGCCTTGTACAACGTCGCGCGACAGCTGGTTTACTTCGACAACCTTTTCGAGGCAGGTGCCAAGTATGGGAATGTATTTCGACCGGGCATAGTGCTTCTCGGTAGCCATGATGCCGTTGCTCAGGACGAAGAAACTGTCGTCTTCAGTGCCGAAATGTGAGGCCATGCGCGACATGGTTTCCTCGACGCTGGAAATTTCAGCACCGTTTTCGAGCAGAATTGTGCCAGCTTCGTAGGCTGCATCCATCACTCTCTTCTTGTCCGATGCAGATAGGGTTGATCCGCTGTTTTTTATAGCATCATTGCTTTCCATCGTGCTTTATTTCAAATATATCTTCTGTCCAATCTGCAGTATGCTTGTTTCGCTGATGTGGTTTATCTGGCAAAGTTTCGATACTGTAGTGTGGTACATTCTAGCCACATGACTTAGCGTATCACCTTTCTTGATGACATAGTAGGTGGCGTTGGGGTCGTCGGGGACATACGAGTATGCCTGAGGATTTGGGTCGACAACTTTGAAATGGGTGCTGCTCTTGTCGAGGTTTTTGTATGCCAGTTCCATTGTGGCGTTGTCGATAGGTACGTTTCTGTTCACTTGACGTGCAGAGTCGGCAAGCGAATGCGAGAATAGCCATTCGTAAGTGTCTGGCAGATAGAACATACGAGCCAGTCGGCTATGGTTTACGCCGCTGAGACGGTCAAATATCAGTCGGCTGGTGTCGCCACATTCTATCATTTTGTCTACCACAGCCTGCGACTGGCTTACACCAACTGCCTTGTCGGCGGTTCCGTGCATTATCCACAGAGGAACTTCGTTGAGTCCGCAGTAGTTCTTCAGGGTTCCACCACCGCAGAGAGCCATTGCTGCGGCTACCTTTTCGGGATACGTGCCGGCAAAGTCAATTGTGCCGTAGCCGCCGAGACTCATGCCAAGTACGTACAGACGGTTGGTATCGGTGTGATATTTCTCGGTTGTCCAGTCTATTATCTTCATTATTTTTTCTGGCTTCCATGCGTCTCCTGGATTTTGTGGAGCAACTACAACTGCGTTTATCTTGCGGCCCATAAGAAGTGCATCTAGCGGTCCGTAGCGGCGTACCATCGACAGGTTGCGTCCGCAGAGGCTTCGTCCGTGGAGGAAAAGCACGGTGGGGGTGGTGTTAGAAACCGAATCGTAGCATTCGGGGACATATACCCAGAAATTATAGCTTCCTTGTACCGAATCGCGATTGGCTATGAGCTTTTGCGAATTGGCGTAAAAAGGAATTAAAACCAGTATTGCAATGATTATCTTTTTCATCTGATTGTAAGTTTATAAATGTCGGTGCCTCTCGAACCAATCACAATGTGGTTGTCTATGACAATCGGTGATGACTCGAAATTGATTCCTATTAATTTAGTTATTAGAATTTCTCCTGTTTTTCCATCGAAGATGTAAACGTGTCCTACGCAGTCGCATGTGAGAACAAGCATTTCGCCCTTGTCGTTCATTATGGCCACAGGCGACGACCATGCGTAGTGCTTAAGTTTCTTTGAGTACACGATTTCGCCGGTTGTTTTGCTTATAGCATAGAAGTTTCCGGCTGCTGGCGGGTCGTTGGTGCAGATGTTTGTGAAAAGCAAGTCGCTGCAGTTGCCGATTCCCGGAAGCATTGTTGCGTACATTCCTCCGTCGAAATGCTTTCCTCCGAGTATCATTTTCTTGCATTCGATTCTTTGCTCCCAGATGCGTTCGCCTGTGAGGGCATTAAGCTTTACGAGATATGATATTCCTTCGCCACCTTGCCTGTCCATTTCGCAGCCCGAATACAGATATGGAATGCCGTCTTCAAGTTCAAGTACCGGGGTGGCGTCGGTGTCGTCGTGGTTGTCGTAATGCCAGACTGGTTCCAGATTGTCGAGGTTGATGCATAGAATGTTGCCGTGGTTGTCAGTGGTGTAGCCGTAGTTTTTGTAAACCGCCATCGACGATTCCATGCCGCCTGCGCTGTCGTCTTTTTTGCAGTAGCGAAGTGTCGAATGTAGCTTTATGCTTCCTTTTTCGCGAGTATACTTGTATACAGAACCATTTTCACCTATGCGGAAAAGGAAGCCACCGACAACAAGCGGCGATGCATCGTAAGCGCTCCAATTGCGCCATGCGTTGGGATCTTCGGGGAAGAAATGCGTTATTTCGTGCTTGAATAAGTCTACCACCATTGCGCCTATCGGACGTTTGCGCGGGATGCCCTGTCCGATGTAATAGTTTCCGTTGAGGGCGGGGTCAATCATTCCAGTGCCTTTTATGGGGTTGCGCACATCTATAGGTTTGCGTGATGCTTTTCCCGTTTCGTAGTTTATGAAGTACAGTTTTCCGCACAGCGAGCTTACTATTATTTCTTTGCTGCCGAAATTTTCTGTCAGCGAGTCGTTCTCCTGTTTGAACTTTTGCATCATGCTGTCGCTCCATTCTACGTAGAGCGGTTGACCTGTCCAACCTGTGCCGCCACCCCAAGTTCCAAAACTGGTTTTAACAGTGTCGTAGCTAGTTTCGAACGCCCATGCTATGTCGATGTCGGTTGGGACGCTGTCGATGTGGCCGCAGAAAGGTGTGTTGCGCATCGGACCGCCCCTGAAGGTGAAAATGCCCGGTGCATCGGCGTACAGGTCTTTTGTGTCGGAAAGTTTTCCTGATGTAAGACTGTCGAAGATAGTAATGTCGTATTTCAGGTTTTCGACCGAAGGGTATGCTGTGTCGGGGAGAAACTCTGGTTCTTCTGTAACGACAATGCTGTCGACAGGGGCTGTTGTGTCGGTTTGCGTGTCGTTGCTCTGCGTATTTGCATTACATGATGTAATGATAAATGCGGCAGCTGATATTATTACCAATGATAATGTCTGACCTATAAGTTTCATTATTAAAACTCAAACTCATTAAAATCGGGCGCAAAAATACATAAATTTGTTGATATGGCAAGACTAATCCGAGAAGGTGGATTCTGCGTTGATGCTATACGTTTTTTTATGCAAAAAAATCGGATAAATACTTGTTTGTTATAAAAAGTTTTTTATTAACTTTGTTGGGTGACTTTTTGTTAGTTATGGGTTATATTAGTTTTGACAAGAATCAATTGGTGAATCTTGAGTATTCACTCAAACGTGAGCTTATACGTACCAGTAGAAGCGGTGCTTATGCAAGTTCTACTATAATTAATTGTAACACAAGGAAATATCATGGTTTGCTCGTGTGTCCGATGGAAGACATTGATGGCGATAATCATGTGCTTATATCGTCGCTCGATTTGTCGGTTGTGCAGCACGATGAGGTCTTCCACCTTGGCGTTCACAAGTACCCCGATGGTGTGTATTTCCCCAAGGGACACAAGTATTTGCGCGATTTCCAGATAGAGACTATCCCGTATTTCATATATCGCGTTGGCGGTGTGCTGCTGAAAATGGAGCGTATCCTTAGCGACGACGACCGCATAATGCTGAAATATACCTTGCTGGAGGCTCATTCCGATACAAAGCTGCGTTTTCAGCCTTTCCTTGCTTTCCGCAATGTACATAAACTTGGCAAGGCTAATTTCTTCGTCAATACAAAGTATTTCCCTGTTGACAATGGCATTAAGTTGAGAATGTACGATTCGTACAAGTACTTGTATATGCAGATGTCGAAGAAGTGTGAGTACGTTCATGTCCCCGACTGGTACTACAACAACGAGTACATCGAGGAGCAGGAGCGAGGTTACGACTATCGCGAGGATTTGTATGTGCCGGGCTATTTCGAAGTGCCGATAAAGAAAGGAGAATCGGTGATTTTCACTGCTGCATTGAGTGAAATTTCACCTTCAAGCATATCGCGTAAGTTTAATACAGAGTTGGCAAAGCGTTCACCTCGCAACAACTACGAGGAATGTCTGCGCAGTGCGGCCCAGCAGTTCATTTGCAAGCGCAACGGCAAGACCGAAATCGTGGCCGGCTATCCGTGGTTCGGTCGCTGGGGACGCGACACTTTCATTTCGTTGCCGGGGCTGACTCTTCATGCTGGCAATGCAAAGGCTTGCCGCGAAGTGCTCGACACAATGTCGTCTGAAATGAAGAACGGACTGTTCCCGAATATCGGTGCGGGCGACGATGCCGCATTGAATTCTGTTGATGCTCCGTTGTGGTACTTCTGGGCTTTGCACGAGTATGCCAATGTGCTCCCAGACCGCAAACAGATTTGGCAGCTTTACGGCAAAAAGATGAAATCGGTGCTTGATGCTTATCGCAACGGCACAAGTTTCAACATAAAGATGCACGACAATGGTCTGATTTGGCAGGGAACTCAGGGCAAGGCTCTCACTTGGATGGACGCCGTGGTAAACGGACGTCCAGTAACTCCACGAATGGGATTTGCCGTTGAGATAAATGCTCTGTGGTACAATGCGATAATGTTCTCGTTGGAACTGGCATCAGCTTGTGGCGATGCCGAATTTATTGATAGGTGGAAAGATATTCCCGAAAGGACTAAGAATTCATTCCTGCAGATGTTCTGGAATGCCGACCTTGGTTATCTTGCCGATGTCGCAACCTACGAAACTGCCGACTTTTCGGTGCGTCCTAACCAGATATTCGCTTGCTCGTTGCCATACACGATGGTTACAGTTGACATGGCGGCATCGATTCTTGAAAAGGTTCAGTCAAGGTTGCTGACGCCAAAGGGTTTGCGTACTTTGTCGCCCGATTCACCTGACTACAAGGGCGTTTATTTCGGAAATCAGGAGCAGCGCGATTCGGCTTATCACCAGGGAACTGTGTGGCCGTGGCTGTTAGGTCATTTCTGCGAGGGTTTGCTCAAGGTTTACGACAAGCAGGCTTTGCCGTTGGTGAAGAAGATTGCATGGGGCTTCGAAGAGGATATGACCATTGCAGGTATCGGCAGCATTTCCGAAATTTACGACGGTGATCCGCCATACAATCCGCGTGGCGCAATAGCACAGGCGTGGAGTGTTGCCGAGGTGCTGAGAATTTTGTCGTTGATAAAGAAGTATGACAAGTAAAAATAAAAAATATTGAATATGAATAATATGAGAAAATATTTCTTCCTATTTGCAGTAACATGTATGATGTTATTGTTGATGAGTGGTTGTAAAAAGAGTGAAACATTCACCGTAACATTTGATGCAAATGGCGGTACTGGCACAATGGAAGCACAGACTTTCACCGAGGGCGAGGCACAAGCACTTTCACGCAATGCGTTTACATACGATGGCTACACATTTAGCGGTTGGAATACCGTACAGGGAGGTAGCGGAGCATCTTACACCGATGGACAGACTATAACCGCAACAGCAGATATGACCTTGTATGCGCAGTGGGAAAGTAATGGTACAAATCCAGCACCAACACCGCAAAGACACGAATATGTTGACCTTGGTTTGCCAAGTGGAACAAAATGGGCAACTTGCAATGTTGGAGCAGAAACTATTGAAGGATATGGAAATTATTATGCTTGGGGAGAAACCGAACCAAAGGAAATATACGATTGGAACAATTATCGTTGGTGCAATGGACTTGAGAATTCTCTAATAAAGTATTGTAACAGTTCTGATTTTAGTAATAATGGTTTTGTCGATACTTTAACTGTTTTGGAATTAGATGATGATGTTGCAACTGTTAATTGGGGTACTAACTGGCGTATGCCAACGCAATATGAAATGATAGAGCTTTTTTCTGAATGTTCACATGAATGGATAACTCTTAATGGAATAAACGGACGAAAGTTTACTGGTCCCAATGGAAATAGCATATTTTTGCCAGCTGCAGGTTTGCGCAAAGATAATGATATGTCTTATGTCGGTTCGGAAGTATATTATTGGACGTCAACACTTCCACCATATTATACAAATCAGAACTCTGCGTGGGCACTATATTTCAAAAATAACACATGTGATTTAACAGGTCCGTATCGTTATTATGGAATAGTTGTGCGTCCAGTATTAATTGAAAATAATTAGAATTAAGAATATAATTGATTAAGTAAAATATACGCCAATGAAAGTTTTGATGTTCGGCTGGGAGTTTCCCCCACATATTACCGGTGGACTTGGAACGGCCTGCTATGGCTTGACCAAGGGTCTTTCGCATTTCGGCACGGAAATAATATTCGTTGTCCCGAAGGCTTACGGCGACGAGGATCAGAACTATGTTTCGATACGCAATGCCAGCGATGCGGTAATAACCGAAAAGGATGTCGCAGAAACCAAGGTGTGGAAGAATTTCCGCTACATCGAGGTTGGTTCGCGACTTGTGCCGTACATGGACCCAGAGGATTTCGTAAAGATGTACGAATCGAATATCCCAGGAATCAAGATTACCGAGAATTTTTTGAATAAAAAATATACCTTTTCTGGTTCTTACGGCCCCAACCTTTACGATGAGGTTTCGCGTTATGCATTAATTGCCGGACATATTGCCGCTCACAATGATTTCGATGTTATCCATGCTCACGACTGGCTGACTTATTTTGCCGGCGTTGCAGCTAAGAAGGTTTCGGGAAAGCCTTTGGTTGTACATATCCATGCTACCGAGTTCGACCGCAGTGGAGAGCATGTAAACCAACATGTTTACAATATCGAAAGGGCAGGTATGGAAGCTGCCGACAGGGTTATTGCTGTCAGCAACCTCACGCGCAATATTGTCATCAATCGCTACGGCATCAGTCCAGACAAGGTTGTGACGGTGCACAATTCGGTTGAGCCGATGTCGCTGCCCGAATTTACCTTGCGCAAGGGCTTCCGCGAGAAGGTGGTTACTTTCCTTGGCCGCGTTACCTTCCAGAAGGGTCCCGACTATTTCATCGAAGCAGCAAAAAAGGTCATCGACCGCGATCCCAATGTGCGTTTCGTGATGGCAGGTAGCGGCGATATGCTCAACAAGATGGTGCGTCGTGTGGCTCAGTTGGGAATTGCAACCAAATTCCATTTCGCAGGTTTCCTCAAGGGCAACGAGGTTTACGAAATGTTTGGCATGAGCGATGTGTATGTTATGCCATCGGTAAGCGAGCCGTTTGGTATTTCTCCGCTCGAGGCAATGATGTCCGATGTGCCAGTGATTATTTCAAAGCAGTCGGGCGTTGCCGAGGTCTTGAAGCACGCCATCAAGGTCGATTTCTGGGATGTGGACGAACTTGCCGATTCAATTTACGGAATGCTTCACTACGATGCGTTGTCGCAGATGTTCAAGAAGTACGGCAAGCAAGAAGTCGAAAATTTAAGGTGGGAAAACTCCGCCTACTATGTTAACGAGGTTTATAAAAGTGTTTGTGGATATTAAAAAATAAGATATGCGTTCAATTTGCTTCTATTTTCAGGTTCATCAGCCGTTTAGATTGAAAAAGTACAGATTTTTCGACATTGGCAACGACCATAATTATTACAACGACTACGAAAACCGCACCATCATGCGCAAGGTGGCTGAGAAATGCTATCTGCCAGCAAACCAGTTGATGCTCGACTTGGTAAACGAGTATGGCGACAACTTCAAGATTGCCTATTCGCTTTCGGGTACGGTAATCGACCAGTTTGAACTGTATGCTCCCGATGTGCTCGAAAGTTTCCAGAAACTTTTCGCAACAGGCAGGGTGGAACTTCTGGACGAAACCTATTCGCACTCGCTGTCGGCACTTCGTCCCGAGGATGTTTTCGAGTATCAGGTGAACCGTCATAGAAAGAAAGTGAAGGAACTTTTCGGCTTGCAACCTAAGATTTTCCGCAATACGGAACTTATCTACTCCGATGAGATAGGCGAGAAGGTGGCAAAACTCGGCTACGAGGGTATGCTTACCGAAGGCGCACGCCACATTATGGGTTGGAAGAGTCCGAACTATTTGTACTGCAATGTGGTGAATCCAAAGTTGAAACTTTTGCTGAAGAATTTCAAGTTGTCCGATGATATTGCATTCCGTTTCTCCAACTCGGCTTGGGAAGAATATCCGCTGACTGCAGAAAAGTATGTCGCTTGGCTCAATGCCATCGATCCGAACGAGGAGGTTATCAACCTGTTTATGGACTACGAAACATTTGGCGAACACCAGTGGAAGGAAACAGGAATCTTCGATTTTATGCGTGCTTTGCCCGAAAAGGTTTTCAAGTATTCCGACTACCAGTTCCATACGCCGAGCGAGGTTGTCGCAAAATACAATCCAGTAGGCAAGTTGAATGTTCCGTATCCTATTTCGTGGGCCGACGAGGAGCGTGACCTTACGGCATGGCTTGGCAATGAACTGCAGAACGAGGCTTTCGAGAACCTGTATAAACTTTTTGAACGCGTAAAGGAACTCGACGACCCCGAACTATGGCGCGACTGGCTCTATCTGCAGACCAGCGACCATTTCTACTACATGTGTACCAAGTGGTTCTCCGATGGCGATGTTCACAAGTATTTCAACCCGTACGATTCGCCCTACGAGGCATTCATCAACTACATGAACATTTTGAGCGACTTTAGGATAAGGTTGGGATTGTAAAGGATTTTAAAGAAAATAGAAAAGGCTTGCCAACGCAAGCCTTTTTAGTTATTAATAACTTGTCGTTGTATTTTGTTTTATACAACAAATCACCGATTTTGGTTCTCTTCCAGTGGGTTTTGTCTATGTGTAGTTCGTTCATTGCTTCTTTCCTTTTGTGTTCTTCTTCATCAGCTTAGCTGTTTCTTTTACAGTTTCTAAATAAGCCTCTTCCACAGGCGAGAGGGTGTTGTTCTGGTATTTTCGGTATTCGGCGGTGGCCTTCTCCAAGGCTTGGGCATGGCTTACAGAGCCGGCACCTTCGAGTAAGGGACGGTTGCCGGAAGTGAGCACCGAATCCAACTGGTGAATGTAATCGCTCATGTACATGGGCTTATGTTCAAGCGCATTGATTTCGGCCAAATCGAAATAACCGGAAACGAGGTTGTTCAAAATCTTCAATTCGTTTTCGCTCAAATAGTTTTTGGCAATGCCAATATCTTTCAGCGCGGGCAACTCACCAGAAAAGGTGGTCAATCCCATAAAAGGCTTGTCGGCATCGGCGCGCTCGTAGATGACTTCGGCTGCGGTATGTCCGTGTGCTGCATAATGCAGTTTGTTCTGCACCATCTTGAAGAACATGATGGATTCATCACTCTTGGGATCATAATCCACACTGGTGGCGTATAAGTCAAGCACTTGACGATACAACACTTTTTCCGATGAACGGATGTCGCGAATTCGGTCGAGCAGCTCTTTCCAATAATTGCCGCCGCCGTTGCCTTTCAGCCGTTCGTCATCCATGGTGAAGCCTTTAATCATATACTCCTTCAACCGTTGCGTAGCCCAGATGCGGAAACGGGTGGCAATGGCTGATTTGATGCGGTATCCAAGCGAAATAATCATGTCGAGGTTGTAAAAAGGTAATTCTCTGTTTACCTCTCTGTTTCCTTCCACTCGAACTTGTCGGAATTTCCGACAGGTTGCCTCTTCGCTTAATTCTCCTTCTTCGTATATGTGCTTTATGTGTTCCACAATATTGGTCCTTGAACTTTGATAAAGTTCCGCCATTTGCTGCTGGTTGAGCCAAACGGTGTCGTTGTCCAATTTCACATTGATCTTCGTCAAACCATCTTCGGTCTGATAGATGATGATATCGCCGGTGTTTTCTATTTTATCCATTTATATAAATATATGGTATAGCCTTCTGTTATTTTTAATTGCAAATTTACAAATTTTTACCCACAAAAAAAGAACGAACCACAAATTCGAGGTTCGTTCTGTGATATTTTGGTGTAATTTTAAAATTTCAAAACATTCATTTCTACTGCCTAATCAGCATCTCACAAAACTCCTTCAGTTCGTCATCCGAAGACCATTTTTGCATGATGAATAATTGACCATTATTAATTTCGCACTGGACGTACCATTCCTGAACTACGACACCATTAATTACAAGTGCTGTATTGTGACCTGCTATCTCTCTGGTAAACTGCGACCAAAGTTGGCTTGCATCGGGTGTCAACCGTACAATAATTGGAACATAGTCTTCTTCGTTCTGGCTGGAACCAGATGTTTCTACACTTTGTATTATCGGCTTGCCTCCCATAACACTAGAACTGATGGATGGACCTTGGAATGTTGTCTTTTTCAATGCAAAAATTCTTGAGTTTTGCTGATTCTCATCTGCAGGCAACTCGCTTTTCATAACAACGATAGAATCACTTTGCATCCATTGTTCCATAACTATTTTTGTGTCGTTTGGAGAAACAATCGTGTCGGCATAAACTTCCCAAAATTCCAGTTTGCCTTCGGACGTGAAGTCGTTTTCTGCACGGACATAAGTGGTAGGGCGCAAAGCAAAGTGGACAAGTAAAATTCCAATGCCAAACACAACTATCATACTGCCGAGGAAAAGTAGAAATGTGCGCAGACTCTTTGGCTGCGGTTTGCCGTCGTAGGACTCGATTTGACGGATTACATCGTTGCAATGGCCGACGAAATTGCGATAAGCCAGGATTGCAAATGTCAGAAGGAGCAGTCCTACAAAGCAAATTGACCATATTGCATTATAATTCGGTGCCATATTGTATTCGGCAATCTCACTTGTCAGGTAACCTTTGTTCTTTAGGATGTGTACGAGGATAAACATAAAGCCCAGTGCCAGCATAAAAACCATATAGACGGCATATCCAGACTTAAGCTTCTGCATATTCTTTGAAAGTGTCAGCAAATCGGCATTTTCCATCGCCTGCCGTTTCGCATTCCGAGTAAGCCAAAGTTCGAATACAATCGATAAGACCATCAGTAGCAGAAATGAAAGTCCGAATGGCAGAAGTTCCCCTAAAAATGTAAAGTAGGCGAATCCCAGAACAGCAAGGATAGGGTAGGCTATCATGACCGTTTTTCTATATCTTGAGAAATAGTTGGCATTGTCCTGAATAGTGGACTTCATTAGGTGTTCGTTGACGATTTCCTGCTGTTCGAAGCGCTGTTTCAGTTCTTCGTACTGCGCTTTCAGCTGGTCGAGTTCGTTCTGATTATTGTTTTCTTGATTTTCCATGATGATTCCCTTTCGTTTTTTACGACATTTTTACAAGTTTTTCCTTGATACGTGCCAGTTTTACGCCAACATTGTTGGGCGAGATGCCGATTATTGCTCCGATTTCGTCGTAGCTGATGCCTTCTAGCCAAAGCAGTATAAGGCTTCGGTCGATGAGGTCGAGGCGCGAGATGCGGTCGTAGAGGACGCGTATTTGTTGAGTCTGCGGATTGTCGGCCTCGTATGGGTCGATGTTCACTGTCAGCGGAACAGTCTCGGGACGACGGCGTTCCTTCTTGTCCTGATTGATAGCTGTGTTGAGCGCCACTCGGTATATCCAAGTCTCGGCGCTGCTACGTCCCTCGTATTGGTCGAAGCCGTTCCAAAGTCGGATTAGGATTTCCTGGAACAGGTCGTCGATTTCGTCCTTGTTGGTCGAAAACATGTAGCACACCGTGTAGATGGTCCGCTTGTGCTGTCGTACCAGAAGTTCAAACTTATGTTCTTTGTCGTTGTTCATGATTCATTTAATTTGTTCGTTTTCGTTGCAACGTTCATCATGTTAGACAACAAAGGTAAACGATTTATTACACGATATTGTATTTTTTTTCAAGAAACAACGTTAAATTTTATGTATAAAAAAAGAACGTGCCCCAGATTAAGAGGCACGTTCTGTATTATGAAACAATTCTATTCAAATTATTTCTCTTCGCTCAGTCTCTTATAGCCTTCGTAGCGGAGCTTTGCAAACTGCTCGGTCTTAGCGAACAATTCCTTAGCTTCTTCTGGGAAGGTCTTGAGAAGCGAGTTGTAACGAACTTCGCCCATGATGAAGTTCTGGAATTCAGCCCAGTTCGGTTCCTTGCTGTCAAGGTGGAATCCGTTCTGTCCAGCTTCTTCTTCAGCAGGGTTGAAACGCCACAAGTGCCAGTAACCGCAGTCAACAGCAAGCTTTTCTTCGTGCTGTGTGCGACCCATACCAACCTTGATACCGTGGTTGATACATGGAGCGTAGCAGATTACCAATGATGGTCCGTGATATGCTTCAGCTTCCTTGATTGCCTTGAAGTACTGAGCCTGGCTTGCACCCATTGCAACCTGTGCAACATATACATAACCGTAGCTCTTTGCAATCATACCAAGGTCTTTCTTGCGAACCTTCTTGCCCGATGCAGCAAACTTAGCAACTGCACCTGCTGGAGTAGCCTTTGATGACTGTCCACCGGTGTTGGAGTAAACTTCGGTATCGAGAACGAGTACGTTAACGTCTTCGCCGCTTGCCAATACATGGTCGAGACCGCCGAAACCTATATCGTATGCCCAGCCGTCACCACCAAATATCCACTGCGATTTCTTTACAAGGTGATCCTTGAGGTCAACAATCTGCTTGCAGTAGTCGCAGTTGCACTTTTCGCATGCTGCAACAATCTTGTCTGCGAGTTCAGCAGTCTTGATACCGCATTCGCGGTTTTCGATCCATTCCTTGAACATAGCCTTGAGTTCCTTGCTGCAGCAATCGCATTCAGCAATAGCTTCGCGCATGATGCGTTCAACGCGGTCGCGCATCTGGCGGGTTGCTGTTGCCATACCGAGGCCAAATTCAGCATTGTCTTCGAACAAGCTGTTAGCCCAAGCAACACCCTTGCCAGTACGGTTGTTCTTGCAGTATGGAGTAGCAGGAGCCGAACCACCATAGATTGACGAGCAACCTGTTGCATTTGCAACGAGCATTCTTTCACCGAACAACTGGGTGATAGTCTTGATATAAGGAGTTTCACCGCAGCCTGCGCAAGCTCCCGAGAACTCGAACAATGGCTGTGCGAACTGGCTGTTCTTAACGTTTGCGTACTTGTCGATGAGGTTGTCCTTGTAGGTAACCTTCTTCTGGCTGTAGTTCCAGTTGTCAACTTCACCAAGCTGGCTTTCGAAAGGCTTCATAACCAATGCCTTTTCCTTAGCAGGACAAATGTCGGCGCAGTTACCGCAGCCTGTGCAGTCCATAGCCGAAACCTGCATACGGAAATGCATACCTGCAAATTCCTTCGGAACCTTGATGTCGGCAGTCTTCATCGACTTCGGAGCCTTCTTGAGTTCTGCATCGGTCATTACAACCGGACGGATTGCAGCGTGAGGACATACGAGCGAGCACTGGTTGCACTGGATACACTTTGTGTTGTCCCATTCCGGAACCATAGTAGCAACACCACGTTTTTCGTATGCTGTAGTACCTGCTGGGAAAGTACCGTCAACGATTTCCTTGAATGCGCTTACAGGCAGGTCGTTACCGCACTGTGCAACCATAGGACGCATAACCTTGTTGATGAATTCAGGATCATCGTCGTTGTGTTCGAATGTGAATTCGGTTGTGCAGTTGAGGTCAGCCCACTTAGCAGGAATTTCAACCTTCTGGATTTCGCCACCACGGTCAACTGCTGCATAGTTCTTGTTTACGATGTCTTCACCCTTCTTGCCGTACGACTTAACGATGAACTTCTTCATCTGCTCAACTGCGAGGTCGTAAGGAATAACGCCCGAAATCTTGAAGAATGCGCTCTGGAGGATGGTGTTGGTTCTGTTGCCAAGACCTATTTCCATTGCAATCTTAGTAGCGTCGATGATGTACATGTTGATGTTGTTGAGAGCAAGATACTTCTTAACATAGTCTGGAAGATGCTTCTTTGTCTCTTCAACGCTCCACGGTGAGTTGTAGAGGAATGTACCGTTCTTCTTCAATCCGCGCAAGCAGTCGTACTTGCGGAGGTATGAAGGAACATGAACTGCTACGAAATC
>JAFZWY010000026.1 GCA_017617125.1 Bacteroidales bacterium
CATTTCGGTGCAACCTGTACCGCCTGTGCTCCATAGGTAGGAATCGAAATCGCCACAGGCATCCAGATAGAACTGCTGGGCGGTGCAGACGGTAGTGTCGTTAAGTCCGATAGTGAGCGGTGGCAGTACGGTGGCGTGTACAAGCACAATGCTGTCGAACTCCTGAGCGCCCTCGGGATATGTAAATGTGTAATCGCCAGAAGCGGTAAGGGTTACGCCCTGCACGACCTCGCCATAGCAATAGGTGGCGGTATCGTAAATATATGTTTGACAAGGCAGACCGAACTTGGCAATGAACATATCGCTTTCGCTATGGGCAAAAAGTGTATCATTGCCGAATGCCATAAAATTGTCGAACCTGCCAACCGTATATATCTCACCTAAGGCATTTATGCGTGTGTCGTATGGTACTGTTCGCGTTTGTGCTGTGCTATATACTTGTCTTACATTTGTCATATTGCCTTGTAAGTCCCATTCGCAGATGGAAAATCCCATATATGCTGCGCCAGTTCCCTGATATTGTTCGCTTGGCAAATAAGTATTTTCTCCGCAAACAAGTCCGTATGCAGACCAACAAACACCAGCATATAGTTTGTTGTTGTATGTTGCAATACTTCCAATATTACATTTTGTGGTCTGTGGGCAATTATACCACTTGTAGTTGCCTGCTGTATCGTAACATACAATTATATATATGGGGTTTAATATTATGCCTTCACCTTCGTAATTGCTTATAAGTGTGTCATTTTCTCCAAAAATAGTATAGTCGTCTGGCCACATGTCTGTTTTAGGCATTGAATAGTCCGAAACATAAATTCTGCCCGAGGCTTCATCTAGAAGCATGGAGTGGAACTCAGACAAAGCGCGAGTAGTTCCATGATTTATTGGTTGACTTGCCCATAAGATGTCGCTTTCGCTATTCATCTTAATAATAAATCCATTTGGCTCATTATTGTATGAATATATATGCTTATCATCAGCCAGTTCGACATCGTATGGATAACTTGGATTACTTGTCGTATCATTAACTCTGGCATAACCACAAAGATATATGTTGTCTTCTGAGTCACATTCCATATCATAGAAATGCATTTCCAGTGACAAGTATGTAGAATGAACACATTCTGTAATTGGTTTGATGTACTGGAAATTGAAATTCGAATCAAATTTTAGTAAATAATAACCCATGTAAGTATTAGATGTCATTGAGTCGGTAATAGGGATATCATTGTGCTTAATTATAAATTTTTGTGTATAATCGGTTATTGTAGGTCCGTGCTTCATAAGCAGATAGTAATTCCCGTTGCTGTCTATCGTAAAAGGTACCTTTACATTATAAGAATAAAATAAACAGGATCGAAATCTATCGTTTAACTGTAGCAGATTGTAGTCAATTATATTTCCGTCGAGGTCGAGTTCCATTATGTATGTATAGTCGGAAAAAGGAATCCAAGGGAAAGTAAGGCTGTCTGGATAGTTGGCGTAATAGTAATAAAGAAGACTGCCATAAACTGTTGTGTCAAGGAAATATGTATTGTAATATTGGTCTATATGCACAGTCCCTTGAAGGTAAAGGTGATTGTCCTTTAGTATCATATATTGAGCGTGGCAGTTTTCTTGTCCGGAACGCGCAATGGCCTTGTGCCACACTACATTGCCGCCACAATCAAACTTGGCGACAAATGCACCGCAATTATTGTCTGTGAAAATTGGCAAGTCTTCTCCATTGATTTGTGTTCCACTGCCGTATGTGCCAAACAAATATGAGTTTCCTTCTGCATCAAGCACAAGGTTGTGAGGCTGGTTAGCGTAAAAATCAATAGTTCCACTACCGTTGGAATAGTTTGAACCGCCAAAACGATGCGCCCACTGCCAATCCATATTATCCTGCGAGTTTTGCGCGAATGCTATTGTAGCAAATAGCAGGAAAAGAAGGGTAAAAATATGTTTCATAATTCAAAAAATTAATGATTTAATAATTCAATGATTTAAAATGTTTATTGGTTTGAATTTGTTTGATATTGTTTATGGTTGTTTTGGAGAGACGCAAAATGTTGCGTCTGTACAGATTGGAATCGCCCCGTAATTGATGAGACGCAATGAATTGCGCCTGTACAATTGAATTGTATTTGTGCCGTTTGTATATCATTTTAAAATTTATGTCCACAAAGAAAACGAAAAATTTTGAAAAGGGTTGCCAAGCAAAAAAAAATTTGGGGGAAATTTTTTTGGGGGTTTCTATGGCTTCGCCGTTTATCGCTACGCGGTTTGAATGCTGCGCGTTTGAATGGCTACGCCGTTTAACTTCGTTGAGGGCTACTTGTGCTGAGCACAGCCGAAGTACGCCGTTCTCGCTTCGCAGTTTCTATGCCTTCGGCGTTTCTATGGGCAGAGCCCGTTTCTAAGTTTGATGCTTCGCTGTTTCTAGGTTTGAATGCCTGCGGCGTTTGAATGGCTTCGCCGTTTCTGGGTTTGAATGCCTTCGGCGTTTCAAGTTGTTTCTTGGTTTTGGAGTGCCCTATCGGGCAGAAATTCAACAAATATATTCAAATTCAACAAATAGATTTGTATGATTTGTGCCAATTTGAGAGATTTAACTTCGTTGAGGGCTTTGCCGTTCTCGCGTAGCGACTCTCATTAGGTTTCTGGGTTTGGCTTACGCCGAGCTAAAGGTTAACTTCGTTGAAGGCTTAGCCGTTCAAGTTGTTCAAAGTTTAAGGTTCAAAAGTTTAAAGTTGTTTGAAATTGTTTGAAATGGTTCATTTGTAGGGTCGTTGCACGCAACGACGACTACAAATTGAATGTCGGTGGTGTTTGAAATGGTTTGATGTTGTTTGATGATGTTTGGGCTTTGTCAGATTTGTTTATTGTAATGATTTTATATAGTTGTTTACTTGTGCTTTAAGTTCTGGCAGATCAATAGTAATAACCACCCATAATATTTCAAAATTAATACAGAAATAGTCATGGACAAGAATGTGTCTCATTTTCTCAATCGCTCTCCATGGAATTTCGGGATGTGCATCCTTGAACTCTTTCGTCAGTTTATATACGGCTTCGCCAATTATTTGTACATTGTAAATTACTGCATGAAGGTGCAACTTGTCTTTCTCCAATTGCTCTTTGCTGATTCCTTCAACATAATTTTCAACACATCCAACCGCTTCAAGGATATGTTATAATCGCGATAAATCTCTTTCAGGCTCTCGCATACACTAAAATTTTATCTCTGTTTGCTGTTTTTTCGGCAAAAGGTAGTAAATCGCCTTCAACAACAAGGTCAACGCGACGGTTCAAAAGTCGTTCAAGGTCAAGATTCATAACAAAGAACTCTAAGCCTATGTGTGTTCCTGGAATCAGCGATACCATAATGTCGATGTCGCTGTCGGGACGCTCTTCGCCACGCGAAAAAGAACCAAAAACCCACGCCTTTTCAATTGGCTGAGTCTTGAAATATTCCGCAATTGTTTCTGAAACCTTGGTGTTCATATTCTTGTATTTGGTGCAAAGGTAATGAAAGATTTGATAATTCACAAATTTAATTTCTTTGTTTAACTTCGTTGAGGGCTACTTGTGCTGCGATGTACTGCAATGTGCTGAGCAGAGTCGAAGCAAGCGATAGTCGAAGTGAGCACAGCCGAAGTACGCCGTTCAAGTTGTTCAAAGTTTAAGGTTCAAAAGTTTCAAGTTGTTTGATGTTGTTTGAGATGGTTTTCGTAATTTATCAATCTCTTACGCATCTTACATTCATTGCACTTCTGTATGGTGCGCTGTCTCTATAGAGAGAATACGAAGTGTTGTTGATTATTGCTCTGTAGTATGCACCTGCATCTGCATCGGTATCTGTCCACCAATAAGCACCGCCTAAATTTATTTCAGATGTAGGGAAATAGCACCACGGATAGCCACAAAAACCTATTGAATTGTTTTCTTCCGGATTGTTGCCAACGGCAAACGAATTGTCGTTCAGTTCCCAACCACAACCAGAAGCAAGTGCTTTTGCGGTAAAATTGTTGGTTTCTCTGTCTTCATCGTTGTCGTTAGTCCCGTTTGAATTGTAGCCGTTGTTCTGCAAATAGATTTCAAGTTGTGTCCACTCGGCATCGGTAGGTAGATGCCAACCAGACGGACAAGCCCCGATAGTAGCAGGACCATTGTAATATACGCCAAACTGCCTGTACGAATTTATGCCTTCGTAATAACCACCGTAAATGTCGCATATATGATTTTTTGCTTCTTCTAGACTTTCGCCTGTGAAATAATTGAACACATAATATCTTGGTTGGCTGTTACTGTAATCAAAATATGGATTTCCGTTTATTGATGGCAAATACCGAAGATTCTCAGCCATCCATACCTGCGAACCAATCTGCACATACCTATATACATTTCCATCGCGCTCGTCGGTAAAGGTTTCATAATGGCGGATGTCGGCAAATTGCAGAACAATATCGGCACTTCCTTCTATGATATGTTCTTTTTGCAGCATATATCTGAATCCGTCAATATCGACAAATGCCTGGAGCCACAAGGTATCGCCAACTGAAAGGCTATCGTTTGCAATAAGTTTAGATTGTTGAATATAATCGAAACTTCCAGCATAAGACAGTGAATTTGCCGTACCGCCTTCGGCATTCAGCAGTTTTACGCTCTTAGTTCCATATTTGCAAGCAACCGTCAGAATATACGGCTTTGCATCCTTTGTGTTTACTTCAATCTGATTGCCACCTTCGTGAAGATTTCTAGAAAAACTAGCGACAACTCTGCCGTCAATGCCGGCAAGCGAAATATTTGCTGTACTTTCGGCAGGCATATTTACCACTACTGATGTTTTCCCGACAAATGGATTTTCGTTTGCCATTACATCAAAATCAGCCTTTGCGGCAAAATCTTGTACCGATGTTGCTGGAATAACAATGACGGTATCGGGATACCTGAGCATTTCTGACCACCACGGGGTGTTGACTACCGAAAAATATTTTTCAGCCCTTATGCTGTCTAGTTGCACAAAGTTGCCATCGTTGTCAACAGCGGTAAATGTTAGTCTTGTGTCCTGCGAAAAGATGTACGAAGTGCAGAATACGGTAAAAAACAAAATTGAAATAAAATTCTTCATGCGATTAAAAATTAAAATGTTTCTAAGTTTCTGGGTTGTTTGAAATTGTATGAAGATTCAATTGTAGGGGTCGGTTTGAAGCCGCCCCGTACAGACGCAAAATGTTGCGTCTGTACAGATTGGAATCGCCCCGTAATTGATGAGACGCAATGAATTGCGCCTGTACAATTGATTTGTATTTGTACCGTTTGTATATCATTTTAAAATCTATGTCTGCAAAGTAAACGAAAAAAAATTGAAATGGTTGCCTCGGGGAGAAATTTTTTTCGTTCTAAAATTACGATGCAATGATAACGAATGTTTTTTATTGTTGGTGTCCGCTAAATTCTCTATTCGTCATCCGCAACCTTTAGCTCACGCAGCGTAGCAAGTAATTTTCATAAAAAACTACATTCTGCTCAAGTCGCAGTGGCTTTTACTTTTTTGTTGGCAAAAAAGTAAACAAAAAACCATGTCCGCTGAGTCTGCTTCGCTAAAAATTGGTTTCACTCTGCTAAAAGTCAGAAACTTGTTTCCGTTTCACTACAACTTCGAACAGACTGACTTTTTACGCTTCGTTCCGCCAATTTTCTTAACGCTCACCAGCCAAGGCGGCAATCAAGGTATCGCCAAAGGCGATGGGCAAATTATCAATTTTTGCTTCGAGAAAATTCAACAATTATTATCGCATCGCTGACTTGGTAACACGAATTTTGTGATTATAAAAAATATTCACAACATATCATATAGTTAGTTTTATTTATTATTTTTGCAAACCAAATTATGTGTTGATATGACAAAGAAAACAAACGGGAATCTTCTGCCACGCAAACTTGCGGAGAATTTACGCATTGTAGGTGAGCAACTTCGGTTGGCAAGACTGAGGCGTAATTTTACTGTTGCACAAATAGCCGACAGGGCAATGTGCTCGGAACTTACCGTATCGCGAGTGGAGAAAGGTCTGCCAACGGTATCAATCGGGATATATTTGAAAGTACTGTATGCGATGCAACTCGAAAACGACATTCTATGTTTGGCAAAAGACGATGAACTTGGCAGAAATCTTCAGGATTTGCATCTGAAACAAAGGAAAAGAGCATCGAAAAAAGAGTAGAGTATGGAAAAAATTTATGTTTTTGCGGATTTTGACTGGTTGAAATGCCCAGAATTAATTGGAGAACTCGGATTCGAGAACATTCGAGGCTCGGAAAGTTATAATTTTAGTTTTGCAGATAGTTGGTTAAAGGAACATCCCGATATTTTTCTAAGCCACGACATAAATAACTATTCTGGCGTTCAATACACAATGCCAGGAAAAAACATCTTCGGTTGCTTCTCCGATGCTCTTCCAGACCGCTGGGGACGCATCTTGATAAATCGTCGCGAACAAATTCTTGCCACAGAAGAAAATCGACCAGCAAGAAAACTTTTCTCGTTTGATTATTTGAAAAGCATTGACGATTTTTCGCGAATTGGTGGCTTTCGTTTCAAAACCGATTTAAATGGTGATTACATAAATGCTTCGAATGAATTGCGGATTCCGCCATTGTCTGATATAAGGGAACTTACTGCCGCTGCAAACGATATTGAAAGAACAGAAGAAAAAAATATCGCACCAGAACGCAAATGGCTAAGACAACTTGTAAATCCAGGTTCTTCGCTTGGCGGTGCGCGCCCAAAAGCAAATGTAGTGGATACTGATGGGAAATTATATGTTGCAAAATTTCCTTCAAGAAACGATAGTTACGATGTTGAACTTTGGGAATATTTTTGCAACATACTTGGAAAAAATGCAGGAGTAAATGTTGCTAACACACGAATTATAAAGGTTGGCGACAAACATGCCTTGCTTTCGCGCAGATTCGACAGGACAAATGAGAATCAGCGTATCCACTTTGCTTCTGCAATGACATTGCTTGGTCTTTCTGATGGCGACAATGCCTCCACAGGACATGGATACCTTGATATTGTTGATTTTATAACGCAAAATTGTTGCGATGTAGAAGCAAATTTGGCAGAACTTTTCAGGCGTATAGCATTCAGTATTTGCGTAGGCAACAGCGATGACCATTTTCGTAACCATGGATTTCTTTTGACGGCAAAAGGATGGACTCTTTCGCCTGCCTACGACATTAACCCCAGCGACAATGAGTATCAAAGTCTTCTGATAAACGAAACATCGGATATAGCAGACCTACAAATACTTCTTGATGCTCATAAATCGTATCTTTTGAATAAAGAAACTGCTGAAAGTATCATCAATGAAGTAAAGCAATGGATGAATCGTTGGCGTTCTGTTGCTAGTTACTTGCAAATTCCAAAATCAGAATGGAAAAGATTTGAAAATAGATTTGACAGATGGACGTAAAATAGTATCACTATCGCATAGGATTTTATGACTTTTTCGGAATTGATTCCAAAAAAGTTATAACTTTTCGGGAATTGATTCCAAAAAAGTTATATATTTGCGTCGTAAAAATATGTGGCTATGATTGAGAGATTTTTAAGTAAAACCATTGATAACAAACTTTTTACTGGCAAGATTATTATTTTGACAGGCGCACGACAAGTAGGAAAAACGACATTGCTACGACAAATTGTACAAGACAAAACCGATTGCCTTTGGTTAAACGGCGATGAACTGCAAATTCAAAACCTGTTCGACAATGCATCGGCAGATAGGCTACTTTCCGAATTTAATGGTTATAGGATAGTAATAATTGATGAAGCACAACGCATAAAAGATATAGGTTTGCGACTGAAACTTGTCGCTGATGCTGGTAGCGACATACAAGTAATAGCCACAGGAAGTTCTGCCTTTGAACTTGCCAACAAAGTAAACGAACCTCTAACAGGTCGCAAATGGGAATACCAGATGTTTCCTATTTCATTTGGAGAAATGGTTGCACACCATGGAAAACTTAAGGAAATGAGAATGTTACCACGACGCATCATTTATGGGTATTATCCAGAAGTAGTAATGAACGATGGCAACGAAATAGAGATTCTGAAACTGCTTACCGATGCATACCTTTACAAAGACATACTATCGTGGGAAAACATTAAACATCCAGATAAATTGCAGACACTTCTGCGTGCACTCGCCTATCAAATAGGTTCTCAAGTATCATTTAACGAACTAGCACAAACATGTTCGCTCGATGCAAAGACAATAGAAAAATACATCGGTCTGCTCGAACAATGCTATATAATCTTCCGCTTGCCATCGTATGCACGAAACCTTCGCAACGAACTGAAATCGAGCCGCAAAATTTATTTTTATGACAATGGCATCCGAAATGCACTGATTGCAGACTATAATGCCCCCGAAATTAGACAGGACATAGGCGCATTATGGGAAAACTTTGTCATATCAGAACGCATGAAAAGCAACGAATACAACAAGAAATGGGCAAATAGATATTTCTGGCGCACTAAGCAACAGCAGGAAATTGATTATTTGGAAGAATACGGAGGAAAATTACACGCATACGAAGTGAAATGGAATCCCAAGGCAAAGGCTTCAATATCCAAAACTTTTACGGATGCATATTCGAATGTTGAATTTAAGGTTATTACTCCAGACAATATTGCTGATTTTTTGATGCTGAATATATAAACATCACAAATTCATTCATTTCTGCTTGTACCAACGACTTAAATCTTCAAAGAAATTGTAGTCAAGTGCATCGCTGATTTTCATAAGTGTTTCTGTGTCAATCCAACTGCGCGAAAAAATAAGGTATATGTTGTTGCGATGACAACCCAACTGCTGTGCCAACCACGAAACCTTTATGCCCTTCCGTGTCATCTGCTCTCTGATGAGCGAACCAATATGTAGCGTTGAAATGTCCTGCATTAGTCGTTGTCTGCCGTAAGCATACAAAAAGCGTGGAACCAATTTCTTGCCTGACTCTCGGGTTACCACACCCACCTATCTTACAAGTTATTCCACGCCGTAGCAATTACGGCATCGTTAACTTATCCTTGATAGGTTGTCCTCTAAAAAAAGAGGACTTTGTGGTAAATGAGAGCCTAGGGATAGTCACAAACGCTATCTGTCGCCTGTTATTTTATGTTTCTAGTTTCTAAATTTCTGGTTGTTTGAGTTTTAGGGTTAGTATAATGTTATTTCGTGTTTTCAATTAGCAAGCTTTCTTATGTCTGGCAAAATGTTTTTCATACATATGAAACATATTTTGCAAAATTACAAAATATTCCGAAACAAACAGCATTTCCATAATAAAACAAAAAAAGTCGGAACTTCCGCTCCGACTTTCATATTTAAGAATGAATTTTCTCTATTTGATAACGCCGAGTTCCTTGCCAACCTTTGTGAATGCTGCGATGCACTTGTCGAGGTGAGCAACTTCGTGTGCTGCCGAAATCTGAACGCGGATACGAGCCTGTCCCTTCGGAACTACAGGATAGTAGAAACCAGTTACATAGATGCCTTCTTCCTGAAGTTTTGCAGCCATATCCTGCGAAAGTTTTGCATCGTAAAGCATTACTGCGCAGATTGCCGATTCGGTTGGCTTGATATCGAAGCCAGCAGCCTTCATCTTTGCTACGAAGTAGTCGGTGTTGCTGTGCAACTTGTCCTGCAACTCGTTGGTGCTCGACATTATGTCAACCATCTTGCAACCAGCTGCGGCTACCATTGGCGGTATTGAGTTGGAGAACAAATATGGACGCGAACGCTGACGAAGCATTTCGATGATTTCTCTCTTACCAGTTGTGAATCCACCAACTGCACCACCGAATGCCTTGCCGAGAGTACCAGTAAGGATTTCAATCTTTCCACGGAGGTTGTAGCGTTCGGTTACACCACGGCCAGTCTTTCCTACAACACCTGCCGAGTGTGATTCGTCAACCATTACCATTGCGTTGTACTTGTTTGCGAGTTCGTAAATCTTGTCGAGCGGGCAAACATTTCCGTCCATTGAGAATACGCCATCGGTAGCAATGAGGCGGAAACGGCATTTCTGTGCTTCCTTGAGTTTTTCTTCGAGGTCGGTCATGTCGGCGTTTGCATAGCGGAAACGCTGAGCCTTGCACAAACGAACACCGTCGATAATTGATGCGTGGTTGAGCGAGTCGGAGATGATAGCATCGTCTTCGCCTAACAATGGTTCGAAAACACCTCCGTTAGCATCGAAGCAAGCAGCGTAAAGAATAGTGTCCTCGGTACCGAAGAATTCAGCAATCTTTTTTTCCAATGCCTTGTGCAAATCGGAGCAACCGCAGATGAATCTTACAGATGCCATACCGTATCCGTGAGTGTCCATGGCTTCCTTTGCTGCAGCGATGAGCTGTGGATTGTTGGCAAGACCAAGATAGTTGTTTGCGCAGAAATTGAGAACCTTGGTTCCGTCCTGCAATGTGATTTCACCGCCCTGAGGCGATGCGATGATGCGTTCATTCTTGTACAAACCGGCTTCTCTGATTCCGGCTATTTCCTTCTGTAGATAAGCTTGAAAATCGTTATACATGATATTTTGTTTTTAAAATTATTTTCGAATGGCAAATGTAAGAAATAATGAATTAGGGTGAACAAAATTTTTGTGAAAAATAAGAGAATGGTTTCTGAGTTTCTGGGTTTCTATGTTTCTAGGTTGTTGACAAGATGCAAAAGGATTTAATTTATTGGGCAAAAGGCGAAAAGTCTAATTGTTGAGCAGAAGACCGGTCTGACAGTCAGCCAGACCGTTAGACTGTAAGACTGTTAGCCTGCAAGCCCCAAAACTTTGAAACGGCTTTAGCCACGGAACAGCGAAGCTCTCAACGAAGTTAAACATAGAAACAAAAAAAATTGGCCTCGAAAACGAGGCCAATTTTTTTATCTGTTCTGCTTTGCTTCTACGCAAAGTGTTGCATGAGGTACTGCGCGAAGTCTCTCTTTTGGAATCAACTTGCCTGTCTTGCGGCAGATGCCGTAGGTGCCGATTTCTATTCTGAAAAGCGCTGCTTGAAGGTTCTGTATGAACTTAAGCTGACGCTGGGCAATACGGCCAATCTCTTCTTTCGACAAAACGTTCTGACCTTCCTCCAACACCTTGAAAGTAGGCGAAGTATCATCGATGTCGTTCATGTCTTCCTTGGTGAGCATACTCTTGTACAGGTCGAAATCAGCCTGTGCACGTTCCAACTTCTTGAGAATTATTTCCTTGAATTCCTCAAGTTCTTCCTGAGAATATCTAGTCTTTTCTTCTACCATGACTTTTAATTTTACTCTATACTTTATAAACTTTAAATGTTATACGACAATTATTATATTTTGTTTTATGAAAGTTCAATAGTTTATTGTTGCGTCGTGTCGCGCAGCGACTGTACAAGGTTCAATAGTTCAAGGTTTAAAGTTTAAGGTTGTCAATGCCTAAATAAGGTTGACCGTTTTTCCCTTATTTTTCATTGTATTTTTATTAATATTCTTTTCCATTTGTAGCGACCTTATTGGTTGCATTGATTGCAAAGGTAAAACTTTTTTTCAAATTGAGTTGGACTC
>JAFZWY010000027.1 GCA_017617125.1 Bacteroidales bacterium
ATGTGTCTCTTCATACTCGCGTACAACTGACAATTTAAAAGCCATTGTGTAGTCCTTTTGTGTACGCCTAACATACTTACTTTCTTTATTTTCCATTTCGTTACTATTTTTATTGTAACGCTATTTCAGGACGAGACAAACATCATAATGAAAAAAGGCGGATATTTCCGCCTTTTTTTATTGGTTTATTCACCTGACTCTTTCCTAAACACACAAATTGTATCCGACACTTCGCAGTACGCAGCAAATATGCCATATCCATTTTCTACATTGCTATACACATAATAGGCTTCGGACGTATTAAATGTAGCTTGTGACTGCCCAATTGCATCGCAATAAAACTTATAATAGTCGTAGTTTATAGTCCTGAAATATGGAACCAAATAGGCCGAATCGACTACAAAAAACATATCATCAATCGAATAGAATCCAGATTGGTCAGCAATTTTATAATCAGACAGACCATTTACATCATATTCATATCGGGAACCATCTATATATTTGTCGTTAAACATAATGTTGCAATAGCCCCCTGTGCTTGCTCGTTCAAATACATTAAACATCAACGGATAAGAACCTCTAGACGGTATAACCTCTACTTTTTCACAATATTCTTCCCCATCCAAATACATAACCTTATCTACGTTGTACCAATAATAATTGATAACTCCTCCTGGGTCATCAATGACAAGGCTCAAATTATGCCTATAAAAAACTGTATCTTCCCATTCCGGACAAATGGTATCTTCAGTAACGTACAAATCGGCAGGAACTTTTGCCGGCATAGTTGTCTTAGCCACTATGCTTCCTTCGTAACCAGGCACATCTATGGTTATCGTATATTCAACATTTGCCTTTGGACATATACCTGTCAACTCGTAAACTCCGTCCGAAACAAAAGCCAAAGTGCCCAACAGGTTTTCGCCCTCGTAAAGCATAATGCTGGCATCATTGATTTCCGGTTCATCGTTGTCGGACACATACGAAGAACTCCAGAAAAGTCGCACCGTAGCTTTGTTATCGGAAAGGAAGGCGTACACGACCGGCTTAACTATATCATCATCAATATTGTATTCAACTGCTTTTTCACACGATGAAAACACAAGCATCAAACCGAGCAAATATATTACTAGTTTTTTCATTTCCTAAAACTTAAATTCATAATTGACAAATGGTATCAAAGGCAAAATGCACATATAAACAAGTTCGCTCTTGCCTGTAATTTCGTTTGTGCTAGGATACATGTAATACGGATTCTTCCTGTTGTAGAGATTATAAACACCTACGCTCCAAACGTTTGTGCCATGTTTTTTCTTCTTTGTGAAACTTGCGCTCACATCGAGCCTATGGTAGTCGGGCATGCGGAAGCTGTTGCGAGCCGGATATTCCTTTATATTTCCACCAATGACATCACCATCGGGCGACAAAACCGGATAATAGGTGGCAGGCATGGTATAGGCAGCACCTGTATAGTAAACCCATGTGGCAGAAATGTTCACCCAGTCGCACACGTTCCATATCGCGACAACTGACAGGTTGTGCGGACGGTCGTACCTATATGGGAATGCTTGTCCTCGGTTGAGATTATCGAACTGCCGTATGCTACGCGAATATGCGTACGAAATCCAACCCGACACCACGCCAGACTTCTTCTTGAATAGAAATTCCACGCCGTATGCATGACCTTTGCCGACCTCCACAAGGCTTTCCCAGTCGGTCTGCCTATTCAAACCATTTACGCCATCCTTATATTCCAACAGATTCGACATTGTCTTGTAGTAGCCTTCGAGACTTATGCCGAACTGACGTGCAAACTGCCAATCGACACCAGCAGCCACCTGCCGTGCCGACATAGGCTTTATTGTTGCAGTAGATGGCAGCCATACGTCAAGCGAAAGGTCCATCGTATTCTGCGACAGCAAATGCACATTCTGTGTCATTTCGGTGTATGAGGCAAGAAATGAAAGTCCTTCGGCAGCATTTACCTTCATCTGCAAGCGCGGCTGAACCTTGGGATAGATCTTTTTGCCTGCAAGGTAGCAAGAAAAGTTTAATCCGACATTTGCTTCGAATCTGCCATATTTCATTTCATCCTCAACATATACATAGCCATCTCCAGATATGGTCTTGGGCATATTACGTATTTCTTCTTGCGTTTCAGGTTTAGTATAGATATCACCTATCGCTATAGCCGAGCTATTATTACCCCAATCCACATAATTATGTATAACCGTATTGCCTGGATTAAAGAAAACACTCTGGTTATTAAAACCAAACCTCACATAATTATGAGAATCAATTTTCCAATCCCAATCCATGCGAAGCATAACGTCATTCAAACTATTTGTAAACTCAGAATCATTGCCTTTAATTATCGAATCGGTTAGAATCCGAATACCGCCCCATGGTATGTAGTTTACATAATACAATAAATTGCTTTCATACATCTTGCCCCTATAACGGCCATACGATAGTGACAATTCCGAAAACAACTTTTTGCCATAAGCATGTGTCCATGATGCATTGGTAGCAATGTTACCCCATTTGTGTACAGTTTTGTGCCCAGAACCGAAATCCTCTACTTGTTCGGCAAGGTAACGGTCGTCGCCCATATAAAACGACAGAGCAATCTTGTCGTCGTTCTTGCAAGTATGGCTAAGTTTGAGGTTAATATCGTAGAAATAATATGACAACCTTAACTTTTCGTCATTTTGGATTTTTTTCATTATTGCCATAACAATCGGAAAGCCTGTCAAATCAAGCATAGTTCTCCGTAGCGACACCATGAACGATGTACGTCCCTTCCAGATAGGACCTTCGACAAGAACGTTCGCCGATACCAACCCTACCGACACATTGCCATGATATCCGTTGCGGTTGCCATCCCTTGTGCGCACATCGACCACCGACGAAAGTCGTCCGCTATACCTTGCAGGGAAACCTCCGCTATATACTTTCAGTCGCGACAGGGCGTTGCCGTTGAAAATGGAAAGAAATCCATATACATGGTTGATGCCATAAAGTTGTACGCCATCGAGTAGGATAAGGTTCTGACTATCGTCGCCACCACGAACAAATATGTTACTGTTACCGTCGCCTCCAGAGCCAATTCCTGGCAATAGCTGCATGGTACGAATCAAGTCATGCTCGCCAGCTAAACTTGGCAACGTTCTTGCCTCTGTCGGCGTCAACGACAAAGCACCCATATCTTTATCAATAGGAATTGATTTGTCGCTTACCACAACCTCGCCAAGCATTATTGATGGATCTAGAGCAAAGTTAACATTGCCAGCACCTACTTTCCCCACAGTCCTGTATATGGTAGAATAACCGATATACGATACCTCCAACACTGCAGAGTCGCCGCTTACACTCAAACTGTAGAATCCATGTTCGTTGGCGTATGTACCGGCCTTCGATAGCGTATCGACTATTACAGCATCCATAAGCCGCTCGCCAGTCTTGGCATCGGTAACATAGCCACTAATGCTTATCTTCTGAGAAAAAAGTGAGCAAGATATCGTAAACAGCAATATAACTACCAAACTTCTTTTCATTTATCAAACATATTTCATTTCAATTATTAAACGCAAATATACAATAAATATTAACAAGGCACAATTAAATTATTAAATATGCCTTACCAAGCAACTGCAAAAAAAAATGGTCATGCATTCAAACTTTAACACAAATAGTTTCTTTTGGCAATTGACTAACGACGAAATCTAAATTCGAAAACCCAAAATCGTAAATATTATTGTACATTTGCAGTCCAAAATAATAGCGATGATAACCAACGAAAAACTAAAATACAACACAGCCGTAATAGGTAGCGGAAGCTGGGCGACGGCTATAGTCAAGATACTCACAGCCAATCTCGAACGCACTTCGTGGTGGGTAAGAAAAGAAGAAATTGTTGAAGGAATTCAGAAATACGGACACAATCCCAGATACCTGAGTTCTACATTTATCAATCCCGACAGTGTAGAAATAAGCACCGACCTCGAAGGCATAGCATCAAAGGCCGAATATCTTGTGATTGTCACACCCGCAGCCTTTCTTCACGAATCGCTAAAGCCATTAAAAAACATCGACATTTCTGGCAAAAAGATAATAACCGCAGTTAAGGGTATCATTCCCGAAACAATGCAACTGATTTCCGACTATCTGCACAGCGAGTTCAACATTCCGCTAGCAAACATGTCGATGATAAGCGGTCCGTCGCACGCTGAGGAAATTGCACAAGAGAAATACACCTTCCTCACCGCTGTTTCGGAAAACGACGAACTGGCTAGCACTGTTGCCAAAATGTTTGCCAACAGATATGTGCACACAACCACTTCGAACGATATGCTTGGCACCGAAATTGCCATTGTAATGAAAAACATATACGCTCTCGGAGCCGGAATATACAGCGGACTCGGCTACGGCGACAATTTCCTTGCCGCCTATATTGCCAATTGCGTTAAGGAAATGAAATGCTTCGTTGAAAATATGTACCCTGGCAAACGCAATCTGGACGACTCTGTATATTTAGGCGACCTGCTCGTAACAGCTTACTCGCGCTACAGCCGTAACCGTTTGTTTGGCAACATGATAGGACACGGACTTTCGGTGCGCGTGGCACAACTCGAAATGAACATGGTGGCCGAAGGCTACTACGCATGCCGTTGCGTTCATGAAATAAACAAGAAGACGAACTTCAACATTCCGATTGCAGAAACAATATACGGAATACTCTACGAAGCAAAGAACGTCAATAGTGAAATGAAAATCCTTGCAGAATCATACGTTTAAACGAATCCAAGATGAAAAAGATAATAATCACTGGCGGTACAGGATACATTGGCTCACATACAGTAGTTGAATTTATCAACGCAGGTTACGAACCTATAATAATCGACAACCTCTCCAACTCGAACATCAATGTTCTTGATGGAATTGAAAAAATTACAGGCAAACGCCCTACATTCTACAAGACAGATGTAACCGACAACTTTGCAATGGACAAGATTTTCTACGAAAACAGCGATGCTATTGCAGTTGTACATTTTGCTGCATACAAAGCAGTTGGTGAATCGGTGCAAAAACCGCTGATGTACTACCGCAACAACCTCAATGGTCTTATCAACGTCATGGAAATGATGGAAAAGCATGGGGTAAACGGACTTGTTTTCTCATCAAGTTGCACAGTATATGGTCAACCGGAAAAACTTCCTGTAACAGAAGACACCCCATTTGCAAAAGCAGAATCGCCATACGGTAACACCAAGCAGATTTCGGAGGAGATAATACAGGATATGCTCAAGGCAACGCCATCACTCAAGGCTATTGCATTGCGCTACTTCAACCCCATTGGCGCTCACCCATCGGCACAGATTGGCGAACTGCCAAACGGCACGCCCAACAACCTTATGCCATACATCACTCAGACCGCCATGGGAATACGTGAATGCCTCAGCGTTTTCGGCAACGACTACAATACTCCAGACGGCACGCCAATCCGCGACTACATAAATGTTGTTGACCTCGCAAAGGCCCACGTTGCCGCCGTAAAATATCTACTTTCGACAAAGAACGACAAGCAGTTCGATTTCTTCAACATTGGAACAGGCAAAGGCTCAACAGTACTTGAAGTTGTTAGTTCGTTTGAACGCAGCACTGGCATAAAACTGAACTACAAAATTGTAGGAAGAAGAGCTGGTGACATCGAAAAGGTTTGGGCAGACACCACAAAGGCTAACAAAGTATTAGGTTGGAAAGCAGAAAAGACGCTAGACGAAACGACTTTGTCGGCATGGGAATGGGAGAAACAGTTAAGAGTTAAGAGTTAAAAGTTGAAAGTTGTCAATGCCTAAATAAGGTTGACCGTTTTTCCCTTATTTTTCATTGTATTTTTATTAATATTCTTTTCCATTTGTAGCGACCTTATTGGTTGCATTGATTGCAAAGGTAAAACTTTTTTTCAAATTGAGTTGGAC
>JAFZWY010000028.1 GCA_017617125.1 Bacteroidales bacterium
CGCCCGCGGCAGCGCAAGGGATCTATAATCCCCCTAATACTTCACACTAAAGGAATTGCAGGAAAACAAAATGAGAAACGCAGTGAAACAAGTTTTCTATTTTTTTGCAAGGACGCCCGCGGCAGCGCCAGGGATATGCAATCCTACTATCACAACAAAAAAGGCTGCAACAGCAGCCTTTTCCCTTTTATGTATTTCTAAACTAATCGTCAATATAGTAAGCTCCAGCTAATGCAGAAACAACAAGTTCACCGTCATAAATCCAATACCATGTTCCAAGACCCTCACCGAACAATCTAGGAATCATTTTCTTAGCAACGTCGTCTGTACTATAAATGGTATCCTTTGTTATAAGACTTTCTTCTACGAGCATAAAGCGCGGATTGTCTTGTCCGGCATCTGTCTTTGCTATGCCTTCTGTATCGAAAACAATCTTGTCGATACAGTCGAGCCCGTTTTTCTTGACATACGAAGCGGCAGCTTCTTCATTTTCGGCAGAAATCACAAGATATATAGGTGCCAAGTTGACAATCTCCTTTTTACCAATCAACGAATCGATAAGCATCTTGTCGCCATCCGATATTTCATCCTTGCAATACAAAGTAACAACCTTATACTGCCAGCAGTCAAACTTGTTCTGTGTCTTTACCAGGCCTATAACAGGATTTGTTTCTGCATTATTCTTCTCCTTGTATTCTTCCCAGTCCTTATGCTTTTTCTCAAGGTCGGCACGGCACGAATCAATGTATTGCTTATAGTTGCGGTCGGTCTTTGTCAGTTTCAAGTAGTTCACCTTTACTATAGAGTCGTTGACAGGTTCAATGTTGACCAGTATTCTGCCATTCGAGAACCACGGCCACACAGCATTATAGATTTCACCCAAATAGTTCAAATCCTTATCGGTAAGGACAAGTGTGTGAAGTGTTTCGCCATAGTATTGGAAATCATAGCTTATACCGCCCCAATATACGTCGTTAGTCATGTCGTATTCGAGACTTACCTGCACCTCATTATTCTCGTTGTAAGGATTTATCTCTGTCCAGAGCTTCTCGTTGCCAGAAGCCAGTTGAAGTTTAAATGTCTTATTGGTATCTAAAGGCATCGTAGCTTCTACCGGCTCACCAACATCCGATATTTTCTTGCCCGTTTCCAAATCGTAGTACTGCTCTTTGTCATTGACTAGAAACACAAGCACATCCTTGCCATCGGCATCCAAAAGATCCGCAGGAAGCGTTCTGCCGTACCTTCCCCCTCTGTCTTCTGCGTTTACTAAAACTTCCTGCGTCTTATACACTTCCAATTCGTAAACTGCAGGTCCAGACTTCGTGTTACGGTTGCACGAAACTAACGCTGACATTGCAATTACAGTTAAAAATAACTTCCATAGATTTCTCATAATTAAATCTCCTTTTAAAATTTTATTGTAAAACTAATTAAACACAACTTGTCTGCCTTTCCTTTTTTCTCCAAAGCGCAGAACCTTCTCCGGAATGATTATACATATTATGTCAACAACTCTATTCCATCAACATATCGACAACAAAAATAAATAATTATTCTTAATAAATACTAAAAAGGTTAAAAAAAATAAATTTTATACATTTTGTATATCATAATAACGCACAAGAGGCGGATATATTGTATATCCACCTCTTGTATATTGAAATTTTATGCCTTACGGCAATTAAATCGCTATTTTATAAGATATTAAGCCTTCAGTTCCTTGACCAAATTTCCTATTCTCTTCATGGTTTCGTCCTTACCGATGACCTCAATCATGTCGAATACGCTCGGACCTTTGCCCTCGCCTACAACTGCCAGACGGAACGGAGACATAACCTTGCCGAATCCCCATTCGTTGCCTTCAATCCATGCCTTTACTGCACCTTCGGTGGTTTCGGGCTTGAAATCTGGGCACTTCTCAAGAATGTTCACCAATTCCTTGAGAACTTCGGCAGTATCTTCCTTGCAGGCTTTCTTCTTGAACTTCTCGTCAAACTGGGTCGGAGTCTCGAAGAAGAAGCGGGTTTCGTCCCACATTTCGTGGATGAACGAAATTCTTTCCTTCATAAGTTCGCAAATGCGCACGATGTCGAAATTCGAGTAGTCGATGCCACGTGCGTCCAAATCCTTGCGGAAAAGTTCTGCAACTTCCTCTGCCGATTTCTTCATTATATACTGGTGGTTGAACCACTTTGTCTTATCAGGATCGAAACGGCTTCCGCTCTTGCCAACGCGCTCGATTGTGAATTCCTTGATAAGTTCGTCCATCGAGAAGATTTCCTGCTCGGTACCAGGATTCCATCCCAAAAGTGCCAGCATATTGATGAAAGCCTCGGGGAAATATCCGTCCTCACGGTAGCCCTTGCACATTTCGCCGTTGTTGTTGAACTGCATCGGGAAAACAGGGAAACCAAGCTGGTCGCCGTCGCGCTTGCTGAGCTTGCCCTTTCCGCTCGGCTTGAGGATAAGCGGCAAGTGTGCGAACTTTGGATGCTCCCAACCGAATGCTTCGTACAAAAGTATGTGCAACGGCAACGATGGCAGCCATTCCTCACCACGGATCACGTGGGTTATTTCCATCAGGTGGTCATCGACGATGTTTGCAAGGTGGTAGGTTGGCAGACCGTCGGTCTTCATCAGCACCTTGTCGTCCATTTCCTTGGTGTTGAATGTGATGTCGCCACGGATTTCGTCGTGGGTTTCGAGCACGCGGTTTTCCGGCACCTTGAAGCGCAAAACGTATGGAGTGCCGTTTTTAAGCAATTCGTCAACTTCTTCCTTGCTAAGCGACAAGCTATTGCGAAGACTCATGCGTGTTGAGAAGTTGTAGATAAAGGTTTTGCCTTCCTTCTCTGCAGCAGCGCGAAGTTCGTTCAGTTCTTCTGGTGTATCGAAAGCCATATAGACGCTACCGTTGTCTATAAGCGTCTGTGCGTATTTTGCATATATGTCCTTGCGGTCGCTTTGGCGATACGGACCGAACTTTCCGCCTTCGCGGATACCTTCGTCGAATTTTATGCCGCACCATTCGAGCGAATTCATAATGTATTCCTCGGCACCCTCTACGTAGCGTGTCTGGTCGGTGTCTTCGATTCGGAGAATCATTTGTCCGCCATTGTGACGTGCAAACAAATAGTTGTACAATGCGGTTCTAACTCCGCCTATGTGAAGCGGTCCCGTAGGACTAGGTGCAAATCTTACCCTTACCATAATTTTTTAATTTTTTTGTGGCACAAAAATACAATATTATTTACGAATTACGAATTACGATTTTAGATTGATTTTGGATTGGGATGAATCATTATCAGATTCCCATCTTGCAACATTATTTTCAATGTATTCGGCAATTTGGTTCATTTCGTTTTGGTCACGAATAATGCGATCATAAAAACGAGGTTGCCATTCGAATGTCATATCGTTTTTACGGGCAAATCGTGTAACGGATTGTTTTAAACCGCCTATCGTGGTTGATAATCGTCCCTGATGATTGGCAATTTTTTGCATGGATTCGTTTTTGTTTTCTGTAGAAACGCGCCATGGCACGTTTCTACAATCATTACCGGAAATTATTACAATCAAATGAATATGATCGGGCATAATTACATATTCGGGAATTTGTGCATATTGATTATGTTCCGATATTTTTTGTATGCATTCATCTATGTATTTTCCAATCATAGACAATTGCATCTCCCCATTTATAATTTCACCAAAATAATGTTGTCTTTCGTTTGTACATATCGTAACGAAATATTCACCGCCATTATAATCGTGCCACGATGCTCGTTTTGAACCAATACGGTATAAATTTCGGAATTTCTCGGCTGGCATAAATTGACATTAATCAAAATGCAAATATAAGCCTATTTGCCTTTTTTGAAAAAAATAAAAGGTCGCCCCTTTCAAAGCGACCTTTTACCATAATACTCTACCTCATTACGTTTACAGTACCTTTCCGCGTCTGACTGTTGCCATAATGGTCAACAGTTTTGATAATCCAATAGTAAACCCCTGGTTCCACAGCAGTTCCCACATTGTTTACCTTTCCATTCCAGAAAACAGACGGATCGGTTGTTGTGAACACAACATCTCCCCTCGAATTGGTTATACCAAAACTATATGTCTTGAAATTTAGATCTTCGCCTATTGGTCCGAATGTTGAATTTACGCCTTCGGAATCGGGGGTAAACGCATTCGGGACATAAAATACATGCGAAATGACTACCTTAACCGACTTGGTTGCTTCTGCCGCACATTCGCCGTCGGTCAAAACCAATTTTACAGGATAGTCGCCACTGCGGACAAATTCATAATCAACCGACTTGTCGGCAAACGACTTGCCTTCGATTTCCCACTTGTACGCCAAATCCACCGTTCTGCTAGTATAGAATGTATAGTTGTTGTCGGTTGAACGCCACGAAAAGTCGGCAACTGGTGTTTCTCCAATCGCAATTGCATCGAGGTTGACCTTCTTCTGCAGTCTTCCGCCACGGTACAACGATGCCGACGGCGAATAGGTTCCCTTCTTGCGATATTCGCAGGTTGTGGTTGTGCCGTTACCCTGCTTGCCGTTGCCAAAGTCCCACACAACTTCGCAGTCGGCTTCGACGCCAACGGCAACAAACTTTGCCGTTGCCGGTGTACAACGCTTGTCGCACGATACCGAGAACGACGGTTCTGTAACGACTTTCGGTGTCGGTTTGGACTGGTTGTCCTGATTATTGGGAACAACATCGCGGTTCTCGTTGCTTGCCGACGCATCTGCCTGCTTTGCCGGTTCGGAAGTTCTGACTGACGTTTCGGCAATTTCAGTATTATTTGTTTCAGCAACCTCGGTAGTCTTGACTGTATTGGACTCCGAAATTCTGGCATTAGGCATAGTAGAAGTTTGTTCGTCTGAAGAAGTAGCATTTTCGTTAGTCTCGGAGGTCTGCATCGGAGTTGTAATTTCGGCTTTTGCCAGAGGCTCTTCTGCCTGTGGTTTTTCGTCGTAGTTCCACAGCACAGCCACAAGCACACCGGCAACAACCAATGCACCAGCAGCTCCGCCGACAATAAACTTGCCGAACCGCTGCATAAAGGTCTGCTTTGGCAGACGCTTTTCGAGCTGTGCCCAGCCGTTGGGGTTGAATTCACCCTCGTATTCGGATAATATTTTCTTTAAATCATTCATCTTCGCCATATTTATTTATATACATCTGTCTAAGTCTCTGTTTTGCCTTTGCGAGGTTCGACTTCGATGTGCCCACCGAAATGCCAAGCCTCTCGGCAATCTCATTGTGCGAAAGCTCGTCGACCACATACATATTGAACACAGCCCTGTACACCGGAGTCAATTCGTGCAAAAGCTCGACTATGCGGTCGGCACTCTGCTCCTTTCGTGCAATCCTATCAAGTTCTTCGTCGGCATCGTACGACTCTTCGATCTTTTCCTCGCTGATGTCGGAAAAGTGAAGACCCGATGTCTTGCGAAGCGAATCTATAAGATTGTTCACAATAATTCGCTTAATCCACAAAACCAAAGAACCTGACTTCTGATAGCTACCTATCCTTTCGAATACTTTTACGTAGCCATCCTGTACAAAATCCATCGCCTCGTCGTAGTTGGACGAATAACGCAGACAAGCACCTATCATCTGCTTAAATGTCTGGTTGTAAAGAACCTGCTGATAATATCTGTCGTTCTTGGCACAACCATCTGCGATTTTCTTCGCATCGTCGGCATTATTTATGTCCAACCCATCCTTACGCATACACCTTATAGACGAAATATTTTTAAAATGGTTGCCTACTTAAATCTAATTTTTTCTGCAAGCTGTAAAAAATAGTCGTTCGACCAAAAATCCAACTCTTAGAAATCAAACAAATATTTATGTCACAAAAATAGAGAAATTCTTACAATCGAACATACATATTTACATAATAGGTCCAAATGTTTTTTTGAAGTAAACTACAGAAAGCCCATAAAAAGCTTTTAACACAAAACTTGTTATAAAAACCTCGAACCGAAACATTGTCATTAGTCCAAAAAACATATTTTTGCAAAAATTTTGAACCTATGACCGACAACAAGACAAAAACCAACTACGGTGCCCTGTCGATACTTATAATAGTATTCTTCTTCTGGGGCTTCATGGCAGCAGGAAACAGCATTTTCATCCCGTTCTGCAAGCATTACTTCAACCTCGACCAGTTCCAGAGCCAGCTTATCGACTTTGCGTTCTACCTTGCATATTACGTGGGAGCTCTGATACTTTTCGCCTACTCGGTGGTAAGACGCAACGACTTTATCGCACGGTTCGGTTACAAGAAATCTATAGTGTTCGGACTATTGTTTTCGGCGGTGGGCGCAGCTGCAATGATCGTCGCTGTTGGAGCAAATAGCTTTATGGGAATGCTCATTGGTTTGTTTGTCGTGGCACTCGGATTCTCGTTGCAGCAAACTGCGGGAAATCCTTTTGCAATAACACTCGGTCCGCCAGCAACCGGTGCTTCGCGAATTAATCTATGCGGCGGTCTCAACTCGTTTGGAACGGCAATAGGTCCTATCATTGTAGCATTGCTACTTTTCGGCACTACCGCTGCAGTAAGCGACGAGGAAATCGCCAACCTCGAAATCAGCAAGGCCGAAATACTATATGCCGGCGTTGGCGTATTGTTCCTTATTGCAGCCGCAATATTCTTCTTCTCGAAGAAACTGCCCAACGACACTTCCAACGAGAAAACCGAAAAGACCAGCAAGGCTCTTGTTGCCCTCACAATAATGACGGTACTACTCGTGGCTATGTTCATCCCAGTATTCATGAGCTACCGCGACAGTTTTGCCGAAATGGAAAACGTTGAGATTTTCCGCGTGATATTCCTTCTGGCTGCACTTGTGATAGTTTTCGTAACACTGCTTTCAGTAAACGGATTGGCAAAAAAGAAACCCGAAGGCTGGGGTGCTATGAAATATCCGCAGCTTGTATTCGGAATGCTCGCAATATTTGTATATGTAGGTGTTGAAGTTTCTACAGTAAGCAACTTCGGCGAACTTCTACAGAAGCCCGATTTTGGCGGATTCGCAGCCAACGAGGTGGCACCATTCATTTCGATGTACTGGGGCAGCCTTATGATTGGTCGCTGGACAGGCGCGGTAGCGGCTTTCGATTTCAAATCTACTACAAAGAAGATTCTTACAATAGTTGTTCCGTTGGTTGCTTTCGGAGTTGTGCTTGGAGTAAATGCAATTTCGCAGTACAGTATTGTGGCTCTGCTCCCATACATCGCACTCATAGCAATACAGATTGCAGCATTCTACTTCACCAAGAACAAACCGGCTCGCACCTTGTTTGTATTCGCAGTATTGGCAGTGTGCATGATGTTGGTAGGCATCTGCACCGAAGGAATGGTTTCGGTTTATACAATTATGGCTGGCGGCTTGTTCTGCTCTATCATGTGGTCGTCGATTTTCAACCTTGCACTTGCAGGACTTGGCAAATACACGACACAAGGCTCGGCTTTCCTCGTGATGATGATTCTTGGTGGTGCTGTAATTCCTCCAATCCAAGGCAAACTGGCCGATTATATGCAGACACTTTCGTCAAATGAAGGATTCGGAATACATTATTCATACGTGATTCCTGTGCTGTGCTTCGCATTTATAGCATTCTTTGCAGTTTATGTAAAGAGAATTCTCAAGAAGCAGGGCATCGACTACGACAGCGAGGTGTAGGGATGATTCAAAGATTTGAAGATTCAATAATTTGAAAATTGTAGGCACGCAATGCTTTGCGGGCAAACACAATGATTGTAGATACGCGATGCTTGCATCGATTAAATAATAAAAAAATAGCGGATATTGCAGCAATGTCCGCTATTTTTCGAAATATGGGCAATAATTTCATATCAATTTTAAACGCCTTTTATTTTCCATAGACTCTAGCAGAATTATTTTATATTAAAATTTTAGACGTATATATAAATTTAAAATATTTACGTATGTTTTTTTTTACACATATTTCACTTACAAATTAATCTATATATTTGCAATGTGAATCAACTTAAAATTATTGAGTTATGAAAAGAACAATTATTATATCACTTCTCGTTGCAGCAATGGGAATGATAGCATTTGTAGGTTGTGAAAAAGAAGACACAACAGGTCGTCCGACAGTTACAGCAGTTGCATCGCAAACAACGGGCAGTCCTACTACCCACAACACAACATTGTCATATACTGATTGTCACTCACACCAAAGTAAAGGCATGTATGATCCTGTAGTATTACCAAATTATGATAATGGAGTTTTACAACTGACGATTGAAAATTTTTGTCTTACATGCGGCGTTTACACTATTGTTGAAGAATCGGAAATTGATGTACAAACCATTACTGTAGATTTTGGTGTAATATATGAATCTCAAGCTAATTGTATATGTTCCATTGATGTAGATTATTCAATTGACAATATAAAACCAGGCAATTACGAATTAATAATAAAGGATCGCAATATAGTAATGTATCAGGAAGAAATAACTTGTGAATAGTTCGTACATCCACAAAAAGTCCCCACAAATATAATTGTTTGAAAAAATTCTAATCCCCGTGCAACGAAACCGAGGTTTCCGTTGTCATAGGGATACAATAGTATTTTTCATCATAGATTTTTCATCATTATGAAAAAAGGCAGGGACGCCCGTCTCTGCCAATTTTTTAAATCCTCAAAAAAAATCAGAAAACTCTCCTTCCCAATCGTAATTTACATTATTTTTGCACGTTTTCTAACACAAACAAAATTCAACAAGATGGAAGAAAAAAAGGACTCACTGAATTTTATCGAACAAATCATCGAGAACGATTTGTCGTCAGGAAAAGTAACTAGCACATACACACGTTTTCCTCCCGAACCGAACGGCTATCTGCACATCGGACACGCTAAGTCCATTTGCCTCAACTTTGGCATCAAAAACCAGTACCACGGCAAGTGCAACCTGCGTTTCGACGACACAAACCCGTCGAAGGAAGACGTCGAATATGTAAACTCGATAATCGCCGACATCAAGTGGCTCGGCTTCGAGTACGACAAGCTTTTATACACGTCCGACTATTTCGACCAGCTTTACGAATGGGCCAAGATGCTTATACGCGAAGGCAAGGCCTACGTCGATGAGCAGACTCCCGACCAGATTGCCGAACAGCGCACCAATCCTACCGTTCCAGGTATCGAAAGCCCGTTCCGCAACCGTCCAGCCGAGGAAAGCCTTAAGCGCCTCGAGGAAATGAACGCAGGAATGCACGAGGAAGGCTCGATGGTACTGCGTGCAAAGGTTGACATGAACTCGCCAAACATGCACATGCGTGACCCGATAATGTACCGCATCATCCGCCGTCCGCACGACCGCACCGGCGACAAGTGGAACATATACCCTATGTACGACTACGCTCACGGACAGAGCGACTACATCGAGGGCATCACCCACTCCATCTGTACCTTGGAATTCGAGGTTCACCGTCCGCTCTACGACTGGTTCCTCGACCAGATTGACAAGACTGGCAAGCGTCCGCAGCAGATTGAATTTGCACGATTGAACCTTTCATACACGGTAATGAGCAAGCGCAAGCTCCTCGAACTCGTGAACAACAAGTATGTAAGCGGCTGGGACGACCCACGAATGCCTACCGTCAGCGGTTTGCGCCGTCGTGGCTACACTCCCGAATCTATCCGCACATTCGCTGAGAAGATTGGCGTTGCAAAGCGTGAAAATATGATTGACGTGAGCCTTCTCGAATACTGCATCCGCGAAGACCTCAACAAGCGCGACTACAGAATATTGGCAGTTCTCGACCCGCTGAAGGTCGTTATTACCAACTACCCAGAAGGTCAGACCGAAAAACTCGAGGCTCAGAACAATCCAGAAGACGAGAACGCAGGAACACGCCAGCTCACCTTCGGACGCGAGATCTACATCGAGCGCGAAGACTTCATGGAAGATGCTCCTAACAAGTTCTTCCGTCTGAAACCAGGTGGCGAAGTTCGCTTGAGATATGCATACTTCATAAAGTGCAACGAAGTGATAAAGGATGCCGACGGCAACATCACCGAACTGCACTGCACCTACGACCCCGAAAGCCGCGGCGGAAAATCGCCAGACGGCCGCAAGGTAAAGGGCACAATCCACTGGGTAAACTGCGACACCTGCGTCGATGCAGAAGTGCGTCTGTACGACCGCCTGTTCACCAAGGAAAACCCCGACGACCTCGCAGAAGGCGAAACTTACCTCACCTATTTGAATCCAGATTCGTTGAAGGTTGTCACCGCAAAGGTTGAGGAATACATAAAGGAAACAAAGGAAACTAGCTTCCAGTTCGAGCGCAAGGGCTACTTCTGCTTCGACAAGGACTCGACTCCCGAAAAGCCTGTATTCAACCGCACCGTCACTCTGAAGGACTCGTGGGCTAAAATTGCAGAAAATGACAAGAAGTAGAATAGCTCTTTTCCCAGGCTCGTTCGACCCGATAACCGTCGGGCACGAGTCTGTTATTCGCCGCGCACTGCCGATGTTCGACAAGATAATTGTCGGCGTAGGAGTTAATTCCGAGAAATCGGCAATGCTGCCAAGCGAAAAGCGCGTAGAACTGATAAAGAAAGTATTCGCCGACGAGCCAAAAGTGGAAGTCGTAACCTATTCGGGACTTACGGTTGATTTTTGCAAGGCAAACAATATCAGTTTCATACTTCGCGGACTGCGTACCTCTGCCGACTTCGAGTTTGAGCGTTCAATAGGTCACGCCAACCAGCTTCTCGACAAGGACATCGAAACAGTGTTTATGCTAACATTGCCCGAACATACCTTCATTTCGTCGAGCATTGTCCGCGACATTGCAAAGAACAACGGCGACATTTCAGCATTTCTGCCCAAGGCAATAACAAGGGAAGACTTTTAATAGACCCGCATTAATCAACATAACATTCGGCAGCATTGTTGTCGAATGTTTCTTTTTTAAGCATCTGCGAATCAACAAAGTAGGCCAATAATTCAACGCAAATAAAAAAAACTTATTTTTTTCGCCAATTCAAATTAAAGCATTAAATTTGCACTCTCAAAATTGTAACGTTATTTTTTTAAGAACAGATTATGTCAAACAAGGAGAAAAACATTCAGGATGAAGGTTTGCAGAATGTTGAATCTGCATTGAACCGCACCGAAAACTGGTTCGAAAAACATCAGAAACTCATTATTATAATTTTCGCTGCTATCGTAGTAATAGCATTGGGAATAATCGCATACGTAAAGTTTGTACAGCAGCCTAAGAACCGTGAAGCTATGACCGAACTCTACAAGGCAGAATTTGCTTTTGCAGAGGACAACTTCGAACTTGCACTCAACGGAATCGACGGCGAATACAGCGGTTTCGCAGCAATAGTTGACGACTATGGCAGAACTCCTTCGGGAAATGCTGCTCGCTACTATGCAGGTGTTTGCTGCATGCGTCTCGGTCAGTACGAAGATGCTATCAGCTACCTCGAAGGCTTCGACAGCGACGATCCGATGATTGGTCCTATGGCAATTGCCCTTATCGGCGACGCTCACATGGAACTCGGTGACAACGAAAAGGCAGCAAAGCACTACGTAGAAGCAGCCGAAAAGGCAAACAACGACTACCTGTCGCCGCTCTTCCTCATAAAGGCTGGCAACACCTACGAACTTATGGGCGAATACCAGAAGGCTCTCGACACCTACAAGAGAGTACAGGAAGACTACTACAACGTACTTGAAAGAAACGACAAGACAAACATCGAAAAGTACATCAAGCGTGCCGAAATGCACTTAGGTAAGTAAACACACATTATCTTTCATAATCTCTGGGGGACTTGTCCCCCATTTTTTTAATATTACGACTATGACAAGCGAACTCAAGAACCTATCGATCTATTCCGAAACTGGAATCGCAAGGCAGAATCCGGAAAAACCATACAGAATAGGCATTGCAGTATCGGAATGGAACCAGGAAATAACAGCTAACCTCGCCGACGGAGCTATCGAAACGCTCAAGAAATACGGCTATAGCGACGACGACATTGTGCTAAGAAGCGTTCCAGGTAGCTTCGAACTCCCACTTGGTGCAATATATCTTATCGAAAACCATCAGTGCGATGCCGTGATCTGTCTCGGATGTGTAATACAAGGCGACACCAAACATTTCGACTACGTATGTTCGGGTGTAACCCAAGGTATAATGGATGTGAACACCAGATATGCAACCCCAGTTGCTTTCGGACTGCTCACCACCAACAACCAGCAGCAGGCAATCGACCGCTCAGGCGGACGACTTGGCAACAAAGGTACCGAAGCTGCCGCTGCAGCACTGAAAATGCTTACCCTGAAGAATGAAATCAGGTAAAACTAAAACAATACTTCTGATTATATTGTCGGCAACGGCAATGATATCATGCATCCCGCAAAAGAAGTGGGAAAAAGCAACAATAACATTCAACGACAACAGCGAACGCGAGGCATACGTATATGCTTCGCCGCTTTCGTACTACAATTTCTTCAGGGCAAAATACTCGCAAGACGAACGCAGGACCATATATCCGCCCGACTCAGCAAAGTCGGTTAGCAACGGAAATTTTGCCTATTATTCGCTATTCTTCGACGAAGAACGTTTCGGCATGGAGTCGTACGGATTCATAAAACGGCTTGCAGGAAACGAATTGTACATAGGCGTAACAAAGTTCAAGATGAAGACATGCGCCTGCAAGACGTCTGGAGGCTATTTTAAGGGCTATTTTATCGTGCATGGTGACAATTACATCAAGATAAGTTTCGACGCCCACAGGCAGATAAAAAACATCAACGAGCTTAATAGCTTTATCGAAAACGAAGGCATCGACTTCGAAATACCCCAAAGCATCTGCAACCTCGACGAACTAATAACTCTTATTGGCAAGGTAGGGATATAAAAAAAGGCGGAACATGTCCGCCTTCGGTATAATCATACAAATAATTACATGTTCTTCTTGATGTCCTCGACAAGCTTCTTGTACTCGTCGTCGGTAAGCTTTACGCGTGAGTTCGACAGAAGCATATCTCCTTCCTTGCTTATAGGAATAAGGTGGATATGGGTATGAGGAACCTCGAGACCAAGCACCATAAGACCGATGCGTTCGCATTCGATAGTCTTTTCCAATGCAGCAGCCACCTTCTTTGCGAAAATCAAAATTTCGGACAATACTTCGTCCGAATTACGGAATATATAGTCCTTTTCTTCCTTCGGCACTACCAGGGTATGACCTTTCTTAAGCGGATTGATGTCGAGGAAAGCGATGAACTTGTCGTTCTCTGCCACCTTGTAGCAAGGAATTTCGCCATTTATAATCTTTGTGAATATTGTTGCCATAGCCGTTAGATTGAAATGTTAATGATTTCGAACGAAACTGTTCCGCTGGGAACCTGGATATCAACCACGTCACCGACTTTCTTGCCGAGAAGGCCCTTTGCGATAGGAGTAGAAACCGATATTTTCTTTGCCTTGAGGTCAGCCTCCGACTCAGAAACTATGGTGTATTCCATTTCCTGGTTTGTCTTTACATTTTTCAGTTTCACCTTATTCAGAATCTGAACGGCATTAGTATTTATCTGTGATGGATCGATGATACGTGCATTACGAATAGTTTCCTGAAGCTTACTAATTTTCATTTCGAGCAAACCCTGAGCTTCCTTGGCAGCATCATATTCAGCATTTTCCGACAAATCGCCCTTATCACGAGCCTCGGCAATCTGCTTTGAGATATTCGGTCTCTCGATGTTTACCATCCTATCCAATTCATCTTTCAGTTTCTTAAGACCTTCTTCGGTCAAATATGAAATACCAGACATAATTATTTAATTTTATTGTTATACAAATAAAAAGAAATCCCTTTTCGTCCTTGGGATTTCCACAGCAAAGGTAACACTTTTTTGCTTTGGAAATAAAAAATTTTAATCGGAAAGTTCATCCGAGTGAACTTTCCGATTAATGTTATTAATAATGAATCAACTTTTACATAGTAACGCGCAAGCCGAACGTATGTACACCGCCCATAATTTCGGTGAACCTGTACGAGTAGTCAACACCCAATACTGGTCTTGTGCTTACAGAAGTTGTATTCAAGCCATAAACAGCCTTCTTTGGCGAGCTGCCGTCTGACAATCTTGACGAGCTCTTACCACCTTCTCTCTTCTTCAGAGGAGCCTGCAAGGTTATACCTACCGAAGGTCCAGTGAACCAAGTTGTACGCTTATCAACCGATTCAATACCGCTTTCATAAGTATAACCGGCACGGAGGAACAAGTATTCCATGAACGAATACTCGAGACCAACGTGGAACTGGTCCTTTGTGAATGAGTTAGATGTGAAGTTCAATGCGATAGCAAGATTGTGATTTGAATAAACTACATCTTCTTCCTCATCAACCTTCGGAGCAAGTCTTATATGGTACGAGAAACCGATCTTAATCAAAGATGGAAGTTCGTACTCCTGGCTTCTGTTTTCAACACTCATCGATGTTCCTGTTGGTGAAAAACCTACGAAAGTCATACCATCACCTGTATACTTCATTGTAGTACCAACATTCTTCATAGTGATACCGAAGTGGATGTTGTCGCGGTTTCTATTACCAGCCTTATCCTTACCAAAACCAGTAATATACTGGATACCAGCGTCGATTGCGAAACCAGAAGACTTAAGGTTGTCGATATGTTCGTTTAACATCTTAATTGTTATACCGCCGAATATACTATTCGAAAATTCGCGTGCATACGAAAGACCGATTGTAGCATAACCAGGCTTGTAAGTACCGAAACCGCCTTCAGGCATAGCTTCCGAGGTCTTTTCAATTTCGCCCCAGTTAAATACGTTCACCATAGCACCCAATACGCTGTTTTCGCCAACTCTGATTGCCAAGGCTGCAGCATTAATTTGTAAGCCGGAACCTACAAGATACTGCGTATTGTTAAAACCAACTTCCAACTTCTTGGTGAAAGCCAAACCTGCAACATTAAGATGCATACTTTCGTAACCTGTTACGCAAGCTACACCGGCCTCACCCCAGCCCGAGGTTCTTGCCCAGGGATTGAGCAAAAGCTGCGAAGCGCCTGCCTGACCAGCCCTTTGCCAGTTACCGGCAAATAAATCTGAACTAACTAATCCTAATATCGAAATTAGTAATATTAAATATATCCTTTTCATATCTCGAGCTATAATTTTTAGAAGTTATTTAAATCTGTTGGACGAAGTGATCCGAACCATTTCAATACCTTTTGTCCAATTCCAGGAGCATTTACATGAATCAGATATACACCACTCGAAATAACGATGTTAGCCGAGTTGGTAAGATCCCATTCGATGAAAGTAGACTCTGTATCCTTCTTGAACCTACGAATAAGTGTACCGTTGATATTGTAGATTGAAATGGTACAAGTCTTAGGCAGGTTGGTAATTCTTACTATATTGTCGAGCTGATTCGACTCATAGTATGAAGAACCGTAGTATGGATTTGGAACGACCCTGATAAGGTCGAGAGCATTTTCTGCAGTTTCCTGATCGTCGAAAATAGTCTTGATATCAGATGTTGAGAACCTGAATAAAGGAGCATTGTCGTTTACAGGATTTGCAATAGCCATATCCTTCTTTGCCTGATAGTAAGGCATCGAAGTTCTGATCTTGATTGTAACATCTGTTGCGAGGAAATCAAAACGTGAGCTCTGCATTGGTATTGCTGTCCACATGGCAGTCTTCCATGCAGTTCTCATAGCGTTTTCATCACCATTTTCATACTTAAGAAGCTGTTCGTAGAGGTACTTACATGAGTCGTATGCCGGAGCATTGCTACCAGTACCGTCGTTATCACCGATGGTGTTAGCCATGACATAGATGTAATGCTTACCACCAAGGATTGGATTATAATGGTTATCGGCATAGTGTGAAGTTGGATTCCACAACATATCACAACCGTTTTCACCAGTCATCCAGGAATCTTCGCCGAACATAATGTTCAATCTTTCACCGGTTGCAATATTGATTGCATAACCTGGGAACCATCCCATACCGTGGGTTCCCGAATTATCTGGATTTCCGTCCTTATCTACAGAAGGAGACTTTCTAAGACCAAACTTTTTGGCACCACCATAACTTGTATAGTTAGTACTCAACATCTTAATATCCCATCCGCAACCATTAGTCTTCCATTCATTTTCGTTCATTTCTACTACACAAGCACGTGTCCATTTCGACTTGTCGGCTGTAATTACAATGTTTACAGAAGCAAGAGGTTGCGACTTGTTAAGAGAGAATGCTGAGACATCAGGTACCGGGTACTTGTTTGAACCCACATTAGGAAGAAGACCATATCTACCGCAGTTTGCAAGAGCTGCAGGAGCCCAAGCGCCACCACAAACCTTTTCAAAGTTCTGATCCTTATCAACAACCAGCTTGTCACCCTGAAGGTTAATAGTCTTATATGAATCCTGATTTCCGTCATCGAACTTACATGAGTCGTGTGATGGATATACAAAAGAACCTGACTTTATCCAGTTTGTCCACTTCAATCCCTGAGTTTCCTGATATGAATCATCGTCAGTTACGAAATATATCCAAGGCTTGGTTTCGTCAGCATATGTTATGCTGGATGAAATGAGACCATTAGAATAAGTATTGTTATCGTAATCACATGCTGGCAAATCCTGCATAATCGATATCGAGAAACCCCAGTTCATGAACAACTGTTCGTTTGCATAACCGAGGTTAACAACTGCATCCGAATGAACAGAGTCACCTGCTTCGTTGTAAACTACATAGCTAAACGGTGAATAATTTGTAGTAGTCATTGTAGAACCATTTGTTCCTATTATACCGAGAGAGTTCGATTTGCTTACATTGAACTTAACGTAGTAGGTGTCATCAATTATTGAGAGCGGGTCAATAACCTTTACATTGATAGGACCATATCCATTTTCGTATGTTCTTTCCTTGATCTTCCAAGGATAACCAGACATGATTTCTTCGATGCATTCTTCCTTGAGTTCAAGTTCGCAATTTGCGTTACCGAAACCTTCTATCATTGTAATTTCTGGACCGTAACCATATTCGCCCTGGATTATGGTTCCGCCTACGCTTGTGATGTGAGGAGTTGCTGTATATATCTTGATGTTGTTTCTACCTGCAAGATAAGGAGTCTTCTGTCCCTTGAAAGTAGATTCATCGTTCTGGTCGTATTTCATTGTCGGGTTGAACGAGTAAGCAATTGCGCTATAGTAGTATTCCCTATTGTTAATAAGCCTCGAGTCGCCCGTTGCGAAGAAGTCCTTTTCAACTACAAATGTGTGTGAGATACCTTTGTTTTCACCATTAACTTCCAATACAGGAACGTTAGCATCCATATCGTCTGACCAGGTGTAGTTAACCAACTTTGATACGTCATCCTTTATATCGCACTGGAAAACCAAACGAGTCTTGTTACCATCATATCTGTCGGTCATAGAAACAGAAGCATCCTTGAACTGGAAAATCTGGTAACCCTGGAAATAGTAGTGCTGGTCGCACGGATCAATATCAGGATCACCGCAGAACAATGATGGATCCTTTTCATAGTATCCTTCGAGGTAGTTGTTTGAACTTGCCTTGTTATAGATATGGAAAATAAGTTTTCTGTCGAGTTCAACAATATTCAAATCTGGAGCATCAGGACCATCGAGAACGCGGAAGCAGTTTTCGAAAAGAATCTGAGCCTTATCGTCGGCAACCTTTACAGCTTCTACCGATGCGTATGCACCACCAGAAGTTGCTCTTGCCCAAACAGCACCGATTGTAATATCGTTAACCTGACCTGGAGTCAAGGTAAATGGACCAGCAGCCTGAATTAAACGTCTATCATCAGGGTCGTTAGATTCGGTTTCTTCTGTCCAGTTTTCCCTTATAGCACCATCCTGTCCCCAACCGCATACATCGGAAGTACCTGGGAACATAAAGTTGGTAGGCTGAGAAGCATCTGCGCCTAATGCTACAGAATAACCATCGCCACCATACAGAAGAGGTGAATTATCCTTCCAGTAACCAGTCATGTAGTTGTAGTACTGTACTGCTGTTTCTGGGTCGGTCTTATTTGTATTACCACCTGTAGTATTGTTGAAGTATATAAAACGTCTCATACCCCAGCGCTCGTTATCTACAGTACCGTCGCCGAAGTTCAAACCGTTGATGTTACCGTTCATGAAATCACCTACGTTACAATCGAGAACCTTCTTGCCGGATACTTCAACGTAGCTAGTCGAGTTATCCATACCATCGGGATCCTGATAAGGACCTTCGAAGAAGTCGATACCTACTGCAGGTGGCTGAGAACCGTAACCATGTGTACCATTGTAATCCTGGTCTTCCTGGTCACCATTGTAGAAGAAACCCAAACCACGCTGAACATCGCATCCTACATAGTCGTCGTAACCGTTACCTAAGTCACCGTCAACGAATACACCGAAATAAGTATTATACAAGGTATAGGTTGAACGGTTGATGATTCTGTAGTTGTAGAAAGTCATGTCGTTCAATGCGTCGTTGGTCTGGAATGCGAAAGCCTGAGCCCTGAATTCAAAACCAATTGCAGCGCCACCAGTTTCAGTGTGGATATTACCCTTGTCGTTGTAAACCCACCACATGGTGTAGTCACCGAACAGACGTGCTGCCTGGCCACGAGGTCTCAAGCAGTCCGGGTCCTCGGTAATACCTTCGGTAGCGAACTCAAAATATGGGAAGTCGCCCCTTGTATAATCGTAGTAACCATCACCATCCATATCATAGAAAGGAGCAAGATTGTAATCGTATCCTCCTACTGGTCCGTGAGCCGGCCATTCTCTGATAATTTCTGGAACTGAATATTCAGGATCTGGGTCACAATCTGGATCAGTATTGCAGTTGTACCATTCTCTGAAATCCTTTACTTGCTGCTTCGACACGCAGAAATGCCTATCGTACTGGCGGCATATATCTGAAGAAACAGATGCAATTTCGGCACCCGAAATAATCAGTGGGCCAGGCCAATAGTCGATACCTACCTGACGGTAACGCTGAGCAGCCAGTTTCAACTGACCGTTAGCATCCTTACCACCGACCCAGATAGCCGAACAATAAAGAGCATGGATACCACCGCCTCTTGGAACTTCGTATTTTGCCTTACCCTGCAAGTCCCACCACATGTCACCACCAGTGTGGACTCTGGCAACTACATTGTTCAAGGCCAAATCGGTAGAGGTTCTTGCCGATTCGCATCCGCCGGTTGCCTTGGCGACAGGAGCAACATTGACTGTTCCCGCCCACTTGTCAGCAAATGCATAACTTGAACAAAGACCAAGTATTACTACAAATACTATTTTATTTAAACTTTTCATATCGTGATATTTGTATTTTTCTTAATTAAAATTAGAACGAGAAACTTACACCTAGTCTAACTGTTGTTGGCAACATGTAGTAGCCAGGCTGGTTGATATACATTGCATAGTAGTTCCTGAATGCAGCCTCATCGGTCTGGGTTGCAATCAAAGTCTGGTAGTCGGCATAGTTCAGATAACCGTTGTCGCCTGCGTTACCTGTGTATGGATATACATACATCGGGGTCTTCGAATTCAGGAGGTTGCTTACATCCAACGAGATTCTAAGGTTACCATATCTCTCGCGTGATCCAGGTTCGTCTTCCTTTGCCTTGGCAAGTCTGATTCTGATATCTCTTGAAACACTCATATCAATCTTTGTTCTCCAAGGCTTGGTTGCACCGTTCAAAGAACCAACGATTACACCATTTGAAGGTTCTGTTCTCTTGGTGTATGGAGTACCAGAACCAGATACAATAGTAAAGTTGACACCTGTGTTGGCGAGAATATTCTTACCATTGATCTTTGGTCCGTTATATGGTGAACCATCGGCCTTACCACCGAAACGGTAGTCGAGAACGATCTGGAAGTTATGACGCTGGTCTACATCCAACGGGAGGATGGTACGCAAGTTAGGATTATCGGACTTAACGATTGAAGCGCCCGAATCGTAGCTTGAACCGGTACCCTTTGCCCACTGCAATGTGTAGTTGGCTCTCAATGTGATATTTCCTGTTCTTCTGAGGTCGTATGCAAGGGTGAAACCTCTTACAGTACCAAAGTCGATGTTACCGAGTGTATAGTAAGTAACAGGATAAGCTCCGTAAACAGAGATTGTCTGCAACTTATCACGCATTTCACGGTAAAATGCCGAAAGTTTCAACGAAGATGTATTTCCGAGTTTCTGCTGGAAACCTAATTCGTAGTCGATAGTCTTTTCTGTCTTAAGGTCAGGGTTGTTAAGAGTTGAAGTACCGAGCTGTCTGATGAACAAGTATTCGGTCGGGCTCAACTGTCCGCCTGCCTGTGGACGCTGTGATAGAATGTCGTAGTGAGCGAAGAACAAAGCGTCTTCGGAAATCGGGAACGAGAATGCTATACGAGGCATAACAACTACCTGCGGTTGATAATCCTTGAATGCCGAAGCATTGAGGTCTTCGTTAGGATCAACGAGGTAAGGAGTAATACCATTAGCACCCTGTATCGAGTTCGGGTTATCGATTTCAAGACCGTTAGCATTGTACCATACACTTCCTACACGGTAACCGGTAATTTCGGTCGGGTTGTTCATATCGTTAACATAAACAACAGCATCTTCAGGAATATTTCCAGGATGATTTGTCGAACCGATAAGATCAACCTCAGTGTTTCCAACTGTGTATGCGTTATGCAAAGTATACATATCCTTCAACACGCTCTGGTTTGCATCGTAGCGGTCGATACGAACACCAATATTGAAGATAAGGTCCTTGAATGCGAACTTATCCTGAATATAACCAGCCATATATGTAGGTTCGAACGGAGCTATAGGTCTGTCGAGGAATCCGTCGCCATCAGCGTCCTTTGTGAAGAAGTCTTCGAAAGTAGGCTTATAGTTCAACTTGTTGCCTGCATAGTCGAAACCGTAGTATGAAACGTAGCTCGAACCCTGGTTGAACAATTCATCGGGGCTGAACCAGTTGATGTCGAATGTGCTCGGGTCGTATGAATCGACATTGATCCAGTCGGTTCCGTCAACTGCGAGACCCAAAGCTTCGCGCAGGTGCTTGTCGAATCTCTTCTGGGTAGAAGCATTGTAAATTCTAGGATAGTCGATTGTATCGAGGAATAAACCGTTTTCATCTCTATAAACAATAGGCTGAGTCTTGTCGATTTCTTCGATATGGCTGTTTGCAAGGCTACGAGCCAAGCCCCACAATTGATAAGCAGAAACTCCGAAATAAGAGTCGCGTCTCTGTTCAAACTCGAAACCGAGGCTTATTTCGTGTCCGCCAAGGTCGGCAGATGCATTAGCAGAAACTCTCAACTGTGTTGCATCCGTCTTTGAGTACGAACCGTAAGGAACTCCAGGAACCTGCCACATACCATAGATGTTATCTGGGCCTTCACCATTGAGCAAACCACCGTACATCTGGATGTACTGGGTATACATTGTCGAGAAGCTGTTGCCCATATAGTCGTAGAACTGATCGGTATACGTAGCAAGTGCAGGATTGAGGCTACCGCCATTGAATTCATTAACCTCATAGTAGAAAGTTTCCATGCAGTTACCGACAAGACCAGTAACTGTATCTTCTGCCCAACTATAATATTTATTAGGTGAAATGTCGAACTTTCCTACATAGCCATAATCGAAGAAATTGTCCCAATGACGGGCATCACCCGACTGTGACAAAACTTTTGTATAGTCGACCTGAATTGTGTAATATGGATTTCTAAGGAATGCTTTCTTTTCTGGATCCTCACTCTCCTTTTCTCTGAACTTCTGGGTCAAACGTCCATAAGCACGATAGCTTCCATATTTCTGACGACCATTGTTGTCGGAATTGAAAAGTGAATTACCCCTAGAATATATCTTGGCATCTGCAAGATAGATATTGGTACCGAAAGTAATGTCAAGATCCCTTATAGGAGCGATATCAATCTTGGCTGCAATATTAACATCCTTGTTCGTTGCATTTGTTCTTCTTCTCTTGTTGTAGAAAGAGTCATCCTTAAGATATAAGGTATTCTGATAAACAACAGCACCGTTTTCACCTTCGACAAGACGAAGAGGATTCTTGGTCATTTCTTCAACGACGTCGTCTTTTGCTCTCCACTCGCCAACTGCCGACGGGCTACCATCAAGAATATACCTACCTTCGGCCGATACCATGAAGCCCATGATTGTTCTCTTTCTGCTAGTACCTTCTTCAGTCTTCGACCAGATAGGACCCGACAAGGTAAGACCTGCAAGGTTGTAACCGTAACCTTCGACAGAGCAAAGGACTTCAGCACCACCCCAGAACTCGGAAGCAGGGCCCTTGGTGGTCAAGCTGATGATACCACCAGTAGCATCACCGTACTGTGCGGGAACACCACCGGTGATTACAGATACCTGTTCGATTGCCGACTTTGGTACGCTATTAGAACCACGAACCTTAACACCGTCGACATAGTAGACAACGTCTTCGGAACGAGAACCTCTAATACTACCTACAGAACCATCTTCCGAGTAAACACCACCGACTGTAGCTGCAACAGCATCTGCCGAACGGGCGCTCATTCTCGAAATATCTTCCGATGTCATCGTACCACCCGACTGGGTCTGGTCCTTCTGGATAAGAGGAACCTTGTACTCGATAACTTCTACTTCCGCAAGCATTTCTGCTTCGGGTTTCAACTTGAAGTTCTGGAAAGTAATTTGTCCAGCAGTAACCTGAACGTTTGAATACTTAACGACTCCGTAGCCGATATACGATGCAGACACATCGTACTTACCAGCCTTGATAGGCTTGATACTGAATCGACCGTCGAAATCGGTAGTACCACCGGTAACCACGTTTCCATTCTCTTCGATAGAAACATTCGCAAATGGAATTGGTTCATTGGTTGCCGCATCAATAACGGTACCGTTCAAAGTACCTGACTGGGCGAACAACCCAACGCTCGCTAAGAGCGTCAAAATCAACAATTGTATCCTTCGTAACATAATAAAATTTTACTTACTTACTACTTATATCTTCCCCAATAAAATGGGGCTTCAAAATTACTACACTTTTTCTTTTCTTAACAACTTTTTTGCTTTTTTTTTCTGAAAAATTAACAATTAAAACACACTATATTGTAATTCAGCACGTTATCTACAAATATTTTTGTTAGTAAATTGACAGGGACGGCCGAGGGAAAAATCCCTACAGCTACCTTTTATTATTTTTATTTGCGGTACGCTTCGACTTCTTCATCCGCTTATAAACTTTCTTCTTGTTGCCTATGTCCTTGCCGGCTCCGCTTACCTTTTTGTGATAATTCTTCAGTATTTTCCTATGCTCCTTTTCGGCGAGCTTGTCCTTCTTGGCATCTTCCTTGGCCTTCTGCTTTTCAATCTTCAACACAAGACGCTCCTCAGGCGTAGGCTTGCTATGCTCCTTTTCGGCGCGGCGCGACTTTATATCACGTTCCACACTATACGACTGCGCCTTATGAGCCTGTTTATGCGCCTGCTTCGAACGCTGCGCGCTCTCGCGTGAATTCTGACGCTTCAACGAGTTCTTGTGGCGCTCGTTTGCACGATGGCTCTTTTCGATACGTCTTTCCTCCTGTCTATCAATCGATTCGGCATGCCTATCCTTTTTTGCCGTATAATTAACCTGTGCGGTTGAATAATTGGGAATAAAAATTATTGCTATCAAAAATACTTGGATAACAATTTTGATTAATTTTGCCATGTTCAATTATTAAATAAGTATACCATGAAATTGCTGCCAAAGATACTAATTATTTCAATTCTGCTGCTAGCAATTGGAATAAATCCGTCCTGCGACAAACAGGAATATGTTCCCTACGTTTACGTAAACGTACAGCTTTACCCCGACATGCCGGCACATAGCGCTCTGAAAACTCCGGGCAACTATATTTATGTTGATGGCGGATACAAAGGTATTGTGGTAGCCTGCACATATCCCGACGAATTTGTCGCCTTCGACCGCGCTTGCCCGCACCATCCAAAAACAAAAGACGCAGTCCTCAGTGTCGACTCCACAGGACTATTCCTCGAATGCCCGATTTGCGGATCGAAATTCAACCTGTACGATGGATCATTGGTAAGCGGTCCGTCGAAATACACCCCGTTGCAATATACAACAGATTACCAGGGCTCGACGCTGTATATTTATAATTCGTATTATTAGGCCAACAGGCTAGAAGGCTAAAAGGCTAACAGAAGGACAGGCCAACAGGCTAATAGACGAAAGCTAGTAGGCTAACAAGCCACAAGACTGTAAGACCGCATGACTGTTCGCCTACAAAATACCGAACGAATATCCCTTAGATTTCATCAATTCGATAAACTGCGGCAATACCGCCAACGTGTTGTCCTTGCATTTTTCCTTGTCGTGGAAAACAACTACCGAACCTTCGCGCACCGACTTTTCCAACAAAGACATGATTGATTCTGGAGACCTGCTTACATCGTAGTCGTACGACATTACATCCCAGAACACAAACTTATATTTCCGCTTCAGCCTGCGGTAATGACGAAATGAGATGCGCCCGTACGGTGGACGAAACAGTTCCATCTCCGATACTGCCGACTTTTGCTCAACATCGACAAGCCACTCCGAAGGTTTAGTTTTCAGTATATCTTTATGAGAATATGAATGATAACCGATGGCATGTCCTTCATCGGTGATTTTTTTCAACTGTTCTGGATTGGCATCGGCATTCTGTCCACAGCAGAAAAAGGTAGCCTTCACGGAATAGCGGTCGAGAATTGCAAGAATCTGCTCGGTGACATCGGGCGTTGGCCCGTCGTCGAAGGTAATATAGACGACTTTGCCCATACCTTTTACTCTCCGTATTCCTTTGAGGAACGGATTTGGGAATCGAGTGAGTAGGGTTCTGGACATATAATCTTTATTAATCATTTACACTTCGACTACGCTTACTTCGACAAGCTCAGCACGTCGCAGTGAGCGAAGCTCAGGGGGCGTCTCAGGGAGCGAAGCTATACAAGCGAAATATTATTCTATTTCGATTTGGTACGGGCAATGGTCTGACATCTGCACTTCGGGGAAGATTTTTGCTGACTTCAGTCTTGGTGCCAACGGTTCCGAAACCATCTGGTAGTCGATACGCCAACCCAAGTTCTTGGCCTTTGCTCCACTGCGGTAGCTCCACCAAGTATATTGTTCGGCTTCGGTATTGAACACACGCAACGAATCGACAAAACCGCTGGCAAGGAAGTTTGTTATCCACTCGCGTTCCTCGGGCAAGAATCCCGAAACGCCCTTCTTGTTCTGCGGGTTGCTGATATCGATTTCCTTGTGGCAGATGTTGTAGTCGCCAGCGAGGATTATGTTGGGGCGCTCTTTCTTCAGTTTGTCTATAAACTCCTGTACTGCAGCAAGATACTTCATCTTCACATCCTGACGCACATCGCCCATAGTACCCGACGGAAAATAGGAGTCAATAATTGTAACATCACCAAAATCAACGCGTAAAAGGCGACCTTCGGCATCAAATTCGGGAATTCCAATGCCTGCCTTCACAAAGTCTGGTTCCTTTTTCGCAAAGATTGCAACACCGCTATAGCCTTTCTTTTCGGCAGAAAAGATGTAGGAATTATACCCCATCTCCTTAAATTTCAATATGTCTATCTGGTCGGGCTGAGCCTTGGTCTCCTGCACGCACAACACATCGGGCGACTGAGCTTCGACCCATTCGTACAAGCCTTTTGCTATCGCAGAACGAATTCCGTTGAGATTGAATGTTATTATTTTCATACCTATTATTATATATTTCTATTCAAAAATTTGAAGATTTGAAGATTTGAAGATTACGATTGCACAAAAATATGAAATTACAAATCAAAACACATACACCATCTTCACATATTTTGAACCGAAGGCAAAAAATTCATCCTTCGGGACAAAGCCGAGCTGCTGATAATATTCCGACAACCTCGTATGCGACTTTTCCACAAGGAGAGCAAAATGTTTTATTCCAAATGTTTTTCCGCGTTCAATAGCAGCCTTCATCAAAAGAAGACCAATGCCTTTCCCCCTATTCTCTCGCTTTATAGCCATACAGTCGAGATAATACTCACCAGGACCAGTTTCCATAGGATTACCACGCAGGTCGAGGCCACTTTCTTCGTACAGAATATCGAATGTTCGCTTACGCAATGCAGCATAATTGCTTCCGTCGTAGGATATTATACAGCCCACGACCTCGTTGCCGACCTCCGCAACCAAGGTATTTGCCACGCTGTAAAGACGTTTTTCGTCGGAAGCGGCGACTTCAAGATTTTTTACCGATGCCATCATACCTGATGGCACTTCTGCATCAATATCAAGTATCTCCATAGCCGCCAGCACGCACCGTGCAATTATCGGAGCATCGGATTCGATGGCTGGACGTATATTTATATCGAACATATTGTTACAAATTGAAATATTGCAAATATAACAAATGGATAAAATATTTTTCATGCCAGCACGTTTTTAACAATATATTGTTTCATAAGTTTAATATTACCATATTTTGGCGGTCGACGTAAAAAACTATATTTGCACCTTAAAACATGAACTCTATGTTTAGATACATTAGGAATATTCTGCTGAGTACGCTCTTGCTGCTAGCGCTTGCAACAGCCGATGCGTACGGCACGCACGTGTACGGAACTGCCAAGGAATACGCAGGCAGCGAACTTATATTCTACCGCTATCAGGACAGGATAACATATATAAACGAAGAAGTCTTCAGACTTAAAATAGATGAAGATGGCAATTTTGAGGCGGAATTCGGCATCGACCGAATTACCTATATTTTTGCCGAATTTGGTGTCTACTACGTATACTTCTACGCCGAACCAGACGGCAACTACGAACTTTTGCTGCCCGAATACATAGACAGAACCGACGGAGACCTATTAAACCCTTATTTCGAACCGACCGAAATACAGATCGGAATAAAGAATATGAAAAACACCGACCTCAACTATCTCATAATGGACTTCGACTACTATTACAACCGCTACTACGACCTAAAAATGGAAGAACTATACATAAACGGGCTGAAGTCGGATGTAGATACTTTCATAAACAACATAAACGCACGCTACAAAAAATACGACAACCCTTATTTCCAGCAGTATCGTCGTTACCGAATTGCAGCACTCAAAAATATGGTCACCAAGAGTGAATATGAGTCGGCACTGGTATATTCTTATTATTCAAACAAGGAAATACTTTACGATAATCCGGCATATATGGACCTTTTCAACTCCATATACCACAACTATTTCGACAACTATCTGGTTTCACCGGGCGGAGCCGACCTTTACAGAGTAATAACCTACGGACATAGTATCTCTCTGCTGCACAAACTTATAGGATCTAATCCCAAGCATAAGCGTAAACAATTCCGTGAACTTGTGATGCTTAAGGGAATAAACGATGCCTTCGGCAACGACAACCTGCAATGGCTACCACTGCTTCTAACACTCGACTCATTGTACATCACAACCGAATATCCAATCCACCAACAGATTGCGCAGAACATAGCCGACAATTCGCTCACAATGGCAAAAGGCACTGTTGCCTTGCCATTCTCACTGCCAGACACTTTGGACAACATGATGTCGATCGAAGATTTCCGTGGCAAATACCTCTACCTACAATTTGCCAACACTCAGTCGTACACTTCGGCTGCCGAATTCGACGTGCTCAAGCGAATATATGACCGTTACAAAGGTCTTTGCCTATTTGTAACCATCCTTACCGACACCGACATTGACAAGGCCAAGAAATACATAGCCCAGAAGTCACTAAAATGGACATTCCTTTTTGCCAAACCAAATGACAAAGTACTGTCGGACTACAAAGTGACAGCATTCCCCACTTATTATCTTATCGACCCATATGGAATGCTTGTTATGTCACCAGCACCATCTCCGTCCGAAAATATCGAAAAGTATCTTTTTAAGATAATCGAAAACCGAAAGAAGAAATAAAAAAAGAGCGGAAAAATTTCCGCTCTTTCTATTTTATCAAAACTGGTTTTTAGTGGAAAATGTATCTTACACCAAGTGCAACACCCCAACCGAAATACCTATAGTAATCGTGTTCTGGAGCATAGTGGCCTAACAGGTAGAAGTGTGCCATCGGTCTTAAATCCAAGCTTAATACTAATGGAACATCAAGGTCTGTCAAGAAGTCGTATTCAAGACCAATCTGTGCGCCAACGCCTAAAGAAATATCTGAATTTTGTGAGTCGGCAATAAGGAAATTTACCTGTGCAGCAGGACCTACAAACCAGTTGAAGCCCGAAACTATGTTCCAGTGCCACTGATACGAACCAGTAAAGCCTAAAAACAAGCCATGACGCAAATCATCAGGATAACCAGGCACGTGATGCCAATATCTTGTACTAGCAACGCCCAAATCAAGTTCCCATCTGTTATCTGCATCCACCTTCGTCAAATACGAAAGTTCTGCACCAAAAAAATCACCACCACCTAATCTCACGCCGAGAGCTCCATTGTCGTTCTGTGCGCTTACATGTTGAGCCGAGCAAAAAGCCAATGCTACAGCAGCAACCATAATAACTAATAACTTCTTCATAGTCTTTTTTTTTAATTAATACTAATAAAACACAACATCCACTCTGGAATGTTAGGCGTCAAAAATACTACAATTGATTTTATCAATTTGTTTCTTGAATAAAAAAAATATTAACCATCGATTGTGACAATAAACGCGCCATCATTTCTAACATCATGAATATCATATTCCGACATCGAATTTTCGGCAGCCCATGCCTCACACCTCGACATGCTATTTGAACTTGCCACTATTATCTTCTTGAAATTGAAATGTTCTGCGACCTCCTCAAGCGTAACCTGCGGACTATCAGCAAGAACAACATAATCGACATCTACCTTTCCGAATTTTTCATCTTCTATAGGCATATAGTTGTCATCAAGCACATAAAGCCTTAGCCCATCATAATCTATAAACTTGTGCTTGAAAAACACCTTGCGGTTGTCGATTGTGGTGATCGTCGAAAGCAAATTCTCCCTTCCCGACGACAGGTTCACATACTTTTCTCGGTCGAGACCTTTCTTTAACCAATTGTTCTTTGCTGTAAACTCAATCTTCTCGGGCTGAACCGAATCGAGATTTGCAAACATTATGTTGTCGGTGCCGTCGATTATATTTATTGCAGTGGTCTTGCTAATGTTATACACCACCAATGTTTTCTGCGAGCTTGACTCAAACGACTGCCACAGGTTGGTAGCAGCAAGGATAACACATATTGCCACCGCAGCAAACAAATGCTTGTAGCGTTTCGTAAAGAAGAAAAATGTGACGAACAGAATTATTACTGCAAAAAGCATAATAACCTGCGGCATATCAAGATAAATGTCCTGCATTGTCGAGAACGGAAGACCTTCGATTGTCAGGCAAGCGTAGTTCATCGCCTTTGCTAGCCACGACAGGCAATATGCAACAGCCGTTGAAACGTATGGAATCCACGACACCGCAAAGAAAATGAAGCATGTCCATATTGCAATAGTCGAAATTGGAATCATGACGTAGTTGGTGAGCAGGAAATAATTGGAAAACTGATGGAAATAGTAAAAGCACAGTGGCATTGTTGCCAGTTGTGCAGCCACCGAAACAGTTGTGAGCGACCATATCCAGTCGAGGACTTTGTTCTTGACCTCGAAAATTGCATACAATCTTGGCTGCAATATGATGATGCCGATTACCGCCGAATATGAAAGTTGGAAACCAACATTCACAAGGTTGTACGGATTTATCACAAGCAGTATGAACATGCTTGCGAAAACCGCATTTAGCGAACCGGGACTGTTCTTCTGCAACTTGCCCAGCGACATCAGCGAAAACATCAGCGAGGCACGCGACACCGACGGCGACAAGCCAGTAAACAGAGCATACAACCAAATGAGCGAGATGGTAAGTAAGACTTTCAGCCAGTTGAGCTTATCGTTTTTGATAAACGACAGCAGAAAGACAATGATGCCGTAAATTATACCTACGTGCAAACCCGAAACCGCCAGAATGTGCATCGCTCCTGCCGACGAATAAGCATGGCGGATTTCGTCGCTAAGGATGTCGCTGTAGCCCATAGTCATTGCCGACATAACACCCAGTTCGTCGTCCGACAGACCGAAATCGCATAGCAGTCCAACGAGTTTCATACGCAGACGCGAAAGTTTTGGGCGGAAGCCAATTGCCTCATCGTCGACAAGCCGCCAGTCGTCGCCAGCTAGGTAATCGGAACTGAAAATCATGTTGTAGGCAAGGTACTTGCGATAGTCGAATTCCTCAGGATTACCTTTGTTTTCTATTCCAGACAATTCGGGACTAAAAACTATCCTGTCGCCCGTGCGCAAAAGCACCGATGCCGAATCTTTTTCCAGATACAGCAGGGTACGTCCCGAAGTTTCAATCCACTCGTCGCCGTCCCTTATTGCCGAAACCTCGATTTCGAGCGAAACGTTATTCTCCTTTATCTTCGGATCGTCGGCAACCTCGCCAATAACAAAACCCTTGTAGCCGGCAAGCGTGTCCTTTGCCTCGCCTTCCACGTTGAACGAAGCCAGAAGCAATCCTGCAGCAACAAGGAAAACATTGACAGAAATGCCAGAGACAAGCGTCAAGCTATATTTGGGAATATGCTTGAAAACGATAAAACTAGCAGCAGAAATACCAAGCAAAAACCAGCCCACCCATTGAGGTACAGGCAAAAACAATGCCGCCACAATTCCAACAATCAGCGGAATTGTCAACCTAACGAACGGATATCGCCTTATTTCCTCTGCGAAGGATAATGTCATTCCTTGCTAAGCTTTTCAAGCACCTTTATCAATTCTTCGTCCGACATACCAAGAAACATAAGCGATGAATTTGCTGCTTCAGCAAGTTCATGGTCGGGATAGTCGGCAATGAATTTTTCGTAATACTGACGAGCCTTCTCCTGATTTTTAAGATTGTTTTCGTAGATGTATGCCTTCTTGAATATGGCAATCGGATAATTCTTATAGTTCTTGTAGTTTTCCTCGATTCGTGTCAAGTATGTTATTGCATTGTTAGGCTGATTTGCATTTTCGCTTATTTCGGCTGCGCGGAAAAGATATTCGGGCGCTAGCGAATCAGCAGTGTATTTGTCGGCATACTCGGCGTACATGCGCACCATCTCGATTGCCTTGTCCTTGTCGATAGCTTCGGTTTTGTCCTTGTACAGTTCTGCTTCCTTGGCAGTGATTTCGTCGTACAGTTTTTCCTGCTCGGTCTTTTCGTGCTTGCAACCTGCCAAAAGGCATAGTACAAACGCAAGCAACAACAATCCGTTTCTGTGTAGATTAAGTTTCATTTCTATTGCGTTTAGAAATGCAAATCTAATGAAAATAACGGCCACAACAAACAAAAAAAGGCGAAAGCATTACACTCTCGCCTTTAATATGAAATTATGACAATACCTTATTCTACAACTATGGTCCTTACAACAACGCCATCGGCAGTTGCAATTCTAATCATATAGTTGGCTTTTGAAAAATCAGCAACGTCAATTGTCTCAAAGTTTGAATTTACATCCTTGGTCATTATCACGCGACCTGTCATGTCGATAATGGTAATGTTCTGCATACCTTGAGCGGCGATGTTTACTGATGTGCTAGCTGGGTTAGGATAAACACTGATTTCGTTTATAGCAATATCGTCAACAGAAACTGGATCGGTAACAGTTATGTAACCGTCTTTTGTTTCTACTGTTCCTGAATTAAATAAAGATATTTCGGAATCTGAAGCAGCAAGCGAAACACTATAAACGCCAGCTGTTGTGTATGTGTACGAAGCATTGAAATCTGTAGAAGTATAGTCTCCAATCAATCCGCCAAGCATATTGTCGGCATTGAAATTCCACTGATAATAAACAGTACCGGTGTAAGGTTCTCCATTAACGGTAACCGTTGTATTGTTTGTAAAGTTTACTGTCTCGCCAACGTTGATAGTGGTAACATCTGCAACAAAATCAACATTAAAAACAGGTGTAGGCTCGCCTACATTAACTGTTATACTTTTTGTATCCTGCCTATCACCCTCGCCATATGCGGTTAATGTTGTTGTGAATGTACCTATTGAGCTATAAGTTACAATGACTTCGGCTTCGGTGGATGTTTCTGGAGTACCGCCCTCGAAGAACCAAGAGAGACTAGTTGCGCCAGTGCTTGTGCTTGTGTAAGTTACGCTTTGCCCCTGCTCAATGGTTATCGACTGAGTTAACAATCCCGATGCTGCAGGATCGGAAGTAAAATCAGCAGTTACTGCATACGGATCGTCTTCAACGGTTATATACGCGTGCTTTACCAAAGTATCTGCAGTTGTATAAACGCCATATTGCGAAGTTGAAACAGCCAGCTTAACAGAATAGACTCCGGCAGTAGTGTATGTGTACGAAGGATTTTCGTCGCTCGAACCCGAAAGCAAAGAAGTTGTTCCACCATCGGCATCGAAAGTCCATCTGTAGTACAATTCGCCAGTGTATTCATTTCCTGCCTGGGTAGCCGTAGTATTGTTTGTGAAATTTACTGCCTGGCCCACATAAACAGATGTGTTGTCGGCGACAAAGTCGACATTGATAAGAACAGGTGCAGCACTAACGGAAATATTTACACTTGCAGTGTCGGTCGAAGTTTCATCTTCATTGTAAGCTATAAGTTTTGCTACAAAACTGCCATCGGTTGGATATGTTACTTCCACTTCGCTTGCTGTAGAAGATTCGGGATTTCCTCCAGGGAAATTCCATGCAACATGGTGAGTATTTTCGTTGCATGTGCTAGTAAAGGTAACTGTTTCTCCAGCTGTAATATTAACCGAAGAACTAGTCCACGAAGATGTTACTTCAGGATCGGTGGTAAAGCTAGCAATTACAGTACCTTGCTCATGAACTGTAAGAGTAATACCGGTAGAGTAACCGTTTTCGGTGTCAACAGCGAAATTTGCAGCAGACAGAAGAAAGCCTGATCCATATAAGTGAGCTCTCATATTTAAAGCGAAATCTCCTGCAGCCGTTGGTGTTCCGCTGAAATTTACTGTGCAGTATTCTAATGCATCAATCATGGTATCGCTAATACAAAAACTCAAGCCATCGGGAGCACCAATAAAATTCTTGAACCAAATACTATCAACAGTTGCTCCCAATGCTGATGCTGGACACTGGATAGTAATACACTGCTCAACATACTGACCAACATACATTGTTGGGAAAGTTGTTGGACTATAAGGAACTACGCCCGTAGAAAAGCCATCGGTGGCAGGTGGGCATGGATTGTCGCATACGGTAATCTGCGCGAAACCGCAAATTGACATTGCAAAGATTGCAACAATTGAGAATAAAAGTTTTTTCATATCGATATGTGTTTTGAAGTTTCTAAGTTTTCGCTGGCTGAGCGGAGCCGAGCCAAATTCCTACATAAAATGTAGGCCGACCCTTCGATTTCGCCCAGGGAGCGGCTAATTATCTTGTTTTTATTATCCGTTTCAACGAAGTGCCGTTTTGTGTTTCAACCTTTATCATATATTCTGCACTGGCAAAGCCACTAAGATCGATACTTGTTGCAGAGCAACTTTCGTTTGCAAAGTAAACAATTCTACCCGACATATCCAATATTGTTACCGAAACAAGATTTTCTGCTTCGACATTGAGTATGCTGCTTGTTGGATTTGGGTAAATGCTTACCATATCGTCGACATTGTAATCGTTGATGCCGACAACATTTATTGTACGTGCTATAGAATCACGTCCATACGCATTTTCGGCAACAAGTGTGACAAGATAGTTGCCTTCGGCTGCAAATGTAACTACAGGATTCTGTTCTGTTGAAGTTGCAGGAGTTCCATTTTCGAATGTCCAGCTCCACGATGTCGGCAAGTTTGTTGTCAAATCGTTGAACTGTACAGAAAAAACGTTAGCTTGCTGCGATGTACGGAACGAAAAGTCGGCAACTGGAACATCGCCAGTCTGTGCTTCGGTAACAGTAATGTAAGATGTTTCTGTCTTAGTATTCTCGCCACAGGCATTTGTAACTCTCAGCGAAACCTGGTATGTTCCGGGAGTCGAGTACATTACGCGAGGATTTTCCTCAGTTGAGGTTGCAGGATTACCGCCTTCGAAAGTCCAAGAACGAGTTGTCTGATAACCAGTAGATGTATTTGTGAAATTTACAGCTGTACCAGCGGAAATGTTGGTAGCATCGGCTAAAAATCCTGCTACAAGTGCTGGACCATTTACAACAGTAACCTGAATAGCATCAACACCATCTGGAGACATTGTATCTGTATTGATTGGCAACCCGAAAAGACTGATTGCAGCACTTAATTTAAGCTGATATGTACCAGCCTGCAATGGTGTTCCTGTAAGATGAAGCGTATAGTATTCTCCAGGACTCCAGTTTGCACTCGACAAGCAATACGAAACACCTTCAGGCAAACCTCCGAATCCCGTAACTTCTATACCATTAACCTGTAAGGAATAATTCATCATACTATTATTAGTAATACCTGCTTGATAAGGATTAATGCTTTCTGGACATTTCAATGTTACGCACATATCCAAAGGTTCGCAAGTCCTTATTTCTGGAAAATTTTCAACTGTTGGAGAATAAGGAACTACACCTGTTGAAAAGACACCATTTTGATTGGGAGGACAAGATTCACCTTCTCCGCATACTACCAATGGTCCCGCAGTTGACTGAGCATTTGCAGCAAATGCCATTGCAACGAACAAAAAGAGTGATAAAAATTTCTTCATATGCTAATCATTTAAAATTTTGACGATATTGATATTTCAAAGCGGCGCGGAGCGCATATATCGCCCGGACGACCGCAATAAACTTGATTCAAAAGGTTCTTTATATGGAACGACAATTTTGTCTCCTTGTAAAGCTTTGCCCCAACATAAAAATCAATATTCCAGAAATTCTGTCCTGCTGTTCTTATGCGGTAATCCCAATATCCAGGAAGGATGAACATATCGCTCAACATTCTGTACATAAGATTCACTTCCTCGTCGGGACGTTCATCGCAGAACAGACGGTCTACATTCTTGACCTTGCTCTTCCATACCAGGTCGGCACCTATCTCGAACCACTTAGCATTTATGCTAACATCAGCCTTTACCGAATGTTTGTATCTGTATTTCAAAGTTTTGTCATCTGTAGAAGTTGACGGATCGATGTCGTCGGATATGTATTTTGGATTATTATAAGTGTACCCTATAGTTGCTGTAAGTTCGCCCCATTTACCAAGCGGACCTGTAATTACACCAGAAAGGTCAACTCCGAAAATGTCGGCATTACCAACATTTGCACATTGGAAACCATACTCGGTACCCACCATGCTAGTTGATGGATCCCAAGGCTCACCAGTCTGCGAATTAAGTATCACGAAACCGAACTCCATCATGTTGTACATACGCTGGAAATATACTGCAGCATCGGCAAAACCTTTCCACTTGCCAAGCTTGTAGCCCTGCTTAGCTCCCACTTCCACACTCCAGCTTGTTTCGGGATTAAGCTTGAGATTCGGGAAAACCTTAACTGCGCCAAGCGCCATCGAAATGAATTTTTCGGAAACAGCCGGGAACCTATATCCCTGTCCGAACGATGCGCGCAGGAAAGTAGCCTCGGCAACCTGATAGTTGATACCAAGCCGTGCTACAGGCTTTATCGGAATATTAATCGTATCCTTGCCAAACCTAAGTTCGGTTTTTGTCATCGACGTATCGACCTTGAAATACTCGAAGCGCACGCCAAGCGAAAATTTCAACCTGCCATAACGGGCATCGCCTTGAACATACGCTGCGACCTCGTTGCTATAGTGGTCGTTGAACATATTCGACACAACCTCCTGATAATTCTCCACAGCTCCTGCCGAAATCTTCCAATGCTCCAACGACTTCTGATACTGGTATTCGGCATACCACACATCACCGAGGCTATTCTTCATAGAATCGTTAGCAATTTCGTTCAAAGTGCGGAAAAAACGAGTGCGCAAGCTGTGCCTGTCTTCATTTTTAGGACAAATATACTGCACAAACGGATCGACATTTACCCTGTAGCCCTGAGTTGGAGCAGTAGACCCGCCCAATTTCGTATTTGAAACGTATGGTGTTGTATCGGAATCCCACATGAAAAAGTCGCTAATCTGATTTTGCATAAAGTTTGCATTTACGCCAATCGAAAGTCCGTCAACTTTCTTGAAGCGGTAGCGGAGGTTTGTGTTCAGTCGGGCACGACGTTCGTATTCAGTATCGCGGAAGCCCTCGTTCTTATAGAAGTTTCCACCTAAAACAAAGTCGAAATTGCCGAACTGCTGGCTATGCATGAAACTTGCTCCCATGTATGCAGGATTTTGTTCCTCGCCCCACCATTTGAAACGATCGTCGGCAGGATTGCCGTAAATTCCAAAGAAGGCGTTTACCTTTGTAACTGGCTCGGAGGTTGGATAAGCAGTACGGATGTTTATCACACCGCCCAATGCCTGCGAACCGAACAAAGCCGACGAAGCGCCTTTCAGCACCTCCACCTGCGAAATATTCTCGGTGGGAATATAGTTCCATTTTGCATCGGCAATATCGGCCGACATGATTGGCATTTCATCAACCAAAATCATAACGCGGCTACCTGCGCCGTAGCTCCAACCAGTACACGAACGGATACTCGGCTGGTGGTTGTTGACATCCACACCAGGAACCTTGTTGAGCGACGATTCGATATTGTAAGTGTTTTTGTTCTCTATCATCTGTGGCTTAAGCACTTCCATTGAGATGGTAATGTCCTGCAATTTCTGCTCGTACTTACCAGCACTCACAACCACCTCGTCGATAATTTCGGCATCCTGAGCCATGACGACATTTATTGTAACATCGGAACCCGAAATAGTAACGTTCTCGTTATAATTTTGGTAACCTATGTAATTGTATTTTACCTTGTATGAACCTTCTGGGAGTGCGATTTCGTAATTTCCGTCAAAATCGGTGCTAGTTCCTGTCTTTATCTTTTCGTTGGTGCTGGTCACCATTACATTTACACCGAAAAGACCCTCTTTCGTACCATCGTCGGTAATCTTACCCTTCAGTTTTGCCGACTGCGAATATCCGCTTATGCACATGAAGGCAAACACTAGAACGGCAAATGTACTTGATAATATGCGTCTTACCATATAATCGCCTTTAATAACCAAATACAAATGTAATCACTTTTTCCCCCACAATATGTTTTTGAGCCGATTTTTACTCACATTGCATTGTTCAACTCACACACCTACAGCGACTTAAGATACAGCACAAAACAAAGCCTATAAATTAAATTTTAGAACAGAACTAGCAGATTATATTTCGTTTTGTGCTATAAATATAATATCAGGATAGTAAAATGTGGGAAAGACAGGCAAGCTGCATCTATCCTCTCGGAATCAATATATTAAAAAAAACTTAAAAAATATCTTGTTTGTGTAAATATGTATCTCTACATTTGCAACGGGAAATAATATGAGGACATGATTACAGTATATTCCATATATCGCATATTGCACAGTACAGCGGGACTTGTGTAGCTGTCCCTATGCCGCAGAGGGACGTTAAATATGGCTACGGTATAAAAACTAAAAATTATATATAATTAATTATTTGTATAACAATAAATTTTGTTTTATGAGAAAAATATTTTTAATTTTATTAGTGACGATTTTGTCTGTTAATATAATGTGGGCCCAGAGTGGTAACGAACAAAAAGCTAATACATCGAGAACCGATGAAATAATTGGAAATTCTACTCTTTCTTGCTGCCAAGTTGGCTCTTATGAGATATCAAACGCAATATGGTACAATTCCATACCCAACAATGCAACAATTGAATGGGAAGTAAGCGAAAATCTCAGAATTGTTTCTGATCGAAATGCGCCCCAGGTAGATGTTTGTGCTGTTGGTCCCGGAACCGGATATGTAACAGTAAATTTTTATGTTGAAGAATATACTTTTGCTGTTTATACAACGACAAAAAATGTATCTATAACTTCTAACTATTCCTCATACTACTCCAACTATTCATATTCATCAACAACGCCTTTGACACTTCCTGCAAATTCTGTGATTGCGGGGACATTCACTATTGAAAGTGGTGCAAAGGTTAATATAACATCCACAGTGTATTGTTATGAGGACGCCAAATTTGTAATACAACCAGGCGGTAAGCTCGTTATAAACAACGGAACAATCACTAACCTCTGTAGCAATAAAATGTGGGACGGTATCTACGTCATAGGCAACAAAACTTTGCCACAAACCCCCACAACAAACCAAGGTTATCTTGAAATTAAGAATCACTCTTTGATAGAGAATGCAAGAGGCGCCATACACAACTGGGATGGAAGCGATGACAACACCACAGGCGGCATTGTTATAGCATCTAACTCCTCTTTTATTAATAATGAATCTGCCGCTTTGTTCGAACCTTATGATAATATAGATAATGGCGTACAGAGCGATGAAAAAAGCCAGTTCTCTTCTTGCACATTTATGATTGACGATCAAAATATGATAGCATCAGACAACATTGTTTTTGCAACTATTAATGGTATAAAGGGAATTTATTTTAAAACTTGCGAATTCAGAGACGACAGAACATCTATACCAAATGCATTTACGAAAGGCATATTGAGTTATAATTCGGATATTAAAGTTCGTGGCAGATGTGATAATAGCATACCAGTTCTGTACAATGAATGCGATTGTCCTATTTTTAATGGGACTACATTTAGTCGTTTAGGTAGAGGCATTTATGCACAGGGGGGTACGCTTACAGTAAACAAAGTAATATTCGACAAATGCCATAGATCTATTGACGCACGAACTGTAAACTTAACTGTAACCCAATCAAAATTCAACCTAACTTCATGTGATATTTTCGAAGGGAATACGGATGTGATAGGAATTTATTTCGCTTCATGCTGGACATTCGTAATGGAAGAAAATGATTTTTTCTCTAACTACACATTAGATGGACATGGCGAACGAGTCATCGGAGTAATGTGCTGGTCCTCGTCCAACAACACCAATACTATATACAGGAACAAGTTCCGGAGCTTAGATAGTGGAATAGTATTATACCAGGATAACGGAGGACTACAAATTCAATGCAACGAGTTTTCCGCATTGTGGAATGGCGATGACATAAGTGCATGTGGAACTATTCCAGCACAAGGTTCCCCATCTAAAAGCGCAGGAAACAAGTTTAGCCCGGAAAGATTGAATATATATAATGGCACCGCAAATCAAATCACATATTATCTCAGTGGCGCCAACACTTCTGGCAACCCATACTTCCCTGCACACTTATATTCCGCTGGTGGTGGTACTATCGTAAGAATTCCAGGAGCCACCGCCAATCCATGTACTTCAACAATATGTACACCACCTACTCCAAACCCATTCCCTGGTGTTATAAAAGGAAAGTCAACAACCATAAATGATGACATTTCGTTATACAATGAATTGCAGCAGGCATACGAGCCGCGCCTTGCAGAATACAAAGCCGCTGGTTACGACTTCCTCCTGAAGAATTTCAACAAGGAAGACGACGACATTGTAGTTAAAGCTGAACGCATGCAGGATACTCTTGCAACAATAAGTCTCACTATGTCAGAAATTGCAAAGCGCAATATTAATGCAATATATCAGGACACCCTTGTTTTCGACCGCGAAGCCCTCAATGGTTGGTACAACCGTATTAATACCATTGGTGCAAAATATTCGCTCGTAAACAGCTACTTCGAAACTGGAGAATATGACCTTGCACGCCAAGAGCTTGCATCAATTCCTCAGCGTTTCGCACTTGACGAAAATGAATCTGCCGAATACGACAATTTCTGCCAGTTCAATTCGTTGCGTGAATCAGTTTTCAAATCGGGCCGCAATTACAAACAGCTTACAGAAGAAGAGATTGCAGAACTGCAAGAAATAGCAGAACAAAACGCAGGCATTTCATCCACTAGTGCAAGTTCGATTCTATGCTTCTTCTACGGTATCTGCCACGACGAGGAACCAGAAATTGATTACGACATGGACAACACTCCTAACGCTCCCGCAGCTTTGGAAGAAGAAACAATCGATGCTAAGTCTATCGCTATCTACGTATATCCAAATCCAGCAGAAAACGAACTGAACGTTCTCTTCAATGATATGCCGGATGGCAAAAATACAATCGAACTTCTCGATGTTACAGGCCGACTGATGCTCTCACAGGAAATCACATCTACCAATGCAAGAATAGACATATCATCGCTCACACAAGGCGTATATATGTATCGCATTGTTAATGGCGAAAACGTAATTGTAAGAGACAGGATTGTAAAAGAATAAGGTTAATATTCATAATGATAACGGCGGGACATTTGTTCCGCCGTTTTTTATATCTGCCTAATTAAAAGGGCTTCTAGAATAGCGACATTTGCGTTCCGTCGTCAGGCATGAATGCATCGTCGGAGAGCTTCGAAGAATCGTCTTCGACCTGCGGTACCTCTTCGGGCTCCTCATCCTCGGGCTTTACCAAAGGCTCTATGAAGCATATTTCCTTAACCTCGTAGGTTGTTAGACGTTTGCCGCGGGCAGTTATGCCCTTTACTCCAATAAACTCCTCGGCATCAATGATTTCAGGCTCGCGCTTTTCGTCCTTGCCACCAAAGGTTATCTTTACCTGCGGATGCTTATCCTCGCTTACTGCAACCATCCTTGAACCTTCGTACTCGGATATGAACGACTGCGGCTTGGTCATCTCCATTATGTTGAAGCGCTTGAGGTAGTAGTAGTTCTGTTCGGCATCGAAATGTATTGCCGTGAAAACCTTGTCGGCCTTGTACTTTTCTATTGTCAGAATATCGTCGTTGTAGTGATTCGAAAGGTCGAAGTTGGTAAAAATGCAATCGCCGGCATTGGTAACGACAAGAATCTTGTCTGTTCCCGAGAATTCACCAATATACAGACCGCGACCATCGACATTAAGACGCAAAACATCTTTGTCGAACCATATCTTGCGTCCGCCAAGCGTCGAAACGCCTTCCTCCTTCTGGGTTATCTTGTGAATTTCGGTACGGGCGAAAATATTACCCTGGGCATCGCGGTTCTTGATGGCAATGTCCTTGAAATCGACTTCGAAAGTAAGCTTGCGCAGTTTCGGCTTCGGTTTCAACTTGCACGAGATGACCTCGGCTTCGCCATTCGGATTTGCCTTGAAATACAATAACTTGGAACCAGGTGTACCCTTGGTCATGTCGTATTCCTTATCGCGGATGACATTGGTAATTGCAAAACGCTTGATGTACGAAGTTGCCGTCTTTCCGTCGCGGTAAACCACATTGTAGATGGTGCGTTTGTCGTTCTTGCGGTACACAGCCACATATATTATGCCCTTGCCGAAAAATGCCTTGTCCGTCACTTTGGAAACTTGATATTTTCCATCCTCGTGAATGACAATGATGTCGTCGATGTCGGAGCAGTCGCATACATATTCGTCCTTCTTCAAGCCATAGCCGACAAAACCTTCCTCCCAGTTTACATAAAGCTTTTCGTTAGCAACAGCGACCTCGCCTGCATCAATCGAATCGAAGTTGCGGATTTCGGTCTTGCGGTCGCGACCTTCGCCGTACTTTTCCTTGATGTGCTGATAGTAATTAATGGTATAGTCAACAATGTGGTCGAGGTCGTTCTGTACGGCCTTTATCTGTTCCTGTATTGCAATCAAGTCCTCGTCGGCCTTCTCGATGTTGAAGCGTAGAATGCGTTTCATCCTTATTTCTAGCAACTTCAGAATATCTTCGGTTGTGACTTCGCGCATAAGTTTCAGCTTGTGTGCGATAATCTTTGAATGGATGAACTCGACTGCCTCATCGTTCGATCCTGCATTTTCGTAAGCCTTTTCCTTATAGATGCGCTTTTCGATGAACCATTTTTCGAGCGACTGGTAATGCCATTGCTCCTCGAGTTCGCTCTTCTTTATTTTCAGTTCCTGACGAAGCAGTTCCAAAGTGTTGCGCACCGAAGCCTCAAGGATTTCGGTTACCGAAGCAAACCTAGGCTTGTCCTCCTCGATTACGCAGGCATTTGGCGACACCGAAACCTGACAGTTTGTAAACGCATAAAGTGCATCTATTGTAACATCGGCAGAAACGCCTGGCTGCAATTCAATCAGAATTTCGGCTTCCTCGGCGGTGTTGTCGTCAACCTTCTTGATTTTTATCTTGCCCTTTTCGTTGGCTTTCAAGATGGTATCGATGATGCCGCCAGTTGTCTGACCATAAGGTATTTCCTTTATTGCCAACGTTTTCTTGTCTACCTTCTCAATTTTTGCACGGATGAGCAGTTTTCCACCGCGCTGACCGTCGTTGTAGCGGCTCACATCGATAAGACCGCCGGTCGGGAAGTCGGGATAAAGCTGCACCGGTTCGTCTCTGAGCACTGCTATACAGCCGTCGAGCAATTCGTTGAAGTTGTGTGGCAGGACAATCGAGTTGAGACCTACGGCAATACCCTCTACACCCTGAGCCAGCAGCAACGGGAACTTAATCGGCAGATTTATCGGTTCCTGCTTACGTCCGTCGTACGAATCCTTCCAAAATGTAGTCTTGTTGTTGAAAGCCACCTCGAGGGCGAACTTCGACAGTCGTGCCTCGATGTAACGTGGTGCAGCTGCGCTGTCGCCGGTGAGTATGTTACCCCAGTTACCCTGAGTTTCGATGAGCAGGTCCTTTTGTCCCATCTGCACCAAAGCTCCACCTATTGCAGCGTCGCCGTGCGGGTGGTACTGCATTGTCTGACCGACAATGTTAGCCACCTTGTTGAAACGACCGTCGTCTATTTGCTTCATTGCGTGAAGGATACGGCGTTGTACAGGCTTCAGTCCGTCGTAGATGTGCGGTACGGCACGTTCGAGAATTACATACGATGCATAGTCCAGAAACCAGTTCTGGAACATATTCTTCATACGGGTAATGGTGACACCGGTTTCGGGATTCTGTTCAACCTCGATAACATCGGTTTCGTCCTGTGGTATATTCTTGTTTTCGTCGTCCATAGTTTCTGATTTTTAGTCTTCTTCCATCCTAAGGTTCTCGATAATGAAGTTCTGGCGCTCCTGGGTGTTGTTACCCATAAAATATTCGAGCAGAGCCTTTATGTTGTCGTCCTTCGACAATGTAACTGGCGAAAGCTTCATGTCGGGACCGATGAAGTTCTTGAATTCCTGCCAGTTGATTTCACCGAGACCTTTGAATCGGGTGGTTTCCGAATTCTTGATTTTCTTCTGTGCCTCGTCGCGTTCGTTTTCGGTGTAGCAGTACTTGGTCTCCTGCTTGTTGCGCACGCGGAAAAGCGGTGTTTCAAGGATAAACAGGTGCCCCTGCCTGATTATGTCGGGGAAGAACTGCAGGAAGAAAGTTATCAGCAGCAATCTGATGTGCATACCGTCGACATCGGCATCGGTTGCGATTACCACATTGCGGTAGCGGATATTGTCGATTCCCTCCTCGATGTTGAGTGCCGCCTGCAAGAGGTTGAACTCGTCGTTCTCGTAAACAACCTTCTTGGTTTTGCCGTAAGAGTTGAGCGGCTTACCGCGCAAGCTGAACACTGCCTGAGTGGTAACGTCACGGCTCTTTGTAATGGAACCGCTTGCCGAGTCACCCTCGGTGATGAAGATTGTACTTTCGTCACGACGGGGATTGTTGCTATTGTAGTGAATACGGCAGTCGCGAAGTTTCTCGTTGTGCAGGCTTACCTTCTTGGCCTTTTCGCGGGCAAGCTTCTGTACACCCGACATTGCCTTGCGCTCCTTTTCCGACGACTGAATCTTCTCGAGCATCTTGTCGGAAACTTCCTTGTTCTTGTGCAGATAGTTATCGACTTCGCGCTTGATGAAGTCGCCTATGAACTTGTTGACGCTTACGCCCGACAGCGGATACGGATTATCGTCGGAATCCTTATCGGGTGCCATGTTGGTCGATCCGAGCTTTATTTTGGTCTGGCTCTCGAATGTAGGTTCAATGACATTTATTGCAATGGCAGCTACAATTCCGCTTCGTATGTCCTGTGGCTCGAAATTCTTGCCGTAGTATTCCTTGATGGTACGGGCAATGTGTTCCTTGAATGCACTCTGGTGGGTACCGCCCTGCGAAGTGTATTGCCCGTTTACAAACGAGTAGTATTCCTCGCCGTTCTGGTCGGTGTGGGTGAATGCAATCTCGATGTCGTCGCCCTTGAGGTGGATATGCGGATAAAGCGGTTCCGAATTGTGACGCTCCTTCACAAGGTCGAGAAGACCGTTTTTCGAAATGTACTTTTTGCCGTTGAAATTAAGTGTAAGACCGGTGTTGAGGTAGCTGTAGTTGCGGAACATCGTCTCGAGGTATTCCTCGCGGAAGCGATAGTGTCCGAAAATTTCCTCGTCAGGGGTAAATTCGACGTATGTACCGTTCTTTTCGGTTGTCGGAACAAGGTCGTACTCCTTAACCAGCTTGCCTTTCACAAAATCGGCCTGCTTTACCATTCCGTCGCGGAACGACTTAACGGTAAATGTTACAGACAAAGCGTTTACTGCCTTGGTACCAACGCCATTCAGACCGACCGACTTCTGGAAAGCCTTGGAGTCGTACTTACCTCCGGTATTCATCACCGATACGGCATCTATCATCTTTCCCTGAGGGATTCCTCGTCCGAAATCGCGAACCGAAACTGTGTTTTCCCTAAGCTTGATTTCGATATTAAGCCCAAAGTGCATACGGAACTCATCGATTGAGTTGTCGATGACTTCCTTGACGAGGACATATATTCCGTCGTCGGAAGCCTCGCCGTTGCCGAGCTTGCCAATGTACATACCGGGACGCAGACGCACGTGCTCAAGGCCTTCGAGGGTGCGAATGTTGTCGTCGGTGTAATTGCTTATGTTGTTATTTTCTGCCATTGAACAAAAATTTTTGCTTTGCAAAAATACAACACCGATACGCCAAAATCTGACCTATTGTTTATTTTTAATTAACAAAATAGGTGTTAATTATTGGATTGTTAATTGCCATTTTGCAAAATCTCAATAAATTTGCCGAAAGAAGTTTAACTAAACACACGCAACAATGAAGAAAATAAATCTGATAATTGCCATTGCAACTGTAACATTGGCAGCAGTTTCATGCAAAACGAACAACGAAAAGGAAGCGGAAAAGCAGGAAGCACCGAAGATTCTGGTAACCTATTATTCGCAAACATCAAACACAAAAGCCGTGGCTGAGGAAATTGCCAAGAAACTTGGTGCCGACATTGAAGAAATCGTTGCCGTAAATCCGTACGATGGCGACTTCAATGCAACTATTGAACGCGGTCTTAAGGAACTTGAACAGGGTATTTTGCCAGAAATCAAGCCTATTGCTGCCGACATAAGCAAATACGATGTCGTTTTCATCGGTTTTCCAGTTTGGTTCGGAACATACGCTCCGCCAATTTCTACATTCTTGGAAAATGCTGACTTGAGCGGCAAGAAGATTGTTCCGTTCTGCACTTTTGGCAGCGGTGGACTCGAATCGAGCACGGCAGACTTGGCAAAGGCCGAACCAAAGGCTGAAATCCTTCCTGGTTATGGTGTTCGTGCAGCTCGTCTGGAAGCTATGCCAAAGGAAGTTGACAACTTCTTGAAAGCAAACGGTTTCATCGAAGGAGAATACACCAAACTGGATGAATTTCCAGAGCAGCATACTGTAAGCGACGAGGAATCGGCAATCTTTGATGCAGCCGTCGATGGCTACCCGATGATTCACGCCAAGGCAAAAACTGTCGCAAAGCGTTCCATCCCTGATGGCGATGAGTTTCTGTTTGTTGCCGAAAACCTTCCACGCGAAGACAAGCCCGATATGCCAACTGGCGAAATGAAGGTTTATGTCACTGTGGCAGAAGGAGAAACTCCTGTATTTACAAATGTGATAAGGTAGATTTTAATTAACCATACAAATATAAAAGTTGATAAATATGAAACGTTTTCTGATTTTGCTGCTGGCATTTGCCACATTGCAGCTCAGTGCGCAGGATATGGCGCAATACAGACAGATTATCAAGGAATTGACATCTGCAAAATACCAAGGTCGCGGATATGCGAAAGGCGGTTCGAACAAAGCCGGGAAATATCTGGAAAAGGAGTTCGCCAAAGTTGGTGCCGACGAAGTCGTTTGCCAGCCATTCAAGCTGGACATAAACACCTACGTAGGAAATATGGAATTGTCGGTTGACGGTCGCAAGCAAACTCCGGGCGTTGATTTTGTAATGCGCGAGTACTCACCGGGCGTACATGGCACATACAACCTCTACTTTGTCGATACCACCAATTTCGATGCCGAAAAGATGTACAGCGACCTTGCAAAACCCGAAAACAAGGACTGCTTTGTTGTTTGCGACTTCTGGTTTTCATATACACATGGCAAGGATTTCAAGAACCTGCAAATTCCTGGTGCCTGTACAAATGCCGGTTTGATACAGACTTGGCCTCCGGTACTGAAATTCTACAAGGCATACGGCGAAAAGGTGGTTGACAAGCCAATCATTTGGGCAACATCTGATTTTCCGAAGGATGCCAAGACCATCACCGCCAACATTGACAACACTTTTCTAAAAGATTACGAATGCTTCAATGTAGTTGCAAAGGTTGAAGGTAAAAAGCACGACAGCTGCTTCATCTTCACTGCCCACTACGACCATTTGGGCAACCTCGGAAAAAAGGTTTACTACGCAGGTGCCAACGACAATGCCTCGGGCACTGCCGCCATCGTTACACTTGCCGCATATTACTCAAAGAACCGTCCCGAATACGACATGTATTTCGTTGCTTTCGCGGCCGAAGAATCGGGTCTGCACGGTTCAGAATGGTATGTAACTCACCCAAGTGTACCGCTGGAACAAATAAAGTTTGTCTTCAACCTTGATATGATTGGCGACAATAATCCCGTGCAGTATGTCGAAACCAATTCAGACCGTGGATTTGCCCTGTTTGAGCAAATCAACGGTGAAAAGCAATACTTCAAGGGCTTGAACCGTGGAGAATTGGCTGGCAACAGCGACCATTATTCGTTTGCCGAACATAATGTTCCGTGCATATTGTTCGAAAACGAAGAAGGTGATGCCTTCAAGTACTACCACACTGTATTCGACACATACGAGACCATGAAGTTCGACACCTACGAACCGGTTTTCAGGTTGGTTAGGGATTTTGTGGAGAGGTATTAGTATTCGATTTTCGGATTTGACTTTATAAAATACATTCCGCCGCGATAAAGAAAGCAATTCTCCATCGCGGCGGAAAATTTGTGTCAACTCCTATTCAAAAAAATGTGCAAATTGTGCTGAGAATAGGAATTTTTAGAAGAAGAAGTCGCAGAAGATTAATGCTGCGTTCCATTCAGGATGATTGCTGTAACATCTGCCGATTTCATTAAACGAGTTTTGGTCTTCGTCGCGGTTATTACGGCAAGTAACACGATCACCGTCGCAGTCGCCCATAATAATGTTGCTGCTCGATTTCCTCGATTTCGTGTAAAGGGTGTTGCGCTCTACCTTGCAGACAACTGTGCCGTCTTTTTTGATTTCACCGCTCCAAATTTCACCGATTTTGCGACCAGAAGCATCTAGAATGTCGCCATTCCCCTCGGGGAGTTTGCCGATTTTGTTCTCGTAACGGTCGTAAACGTTGCCGTGGCCGTCAACGTAGCCTACATCGTGAGAACCTTTCTCAACACTGATTTTCTTATCTTTTGGGTCGGTTGATGATGATGAAGAAGATGATGAGGAGGAGGA
>JAFZWY010000029.1 GCA_017617125.1 Bacteroidales bacterium
CCTTTTTCGACGAATTTCTCGTGACGGAAGTGCATGGAACCTGCGCCGCCCGCTCCCGAACGACAATATATCTTTACGTAATCTACAAAATTGGATGTGGTTGCCATTGTAATTCTTGGGTAATATTTTCAAAAAAGAACCTCGGAACCGAGATTCCGAGATTCTTAATATGGAAACAAATGTATAACTACTTAACCTGAGGCATCTGGTCCTTGAAGAGCGGAGTCTTCTTTACTTCGGCCTTAACCTTCTTGCCGCGGATGTCGATGTAGATTTCTGTTCCTTCCTTCCAGAATCCACGGTTGAGGTATGCCATACCGATACCCTTCTTCATCATTGGCGACATTGCACCCGAGGTAACATGACCAATCTCGTTGCCTTCTGCATCGTAAACGAGGTATTCGGGACGCGGAATGCCACGGTCAACGAGGATGAAGCCCTTCAACATCTTGCTGGTGCCTTCAGCTTTCAGTTTCTCGTGGTATGCACGGTTGGTGAAGTCGTTGCCATCAACAAACTTGGTAATCCAGCCAAGACCAGCTTCGATTGGAGAAGTGGTGTCGTTGATGTCGTGTCCGTAGAGGCAGAATCCCATTTCGAGGCGGAGGGTGTCGCGTGCGCCAAGACCTATCATCTTGATACCGAATTCTTCACCTGCTTCGAGAACAGCCTTCAACAGTTTGTCAGCATACGGGTTCTTTGCGTAGATTTCGCATCCACCTGCACCTGTGTAACCGGTTGTCGAGAAGATAACTTCTGGAATGCCAGCAAATTCGATAATCTTGTTGGTGTAGTATTCCATGTCGATTACATTAGCCTTTGTGAGCTTCTGCATTGCCTTAAGAGCGTAAGGACCCTGAACAGCGAGCTGGCAGTATTCGTCGGATGCGTTTACGATGTCCTGTCCGACCTTCAAGCCCATCTTTTCAGCTATTGCGATGCACCAGTTCCAGTCCTTGTCGATGTTAGCAGCGTTTACAACGAGGAAATATTTCTTGTCGTTGATTCTGTAAACCAAGAGGTCGTCAACGATACCGCCGTCGTTGTTAGGCAGGCACGAGTACTGAACCTTACCGTCGGTGAGGTCGGCAACATTGTTCGAAGTAACCTTCTGTACGAAGTCGAAGGCCTTGTCGCCAGTTACCCAGAATTCGCCCATGTGAGAAACATCGAAAACGCCGATATGTTCGCGGCAGAAGATGTGCTCGTCGTTTATGCTAGTGTACTGGATTGGCATGTTGAAGCCAGCGAAAGGTGCCATCTGTGCGCCCTGTGCGATGTGAAACTGCGTGAAGGCAGTGGTTTTGATTTCTTCCATTATGTTATGTCTTTAAGTTTTTAATGAATTTTTTGAAAAATTTGGGGCAAAGATAAGATTTTTATTTGAGCCAGTTTTATTTTTGTGAAATTATTTTGAGGGGATTTTTGATTTGGTTTTGTGTATAAATATGTTTATAATATGCCTCCTTTCCCCACCTAAAAAACTATACCTATTGCATTTTTTTTATAAACTTGCGAACTTTTTTAATTAGGAGAATAATAGGATGGAAGCTATATTTACGCCCGAATTTTTCAATATGATGCTGATTATCATGGCAGCAGTGGGCTTGGTTGTGTTCGTTTCGCTTTACTTTGTTGATGCTGGCTACGGCAAGATGATTTCGGCAAAATGGGGACCTGCAATGCCCAACAAGTGGGGCTGGATGCTGATGGAGTGCCCGGTGTTCATTATCGTGCTCTACCTTTGGTGGACTGCCGCACCTGAAGTCAAGTATAATGTACCGTACCTGTTGTTCTTCCTGTTCTTCGAACTGCATTATTTCCAGCGTTCGTTCATATTTCCGTTTCTGCTCAAGGGCAAGTCGAAGATGCCGATTGCGATAATGGCGATGTCGGTAATCTGGAACCTGATAAACGGCTACATCCAGGGCTACTGGCTGTTCCACCTTGCACCTGCAAATCCAACATATAGCGTGCTGTATTCTACCGACTGGCTCACAAGCTGGCAGTTTATCGCAGGAACTATCATTTTCTTTACTGGAATGTTCATCAACTTGAATTCCGACCATGTTATCCGCCATCTGCGCAAGCCCGGCGATACCAACCATTATCTTCCAAAGAAAGGTATGTATAGGTATGTCACCAGCGCCAACTATTTCGGCGAAATTACCGAATGGCTCGGCTTTGCAATCCTTACCTATTCGTGGGCTGGCGCCTTGTTCTTCTGGTTCTCGTGCTGTAACCTTGTGCCACGTGCCAACTCCATCTACCACAAGTACGAAAAGGAATTCCCAGATGAGTTTGATAGGAAGAAATTGAAACGAATTATTCCGAAGGTATATTAATGTGGTTTAAGGGTTCGAAGATTTGAAGATTTGAAGATTCGAAGATTCGAAAATTCGAAAATTCAGGGATTGGAAGATGAAGATTTTTATTAGATAATTATGGCAACAGTATCGTCGTTTGAAGAATTAGATATTTGGAAACAGGCTCGTGAGATATGCATGAGCGTATATGAAATTACTTGTCATGAGAATTTTAATAATGATTTTCGTTTTTGTTCTCAAATTAGAGCTGCAGCAGGGTCGATAATGGATAATATAGCCGAAGGATTCGAGAGAGAAGGTAATAAAGAGTTTATACAATTTTTGTTTTATGCAAAAGGTTCTTGTGGTGAGTTACGAAGCCAATTAATCCGTGCATGCGATTGGAAATATATTACAAATGAAGAATTTAATAAGTTAAAAGAAGATGCATCTAAAATTTCTACTGGCATTTATAATTTTATAAAGTATCTGAAAAATAGTAATTTCTCTGGAAACAGATTTAAATAATCATCAAATTATCAAATCATCAAATTATCAAATTGTTGAATCATGAACAAACTTTTCACCCCATACCAGTTAGGTCCTATAACATTGCGTAACCGCTTCATCCGCTCGGCGGCTTTCGAGAACATGGCACGCGACAACATGCCGACAAAAGAATTGATGGACTACCACGTTAGCGTAGCTCGCGGTGGCGTCGGAATGACAACCGTGGCTTACTGCGCTGTCGATATTACCGGCGTTTCGTTCAACGGACAAATATATGTGCGCGAGGAAAGCCTTCCTGCATTGCGCGAACTTACCGCCGCTATCCACGCCGAAGGCGCAAAGGCTAGCATCCAGCTCGGTCACTGCGGAAATATGACTCACCGTGCAACCTGCCATTGTATGCCAGTAAGCGCATCAAACGGCTTCAACTTGTATTCGCCGACTTTCCACCGCCGTCTGAAAGTGGAGGAAATTAAACAACTTGTAAAAAACTTCGGCAAGGCCGTTGATTTCTGCCGCGAGGCTGGCTTCGACTGCGTTGAGATTCACGCAGGACATTCCTACCTTATTTCGCAGTTCATTGGCAAACGCACCAACCATCGTCACGATGAGTACGGAGGTTCGTTCGAGAACCGTGTTCGTTTCCTGAATGAAATTCTCGACGAGGTTATGCTTCACGCAAAGGACGATATGGCAGTTGTTGTAAAGACCAACATGTGGGACGACTGTTGGCGCGGCGTAAGCATCGAGGAGGGAATAAAGGTAGCCAAAGAAATCGCCAAGCACAAGGTTCACGGAATAGTTTTGTCGGGTGGTACTGTAAGTGCTTCGCCGATGACGATTCTCGGTGGTGCTATGCCGTACAAGACTTTGGCGTATTATATGCCTAAGTCGTTCTGGTGGCTCAAGGCTGCGCTTAATATTCCTGGTGCTGCACCTATGGTTATGCCTACATCACCGTTCAAGGAATTGTATTTCATGGAGAAAGCCAAGATTTTCCAGAAGGAAATAAAGGATGTTCCGCTGATTTATGTCGGTGGTGTTCAGTCGGGGGCAAACTGCCAGAGAATCATGGACGAAGGCTTCGAACTTTTCCAGCTAGCACATGTGCTCATCAAGGACCCCGATTTCGTAAAGCATGTTCAGGAAAATCCTAACTATCACGCTGGCTGCTGCCGTTCGAACTACTGTGTTGCACGTATGTACACGCTTGATATGAAGTGCCACGAATGCGTAGTGCGTGACGGTGAGGTTATTCCGAAGAGAATCCAGAAGGAAATCAAGAAGCTCGAAACAAAGGCAAAGAAATCGGTAGAGGAAAGTAAGAAGTAGGATTTTAGGGAAAAAAGTAAGTTATGCTCTCATTAGTTACAGGTGCAAGTTCGGGAATAGGGTTGCAGTATGCAACGCAGTTGGCGAGGGATTATCATACCGACCTGTTGTTGGTAAGTAATCAGGAGAAGGAATTGCAGGAAGTGGCTGAAAATCTTGCAAAGGAATATGGAGTAAAGACGATTGCCCATTATGCCGACTTAAGTCTGCCCACTGCTGCCGATGACCTTTTCAAATATTGTCAGGACAACAATTTAGTGGTTGACATACTGATAAACGATGCTGGCGTTTTCTTTTTCAATCCGTATTGCGAAACAAACATGAAGCGTATCGACCTTATGCTTAACCTGCATGTGATGACGGTTTCGAAGATGTGCCGTTTGTTTGGCGAGGCAATGATTAACAGACAGTTGACGGAGGAAGAGAAAGCCCAGAAAATTTGTAGGAAAAGACGCAAAAAGGGGTACATTCTCAACATGTCGTCTATGTCGGCATGGATGGCAATGCCTGGCATTCAGACCTATAATGCATCGAAAGCATATATTTACAATTTCACCAAATCGCTTTGGTACGAACTTAAGCCTCATGAGGTTAACATAATTGCTATGGCACCAGGTGCTGTCGATACCGCTTTGTTCGGACTTGCACCACGCTTGCGCAAGTTGGCAGTGCATCTAACAGTTAGTATCACTCCCGAAAAGTTGGTGAAAAAAGCCTTGCGAAAGATGTTCCGTGGAAAGAAGGCGTCAACCCCTGGATTCATAAACTGGCTTGCAACGCCATTGCTGAAGCATACTCCCGACTGGTTGCTTTTCTTTGCGATGAAGCATGTAGGGAAATATCAGAAATAAGCTATTCTTTCACGACAACTTTGTTCCTGCCGTTTGCTCTGACAATGTAGGTGCCGGCATTGTATTCCGATATGTCAAAATATGCATTTCCGCTAACTTCGGTTATTTTCAATCTGCGGCCAGTATTGTCGAATATCTCGACTATTGTGGAGTGTTCGTTTGGCAGGGTAATTTCAAATATTCCAGAGGTTGGATTAGGAAAAATTGATAGGCCGTTATGAGCAGCCTCATGCAAAAAAACAGGGCCATCGACACCGTAAGTTTTCGAAAATTCCGAAGTGTTTTTGTCTAGATCTATTGTAAGGGCGGTGATTAGGTCTGATGACGTGCAGTTGGGGATTGTAGCAGTCCAGGCGCCTCTTACGCAAGGATAGGCTTTGCATACATATTGCATTCCTTCCCCGTATCCGCTTGGGTCGGGAGTTGCTTTGTATATTTCTACTTTGTGGAATTCGGGATGTATGACATCGAGGTTGCCACTAATGTTCATGTAGCCTTCGTCGTCAATAATGATAGTGTTTATTGTCGGGAAATTCAGTTTCTCGTTTGCTCCCGAATCTTCGTCCAAGTCGTCGTTGGGTGTTACTCCCGGCTCGAAAAGGTCGATAGCAAGCCCGCCGTTGTTGTAGAACGAGTTGCAACTGATGAGGTTCTGTGTGCAGTTGTCGTTGGTAATGTAAACTCCGCATCCTCCGTTGTTGGCAATGATGTTGGCCTCTTCGGGCGAACCGCCAATTACTGTCTTTTTAGGACCTTGCGAGATTCTTATTCCGTCGAGTCCGTTGCCCAATGGATTGCCGTCAACGTCAACGCCTATGTAGTTGCGTACTATTACGTTGCTGTCGGATGCGGTAATATTTATGCCGATACCAACCTGAGTGTTGCCCGAAATAATGTTTCCATCCATTATGTTCTTGTACGAAATGCCGTCGATGATGATTCCAGCCGTGTTTGCAACTGCATTACGACCAGTATAGTCGGTGCCGATGAAGTTGTTTTTCAGAAGGTTATTGTTAGTGCCATTGTTGTAAAAGAACACACCGTAGCCGACATTTCCCGAAATAATATTTCGCTCTGTGTCGGTGTCTCCGCCTACGCGGTTGCTATACGAACCGTCGTCGAAAAGAACACCATAAGTATTGCCAATAGGTAACGTTCCTGTTACGTCTGTGCCTATGTAGTTTCCAATGATTACATTCTGGGTTGCGCCAGCGCCAAATAGTGGCAGACCATAGTCGGTGTTACCAGATATTATGTTTCGTTCTTCTGGCGAAGTTCCGCCAATTGTGCAATATCGCACAGCACCTTCCATGCTCATGCCGTCGTAGTTGGGCAACGAGTCGTTGCCTTCGCGGTTTAGCCCTATGATACAACCTTTTACCGTGCAATATTCGACATCGAGCAGACGGATTCCAATGTGCAAGTTGCCCGAAATAATGTTGCGTTCGGCAAGTGTGGTTCCGCCAATTGTGCTGTTGTTGCTACCCGAAATGAATTCAAGTCCGATGTCGTTGCCCATAATGGTGCTGCCGGTCTCGTTGGTGCCTATGTAGCATCCCGAAACCGTTGAGTTTGCCGAGCCGTAGAATTGTGCACCTTTGGTAAAACGGCGGATGTTGAGACCTTTCAACGTTGCATTGGGCGCATTCATGAAGCGGAAGCCGTAGTCGCGGGCATTGCTACCGTCGATTACGATTTCGGGGCCGAACGGATTGGTGTCACCTGCAAAAGCGGTTTGCGTAGTGCCGTCGATTGTAACACCCTGCTGCATTATCATTGGTAGGTCGCTCGATGGAGCGATTACCCAGACTCCAGTGTTCGAATTGTAGTTGGCATCGGTGGTTGGAATGTTGAAATTTATGGTATGCGGACCTGTCGATGCTGCGCACATTTGCAGAGCATAACGCAAGGTATTTGGACCGGAATCGCCAGTAGAAGTAACGGTTAAGGTGGCGGATTTTGCGACTATTGCAGTCAAAATCAATAATATTGCAAGTATGATGTTTTTCATGGTTCTAACGTTTTTCAATTTTTATGCATTTGCTTTCCTGTTTGTTATTAAGGACAACAAAATATGTTCCATTCGCAAAATCCGACAGGTCTATAGTGTCATTTTTTGCAGTTATATGCTTGATTAGTCGTCCGTTGGTGTCGTAAACGAGCAGAGAGTCGAATTCGGTTGTGTTTATTTTGCAGAAGCCTGTTGTTGGGTTTGGATAAATTGCTATTTCATCGTTTGTGGCAAATGCTATTTCGGTGACTATGCCATGCGATTCGGAGAACTCCGATGTGTTGCCATTTTCGTCGGTGGCTGTTGCGATAACAGTTTCGTTAGATGCAATTTCGGCATCAATTACGGCAAGCCACCTGCCATTGCTGTGAGGTGTGGCTTTGCCTATGTAGGTGCGACCTTCACGCGGAATTCCAAAGCCTGTCGGCTGCTGTGCAACGAAAAGCTCCACAGTGGCGGTTTGAGGGTTTTGCGTGTCGAGTGTGCCGTTAATCCAGATTTGACCGCTGTTTATGTCGCGGATGACAGATGTTATCACCGGATAGTTCATGAGATTGTTGCACCCGCTGTCGGTATCGCCGCTGTCATTTTCGTTGATTCCCTGCGGAAATATCTCAATTCCAGCATATTGGTTGTTGAAGATTGAATTTTGCGAAATGCGATTGTTGAGTGTGGTTTCGTCCATCAGGACAATGCCTGCCGAATCGTTGTTGGCGATGATGTTGCCTCTGTCGGGTATTCCGATGAAGTTGTTGGTCGCGCCTCCAGCGATGAGTATTCCGCTTGTTCCGTTGCCGAGGTCTGTGGATATGTCGAGTCCTGTTCCAATTTTGTTGTCAGCAACCGTTATGCTGTCGGCTCGGTCGGTTATTACAAGCCCGAAGTCGGAATTAGCAGAAATTACATTGTCGCTTATTTCGAGGTGCTTGGTGAGTGCGCTGACTATTATTCCATTAGAGTTCGGCAGTGCAGAATTTCCCGAAATGTCAACGCCGATAAAATTGCCTCTGATGATATTGTTTTCAGTCCCTTGGTCGGTGACTTCGATTCCTGCGTATAGGTTTCCCGAAAAGATATTCCTGTCCGAATCGTTTTCACCGCCTATTATATTTCCTTTGGCATCGGCTGCAAGCATAAGGCCTACGTCGTTTGGCAGTGCTACCGTTCCTTGCGCATTGGTTCCTACAAGGTTACCTCTGAAAATATTTTCATCGGTGCCACGAGTGACAATGAAAAGTCCGTAGCTTCTGTTGCCCGACAATACATTGTTTTCCATAATGTTCTGATGCGACGAACCATCGACACAGATGCCCGTGGCGTTCGGAAGTGCAATTTCTCCGCTTGCATCAGTGCCTATGTAGTTGCCACAGATGTTGTTGTGATGGCAATTGCCGTAGTAGATGCAGCCATAGACGCGGTTTCCCGAAATGATGTTACGCTCTTCTGGTGTGTGTCCGCCAATGATGTTGCATTTGCCTGTCGTGTTGATTTCCACGCCATTGGCTTGAATTAGCGAGTCGGTTCCCTCGAAAGCAAAGGTTTGCGTTCCCGTAACGTCGGTGCCGATATAGTTTCCACAAACGACATTGCTGTCGGCCGATTCGATGTAGATGCCAATTTCGGTGTTGGCGGAGATAATGTTGCGTTCGGCAGGTGTGGTTCCGCCAATGCGGTTGGCGTTTGCATTTGTCATTAAAATTATGCCATAGTGGTTGCTAAGCGGATTTGTGCCTGTGATGTCGGTGCCTATGTAGTTGCCCGACACTATGTTGTTTCGGCTTCCGCTGCTTTCGACGACTATAGCCGCATTGGTGTTGCCCGACAATATGTTGCGCTTGTTTTCGGCGTTTCCTCCGATGGTATTGTTGTGCGATGCCGACGAAAGGTATATTCCCTGATTGTTTGGAACAGAAAGAGTTCCAGTTCTGTCGGTGCCGATTTTGTTGTTTGTTATTGTGTTGTTTCCAACGCCAATGAGGGCAATTCCTGCGATTGTATTTCCCGAAATGATATTGTCGGTTATGTTGATGTTATGTGCATATCCGAGGTCGTATGAGCCGTAGCTTCCGCCCGAAATGCCTATTCCGTAAGTGTTAGGAAAAGCTTCAGTTCCAGTTGCATCGATACCGATATGGCAGTTGCTTACAAGACCGCCGTTTGCTCCGAAAAACAGAATTGCGTACTGGAATCCACCAATTGCAAAACCTTTTATGCTGTTGTTTGCACTGGCAAGGCGGAAGCATGTCTGAAGGTTGCGGTCGCCGCCATCAAGAACGATTTCGGGTCCGTATGGGTTTGTGTCGCCGACGTTGTTAGTTTGCGATGTAGCATCTATGTTTATGTTTCCTGCAGTGATTAGGTAGGGCAGTTCGCTGAGAATATTTATGGTAAACGTTCCATTTTCGGCATTGTAGTTTGCATCGGTAGTAGGTATGTTGAAGTATATGTTTGAACTGCCAATGTAGTTGCTCGATGCTGATGTTATTGCCTGTCGTAGAGAGCCTTCGCCGCTGTCGGCGGTATTTGTCACGAAGTAGTCGGTTGCGAAAATTTTGTTTGACAATATCATCGCTGCGCACAAAAGTGCCGCTATCAATAAATGCTTCTTCATAGTAGAATTTTTTGTTGATGCGAAGATAAGGAAAAAATGAAGAAAATTAGTTTTGTTTGAGAAGGACTATATGAATAGTTTAGTTGCGTAATGTCAGTATGGTAATGGCAATATGGTAGTGTAGCACCTTCCGTTTGCCATAGAAACTCAGAGGCAATTTTAGCGGATTAATCCTGTATGCAGCGAACGCTCATACCAATGCTACGGTGATTGTTTGTCCTGTTGCAGAAGTCCCTGCTGAAAAATATGTACCTGTCCCAGCAGTTAGATCCTGTGTTTGGCGTTGATGTCCACCATATTGCACATTCGTTGATTCTATGGAATCCACCAATGTAATTTTCTCCACCTGGTTTTCCGTTGAATCCGCTCGAATTATTCTTAGGTTGTAGTATTCCTGGCGAATTTTGAATGTCAGAAGTCGTCCATCCGCTGGTTGCGGCCAACGATTTTGCTATTACGTTGTGAGTGTCGCGGTTATTGTCGCTGTCGATGTATCCGTCGAAGTTGTATCCGTTGTTTTCAAGGTATATTTCGAGTAGCGTCCATTCTGTATCGCTAGGCAAGTGCCATCCTGCAGGGCAGGCAGTCATTGCTGCGTTCCAATTATAAAGCACACCGTATTTTTCATAGTTTTCCGTAGCCTTGGCTGCGTTGACGTTGCTGCCAGAATAACCATAAACGTAGTACCTTGAATAACTGTCAGATTTGTTACTTTCCGTATGAACTTGTGGCAGATATCTAAGATTTTCTTTCATCCATACTTGGTCGCCAATGGTTACCGTACAGTATACGTTTCCGTCGCGTGCATCCCTGAAGCCTTCTCCGAGAGTAAGAATAAGAGAAACCATACTGTCGCATCCGTTTACCGATGTGTATGTATACTGATATATGCCATTTTCGGTGTATATGCTATCTCCAAATTCGTATGAATCTTCGCATGTGTTAACTTCTATTTCTGTGAACAAGTGATCTCTGATCCTTATGTCGAGCAATACTGTGCTGTCGCATCCTCTGGCTGTAATGTACTGGCCTATTGTATATATACCGCTATGGTCGTATGTTATCCCGTTATATGTGATTGGTTCGCAGTCTTGCAATTCGATTATAGTGGTTTTATTGTCGCAATAAGGGATATGGAATATCAATGATATGTTTTGGTTTGTTGATGGTGTTATGGTTCGGATTTCGCTTGTGTACGAATTGTTCCTATATGTTGTGTATCCGGTACATTTCAATCTGTCTGAAGATGTTATGTTGCTGTCGATAATGGTTCTGCCAGACGAGAAATTTATATAGAGAGTTGTGTCTGGATAATACAATGTCCGTGTCCAGTTTCGTGTTAAATTTTCTATTATTACGCTGTCGAGAGGAATGAAATAATAGGCGTATGTATTGAAATTATTGTTTCCAAGGCCAGAAAAGTTGATTTCTACATTGTATTGCGAAGATGTTGGCGTAGTTCTGAAATTCAATAGGTCGCCATAGAAAATTCCATTGGAATTGGTGGCGTATGCCTTAAAGTAGTAGGTTGTGTTTGGCGACAAATCGTTGAGTTGATACGAAAAACCATTAGACGGTGTTTGCTCGGCTATTACATTGTGTTGCAGGTTGTAGTTGCTGGGGTTGGTGCCATACATAAAACCTATTGTCGTATATTCAGCACCATTTGTAACTTCTCCGTTTATTGTTGCACTTGTCGGGCCGACTGATGTGGCAGACAAAGTGATAACTGTAGGATTTATAGATGCCGATTGCGAAGTAGTTGTGAAATTTAGGATATCGCCAATGTCAGAACCTGTAATATTTGTTGCGTATGCTTGGAAATAATATGTTGTATTGGGTGTTAATCCTGTAAGCCGATACGAAAATTCTTGATTGTTTGTTTGTGAAGTTGTTACGTTGTATTGCAGGTTGTTTGGTGAGTTTCCATATAAAAATCCCAATGTAGTGTTTTGTCCGCCATTTTGCAAGTAGCCTCTTATGGTTGCTGCGTTTGAACTAATAGAAATTGCTGTGTATGTAATTACTTCAGGAATAGTAGAGGCCGACTGGGTTGTCGTGAAACTTAGTGTTTCGCCACTTGCAGCACCTGCGGAGTTGATTGCGTAAGCTTTGTAGTAGTAGGTCGTATTTTCTGCCAAGCCTGTAAGTTGTGCAGAAAACTCTTCTGATAGCGATTGGGTGGCGGTCACATTGTATTGAAGGTTGTCGGGAGATGTGCCGTATAAAAATCCTGCTTGAGTTTGTCCTGTTGCCCAGCCTCTTATGGTGGCTGTTGTGTGACTTACAGCAGTTGCCGATAATGTCGTTACTTCGGGAAGAGTGGCTTGAGAACTGAAATTCAAGGTTATGTGCTGGCTGGCAATCTGCTGCTGAATGAATGTTGCGCTTGCTAAGGCATTCCCGTTTATGGTTGCGTAGCCTGTGTAGCCCATGTTGTCGCCAATCCTGAATTCGTTTAGACATTCGAGTTTTGCTGTTATGTCCTGAGTTCCGCCAAGGTATTTTATGGCATTGCCACAGCCGGTTCCGATGTTTACCATTCGTATCGAATAGGATTTTGTGCCGACTTGGGCATTAAGCAGATAGGTCTGCGGTTTTTCTGCCGAAATTTCGAACTTGTGGATTCCTGCATCCAATGTGGCGTTGTAGGATGTTAGTGTACGTCCGTTTACATCGATAAGCATAAGTGTTATGTCTGATGACCTTGAAATTGCAAGTTCGGCGGTTGTGGTGCAGTCGAAAGGATTGGGGACGTTCTGGTAAAGCGCATCGGCGTCGGATGATATTGTTTCGAGTCCGGTTGTCTGGCTAAGTATGGCGATAGTGTCGGGATAGTGTACAGTTTCTGTCCAGCCACGAGTGATGTTGGTAACTTTTACGCTGTCGAGACGTTGGTATCTAGAACTATTAAGTTGCCCAGTGAATTTTACAGTTACTTGCTGTGAAAAGCCAAGTATAGCAAATGCCACTAGCAAAAACATTGCAGAAAGGCGTTTTGTAATTACTTGTATATTATGCAGATATCCCATCGTCTTATGAATTATTTCGCAAATATAATAACATTTGTTTATATGACAACCGAAATTGCAATTTCGTTGCCTGAATTATCAAATTTTTGAATCTCGACGCAAAGCATTGCGTCGCTACAATCATTGAATTCTTGTACAATCGTGCCATGGCGCGATTCTACAAGAAACGGGCGGTGTCTTTCGAATCTTCGAATTATCAAATTATCGAACCCCTTGAACTTTAAACGTTGAACTTGAAACCTGAAACAGCGCAGCGAGAACGGCGAAGCCCTCAACGAAGTTAAACTCAGAAACGGCGTAGCACCTGAAACCTGAAACGGCGTAGCCATTGAAACTTGAAACGTGAAACTTGAAACGGCGTTAGCCATAGAAACTTGAAACGGGCGTCAGCCCATAGAAACTTTAAACCTGAACGGCGCAGCCCTCAACGAAGTTAAACGGCGCAGCCACTAAACGGGCTTTGCCCTATAGCGTCAACGTCCACGTCAGCTTGAACGCCCAGTTGTTTATTTCCTTGTCGGTGAAGCGGTAGGGTCCGTAGCGGTAGTAGACACCGAGACCGAAGCCTTCGATCGAGAGGCATAACAAATTGTTGAGCTGCAGTCCCGATTCGAAGTAGCCCTTGTTCATCTTGCGGGCATAGTCGCTGCCGTCAACATCTTGTGTAAGCTTGCAGTCGCCCCATCCGATGCTTGTGGTGATGGCGATGCTTGGCTTCGAGTATTTTTTCTTGTAGAGGATGTTTCCGAAGTCGTGCATGAAATGGAAGGTGACGAACTTGTCGGAGATGAACTCGTTGGGACGCATTGTGTTGAAGGTGTGGTCGATGTTGAGCCACGAGTCGGTTCCCGAGGCGTAGTACAGTTCGCTGTAGCGAGGATTTCCGCCGATATATCCGCCCGTGAGAATCAGGTAGGTGTCGCCGACTTTCCTTATTACGAAATGCTTGTAGATTTGCGCTTCGAGCTTGTAGTAGTCGTTGGCGTTTGGCGTTACGGGCACCGACTTTATGAAGTTGAAATACATTATCGGGTACTTTGTTCCGAGGCTGACCTTTGTTCCGCGCGGTGTCTGGAAGAATTTCTCCTTGTAGGCGTATCGCAGGTAAATGCCCGCTTCGGCGGCTGTGTAGTGCTTGTCGATTGTGCCTGTGAAATTGTATCTGTCGGTGTTGATGATGTCCTTTGTGTAGTGGCGGAATTGCAGGCGTGCCGACAGATATCGCAGTGCCTTGAATTCGACATACGCCTTGTGTTCCGAGATGGAGTCCATCTCGCTGAGGAACCATTCGTAAACCGACTGCGACGACAGTTTTGTCGTCCGCTTGTTGAACGACATTCCGTCGCTGAAGTCGAGGTCGCGCTTGTAGGTGACGCCTAGTTTCAGGTCGTGGCTCGGCCAGAGGTTGAACTGAACTTTCGCTCCGTATTTCCACGCCTTGTCGCCGAATCCGTATGCGCCGTAGCCGCCCAAAGTCACCCATTTCGTAAGCCTGTCGTTGGTTTCGATGCCAAGACCGAGGCGCACTTTTTCGTATTCGTTGAACCAGATTATCGAGCCGAGGTCGAAATTGATGAATTTCCACGGAATGTAGCCTGCGGCAAGAATTTCCATGATTTCAACCGTTTTGTCGAGGTTAATTTCCTTGCCAAGGCTGTCTATAACGCGGTATGTTTCAAGGTCTTTGCTTGTGAGCGAGTCCTTGCGGTACTGGTTCCAGAAGTCGTCGTCCTGCTTGGTGGCCTTGTCGTTTACAAGCACGCCCTGGTTGATGAACTCCCGTCGTTTGATGTCGGGGTTAAGGCTGATGTCGGAAATGTAGCTTTTGCCGATGCCGACCATAGGCGTATATGTCTGTCTCTCGCCTTCTGCTGGCTTTGTGCCGTCGGGTACTTGCAGGATGTTGAAAATTAGGTTTGTGTTCAGCTGTACGGGGAACCATTGTATGCTGTCAACAAGTTCGTATTTCTGCTGTATTGAAACGGTGAAAACTTCCGACGGTTCGTAAGGCTCGGCTGTGATGCTTTCGATTGCGTAGCCGTTTGTGTTTATGTTCATTACGCCTTTCAGTCCGTCGAACACCTTGTTTTTCAGTGGAACGAACGAAATTACAAATACGGTGTCCATTGCTGTGTTGTACATCGTGTCCTCGATCTGGAAGAAGTATTTCGAGGTGCTTCCCTTGCTTATCGGGCTAAGGAAACGCTTGTCGAGCAGCGAGATATTGTCGCTGTAGAACGACATCGACTGGAACTGTGTGGCAAGCAGGGTGAATGCTGGATTTTTCATTCCCGACATACGGTGGGCGAGGACGTTCTCCTTGTTGTTGTCGGGGTATCTGAAAATGCGTTCCGTAACCGATTCTATGAGCAGAATGTGCTGTTTGGAAAGAATCTTACTGAGTGTTTCTATCGTGTCTTTTGCCGGTGTTATAATTATGGTGTCGTCTGAAGGCTTCACATCGGCGGTGAAGTACATCTTGTTGTACGACACGTAGGAGAACGAGCGCATTTTCTCGGGATTGTTCTTGTTTGCGTTGGCAATTACGAGGTTTACAATCCTGTGTGCGGGGTTTTCGCCCGGAAGCACCGTTACTTCGGCGAGGCTGGTAACATCTTCGTCAAGGGTGAGTTCAATGTAGTGCTTTCCGCCGAGTTCTTCCTTGCTAACAATCTTGGTCGTGTATCCGAGGTACGAGATGCGCAGGAATTCTATTTTCGAGTAGTCGTCAATCTTGAAGTATCCGTCGAGGTCGGTTGAAGTGCCTTGGTTCTTGGCGTTGTATATTATGTTGACGAAGGCGAGCGGCTCCTTGCTTTTTGAATCCGAAACACGACCTGCGAACTTGGATTGTGCGAAAGAAGAAATGGAAATAAACATAATGGTCAGCAATACTGCAAACCTTCTAAATCCCATATATCTTTTCGCAGTTGTCATGCTTTATAAAAAACAGAGACAATGAATGTCATCGTCTCTGCAATTATATTCTCTTTATTCGTACATTCCCGTTTTCAGTATGGTAATTTCCTTTTCTGTTAGGAATCTCCACTTGCCACGGGGGAGGTTGAGTTTGGTGAGGCCGGCGAAATATACGCGGTCGAGGCGCTTCACCTCGTAGCCGAGATGTTCGAGCATACGGCGCACAATCCTGTTGCGGCCCGAGTGTATTTCGATGCCGATGATGTTCTTGCTGTCGCCTACATAGCTTACTGCATCGGCGGCAATGAATCCGTCCTCGAGTTCAAAACCGTCGGCAAGTGCCTGCAGGTCGGCTTTGCTGATGTTCTTGTCGGTCTCCACCTGATATATTTTCTTCTTCTCGTACGAAGGGTGGGTGAGTTTCTTGGTGAGGTCGCCGTCGTTGGTGAGCAGAAGCAGACCTGTGGTGTTGCGGTCGAGACGGCCAACGGGGTAAATCCTTTCGGGGCAGGCATCCTTCACCAAGTCCATTACCGTCTGGCGTTCCTCGGGGTCGTCGAGGGTGGTTACACAGTTCTTGGGCTTGTTGAGCAGGATATAGACGAGCTTTTCTGGGTTGATAAGTTCTCCGCCGAAACGCACTTCGTCGCCCGGCTTAACCTTGGTACCCAGTTCGGTAACGACTTCGCCGTTGATGGTAACTACGCCAGCCTGAATGTAGGTGTCGGCTTCGCGGCGCGAGCAGATGCCAGAGTTGGCGATGTACTTGTTGAGGCGGACTTCGTCGTTGTCCTTCTTTGCTGGCTTTGGCTTTTCCGACCTGCGGATGCGCCTTTCCTGGTAGTTGTTGTCGTCGAACTCGTCAAAGTTGTCGTAGTCCTTGTAGTTCTTTGTGCGGAACCTTTCGGGCTTGCCGGCAGGCTTAGCGCCGTGATGTCCGTCGTGGTGCTTCTTCTGGTAATCGGGGGCGTCGTAGTATTTCGAGGCCTTGTCCTTCTTCTTGCCCGAGAAGTTGCGGTTGTCGGGGTTGCGCATGTCTTCGTCGAACGAGCGCGGTTTTCTGTCGCGGTTGAACTTGTTGTTGCGAGGAGTATAGTCGTCGTCGCGGTCGAAGTTGCGGCGTTCGCGCGGAGCCGAATTGCGGTCGTTGCGGTCGCGGTTGAACTTCGGTTTATTGTTGTTCCTGCGGTCACGGCTGTTGCGTGGTCCGCGGGTTTCGTCGTCGTCAAATGTTCTCATTTGTTGTGTTGTTATAGTTGATATAAAAATTCCTTGAGAAAGTTAGTGGTTTATCTATCTTAAATTATCTTCCGTTAATTATGTTTTGATTTGGCAAATATAATTCAAATAGTATTCAGAGCAAAAAAAAGTTTTTTGGGGGAGGAAATGGATTTTCAGAAATTTCTGTACAGCAATGTCTTGTCAATACTTTGGGATATGTCTTTGGGTATTCCGTTTTCGGCAGATAGTTTTGTCCATTTGGAAACAGCATCAACTACTTGCTCTACGATTTGTCCTGCATGCTTGATGTTCACATTTTCTGCAACCGCAATAAGGTCTTTCTTGTCAATATTGTCCCATTTGTTGTTTACTGACATTTGATGCGCAGAAGTCCACGCACCTGTCGGATTATATGCCCACGACATATCGTAAGCTGGTGATAGAGACCATTTTCCATCCTTATTCATAATAAAAGATATATTTTTTGTATGGTCGTCTTGATTTCGCGCAATGACATTAAAAACCATACGGCGATACATTTCTTCGGCTTGAGAGTAAGGTAATCTCAATTTGCGCATTACTTGAAATGCTTGTTCGTAGCTGTATGCGTGAAACATCTTGTAGTCGTAGTGGGCAATGCCACATAAGGTCTGTGTGTGTATCTTGCTGCTGCCCTCTGTCCTGTCGAAGCGGCGTGTCATAAAGTGCGCACGGCCGTTTTCTTCCAAAAGTCGGCTTTCCATCATATTGATGCCGGCTTCGCGAGCCATAAGGTAATACACATATTCGATTTGTCCGTAATGTTTTGGGTCTCCAAGTTCGGCATTTGTTACGCCGTCGAGTTTTAGCAGCCAATGGCTGAATCCGTCTGGAGCGTCAAGTTGACCGCTTCTTACTTCGCTTGTTGATTCATTGTATGCTATAACGGCTTTCGCTCTTTGGCCTCCAGCAGAAGTGCCAACTCTGATTATGTTGGCAAGAGCTTCTTTTGTGTCTTTGTTGAGATTTACATCCAAATTCTTTTTTGTGTCAAGCACTTCGCGGGCAATTTCGACAAGAGAGTCTATTTCTATTTTTGTTTCAACTTCCAGATAATTGTCGTATGCAGGAACAAACTCCAATGCTCCCATACTTCGTTTACCCTGATAGCATAGTCGTTCTATTGGATTTGCAAACGAACGGCCTTGCATTGTCAGCCAACGGTCGAGTAATGCCTTTCCGAAAGTGTCGGGCAAAGCATCGGCAAGTAAACCAGGCAAACCGATGAATGTTTCGGTAGGGAGCGATGAAAACTCGTATACATTATTTGATATCACGGGCATCATCAATGGCGAAAGCTCTAGTCCCGTACCTGTAAACGCACTTGAATATTCGAAACTTCCAGCCTGTCGGTTTGCGTCCCATGCAACAGTCCCTACTTGCTGTCCCCAAATATAAACATCAGCAAAATTTATCATAGTACTTTGTTTTACTCGTTATCCCAGTTGAAATCAGTTGTTTCTATCGCCTTTTTAGATTTGTATGCGTGTTTCTTCTTTGGATGTTTTTTTGCATATTCGGATAGTGCGATTGGACTTATTGGCTTGTCTTTCAGTATCTCGTCAAGAATTTCCAGCTTGTTCAATGCTCTTAGCACCATTACAAGGCTTAGGATTGATGTGTTGTGTCCGTTTTCCATCTGGCTTATCGAAAACGCGGAAAGTCCGCTTGCCTTTGCCAGTTCGCCCTGCGAAATGTTCTTTTCGATGCGGATTTCCTTTAATTTCAATCCTACCTGCACAAGAATTGCCTTATCTGTCAATGCATATATATCCATTGTGTATATCTAATAATTCTTTGCAAAAATAATGAATTTATTTGATATAACTAATATTTTTTTTGTTTTTAATTTCCTAATATTACAAATTTTCAAACCCAGAAACGGCGTACTTCTATAGTGTTCACTTCGTGAACCTTGTTTCGGCTACGGCTTAACACCCAGCGGATTCCGTTCCTTGCCATTTGTAACCCACAAAAAAAGGCTGTCCAGAATCTTCCCCGACAGCCTTTTTGATGTTTAACCTTAAATTTATATCCACATTATAAGCTTCGAGTCCTGCTTGTACGGCAGAAGGTCGTTCTTTGCGTAGGCACGGATTGCGTAGTTGTAGATTCCTGTCTTGTGCGGTGCACCCTCGATGCGGAATACAGCAATCTTGCCGTTGCATTCCTTGAGCTTGAAGTCCATCTTCTCGTCAATTTCAATAGTGCCGTCCGACTTTTTGGTGACAGCAAGAGCTTCGATGCCAATATCTTCTGGCGACAGGCGGTTGAGGTTCAAGGTTATTTCGCCGAATGCATCCTGCGGATTCTCGAACTCGGTGGTGTGGAAGTCTATCTTCAGCACTTCGATGAAGTTCCAAGCACGTGCAGCCTTCTCCTTCCAGTTTACAATCTCGAATACCTTTGCGTAGTCGTTTTCTGCCAGTTCGGTAGAGCGCTTGTAGAGTTTGCCGTAGAACCTGTCCTTGTAGTCGTCGATCATACGCTTGGTCGTGAACATCGGTACAATCTCGGCAATCGATTTCTTTATGCACTTAACCCAGCGGTGAGGAATACCGTCGTCGCTGCAGTCGTAGAACATCGGGACGATTTCATTTTCGAGCAGGTTGTAGATTGTCTGAGTGTCGAGTTCGTTCTGGAAGTCCTGGTTTTCGTAAACGCGTTCCTGCGGCAATGCCCAGCCTGCGCCTTCGCGGTAACCTTCAACCCACCAGCCGTCGAGTACGCTGAAATGCAATGCGCCGTTCATTACGGCCTTCATTCCGCTGGTTCCCGATGCTTCGAGCGGACGGGTAGGAGTGTTCATCCAAATATCTACGCCCTGTACGAGCTTCTTTGCCAGACCTATGTCGTAGTCCTCGATGAACAAAATCTTGCCGAGGAATTCCGGACGCTTCGAGAATTCGACGATTCTCTTGATGAGGTCCTGACCTGCGCCATCGTTCGGGTGAGCCTTACCTGCAAAGAGTATCTGTACCGGCATCTTCGGATTGTTGAGGATAGCGGCAAGTCTTTCGGGGTTGCGGAACAACAGGTCGCCACGCTTGTATGTTGCAAAACGACGGGCAAAACCTATTGTAAGTACCTTTTCGTCAAGTTTTTCGAGTACGGTAACCATATTACGTGGCGACTCGTAGCTGCGTATCCAGTTTTCACGTACGCGGTTCTTCACATAGTTGATGAGCCTAGTACGTTGCAGCTTACGGATGTCCCAGATGTCGGCGTCGTCAACGTCGTTTATCTTTGCCCAGTACTTCTGGTTCGACATGTCGCTCTTGAAACCTTCGCCGAAAGTCTTTTCGAACAGCTTCTGCCAGGTCTTCGATGTCCAAGTCTGGTAGTGTACGCCGTTGGTGACATATCCCACATTGTTTTCCTCGGGGAAGTAGCCGTTCCACAGCGGAGCGAACATCTTCTGCGATACGATTCCGTGCAACCACGATACGCCGTTCACTTCCTGCGAGATGTTTGCTGCAAGGTAGCTCATCGAGAACTTGTCGTTGGGGTTGAGACGGCCGAGCGACATCATCTTGTCCCAGGTTATCTTTAGGCGGTCGGGGTAGTGCGACATATATGTACGGAGCATATTCTCGTCGAATGCATCGTGACCTGCCGGAACTGGAGTGTGGGTTGTGAACAGGGTGGATGCCCTTACGATTTCCAATGCCTCGTCGAACTTGAGGTTGCGCTTCGAGATGAGCTCGTTGAGCCTTTCGAAGCCGATGAATGCTGCGTGACCTTCATTGCAGTGGTAGATGTCGGGCTTCAGTCCGAGAGCCTTAAGTACGCGCGTACCACCGATGCCGAGAATCATTTCCTGCTTGAAACGGAATTCCCAGTCGCCACCGTACAGACGCGAGGTTATAAGCTTGTCCTGGTCCTGGTTTTCAATATCGTCGGTGTCGAGCAGGTACAGTGGAATACGACCAACGTTTGCACGCCAAATCTTCACATTTACATTACGTCCCGGGAAGCGGACAACGATTTTCTTCTGAACGCCGTTCTCATCGAGTTCGGGAACAACTGGAATCTTGTTGAAGTCTTGTGGGATGTAGTTTGCCTGCTGGTTGCCTTCGAGGGTGATTGTCTGCTTGAAGTATCCGTATCTGTAGAGCAGACCGATACCAATCATATTGGTGTTGGTGTCGCTGGCTTCCTTCAGGTAGTCGCCTGCGAGGATACCAAGACCACCCGAGAAAATCTTAAGTGTGTCGTGCAGACCGTATTCCATGCTGAAATATGCAATCTGCGGACCTTTCTTGTTCTTGCTTTCGTCGATGTAGTTCTTGAAATCGGCATATACCTTATTATAAAGATTGCAGAATTCGTCGTCGTTTTCGAGTTCCTTCATCCTGTCGATTGATACTTCTTCGAGGAGCAGACGCGGATTGTAACGCTTTTCGCGCCACAATTCGACATCGATGTGCTTGAACATAGCCGAAGCATTGTAGTTCCAAGTCCACCACAGGTTGTTGGCGATTTCGGTCAGACCTTCAAATTTCTTCGGAATGTCCGATTTGATTTCTGCCTGACGCCAGATAGGTGAAGTTTCCTTCGGCATTATGGTGCGTTCAATCTTTGTATGCTGCATCCTGTAGTTTATAGCTTCGGTGCGTTCTGCAATCTTGCCCTTTGCTATTGCATAGGCTTCCATATATTTCTCAACAAGCGATTTCCAGAGAGCCTTCTTCGATGCGGCTGTTGCTGCTTCCGAAATCTTTTTGCGGCTGTCGGCATCGAGGTTTGCAAAGTAAGCCATGCGTTCTGCAAGACGGGCAACAACCTCGTCGGTGTTGTTTTCGTTGCGGTCGATTACGGTTACGCAGTTGTCGCACTCGTTGATGTTCTGTTTCGACCACATTCCGAATCCCGACAACGAAGTAGTTATTGTAGGAACACCGAATGCAATGCTCTCGAGCGGAGTGTAACCCCATGGCTCGTAGTACGATACGAAGGCCGACAAGTCAACACCTTGCAAGACATCGTAGTATTTCATATTGAAAACGCCGTCGTCGCCGTTGAGGTACGAAGGTACGAAAACGACCTTTACCTTGTTTGCTGCATCGTTGGTAAGACCAAGGCGCTTCAACTGGTTGAGAATCGGGTCGTATTCGGCATCGTGAAGTCCGTGGGTGAGGTTCTTGTTCTCGATAGTGGCGTTTTCGCCGTTGAGTGCAGCGATGAGGCTTTTCTGCGGACCGTAGTTGTTGCCAGGAACAAGTATGTATGCCAGGATTTCGCGGTTGACATTAGGATTGTGGTTGAGCTTGTCGAGTGCGTCAACGAAGATGTTGTAGCCCTTGTTGGTGTATTCGTAGCGTCCCGAAGTTGCGATAATCAGCGGGTCTTCCTTGAATTTGTATGATGTAAGTTTCTCGGCAACTTCAATCATCTTCTGGCGAGCCTTGCTGCGAATCTTGGCAGCTTCTTCTGCCTTTGGGATGAAGTCGTCCTCGAATCCGTTCGGAGTTACCACATCGGCAGCCTTTGTGAGCAGTTGTGTACATTCGGACTGGGTAATGTCGCTTACGGTTGTGAAGACATCGGCGTTTAGTGCGCTGATTTTTTCAAGGCTGTGCTTCGAAATTATGTTGAACTGGCGAGCCATGTTTTCGCCGTTGTAAGTTGCAAGATCCTTGTACAGAGGTAATCCGTTTCCTGCAATAGAACGGCCTATTGCGGTTGCGTGGGTTGTGAAAGCCGTAGCAATGTGCGGAGCGTTCTTCTTGAGGTAGAGGATACCTGTACCTGTCATCCACTCGTGGAACTGTGCGAGGATAGCATCATTTGCAGAGAGGTTGAAGTCGCAGAAGCTTTCGATGACCTTACCTGCGGTGTAGCCGAACAGGGCCGGTTCGATGTAGTCCCACTGACCCGACAGGGAGTCGAGCTTGTAGTCTTCCCAAAAGTCGGCGAAAATCTTGTCCTTTTCGCTGATGAAATCGGTGAAACTGATGAGGATTACCTTGGGGCTTCCGCAGATGTTCCAGCGGCCGGTGCGCACGCGCAGGCCAGTCGATGCGGCATACTGCTTCCATTCTGCGAACAGAGCAGGTTCCTCGATGAACTCGGAGTTTTCGTTTGTTCCGTATGTGTCGGGGCCGATGAAGATGAGGTCGCCGCAGCGTTCCGACAGTGCCAATGATTTTGTTGAAATTACGGTGTGTATTCCGCCTACTTTGTTGCAAACTTCCCAGCTTACTTCAAAGATGTAGTCGAGATTCAGAGTGTTGTTCATATATGAATATTTTTTTGAAAAACGGTATAAATAAATTTAAGGCTTCAAAGATAATGTTTTTTTTGTGACGGCATTTGTTTCGACATATTTTTTTATTGACTTTTTTCGCTAGCAATTGTTGAAATGGCCGTGTTGATAAAAAGTACGATTTTTCTTTGTGGTTCGGATAAAAAGCAGTATTTTTACAATTTGTAATTGTTAAATTTAAAGTGCTGACAGTCATTGCATAGGCGGTGCGAAAAGATTTGGTATTATATTTGAAGCCATGTCTGATATGCCGTTTTTTGTGCTGTTTTGCATTGTTTTTTATGAATAGGAAAAATAGATACATGAAAAAGTTACTCTTGATGTTAGTCGCGTTGCTGACGTTTACAGGTGTGTATTCGCAGACGATAACGTTGAGTTTTACAGGTCGAGGCAGAGGTGGAACTGTTACTGAAGAAATCTATCAGCAGATCGACAGTTTGTTGGTGCAGAATTTCACGCGTCATTGGGAAAGGATGATATATTATCCCGATACTGTGGTTATTATGGATGTGCTTGATGTTCCGTTGATTGAAGTGAAGCATGAAGGCGTTGAGCAGAATGTGCCTAATCCATTCGACTGTGTTACCGATGTGGAGTTGAATCTCAGTCATGATGATGCGGTATCGATATCGATTGTTGATGTGAATGGTCGCGAATATCTCCATTATTCGGGTAAGCTGTCTGCCGGTGCACATGTGTTTGAAGTTACGCTTTCGAAACCTCAGGCATATATGCTTACTGCGGTTACTGGCGATTCGAAGTATACCATTAAGATGGTTAATTTAGGCAGTTGCGGAAAAGATGAGATTGCCCTCAAGTCGAGCTCGAATGTTGGTGTCCGCGCAAAGTCGTTGATAGGAGAGCATTTCGAATATGGCGACCAGATGGAGTATTTTGCATATACTACATACAACGGTATCGTGTTCAATGGCTCTGAATATAGAGCAAGTCAGACAGGAAGTGAGAATGTTGTAATACATTTTAATATTCCGTATTGCACAAGGACTATCAATGTGGATTATGAGCATGGTTGTGAGTCGTTCACTTGGATAAACGGTGTTACGTATTATGAGACCGACCATAATGCAGCGAGAGCTGACCTTATATCTGCAGGAGGATGCGACAGTATTGTGCTACTCGATATAACAATCGACCATCCGGTTCAGGTTGAAGAATACATAAATGCTTGCCAGCCAATACAATGGAACGGACAGAATTGTACAACAGCTGGTACATATGTCGCGAACTTGCAGACACCTGGCGGTTGCGATAGCATTGTGACTTTGCATTTGTCAAGACAAAACCACATATCAAATGATATATACGTAAGTGATTGCGACAGTTATACCTGGAATGGAGAGACATACGAGGAAACTGGAGTGTATAACCAGTCGTTTGTTACTCAATATGGTTGCGACAGTACTGTTCATCTCCATTATACGAATATGTCTGATCATAGCATCGATGTCGTTAATGCTTGTGATTCTTATACATGGCTGAACGGACAAACTTATTATTCTGATAACAACACCGATACTGTTCATCTTAGAAATATTTATGGTTGCGATAGTATTGTTACCCTCAATCTGACAATGTCGCATTCGCATTATAGCAATCTTAATGTGACGGCTTGCCGACAGTTCAATTATCACGGACAAATATATACTCAAAGCAATACGTATACGCAGACCCTTACGACTGTAAACGGATGCGATAGCATTGTAACTTTGAATCTTACTATTACTTCGAGTGTTGAAGATGACATATACGAAAGTGGTTGCGAATCGTTCACGTTCGATGGACACACATATACGCAGTCAGACGACTATGATATTCATTACACTACACCTGTTGGATGCGATAGTATTATTCATCTTCACCTTACGATTGTACATCATACAAGTTCTGTACAGAATGTAACAGCTTGTGATTCGTATACTTGGTTGGGTCAGGAGTACACAACGTCCGGAACTTATTACGGAACAATAATGAATTCTCAGGGTTGCGACAGCGTAATGACATTGAATTTGACAATAAATCATTCTGTCTCAACAGAAAAGACGATAAATGCATGCCATTCATACAATCTTGATGGAGAAACTATTACGGTGTCGGGTGAATATGAAAGGACATATACAGCTGTCAATGGTTGCGACAGTACGGTTACTTACCATATTAATATATTGGATGATGTCGCTACAGAATTTACACAATATGCTTGTGGTTCATTTACCTGGGAAGGAACTACGTATACACAGACGGATGATTATGTAAAGCATTTTACTTCGTTTGTGGGATGCGACAGTACTGTAACTATGCATTTGTATATCGGTGAAGCCAACTATGATATTACAGATGTCCAGGTTGCATGCGACTCGTACGAATGGGAAGGTGATGTATATACTATAAGCGGACCATACACGAAGACTCTGCAAAACAGATATGGCTGCGATAGCGTAGTAAACTTGCAGCTTACTATATACCAAAGTTATAATGTAACTGATGAACTAACAGTATGCGACTCATACGAGTGGGAAGGCGATACCTATATTTCCAGTGGAACCTACACCAAGACTTTGCATTCGGTGCATGGATGCGATAGCGTTGTAACATTGACGTTGACAGTTAACTATGGAGCGGAAACCGAGCTGTACGATACTACATGCGGTGACTATGTATGGGATGGAAGAACCTATTCGGCTTCTGGAAGTTTCCCATACACTTACCAGACAGCAAATGGTTGCGACAGTGTAGTTACTTTACACCTTGTATACCATGAGCTTGTGACGGATAGTAGAGATGGAAATACCTATTGTACAATGGAGTATGGCGACCAGGTTTGGATGACGGAAAATATGAGGTATTTGCCGGAGATTAATGATACGAGAAGTTCTAGTGAACCTCGTTATTATGTTTATGGATATGCAGGAAGAAATTATCAGGAAGCTTTACATAATAGTAATTACAATACATATGGAACGCTATACAATTATACGTCAGCACAAACCGCTTGTCCCGAGGGATGGCATCTGCCAAGCAGAGAGGAATGGGTAGAGCTTGTGTCATATTTGAGAAGCAATAACGATTATATTTGTGGCGGCGATTCGACATATATTGCAAAATCGATGGCATCGACAACCTTATGGAATGATGAGAGTACACATAGTTGTAACGTTGGATATGAACCTTCACAGAATAATACTTCAAAATTCAACGGGTTGCCAGGAGGTAGATTGAGTAGTACTGCTACCACAATACAGGCTACTCATTCGAAAGAAATTGGAAATGAAGCCAACTGGTGGTCTTCTACACCAACAAGTACGGGTGCTATTAGATTTTCGTTGAGTAATAACTCTGCACTAACTTCAATTGCTGACAAGGCTAGCCACTGGGGCATGAGTGTCAGATGCGTCAAGGATTCTCCAAATGGTAACAAATAAAAAAAAGGGCTCTCGAAGCCCTTTTTTCTTTTATAATCAAATTAATTTTTTTTCGGAACTCATAATTACCGATTATGTAAGCGATAGGCGTGGGGTTGTTGTGAGTGGCTACTCAATAAACTCTACAATAATACTGTCCGATACGAACATTCCTTTTGGTGTGAGCGAAAAGCGGTTGCCATCGAACATATAGAGATCTGGCTGCAAGTTGCTTATTGCTGCGCGTATTTCTGTAAGCTTTTCATTCCCGAAACGCTGTTCAATTTCACGAAGATTGATTCCTTCGGATGTCCTTAGTCCGAGCATTATGGTTTCTTCAAATATGTCGGTTTCGGAAAGAGTTTCGGTGGTGAGACACGTGTTTCCTTCTGATATGCCTTTGACGTATTCCTTTACATTCGCGATGTTCCATGCACGAATGCCGTTGTAGTATGAGTGTGCGCCGGGTCCGAACCCAAGGTATTCGGTTCTGTTCCAGTACGACGAGTTGTGTCGCGAACGCATATCCGGCTTGCTGGCATTTGAGATTTCGTAGTGTTCGTAGCCGTTTTCGCGGACTTTGCTGTCGAATGCAAGGAATTGTTGCAGACAACTCTCATCGTCTGTGGGAATGTATTTCCCTTCGTCGGTATAGCGATGCAGCAGGGTATTGTCCTCAATTCCGAGGCAGTAGCACGAAAGATGGCTTATAGGTAGTGAAAATGCCGTGTCGAGTTGCTTTTCCCACATTCTATTATCGATGCCAGTAATGCCATAAATGAGGTCGATGCTGATGTTGTCGAAACCATACTTTTGGGCAGCAAGTACGCTTTCGATGGCATCCTTTGCGGTGTGGCGGCGTTTCAGAAATTTTAGTGTCGCATCGTCGAAACTTTGTATTCCTATGCTAAGCCGATTTATTCCAATGCGTTTAAGTGCAGAAAGATAATCAGTGTTTAGATTTTCAGGATTGGCTTCGAGGGTGATTTCTGCATTGTCTGCAATGTTGTAGTTCCTGTAAATTTCTGCAAGTATTGATTCTATGCATGGAATAGCTAGCATCGACGGAGTGCCGCCGCCGAAATATATTGTCTGTATTTGCTTGTCGGTTAGCTGATTGCTACGAGATGCAATTTCTTTTTTCAGAGCATTGCAATAGTCGTCAATAAGCGAGGATACAGCTATAGAGTAGAAGTCGCAATATATGCACTTCGACTTGCAGAATGGGATGTGGACGTAAATTCCCGACATTGCATTTTAATCGTCGTCGTATTCTGCGTAGTGGTATCTAACACGTTCTGTACCGTACACATATACTTCGCCGGTGCCCGACTGCCAAACATCGCCTTCGTCGGTTGCGTATGCTTCTACACGACCAGTGCCGGTGCTGTGTATTTCGACAAATTGTGATATGAGGTTGTAGCAGTCGACATCGCCCGAACCGCTGCAAGTTATCTTTAATTCGCCGGAAACGCCACTGATAACCACGTCGCCTGAACCACTGTTAGAGATTTCTATAGCTTCGTGTTCTACATCGAATGCATATATGTCGCCCGATCCGGTATTGTCGAACTTAATCTTTTTCGATAGCGGGGATTCTACAGTCAGGTCACCTGCACCGTAGTTGTCATAATACAGATAGTCGTTGCGTTTCATGTAAACCATTATTGTGACTGGTTGTGTGTTACGCAGCTTGTATTTGTTCTTCTCCTTCTTGATGATGAGTTTGCCCTTCTTGACATATACCGAAAGATAATCAATTATGTTTGATTCTCCTGTAATGACAACTTTGTTTTCGTTGGCGAAGAAAACTTCTACATCGAATTTTGTGTCGTTCCTTACCTCGTTGAAATTCTCGGTAATGCTTATCGTGTCGGTTCTGAGTTCACCATTGCCATCTATTTTCTTGCACGAGCAGAATGCTACGCACATTATGATTGAAGCGATAACTATATTTCTCATTTCTTATGAATTAAATTTTTTGCAAAAATAATCTTTTGTGTCGAATTATCATTATAAAAAAAAGCCTCGGTCGGGGAGACAAAGGCTTTTTAGTAGTAAGTGTATTTTTGTTATCGACGTAGGCCTATTAAAGTGAACTTCAGACCGAAGCATATTGGATTTACATTGATTTGCTTGCTTTCGGCAGTTAGATTGTTGAATGCTTTCGATAGGTCGTATGTTGCATAAAATGCTATGTACCTCAGGTTAATCTCGGCCTTTACACCGTAGCGGAATGCTTCGAAGCAACTGGCTTTGATATGGTCTTTTTCTTTTCCTCCGTTCGTTATGTATTTGAATTTGTTTCGTCCACCAATGTTATAGCCTACGTATCCGCCTACGCCTATGCTAAGGTATTTGGGAACGATTACGAAAGTGGGGCAGAGTTCGAAGTTGATGTATGGTGCCGACAGCTTGCTTTTCATGTAGCTAATGTCAGGGTTGGTGTCGTAGAATAGGTACGGCTGGTGTAGCGAGTCGGTTGCGTATCGTACCGATGGTTCGCTGAACTTGAAGTTGAACCAAGTGAATGATATTTCGGTTGGCAGACGGAACCATTTTCCGAATCGGATTACGTTACCAATGGTTATGCCTGCTTCCCACGAGCCCCAGGGCTTTACCTTGTACATGCCCTGCGCGAACTTGCCGTTTTCGAGGTAGTTGTTGAAACCCCATTTTGCACCTATGTAGATATAGTCTTTTACCTTTTTTGTTTTGGTCGGTGTGTTGTTGTTCGTTTGCGGATCATTAGATTCGGTATCTCCGTTTGTTGTATTATTGTCCGACGGTCTCTGTATAACAACCGTTCCGCTTCCATCGTCGTCGATGGATGTTGTCGATTTGCCGTAGATCTCGAATCCAGTGTCGCCGTCGTCATCCGATGCGTTGGTAAGAAGTTTCTTTAGACTGATGCTACCCGAGCCGATTTTCTGAGTTTTGGGCGATCCGTATACGGTAACCTTTCCGATTCCATCGTTGTTGACAGAAATTGTCGAGTCGGCAAAGACTTCAACGTTTCCAATGCCGCTGTTGTCAACCGAAGCGTTGTCCGATATGAGATTCTTTGCATTGATGTTGCCTGTTCCCGAGTTGATTATGCGAGTATTTTTTGATGTGCCGGAAATTCTAATTGCACCAATGCCGCTATTGTCGATTGAAACCGACGGACAATCAACTGTCACCTCGCAGCTTCCAGTCCCCAAGTTGCCAATCTTTACGGGATTCTCCGATGCGTTGACTTGGGCCTTGCCGACGCCTTCGTTTATAAATTCGTTCAGCGAAGTCGTGGTAACTTCTATCTTGCAGAAGTTGTTGTTCGAATATGACGAATTCTCTTCTGTGAAGATTTCGAGAGTACCGTTGTTCACCGAGTACCCGATTCTATTAAGCGTCTTGTCGTCGCATATGAATTTGATAGAATACTTGTCGCCAGTATTTACTATTACGTTGGCAACACTTTTGTTTAATACCCTGTGGAATTCCTCTGTGGGGTATTCTGTCTTGTTGGCTATTGTATTGCCGTTGTCTTGCGCTACAGCGATAATGCTTGCCAAACATGCTAATGTTACAATAATTAATTTTCTCATTTTCTCATTTTTTATTTGTTAGTAGATTTCATTATTCTATTCGTTTCTAGCATCAATTTTGCCAATACCTTCATTCGAGGCTTCTATCTTTGCCGCTGTCAGTTTCGAAGCGTTGATTCTTCCAATGCCTTCGTTGCCGTAGTATGCTTTGTTGGTATTTCCCGACAATTCTACAGATCCGATGCCATCGTTATTCACTTTTACTATGTTGGCCTTAATGTTTTGTATATCAGTCTTGCCGACGCCTTCGTTACTAATGTCGATCTGATCTGCCGAAACATTTGAAAGTTTTATCTTGCCAACTCCTATATTGTTTATAATCAACGAGCTGGTAGTTAGTTTGTCGCACGATATTGAGCCTACGGCTTCGTTGGTTATTATGTTGCAATAGGGCGTATACACAACAATGTCGTGCTTGTCTTCATCGATGCTGCTGTCGGTGTTAAAATATATCGATAGCATTCCGTCCTTTACTTCGGTTGCAACATATGGCATTATGTTCTCGTGGACGGTAACAACAACCTTTGATTCGTTGCTCTGTACAATCTTGATGTTGAAAATGCCAGAATTGCATATGTTTTCGAAACTTTCGAGCTGGCGAGTCTCTGTTATTACCTTTCCTTTCCCCTTTATCTTATCTGCTGATAATGTGTAGGTGCTTGCAGATGTATTTTCTGCCTTGATATTCTCATTTGCATGTATGGCTACCATAAGTGCAAATCCTATTAAAATAAAGAATCTCATAATCATAATTATTTTTTGTTATTAGCTATTGTTAAACATATTTCATTTCCGATATCCCTTATCATGTGGGCAGGTTCGCTGTCCTTGAATGCAGAACGCATTTTGTTTGCGCTGCGGCGCAGAAATGTGCGGAATTTACTTTCTTTAATTATTGTAACTCCGTTGTTTTCCGACTGGTAAGCGAGCAAATCTTCGTCCGAAGCGGGATTGTCTGGTTCTATATTTTCGATAGAATCTGTATTCTCTGTATTTTGTTCCGCGATGTAAAATCTCTCGTCGGTAGCTGGTGCATCATCTTCCGTTGCAATGCTGTCGAGTTCTGTTTCGGCAATGTCCGGACTGTCATATAATGTCGGTTCACCGATGGTGTCGCTGTTGAACGCCAATGTTTCTGCCGTAACATTGGTATTTTTATGAGCCTCGGTTCTTATTTGCAATTTCTGTTCTTCAATTAAGGCAGGTTCGGAATTGTCGGTGTTGCCGATGAGTTTTTTTTCTGCCGCGTTGTCGGTCTGTACGTCCGCTATCGTGCCTTTGCTGGTGTTTTGCGGAATGTCGTTCTGCCCATTATTGGAAATTACGTTTCCTCCGTTTCCGAGGACATTGTAAAGTATTATTCCGCATGTGGCGATTATTATAATTGATGCTGCAATGGAAACAGGTCTCAGCCAGAAGACGATTCCACGTTTCTTTAATGAGTCCTTGTCGGGGTAATGTACGTCCAGGTCAGGCTTTTGGATTGTAAGCTTGTATGCTTCGTACGACTTGTTTACATTTTGATTGGTTTTTATTTTGGTGTCAATGTATTTTTCGTCTTCTTCCGAAATTATACCTTCAAGTTTTTCGATGAGGAGTCTTTCTGTGATGTTTTCGATCGAAAGCATTTCCTTCTTTTCGAATTTTACATCTTCTATGTCGCTGTTTTCGAGCATTGCCATGACATCGGGATTACTCTCGAGGTATGCCATGAGTTCGGCTTCTTCCGTTTCGGAGAGCTGGCAATCGAGGAACCTCTGCCACAATTCTTCAATATTGCTTTGATCTATTCTTGTCATAGCGCGTTCTCCATTTTGACGATATAGTCCTTTAATACTTTCCTTGCGCGGAAAATGTAAACTTTCACTTGTGTTTCGTTGAGACCTGTGATTTCTCCAATTTCGTTGTAGGAGTAACCTTCGTAGTCTCGGAGCAGGATGAGTTGACGCTGCTGTTCCGGAAGCTTTGCAAGTGCATTTTCCAGAATTTCCTTCAGTTCGGAGTTGCTGTCGTATTCTCCGGGTTCGTAGCCGGTACCTATCGCATCTTCTGCCGTGCTGAATTTCTCGTGTCTGGTTACGTCTATCATCCTGTTGTAAGCAACTTTGAACAGAAAAGACTTTGCGTTGTCAACTTCGTCGCGGTTTGTCCACAGCTTTGCAAAACTGTCCTGCACTATGTCCTGTGCAAGGTCGCTATCCTTAATATTCGATAGCACAAAGCGATAGACGTTGTCTGCGTACTTGTTAACCATAATATTGTAGTCTTCTCGTGTCATTGTTCCCTCATATGACGTACATGCAGTACAAAATGTTACAAAGAAAATGAAAAAAAATTAAAGAGTAGTTTTTTTGTTTGTGTATCACGATTTTAATCAATTAGAATTGCCTAATAATAAATTATTTGTATCTTCGCCCCGTAGTTTGAAGATGGTAAGATTGCTTTCACATAGCGAAATTGATTTTGTCAAGTACGACGAATGCATAGAAAAGTCCATGCAGGGCAAGGTGTATGCAATGTCGTGGTACTTGGATGCGGTTTCCCCCGATTGGTCGGCCTATGTGGTTGGCGACTACGATGTTGTGATGCCTGTGCCACTGAAACGGAAGTTCGGACTTGTGTATGCGTTGCAACCGCAGTTCTGCCAGCAGCTGGGGATTTTCTCTAAGTCGTGGCTCTCGAAACTTCAGGCTCGCGAACTCGTTGGAAAGTTGCCATTCCTGTATCGTCTTTGCTTCAACAGCGGAAATATAGATATGTGCGCAGGAAAAACTGCACGTCCGAATTATGTGTTGGACTTGAGCGCCGACTACGAATTGCTTAATGCAAGCTTTTCGTTGCAGTGCCGACGCAATGTGAAAAAGGCAAAGACGTTTGTGCAACGGGTTGCCGAAATCTCAAGGGACGAATATCTGTCGTTCCTTTGCGAAAATGCAGGGCAATGGATGGGGAAAGTGCAGATTCCTGTTTTGACAAGGCTTATTGACAATGCTATTTCGGCTGGTTGTGCCGAGTTTGTGGCTGTCCGCGATGTGCAGGATAATGTCCTTGCTGCTGTATTTTTTATAAGGTGGGGAGGACGGCTGTATTATCTGTCGCCAGTTTCGAGCGAAAAGGGCAGGGAATTCCAGTCGATGACTTTCCTGCTGAACGATATTGTTGAGCGTAATGCAAATTCGTCGCTTCTTATTGACTTCGAAGGCTCGGCAATCGAAAGCATACGGAATTTCTATGAGGGTTTTGGCGCAAAGGACGAGCCTTATCCGATGCTTGAGAAAAATATGTGGATAGCGAAAATATTGGGGAAATAGAAAGTTTTTATAATAGTTGTAATGCTGTATGGGGTAGCGTTACATTTTTTTGTTTTCAATAAATCTTTTTTTGCATTTCTGAGTCTTTATTGCAGATGCATCTAAATTTTAAAACTAAAAAAAGATGAACAGAGAAAACAACACAACAATGAATGAATTTGCGGAACTGCTACGACGGGAACAGCCTCATTTTATGAGGTATGCCTGTTATCGGCTTGGCGACACTGATGATGCGAAGGATGCTCTGCAGGAAACCTGTCACAAGCTTTGTGACAAATTCACAACAGATGAAGGCAAAGATGTAAAAAACTTGAGAAACTACATTTTTCGCACTCTGTCAAATGTCTGCACAACAAGACTTTCACAGTCGAAACGATTCGAAACTGTTCCATTGGATTCTCGCTTTGATATGGCCGACATTCAATCGGAAAGCAACGAGGACGACTTGAAACGTATTGTCAAGCTTCTTGACGGGATTCCTGAAGAACAAGCCGAGGTCATTCGTCTTAGAATTTATGGTGACAATAGTTTCGCCGAAGTATCCGAGATTTTATCGGTGCCGTTGCCTACGGTGAAATCACGATTCCTTTATGGTCTCGAGAAAATCCGTAAAGCGATGAAAACAAACTAATTAATTAACCCCAAAAGAAAAATTATTATGAATTGCGATGAATTTAAAAACAAGGTGGCTGATCTTTTCGATACCACCATCGATATGCAAACAAAGGCTGAATGTAACCAGCACATGGCTGAATGTGCCGAATGTAGAACCTATTACGAGGAATTGTCAGAGACTTTCAAGGCTCTGCAACCGCAATCGGCAGCCACAAAACAAAAAACTACTGTCAAGCGCCATTTCATTTGGCGTCCTGTTGCAGCCGCTGCAATATTCTTGCTCGGCGTTGTAATAGGGTGGAACCATTTCTTCTCGACACCAACAGTGGCCGCCGACACGCGTGTCGTTTACCTTGAACAGGGAATCCGCAGCGTGCAGAATGTTGGCAGTTTCAAGATGACAGTCTTTGCCCGCACTTTGCCTAACGAGAACTTTTCCTATTTTGACCCCAAAGCCGACTTCGTGGGAATCGACATTGCTCTGATGCGACAAAACGATAGCGTTTATTATCGCGTGGAAAAGCAGGGCGGACGTAGCATTGTATGCGATGGAATCTCACAATACATGTGGATTCCAGACAACTCGTACATAAAAGGTTCTCGTTCTGTCAATTTCCTCGAAAATTTTGTCAATCTGCTTTATCCGGAACGATTGCTATCGATGCAGATTTCTGCAATTTATTTTTCCGAGAAAAACGAGGTGATTCGCACCGAAACCGATTCTACCATTACCATAACATTCAAAGGAACGGATAAAAACAGCGACTTGCAGCAATTGCTAGAAACCGGCAAGATGGGCGAATGTGAGGTGGAAGTGGAGAATGTATTCTCAAAGAACGACGGATTGTTGCGTTTCGTAAAGCTCTGGCTTGTCGAAAAAGGTAAGAAGACTCTTTTGCTGTACATCGACAATATCCAGTACAATATTATGATGAGTCGCGCTAGTCTTGTGCAAGTTCCAGATGCTCAATGGGTTGATTGCGCAGAACAAATGGTGGAAATGACAGAAAATCGACTTCGCCAGTTGCAAAACGAGACTGCGGCACAAGCTGCACAACGCATAATTCAGTCTATAATCAGTGGTAACCCCAGCAATGCGAACGAGGCTTTGATTTATTACAAGAATAATCTGGCAGACCTAATTAAGCAGATGAAAGGCTGTAGGGCTACAAATTTTCAGGAGCGTCGCGACAAGGGTTATTCTGGAACATTCGTCTTTTACACACTTACATATCCCGATGGCAAGACTGTGGATCGGCATATCGCTGTGAGAAATGATAACGATAAACATATATGGATTGCTGATGGAGGTTTGTAAAATATGAAATAAGAATATTTGTTTGGTCAAATATTACGCAATTCGGTTGAGTGCTGGATTGCGTTTTTTATATTCCGAACAATAATAATTAAAAATACTCGTTATTGTTGTACTAACTTAAAAAAAATATAATATGAAACGAGTAATTTTTGTTATTTCATTATTTGCGGTGTTGTTATGCTCTTGTGCTACAGTTCAAGTTGCAACATTTAATTCGGAAGGACAAGTTCCTATGTATATGACAAGTTGTCCTGATGCAAAATACGAGGAGTTTAAGTACATTGAAGTGTCTGGAAGTATATTTTCTTCTCCCAGTGGACTTATGGACAAGATGCAGAAAAAGGCGAAAGAAGTTGGAGCAGATGCTGTTGTAAATGCAAAGTACGGTTATGCAGGTCTTTATCCTTATCTTGAAGGTGTTGCCGTGAAGTACAAGAAATAAAATGGTATTGGAGGCTGTTTGATAAATTTGAAAAAGATTTGTTCAATTTCTGTCCACAGGACACTAATATAAAATAAAAAAAGCCCACAAATGCGGGCTTTTTATTTGATGCACAACTGATTATGCGTACAATTCTTCGAAAATCTTTCTCAGTTCCGGGCTTTCACGGAGTTCCTGGAGAGTGAAATCAGCGTGTCCCTTAGTGTAACCGTTACCAACGATCATGTTAACATCAGCACCGATACCTTCAGCACCGAGAGCAGCCTTTGTGAAGCTGGTTGCCATCGAGAAGAAGTAAACGATACCATCGTCCTTTGTGCAGAGAACAGATGTCATTTCCTGATCAGGAACGTTTACGCAGTTGATAGTTACATCAGCCATCTTGCCGTTTGTGAGCTTTTCAACGAGTTCGTAAATTTCAACAGGAGTCTTTCCAGCAACGCTTTCAACAACATCGCAGAATCCCAATTCTTTGATTCTGTTGGTTGACTTCGGGCTGTTAGCAAGACCGATAACCTTACCAGTTACACCAACGCGCTTCTTAGCTTCGTAGCAGCAGAGCATACCGCTCTTTCCACCTGCACCGAGGATAACAACATTCTGTCCGTACTGGCAGAGCTTTGCAGTTTGAGCTGGAGCACCTGCAACATCCAATGCGCTCAAAGCGAGCTTTTCAGGCATATCGTTCGGAATCTTAGCGTAGATACCGCTTTCGAAGAGGATAGCCTTACCCTTAATGTCAACTTGGTCAACATCCGGACGGATTTCGAGGATTTCATCTATGCGGAGAGGAGTAAGTGACAAAGAAACCAAAGTTGCAATCTTGTCGCCTTCCTTCAAGTCGATCTTGCCCTTCAGTGCGTCACCAATCTTTTCAACGCGACCGAGAAGCATACCACCCGAACCGGTACGACGGTTGCGGTGCTTACCCTGCAATTCAACGTTGAGAAGCATTTCCTTCTTTATTTCTTCCATGATTTTTTCCTGGCTTGCACCTTCACCAGCCTGTTGCTTAGCGTAGTTGTGAATGTCGGTGAACGAAGCGGAGTCGATATTCAAAGTCTGTACGTCAATAAGGATTTCGTTGTCGTAGATTTCGTCCATATTGTTGTCAAGCTTGTTAGCTGGCTGTGGCAATACGCCCTTTGGCTCTAATACGCGGTGTACACCGTATTTGTTACCTTTCTTCTGCATTGTGTTTTAGTTTTAAGTTGTTATTTAAATTTTTACAATTCTCTGCAATTTTTCAAGCGACCGCAAAAATAATATTTTTTTTCAAAAAAATATCTTTGGGTGTAATATTTTTATTGAACATTTTCAAAACTACTTCATGTCGTTTATTATTTCGCCAAATTTCAATATTCTTTCCGCATTTGATTCGTTGAATAACAAATGGACAAAATCGCGTTTCTTTTCGTTCAGGTCAATTTCCAAGAGGCGATTTTTCATTGCATTTTTCAGTTCTTCCATTGTTGATATTCCTGTTTTTGTGTGTAGAAAATCCATGTTGGGATTTGTTTTTGAAAGCAGAAAAATCGTGTCGTAAAAGTCTCGTCCCTTCTGTCGCGAAAGAATAGCGGAAAACTTCATTGCGCACAATACATCCAAAGGTGGTACCTGAATACTGAAGAAAAAGCCCATCTTGTTTATGTTCGCGACTATAGGTTGATATGCAACGCCTTGATTCTGAGTTTCTATTTTCAGCAAAAGCCTTTCCTCGCGATGCCCGGTCAATCCCAAATTGAAAAGCATCTGCGGAAAATATAGGTTGCGTCTGAATGCCGTTAGTCTTGGATTTGGCTTGTCGCGAGTTTCAACATCTATATTGTTGTTTCGCAGGTAATTGACAACACTATCTGTCATTGACATGAATTCTTCTTCGTTCAAGTCTTTGCAGTCGAAGTCCAAATCTTCCGAGAACCTGTCAATCCCCTGTACTATTCTGAGATTGGTGCCACCAATAAATGAAATCTTATTTATAAATGAGGTAGTTGCCAGATGATCAAGTATTTGCAGTTGCAGGTACTCCTTTAGCATATATCGATCGAATCGGCTTTGGCTGGCTATTGCCGAAGGGAAAAAACTGCGTATGTATTCAATATCTATCATAATCCATATACTTTTATTAAACAATTAACTCGTTGGTCCAATGTTTTGCTTCCAAACTTAGGCAAGTATTCGCTTAGTCGTGCGATGTTTAAATCGTCTTGCATATAATCTTCGTCGAGGCGTAGGTTTTCCATGTCCTGTTCCGTCCTGTAGAACGGGTTTAGATAGAGCAGGTCGAGCAGAGCCTTTTCGGGCGTTGCAAACATCAGTCCGCGACCATTTTGCAATGTTTTTATCTCGTAGCCGAAGAATAGGGGTATTTTCACATTCTGGTAAAAGAATGTTCCGAAGTCGTTCACAAACTTGGCTGTCTTTAGTGTGCTGACGCTTGTAAACTGCACTACTTCTTCGGGAATCATTCCATAAAATGACAATGCGCTCTGTGTACTTATATACGATGGAGCATAAATGCGGTTTGCGATGTATTGCGAAAAGTCGGGCTCTCGCTTGTATTCGGGGAAGGCGTAATACTGGTTGCGTAATTTCACGATAAGTCCCTTTCTGCACCATCGCGTAAGGTTGTTGCGGTCGAAATCTTTCTCCCACAACAATACCTGATTGATATTGAAGCATCCCATTGGGAACATCCGTTCTCTGAATGTCAAAAAGTCCATCTTTTTTTGTTTCTAAAACTCTGCAAAAATAGTGATTTTTAGAAATAAAATTTATTTTCTAAAAAATTATTTGTTGCCTAAGGTCGTTTTGTTCTTTTTGAAGAAATAGCTTATCTTTGTCATTCCTTTTGTTTTACGAAAATTCACGACGATGAAAGAAAATAGAGGTAATTTCTCAAGTAAACTCGGTGTCATTGCGGTGGCAGCGGGTTCTGCGGTGGGACTTGGCAATATATGGCGTTTCCCATACATTGCAGGCGAAAACGGCGGTGGAGCATTCCTTATTGTGTATCTGATATTCGTATTCTTAATAGGTGTTCCTGTAATGCTGTCGGAGTTTGCAATAGGTCGCAGGGCTGGTTGCAATGCCTACGGAACTTTCAAGAAACTGTCGCCTAAAGGTGCATGGTGGCTTGTTTATTGATATGAATTTTTCCCGCTATGATGAAATGTGTCAAAATTCTAACTTTTTGCATCGTCCTGCTACTTCCATATCTTCTTGTAGCGCAACATGTCAAGACTAGGATGGTGGGCGATTCGGTCCTTTTGATGCGCAAAATTCAGTACAGTCAAGCAGCACGTCTGGGCAAGAAGCGGACCAAACCACTCTATTTCGACTTTTACGAGCCTTCATGGGATTCTACAGCATACCGGCCTCTGGTTATCAATGTCTTTGGCGGCGGGTTTGTGGCAGGCTCTAGGGATTATGCCGATATGAAAGCCTGGTGCAAGCACTTCGCTGGTTGCGGATATGCGGCCGCTACCATCGATTACCGACTTATTTCTGTCAATCAGATTTCGCACGACAATTTCTACCGTGCCGGATACCTGGCCTCGTTAGATGTGATGGCAGCTGTAGAGTTTTTCAAGAACAACTATGAGCAATACCGTATCGACACTAACCGCATATTCCTGTTGGGACAATCGGCCGGTTCTACAGCCATCATTCATGCGCTCTTCATGGATAATGATGAACGACCAGTGGAAATCCCTGATTCAGACGAATTTCCGCAAAAAACTTCCACTTGCCGAGTGGCGGGCGCCATATTGCTCTGGGGCTGTATCCAGCAGCCTGAGATTATTGACAAAGACGAGACCACACCCCTCTGTCTCATTCACGGTGCTAAAGACAAGATTCTGTCAATAGAAGAAGGTCATGCGTTTTCGAGAAAGTCGTTTCCTTATGTTTACGGTTCCCAATGCATCGCCAAACGCCTGACAGAACTCGGGCGCAGTGACTTTGAATTCCATAAATTTGACGATGAAGGTCACGCCTTCTATTTCAACACCTTAGCTCTTTTCAATCTAAGCCCGAAGAAATTCAACACATGCTTTCAGATAGCGGTGCATTTTATGGAAGCTCAATAGTATTACACAATTTAAAAATCTACTTTTGTCCCTTTTTCTATCATATCAAGTTAAAATAATCGTTTGTGCACTATTGAATTGCAACTGTTAATGTTTTTTTCAAAAAAAATACTATAAAATTTTTTTAGAAAAAAAACTTATCTTTGTTTTTTCCTTTTTTGTTTAAGAAAATTTGCGACAATGAAAGAAAATAGAGGTAATTTCTCAAGTAAACTCGGCGTCATTGCGGTGGCAGCGGGTTCTGCGGTGGGACTTGGCAATATATGGCGTTTCCCATACATTGCAGGCGAAAACGGCGGTGGAGCATTCCTTATCGTGTATCTGATATTCGTATTTTTAATTGGTGTTCCCGTAATGTTGTCGGAATTTGCAATTGGTCGCAAGGCTGGTTGCAACGCCTACGGAACTTTCAAGAAATTGTCGCCAAAAGGTGCATGGTGGCTTGTAGGTTTGATGGGAATTTTGGCGGCAATAATGATATTTTCTTTCTATGGCACTGTTGCAGGCTGGACATTGGAATATGTCAAGAAGGCTATCTGCGATGAGTTTGCAGGACAGGACCTTGGCGCTTTGTCGCAGTCGTTCAGTGATTTCACAACAAGTCCGACCATGCCGTTGGTATGGATGGTTGTGTTTGTGGCTTTGACGGCACTCATAATTCTCGGTGGGGTGGAAAAAGGTATCGAAAAAGTCAGCAAGTTCTTGATGCCCTTGCTGTTTGTACTGATAATTGCCGTGTGCATACGTGCCGTAACTCTGCCAAATGCCAGCAAGGGACTGGAGTTCCTGTTCAAACCTGACTGGAGTAGTCTTACATTCAAAGGTGTGCTTATGGCACTTGGACAGGCGGCTTTCTCGCTTAGCATCGGCATGGGTACGATGATAACCTACGGTTCGTACATTAAGAAAGACACTCCGCTTACAGCCACAGCGATAGAAATCGCTTCCTGTGATACTATTGTGGCTTTGCTTGGTGCTATAATGGTTTTCCCGACACTTGCTTTCCTCGGCGCCGAATCGACTGGTGGTCCGGGGCTTGTTTTCGTTACCTTGCCTGCAATATTCCAGGCTATGCCGGGTGGATACATCTTTGCAATATTGTTTTTCCTGCTTCTTTCGGTGGCAGCTTTGACAAGCACAATCTCGTTGCTTGAGGTGCCGGTGTCTTTCCTTGTCGATGAGTTCAATATGAGCCGCCGAAAAGCGACATTGCTATCTTCGTCAGTAATCATATTGCTTGGCGTTTTCTGCACCTTGTCGTTTGGCTTGCTAAGCGATTTTACAATCTTCGGCAAGACGATTTTCGATCTATTTGATTACACTACCGCCAACATTATGCTTACCTTTGGCGCTTTGTTCATTGTGATATATGTAGGTTGGTTCTTCGGTCGCAAAAATTTTGTTGACGAACTTACCGCAGGAGGTAGGGGAAATGTTGTCCTTGCCAAGATAATCTCCATAATTGTCAAATTCATAGCTCCGATAGGAATCGGTTTGGTGGCTATCGGTACATTTGTGATTGGCGGGATTGTGTAGAATGAATTTTTACAAATTGATAATAGCTTAACAATAAATAAATTATTTTTGCATTTCGACTAATATAGAAAGACAGATGATATACTCGATGACAGGATTCGGAAGGGAACTTCTTGAATATCAGGGAAAGAAAATTTCGATTGACATAAGAACGCTCAACTCGAAGTCGGCAGACATTTCAACGCGACTGCCAAACCAATACAAGGAAAAGGACATTGAAATCCGTCGAATGCTCTCGCAGGGACTTCAGCGTGGTAAGATTGACTTTACCATAACTGTTGAGAACGAACCCAATGTAAACCCGATAAATTCAGCGGCAGTAATATCCGCATACAAAAGTCTTTCCGAAGATTGCGCGCGCAATGGCGTGGTGCTGAACAGCAATGGCGCCGACATGCTGATATCATCTATTATCCGTTTCCCCGACATGATGCAGAACGCCAACGATGAACTCACCGATGAGGAGTGGGCTGCCATTGAGTCGGCGATACAAAAAGCAATCGACCGTTGCTGCAACTATCGCAAGGAAGAAGGGCGTATCCTTGAAAAGGATGTGCTTGCAAAGATTGACTCCATTCTTGCATTGCTCGAAAAGGTTCCGCAGTACGAAGCCGAGCGCATATCGGTTATTAAGGACAAACTTCGTCAGAGCCTTAAAGAGTTGAATATGAATGATTCCAATAGCGAAAATCGCTACGAGCAGGAAATCATCTACTACCTTGAAAAACTTGACATCAACGAGGAAAAAGTTCGTCTTCGCAAGCATTGTGAGTATTTCATCGAGACGGCAAAGTCGGAAGATGCCGCAGGCCGTAAGCTGGGATTCATCGCACAGGAAATGGGCAGGGAGATAAATACTCTTGGATCAAAGGCTCACCATGCCGAAATGCAGAAAATCGTCGTTATGATGAAGGACGAACTTGAAAAGATTAAGGAACAATCGCTAAATATTTTGTAATGAAGCCAAAAGTCATGATATTTTCGGCACCGAGTGGTGCTGGCAAGACAACCATAGTGAAGCATTTGCTTGCTATGCCAGAATTCAATCTGAGTTTTTCTATTTCGGCATGTTCGCGAAAGAAACGTGAAGGCGAGGTCGATGGCAAAGACTACTATTTCCTTTCTGCAGAGGAATTCCGCAAGAAAATTGCAAACGATGATTTTCTTGAGTGGGAGGAGGTTTATGCCGACCATTTCTACGGAAGCCTTAAGTCGGAAGTTGACCGCCTAACTGCTGCTGGCAAGAATGTCGTTTTTGACGTCGATGTAAAGGGTGGCCTTAACATAAAGAAGTATTATGGCGAGAATGCCTTGGCAGTGTTCGTTATGCCGCCATCTGTAGAGATTCTCGAAAGGCGTTTGCGCGACCGTTCCACCGATAGTGAGGAAGCTATCCGTACCCGTATCGACAAGGCAGTTTACGAACTTTCGTTTGCCGAAAAGTTTGATGTCGTGCTTGTGAACGACAAACTGGAAGAAACTTTTGCAAAAGCGGAGAAACTAATAGGAGATTTTTTGAAGAAATAATGTAAAAGCTCGCTGGAAAGCGGGCTTTTTTATTAAAAATGAGCGGAGAATATCTAGCATATATTTTTGCAAATTTTGGGGTTTAAGTTTTGGTTTTTATCTTGCTTTTCTCTGCAAAAATGTGTATCTTTGACAAATTTTTGAGATTGAAACAATAGTATGGCAAAGAAGCTGGAACCGACATATATTCCGCCGTTTACGGTTAGTGCGGAGGCAATTAATCTGATAGCAGAAATTTCTGGACAAATTGAGCGTTATGCTATTCGAATGGAACAGGAAGATGGTTTGCGATTGCGTAAAGCTAATCGGATTAAGACCATTCACTCGTCATTGGCAATTGAGGGAAATACATTGAGCGAGGACGAGGTGCGAGATATAATTGATGGCAAGACCGTTGTTGCGCCAATTCGTCAGATACAAGAGGTTAAGAATGCTATTGCCACATACGAATTGTATAATACATTTGATGCATTCAGTGAGAAGGATTTGTTGCGTGCTCATGGCGTGATGATGCAGGCGCTGGTTGAAGATGCTGGGCGTTATCGTCGTGGTGGAGTTGGTGTATTTGGCGATAAGGGTTTGATCCATTTAGCTCCGCCTGCTGATAGGGTTCCGATGTTGATGGGAGACCTTTTTGCATGGCTGAAAAACTCTAAAGACCATCTGCTAATTCGCTCGTGTGTATTTCATTATGAGTTTGAGTTTATTCATCCTTTCATTGATGGTAATGGCAGGACTGGTCGTTTGTGGCAATCTTTGATATTGGGCAAGCTACATCCTTTATTTGAGCATTTGCCCGTTGAAAATATGGTTTATGCCAATCAGCAAGCATATTATAATGCTATTGCCGCTAGTTCAAATGTTGGTCAGTCAGGTCCGTTTATTGATTTTATGCTGAAAGAAATTTTCAATACCCTAAAGGCGCATCAAGGAGAACCTCTTAAAAATCACGAAGTAAATTCGTCTGTCGAAAAAGAATTCGGTATAAAGTTCGGCGATGAGTTCGGTATAAAGTATGGTATAAAGTTCGGTATAAATGATAAGAAACTTCTCTTGTTGCTTAATTCCAATCCTTCTTTTACAGCTGGCGACATGGCGGAACAAATAGGATTAAGTCTTCGTGGTGTCGAGAAGCAGATAAAGCGCCTCAAAGAGTTGGGTGTTATTAGCAGACAGGGTAGTAGGAAAAACGGACTATGGGTGATTAATAAAGACTAGGTATTTATATTAAATTAAAGATAGAATTATGAGGAAATTTTCATTTGTATTGGCTTTTTTGCTCGTATCGGCAATGGCGTTTGCGCAGTCAACCAAGGTGTTGATTGAAACAAGCAAAGGAAATATTACGGTAATGTTGTACGATGAAACTCCGTTGCATCGCGACAATTTCATAAAGCTTGTCGAAAGCAATTTCTACGATAGCATATTGTTTCATCGTGTGATAAAGGACTTTATGATTCAGGCGGGAGATCCTACATCCAAGAATGCTGCACCGGATGTGCTTCTGGGTGATGCTGATACCGATTACACCATACCGGCCGAATTTGTTTATCCAAAATATTTCCACAAGAAGGGCGCACTTGCTGCCGCGCGTACTAGCGATGACGAAAATCCCGAGCGTAGAAGTTCCGGTTCGCAGTTTTACATTGTTCAGGGAAGGACTTTTACCGATGAAAAACTCGACAAGTACGAGGCGCATTTGGGAATAAAGATGCCTGCCGAAATCCGTGAATACTACAAGACCGTTGGCGGAACTCCGCATCTCGATACTCAATATACAGTATTTGGTGAAGTTTTGGAAGGAATGGATGTAGTAAACGAGATTGCAGCAGTAGAAACAAACAAGGACGACCGTCCTGTAGTCGATGTTAGGATATTGAAGATGAAGATTATCAAATCCGATTCGGAGATAGGTCAGTAGGGCGGAATGAAAATATGAGATTATAGATTTTCTTGATCATTACAGATTGCTGATTGCTTTGGCTCACCATTTGCAATACCATTTTTGTGCTGTCTGTCAAAATTATTATCTTTGCAGATTATTAGTAACGAAAATTATTGACTTATGAGAAAAATATCATTTCTGATTGCTTTGATGCTGACGTCGGCAATGGCTTTTTCGCAGTCAACCAAGGTGTTGATTGAGACAACAAAGGGAAATATTACCGTTGTGCTTTACGATGATACTCCGTTGCATCGCGACAACTTTGTGAAACTCGCCGAAAGCGGTTTCTACGAAGGATTGTTGTTCCACCGCGTGATAAAGAACTTTATGATTCAGGGCGGTGACCCAATGTCGAAAGATGCGGCTCCGAATGCTCGTCTTGGCAATGGCGACCCGGGCTACACAATTCCTGCAGAAATCGTCTATCCGAAGCATTTCCATAAGAAAGGCGCTCTTGCAGCCGCTCGTACTGGTGACAATGTAAATCCCGAACGCAGAAGTTCTGGTTCTCAGTTCTATATTGTTCAGGGACAGCCGTATACCGATATGAAACTCGACCAGTATGAGAAGGCTTTGGGAAGAACTTTTACAACAAAGGAACGCGATGCCTATGCTACTATAGGAGGTACTCCACATCTCGACAACCAGTATACTGTATTCGGCGAAGTCGTTGAAGGACTTGGTGTTGTCGATAAGATAGCAGCTGTTGAGACTGGTGTTGCCGATCGTCCTGTGGAAGATGTGAAGATTATAAAGATGACGGTTCTCAAGGAAGAAGCCAACGAAAAGAAGCCGGAGGCAACTGCCCAGAATGATAAAAGTGACAAAAAGCCAGAGAAAACAAAAAAAGCCAAGAAAACTAAAGATTCAAAGAAGAAATAATGGCTGAAAGTTTCATATTTTCCGGAACTGGCTTTGTGCTTGGTAAGTACGAAGTTACAAATGGCGACATATTGAAGTATATCCGTCTTGGTTATCTCGACGGCTTTAACGAGTCGCGGGCTGCAAAGTCGGATAATTTTGCTGCATACAAGGCAAAGAATCCCGAGGCAACGGCTTTCGACTATATGGCCGAGGCTAAGATGGGCTTCAAGACGCGCTACCATGTTGTGCCGTTTCCACCTGCTGCATCGCAGTACAAAAATGCAGACAATACAATCACTCTGTGCGTAGGCGCTGTAGAAAAAGCACTTGCAAAAAGTGGACTTTCGGGCAACGATATTGACGCTTGGTTTGTGGGATCGGCAACGGCTCCGCAAAAGGCTCCTGGAATTGCCGAGTTTGTGAAGTCGTATTTTTGTTCCGAGGAAAACCAGTCGCCATCGTTCTCGCTTACCTCGGCTTGCGTAGGTTTCAATTCCAATATTGAGGCGGCACTTGCTCATTTCAATTCGCATCCGACTGCAAATCATATTGTTGTGGCTCATTCCGAGGTCATGTCGGAACTTTTGCTCGAAGAACGCGACTTTGTTCCGTTTACGACATTTGGTGATTCGTCGGCCGCAGTTGTTATTAGCAGGGTGCAGACCGATGAAAATTGCGGTATTGTTGCTGTGCGAAACAACGAGGACATTGCTATGCTCGATTTCCTTGGCGCCGACCATTCTGGAAATTTGTTCATGGAACCTCGCATGGTGAAAAGCCGTGCCGTGCCGAACATTACATATACTGCACAAAAACTGCTCGAGCAGTGCGGATGGACTATAAACGACCTTGCTATATTCATTCCTCACCAGACTGGAAATGCAATCGTACATTCTGTGGCAGAGAATCTTGGCATCGACAAGTCAATGGTTTATCAGGATGTGCAGGTGAATTTTGGAAATCTCTCCGGAGCATCAGTTCCTGCTTGTTTCGATGTGCTTATGTCTGAAGGAAAACTGAAGCCAAACGACAAGGTTTTGACGGCTGTGGCAGGTCTTGGCGGCGAATTTGGCGGTTTCGCATACATAATGCCACCGCGTGAATTCAAATTTTCGCCATCGCGCGAACTCGAAGGCAGAACACTTATGCTCACAGGCGCATCGGGCGGCATTGGTCGTCAGATTGCTTTGTCGGCTGCCCGCAAAGGTGCAGAACTGATACTTCTGTATAATTCCAACGATGAGGTAATCAACAACTTGAAAGACCGCATTTCTGCAGAATGCAATGTGCGCGTATCGGTTGAGAAGGTTAATTTGACCGATAAAAATCAAGTTGATGCTTTGGTGTCGCGCATAGCAAATAAATTTGGAAAAGTTGACTATCTCGTTAATACTCACGCTGTAACTGGCGGACTTGCTCGCGCTACAAAGGTCGGTATTTCCGAATTTGAGGATGTGGCTAGAATAAACTACGAGTCGATAAAATATTTGTGCGAAAGCATGTCCGATTATGTCCGCCGTGCCGTGCTGATAACTGGTTCGGTAGGAGAGGACGCTCAGTTTGCCGGTTCTGCACCTTATGTTGTGTCGAAGCGTGCTTTGCGCGGTTTTGCCCGTTCGTATGCAGGAAAGGTTTATGCAAACGGTGTTAAGTGCATATATTATCTTCCGGGACTTATCGGTGCAGGAATGGTGTCGAAACTCGATGAATCGCAGATTCAGGCCTCAATGATGGCTGTAAACCAGAAGGTTTTGACCAATGTCGATGAGATTGCCGAAAGAATGGTCTTGTCGGTTTGCCGAATTAAGGTGCCGAATGTCCGCATTTCGTCGGAGGAAAACCTGACCGTGATAAAAGATGTCTATCTAAACTATTGATTGAAAGATGTTTGAAAACTACATACTCTCTGGCTTCGGCTATTCGGCTGGAAGGTTCACAATTACCAACAACGACATTTACGATGCCTTGAAAAAGGGCTATTTCGAAGGTTTTGCCGAAGACAAGATAAACGCAAGCACAAAGTTTGCGCAGTACCGCGAAACTCATCCAAACGATACTCCGTTCGACTATTTTGCCGGCAATATAATGGGCTTCTACGAAAGGCATTATGTCCGTCCGTTTCCTCCGCGTGTGAATCGCATGCAGGTGGAATCTTCGCTCGAACTGGCGGTAAAGGCAGTGAAAAATGCCATGATAGATGCAAAAGTTCAGGCATACGACATTGATGCATGGTTTGTAAGTACGGTTTCGCCACATCAGCAGGCACCGGGTATTGCGGGTTCTGTTAAGTCGTTTTTCACCGATGCAAAGAACTATACGCCAGCATTTTCGCTGATGTCGGGATGTGCAGGTTTCAACCAGAACTTGCAGAAGTGCATAGAGTATTTCCGTTTGCACAAGGAAGTCAAGTATGCTGTTGTGGCTCACACCGAAACAATGTCGTCGTTTTTGAACAAGCGTACCAAGTTTGTTCCCTTCGTGACTTTTGGCGATGCGGCTGCGGCAGTTGTTGTTGAGCGTGTTGAAGCGGAAGAAAAATTCGGAATTTTGAGCATCTGCAATTACCAGGACTTGAAAATGCTTGATTATGTGGGTGTTGACGATGACTGGAATTTGTATATGGACGACTCCGTAATCAAGGATAGGGCTTGTGTAAACATTCCAAAGGCGTCGCGCGAATGTCTGTCTGAAGTTGGCTGGAGCATTGACGATATTGATGTGTTTGTTCCGCATCAGACAGGTAATGTGATTGTTAAGCAAGCGGCTGCCGAGTTGAATTTCCCGATGGATAAAGTTTTCTTGAAGGCGCAGAACCTATATGGAAATGTGTCGGGAGCAACCGTTCCGCTAGGACTTGCTTTGCTTGCCGAAGAAGGAAAACTGCACGATGGAGCGAAGATTTTGAGCGCAACGGCAGGTGTGGGCGGAAATTATGGAGGATTTGCTTATCTGCACCGTAAGATTAATGCAGAAAAATCCAATTATTTGCTTCATAATGGCGAACTTACAGGTAAGAATGTGCTTGTGCTAGGAGCGTCTGGTAAATTGGGAACCGCAGTAAGCAAGGAACTAGCTTCGCGTGGTGCAAATCTCTGGTTGCAAGGCAATTCGAATACCGAAAGTTTGAATAATATACCGAATGCGCAAATCTTGAAGTGCAATTTGGGCGATAAGGCTTCGGTGCGTGGTTTTATCGATGAGGTTAACTCGTTGGATGTCAAGTTCGACTATCTTGTCAACCTTGCCGAAAGTACTGCCGAAAATTGCATGGATGTGAACTTGTACGCGCCAATTGAGATTATTAATGGCATAGTGGAGAAAATTTCACGAGGTATTATTGCTGTTGGAAATGGTGCGGAGGACTTGAATTTTGATGAGAAATACAATGCGTGGGCATCGTCGAAGCGTGCATTCCATGGCTATCTGGCGTCGGCAAGTGGCGAGTTTTCGAAGTATGGCATAAGGACAGTTTATCTGCATTTGGGCTTTATGGACGATGGTCTTGTATCGCGGTTGCCCGAAAAGTCAGTATTCAAGTTTATGGTGAAGTCGCGTCAGGAAAATCTTGTGAATTTGGATGTAGCTGCCGAAACCATTGTCAATGCGCTTTACATTCCACGTCAGCTTGGTGTGAACTATTCATACGAAAATTTGATGCTTGTAGGTAGGTTGGGGTACGATGAGAACAAGGTGGACTAAAAATATTTCTTGTCAGTTCTATTATTTTTAGTATTTTTACGAAATGGTTTTTGTATATAAATTAACATCTGTATAATTTTAAATCTTACAACAATGAAGAAGTTTTATTCAATTTTGATTGCCCTGGCGACAATGACTCTTATGTCTTGCGGAGGCGAAAACAAGACTAATTCTCAGACCGAGACTAATGCTGGGGAATCCACCGCAACGACTGTAGAAGCAGTAGAGGAGGCTGTTGCTTCTGAGGCAAATAACGAACTCTCATTCGAGGAGTTTTCTGCGCAAATGAAAGAGTTCTGTGGTATCGAACCAATCACAAGTGACAAGATGACGAAAATCGTGGCTCGCAGGGAAAGCGAAACCGAGTTTTTCATGGCTTCGCCAGTGACCGCTGACATTGACAAGGAAGGTGTTCAGCGTGAATACTACAATGCTTTTGCCAAGGTGGCTGACGGTGGAAAAATGTATGGTTTCCACATGAACCAGACTCGTGGCGATGATGTATTCAAAGACTACGACGAATACGTTAAGTTTATTAAGGCAAACGGCGACTACGCCAAGGCAATATACGGTTACGACTACAACGGTAAGAAAATTTATGTCGATTGCGCTGTGTCGTTCGGTGATTTCGGACTGACAGTAAAATTGCAATAATTAAACATAAGACAAATAAAAAACAGGGGATGACTCGAAAGACATCCTCTGTTTTTTATATTTGGAAATACAAATTTCAAAAAATCGTCAATCGTCAATCGTAAATCGTCAATCAAATTCCCTTTATCCATTCCGCTATCGTCTTCATGGCATCCTCGTTGAACGTTTCATCGTTTTCCCCGTAGAAGTTTGGACTGCCAAAAATGCATTTTTGGAAAAGCTACGCAATGCTTTGCGCCAGAATCATAGTGCTGTAATGTTATTTGTGCTATGCGTCTGAGCAATAGCACTGCAACATTGTTGATAATATGCAAATAATGCTAACAAACAAATGTTTTATGTGCGTTTAAACAATAAATTAAATCTTTTGTCGTTATTATTTATGTATTTATATTGTATCGTTTTATGAAAAATTATTTTGTTTTTGCAATGTCTTTGTTAGCCTGTATGCTGACGATTGCCGGATGTGGTGATAGTAATGTTATGAATGATAGTGGTAATTCTAATTCCGTGGAAACGGAGATAAATCCTGATGATATGCATCAGATTATTGAAAATGGAAAGCGTGGGTATATTGATAAGGATGGTAATATCATCATTGAGCCGAAGTATGATATGATTGAAATTTTTAAAGATGGACTTGCTAGGGTTTCTGTGGGCGCAGATACTACTATGGGCTATTACAGAAGAGGTGGCAAATATGGATATATTGATGCTACGGGAAAAATAGTTATTGATACTATATTTGATGAGATAGAATATTTTGAAGATGGGCTTGCTCGTTTTAAAATAAATGGCAAGAGGGGAATTATTGATAAGGCAGGCAATTATGTTGTAAAGCCGTTGTATGAAGATTTGGGATTTTTCTCTGAGGATTTGGCGCGTGTGAAATCCGATGGCAAGTGGGGGTATATAGACCGTTCGGGAAAGTATGTAATTGAACCGCAGTACGAATTTGCTTATGGTTTCTCTGATGGAGTTGCTTCAGTGCGAGTAGATGGAAAGTTCGGTTATATAGACAAGACCGGAAAATTTGTTATAACTCCGCAGTTTGTTGATGCCGGTTCTTTTTTGGGAGGTCTTGCCTGTGTTAGTATGGGAGGTGATAAGTGGTGGTACATCAATAAGAATGGCGATAAGGTTTATCATGAAATGGATGGCGCTAACGAGTTGTTTGATTTCCTTAGAGTATGGGTTCAGGATATAGATGCTCAAAAGGCAGATACGATTAAATGATTATACAATTATTGATTTCCAATTTACGGCAGTCGGCAAAAGTCGGCTGCTGTTTTTTTGTTAATCGTCATTCCAATAATGTATTTCAGATGCTGAAACAAGTTCAGCATGACTAAATAGCGGACAATCCTCAGTATTTAAGACCGTTTATCCATTCTGCAATCTCTTTCATGGCATCCTCGTTGAATGTTTCCTCGTTTTTGCCGTAGAAGTTCGGACTGCCGAAAATACACTTTTGGAAAAGATGGTTCAATCCTTTGAGTTCCAATATCTTGTAGTTTGGATTCTTGGCTTTCTTCATGGCTTTTTCAACGCCTGCAAGATTGTCCTTGCTGTAAACTTGTACGTCCTTGTCGCCATTGAGCGCAAGTAGTGGAATTTTTATTTTGCATAAATCGTCCTGAGGATTGCTGTTAAGCGAATAGTACATCCAAGGCGAAAACAATACATCAACGCTTTCCTGAATAGCATTTTCATCTGAAGTGTCTTCCGAAACTACCAAGTTCATCTTCTTGATTATTTCTGCGACTTGCTTTTTCTTCTCGTCTATGCTTAACTTTTTGTTTTTGACTATCTTGTATGCTTCAAGTGCGTGTTTTGAGTATTGTTTCGCAATCTCTTCGCTTTGTCCGGATGACTTCATTACATCGTAGTTTTGTCGAGCCAACAAGGTTGACATTTCGATGGCTGGACCAGCAAGCATCACTATGAAATCGACATCGCTGTTTCTTGCAGCTACCATGGGCGCTATGATTCCGCCTTCGCTGTGTCCAATGATTCCAATCTTCATGTCTTTCAGCCTGCTGTCGTTTCTTATGAACTTTACAACCGATTCGGCATCAAGCGAAAGATCGTAGGTGGTGGCATTGGAAGCATCTCCCGTCGATTTTGCAAAGCCTCGGTCGTCGTAGCGGATGACTGCTATTCCGTTGCGCGTGAGGTAGTCGGAGAGGACAAGGAAAGGCTTATGTCCCAAAATTTCCTCGTTGCGATTTTGCAGCCCCGAACCCGAAACCAAGATTGCAATCTTGTCGCATTTGTAGTCGTATGGTGCAGTGAGTGTACCCGACAGTTTTACATTTGTTTCGGGATTGAAGATTTCAACTTCTTCTACAATGTACGGAAAATCCTTGGGGTCTTGCTTCTTGGGCTTTGGCACGTATGCGCCTCGTATCATAGTCAGAGGAAGCGCTTGTTTGTGTTGTGTTAGTGTGCAATTCAGTGTATCGTAGGTTGTGTTGGGCTTGCCTTCGAGTTTTGCGCCTAAACTACTGATTTCTAATGAGAAACTGTCGCTTGAAAAATCTGCATTGTCAATCTTGATGCCAAATGCAGCCTGTTCTGGCGAGTCCATTGTTATGCTGTCTGCCGACAGTCCGTTGATATTCAATACGACGGCGAGAGTCATCCCATTGCCGACATTCAAATCACCGTGCCAGGTGTCTATTATGTTTTGAGAAAATAAAGATGAGCTGACGAGAATTGCCAGCAAGCTTGTATAAAAAAGTTCCTTCATATTATTGTGCTTTTATGGGCGAACAATATAAGTTGTCTCGTTGCCTTTTATTGCAAGCGAAACTATTCCGCCGACAACCATTCCGCCTAGCGTACTGATAATAGTGTTGGTAAATATCTTTTTGTTTGCCCTGTTTTTGTATCCGTAAACAAAACACTCGTTGTCGCGGTATTCTGGGTAGCGCTTTATTATTCCTCTTTTAGTTGGCCTTGTGAACGAAATGCCTGTAGCATAGGCGATTGGAATAGCTAAACTCAGAAGCGGTTGATTTCTGTATCCGCCAAAATATATTATCGAGCCAGCACCAACAGCGAAACCGCCGGCATAAGCCCACCAGGCATTGAATTCTTTCTTGGCGGTTTGTTTGCCAATAACGACATCTCGCATATCTTCTACCGAATATTCTCCTTCTTGCGTAGGGATATATACGACAGAATCGCCAACCGACCAGATTTCGTTGATGTCTATGTATTTGGTCTTCAGTTTGCCGTTCTTTTTCTCAAGTTTTATCTCCATCGAACTGCCGTTGTCGTTGAAAAAGGTGTATTCCTTGGCGTTGTACTGGGTGCCGTCGAGTAGGCTTAACTTAGTCTGCGAGAACGTAATTGCGCTGATAAGCAGGAATATTATGGCCGATATTATGTGTCTCATCTGTTTCTATTTTGATACGATGCAAAAATACATAAGTTTTGAAACTTGCTGTAAATAAAATGGTAAAAAAATACTAAATTTGCAATCATTTTTTTTCTGATGAGACGATTCTTAGGATATTTGCTTTCTGTGTTGCTGATGTTATCGGCGACAAATCCGCTGCATGCTCAGCTTGAAGGCGGTCCCGATTCTGCAAGATATAAGGTCGTACCCGAAATAATGCTGTTTTCCAATTTCCATCAGGGAATAGGTGGCGATACGCATGAGCCAAACTTTGAGATTAAGCGCGCAACCTTAGGATGCCAGTTTCATGTGCCGAAGGGATTTTCTTCGATAATACGCCTTGATGTGAGCCCTAATCAGCCACTTGGGCAAAACTACAACACCGTGAACGTGTATCTGCGAGCCATGTACATTTCATGGAAGAAAGGGAAATTCCTTATTAACACGGGTCTTGTCGATAATATGCAGCACATGACCCAGCAGAAGTATTGGGGTGCACGATATGTTTTCAAGTCGTTTCTCGATGAGTATAGGTTTATTCCGGCAATCGACCTTGGTTTCAATGGACGTTACAATTTCCTCGACAACTTGTCGCTCGAATTCGGCATGATGACAGGAACAATCAAGGATGATAGCGTTTCGTATGGAAAATATTATTATTCTCTGTCGCTTAACTATAAGCCGGTAAAGGAGTTGCAGCTGAAAGTACACACTACTTATTCTTTCCAGAATGACGATCTGTTTACTATGGGTGCGTTTGCCGGATGGAATATTATTCCGCATTTACGTTTTGGGGCAGAGTACAATGCCAAGTTCTCACCGAAAAATAATATGCAGCAGGGTGCAAGTGCATATTTGATATACGGTTTCCTAAAGGATAAGTTGAATCTTTTTGCAAGGTACGATTATCTAACATCATCATGTACTGCAGGTTTTGTTCCATCGTGGACTGTGGTGGAGGACGGAATGGCCCTTGTGGCAGGTTGCGATTGGAAAGTTGTTGAATATGTGCGACTTTCGCTCAACTATCAGGGATGGCTGCCAAGATTGAATACGGGTATTACAAAATCGTATATATTTCTAAATGTTGAATTTAGAGTTAATTAAATATGTCGGAAATTTCAGACAAGCGCAAAGTAAAGCACATCTATTCTAAAATAGGTCAGGCGGTTAATAAGTACGGACTTATTTCGGATGGTGACCGCATTATGGTTGGTGTTAGCGGCGGCAAGGATTCAATGTCGCTGTTGGCAACCTTGGCTACTCGACGCAGGTTTGGAAAGGAAAAATACGACTTGGTTGCCGTACATATTGATGTCGAGAACGTACCTTATGCCGCTGATACTGATTTTATTGCCGATTTCTGTGCTAAAAATGACGTCAAGTTTGTGCACGAGATAATCAGTGTAGATTTTGAAAAGGATCCTGGCAAGTCGAAATGCTTTCTTTGTTCGTGGCACAGACGCAAGCGCCTGTTTGAACTTACAAGCGAGCATAATTGCAACAAACTGGCTCTCGGCCACCATCTCGACGATGCCGTGGAGACTTTGCTGATAAACATGTGCTATCACAACAGTATCAGTTCTATGCCTGCAAAACTGCAGATGTTTGATGGTCGAATTGAGCTTATACGTCCATTGATTTTGCTGACCAATAATGAGATTAGGCAATTTGCGAACATTATGGGTTATCCAACCGAAAGAGCCAAATGCCCGTTCGAGGACAAGACAAAGCGCCGTCAGGCTGGTGATATAATTGCAGACATTGAAAAGCGTTTCCCTGATGCACGACACAACATTTTTAAGTCGATGCAGAAGATATTTATTGATTATTTGCCTGTGGAAGACGCTTGTAATCCAATAGTTAGTGGTTTAAATGTTAAAAACAGATAGATGGGGCCAGTTGATTGGATGTCTTTGATATTAACCCTCCTGATATGGTTGGGACAGGCTGCTGTCGCTGGGCTAATAGCATTGAAAAGAGGTAAATGTTTTTGGATCTGGTCGGTCGTTGCCGCACTAATTATATTCCCAATTGGCTTTATTGTTGTGCTGATATACACAAAGGATAGTATTGTATAACCTTTTTAGTTCAGAATCACCAACTTTTCAAATTTTTCTACGGTTGTTCCTACAGAGTTTCTTACCTTAACCTTGTAGATGTAAACGCCTTTGCCAATTTTGTCACCGTATTCGTCACGGCCGTTCCATTCTATTGGTGCGCTAAGGTATCCGTCGCAGGTCATTGTGGCTTCGAGAGTCTTGACCAGTTTGCCCGATATGGTGAAAATGCTGATTAGTACTTCAAGGTTTTCGTATGGCTGGTTGTGCCCGAAGTAGAACGATGTGCGTGTAGAGAATGGGTTGGGGTAGTTGAACAGTTTGTCGATTACCATTTCCGACGAATTGGTGACAATGAAATCTATTGATTTCTCGCTGCTGTTGTTCATTACGTCCCATGCCTTTATCGTCATTGTATGAGGGCCAAGGGCAAGACCCGAATTCGGATAATTTATCTTTCCCGACTTATAGTCGTCCATGTTTGATTCGTAGAAGCTGTTTAGGACAATTTTTTCCGTTGAATTGTTGTCGATAGTGAGTGTGATATCGTGGCCAATGCCGTTTCCTACAGTGTTTATTCCCGATTCATCGGTTATTTTTGCGAGTAGCAGAGGATTTTCATTTACAATTCCGCCGTCGATGAAGTTTTCGTCGTTCATGAACAGGTCTATAATAGGGCCTTCGGAGTCGTGTATGCCGTTGCTGTCGGTTCCGCCAATCATAATCGACTTGTCGTAGCCGCTGGCTTCTTTGTCGGAAAGGTTGCTGGCGTAGTAGCTTATCTTGCCCTTGTCGAAGTAGTATGCTATGTCGATTGGAACTATAAAGCTGAACTTGAATTTTCCGTCCTTTACAGTCGACTTTCCGTTGAATATTACGTTTCGCTGGGCCGTATATGTGAGAGGTTCGTATCCGTCGTTGCCTTTGGTGGTATATGTGTTGCGCTTGTCGTATACCGAAGGATATACAGTTCCGTTGAAATTGGTTGCGGGATTTCCGCTTTCATCGTAAATCATACCTTCGATGGTCACAAGTCCTGTAGCGCCTATCGTGTCGTGGAATTCGGCGGCAGCTGTTCCGTTTACCTTTGTCGTCTTTATCGAATATTTTGGTTGCGACAGTGTTAGTGCTGGGTCGCCAATGACTACGAACGATCTCATGTTGAAGTCTGCGGTTTCGTTCTTGCCAAGATATACGCTTTCGCCTATGGTTTTTGGCTTTTGGCCTGCATTTTCTTCAAGGTGGCTTTCGAACATGTATTTGTATACGCTCTTTACAAGTCGTTCATTCTTGGTGGAATATACTTGTCTGACAGTGGTAAGAAGAGCTATGGCACCTGAGTTGGGGGCAAGGAATAGCATTTCACCTCCCGATATTATTTCATGGTCGTCGAATGGGGTGAAGTCGCAGGTCGCTGTTACAATGAACGGGTATTTGTTTTTGTTCTGTAATGAGTTTATCGAATTCAGGGAGAAAACGGCTTCGTGTGCCCACGATTTGGGATTGCCGTGTCCAACCCATGTCAGGAGCAACGTTCCGTTGTTGATGTTGTCGATTATGGCATTGTTTACATCGGGATATGCATTGCCGGTCGATGTGTACACCTGCTCGTAGTCGTCGAGATAAATCTTCTCGATGTTAAGGTATTGCGCGCTGAATTCAAGCTGCGGGGCAATCATGTTTTCTGCGTTGACCTGATGCACTGTCTCGTTGTTTTCGGCATCGTCAGCAATTAGGGTAGCTCTGTTTTTCCAGCTTCCGAAACTGCTCGTCGAGTAGTAGCTGCGCAGTTTGTTTACGGCATCGGTGGCTTCTTCGGATGTTTTTACTGGCATTCGTCCTATACCCATGTCCATTTTTTCGTTAGACTGTACTTCGCCTTCGCCCTCGTCGAGGCATACGAAAAAGTCATCGCTGGTTATAGTGAGCGTATTTGTAATCGAGTTAACGGTTTGGTATGTAAGGATGAAGTTTGAAACACTTCCGTCTGAAGTCTTGTTGTCGAAGCTACCATCACCGACAAGCAGAACGTTTTTGGGAGCGTTTGTCGCACTGGCGCGGTCGTAAAACATCTTTATGAAGTTCCTCATGGCGCAGATGTCAGGGCATCCCGACGAGAATTCGTTGTAAATTTTTTCGGGCGTTGTAACAACTACCGACATGTTGTCGTATGTTTCATGTATACGCTTTATTTCGTTGGCTTGCGATATGAAGTTGCGGTGTGAAATGATAATGAGGTCGGCAGTCGAAAGTCCGTGCAGGTTCTGGTTGCTGACAGCTCCGACATCTCCGGCATCGCTGTATATAGGCGACGGGAATGAATACGACGGAGTGAATGCGACATATTCGCACAGGGTGTCGGCTTTTGCCTTGAACTTGTATGTGTTTGATGTGAATGTGCCAGATATTGCTTTCGCATTGATACGGTCGCTGATGTCCCATACTATCGTGTTGCTGCTGGCATTTGATATTGCGAATTCTGCGATGTTGCCGTTGCCAACCGACTTTGTGTCGCGGAAGTCGACGTATCCGTTTTCAATGTACAGGCTCTTGCGTAACTTCATTGCTATGTAGTCAATCCAGCCGTTCGATGTGGAAGTGGTCTTAGTATATGTTATTCCAAAATTAGTCGATGTACCTCTTGGAACGAATTTCGACGTGAATGTGAGTTCGTTGCCAGTGCTTGACGATGCGGGTATAGTTGCTCTTCCTGCGTTGGCTCCGTTTATGGTAATGTCGAAGTAGCTGTTTACCAGCGATGCTGCAGCAAAATGTATTTCCAGCATAGCGGTATCCGATGTCATGTGGGCCTCTGCTATCGATGCATTCATGCTGGTGTAGTAGCCAAAACTTCTCCAGAAGAATGTCCTTCCAGATTTTACAATCGAAATGGAGTCTTTTTCAAGGAACGAGTATTTGTCGTAAGTGTTTACCGATATGTTTGATGTTGCTTCGGAAGGCTTTGTTGTGGCCGATTTCCATGATCCTCTGTCTGATACGAAGTAGTAGGCGTAGTCGGAGTAGTTGTGGAAGTCGTGTGTCGAAGCCTTGTTTGCCCGGTATCTTATGTTGTGCGGACCATCGGCGTAGAATAGTATGTAGTCTCCGTTGTCAAACGAGCCGTTGCCGTTGACGTCTACTTTCATTATGCTGCGCTCTGGCAGGTCGTCGATGTATTTGTCTGCAAATATTTCAGGTGTATTGTCGCGGATTATCTTCGATTCGGAGCCACCGTATCCGAAAATGCCAATAGACGAGAAGTCGCTGAATCCCATCGCTGTCAACTGGCTGTAAGTGAGTTTGTATATGCCCGATTTTTCAACTTTTATCTTGTACCATTTTCCCGAAGCCATCTTAGATGTACCAGCGTATGTCCTGCTACTGGCGGCTCGTGTTTGTGTGAGGTTAATTTCACATTCAAAGTAGCTGGCAATCTCAATGTCACCGGTTGAGGGATTCTTTCTCAGAGGCATAAGTTCGAAGTCGACAAGGTTTTGCTTTCTTTCTATGCATACTTGGGCTTTGATTTCTGGTTCGTTTCCTATGTGCGATATTGCACTTATACCTTTTAATATATTAGGGTCAACTGTTGTGTAAGTAACGTTCTTTAGATTTATGCTTTTTACTTCACTGTTTCCGTTGATTCTTCTGCTGCATCTGTATATTGGAAGGAAATCTTGATCTCTGTTGTCGCGGTTTTTCAAAAAAATTGCTTTTTCTTTGGTGCTGTCGGATGTGACAAAGTATGTGCTACCTATTATGGAGACCGAATCGCTGATAAAAATTGTTTGAGAAAATGCAATTTTGAACAAGCTGATAATCAATATTGTACAAGTTATTCTCTTCATTAGTTAAAAAAAAACAAAAAAAAAAGTTCATTTATTTTTTCAAACGACAAAAATAATGTAATATTGTGATTTTTAATTTAAGGAATAAAAAATATTTGTCATACACTAATAATAGATGGTAAAAATATTATGGTAAGACGATTCTTGATAATTCTAACTCTCGCTTTATTAGGGAGTTATGGGGTACTAAAGGCACAGGATCCGCAGTTCTCGCAGTTCTATGCAAACCCCTTGTATTTGAATCCAGCTTTTGCTGGTTCGGAGAGGTGTCCGCGACTTTCTTTGTCTTATAGGAACCAATGGCCGGCTTTTGGGTCGACTTATGTTACCTATAATATAGCATACGATCAATATTGGCATGCACTGAGAGGTGGAGTTGGAATTTACCTTATGGACGATGTTCAGGGCAGTGGCGACGGAAAGATAAATACTGCTACAATTAATGCTATGTATTCTTATACCTTGCAGGTGTCAAAGAATTTCTCGATGGCTGCAGGTTTCCAGGCATCGTTTGCAATGAGGCGTATCAAATGGGATTTCATCTTCCCGAATATGATACATCCGTTGTATGGTCCAATTTATTCATCACTTGAGAATCCCGACCTTATTAATACAAAGCGTAATTATGTTGATTTCTCGGCAGGTATTATAGGCTTTACCGAGAAGGTATTCTTCGGCGTTGCTGTACACCATCTTACAGAACCGTCGGAGTCGTTCCTCAGAGGCAGTGATGCTGTATTGCCAAGAAAGTATACCGCACATTTCGGAACGGAGATACCTATTAATAGTAGTAAGTTCAAAAGAGGCGATCTGCTGATTGCTCCTCAGATTCTTTTCCAGCAGCAAGGCGCATATTTCCAGCAGTTCTACTGGGGTATGTATGTGTCGAGACGAGGAATCCTCGCTGGCTTCTGGTTCCGTCAGACATTCGAGTTCCAGTACGATGCGTTCGTAATGATGGTCGGATACAAGTATGACAAGTTTAGATTTGCATATAGCTACGACCTTACAATATCTAAGTTGAGCAATTCGACTTATGGAGCTCACGAAGTTTCGGTGGCATACACGTTCGGATGCCACGAAAAGGCAAAGAAAATATCAACAGTAAGTTGTCCATCATTCTAGTACTAATATAAAAAATCGATTTTATGAAAAGGAATGGTTTAATTTTTATGGTAATTCTTGCAGTGGCAATGATGTTTGCTTCTTGTAAGAAAGATGTTTCGAATACCACAGGCTGGAACTACAATGATCCAAATTTCGGTGGTTTCCAGAATCATCCCGGATATGAGCAGGAAACTGGTCCCGGTTTGGTTTTCATCGAGGGCGGTACATTCGCTATGGGACGTGTAGAACAGGATGTGATGCGCGACTGGAACAATATCCCTAGGCGTGTAACTGTTTCTTCGTTCTATATGGATGAAGTCGAAGTTACAAATCTTGACTATTGCGAATACCTTTACTGGTTGTCGCACGTTTATGCATCGGACTATAGATTCCTCTATACCCAGGCTTTGCCCGACACTGCAGGTTGGAGAAGCCGTATGGCATACAACGAACCATTTGTTGAACTTTATCTGCGTCACCCCGCTTACGAGGAATACCCAGTAGTAAACGTATCGTGGACTCAGGCTTCGAAGTACTGCGAATGGAGAACCGACCGTGTTAACGAACTTATTCTCCTCCGCGAAGGTATTATCGACAAGTATCTTGCTCCGCAGGATCAGGCAAAGCACTTCAACCTCGATGCTTATATGTTCTATGCTGATAACCTTGACCTTCCTGTTGATGAGACTGGAAAGAGCGGTCGCGATGGTAAGATAGAAAACCTTTATGTAGACCCATCTGTACTCAAGGCCGGTAGAAAGGGCGGAAGCGTTAACACTGGCGACGACAGACGCTGGATAGGCATTCAGGATGGTATCTTCCTGCCACGTTACAGGCTCCCAACCGAAGCTGAATGGGAATACGCAGCATTGGCTATCGTTGGTAACCAGTACAAGGAAAGAATTTTCGAAAGACGTTTGTATCCTTGGAACGGACACTATATCCGTAACGATTCTAAGGGTGAAGAACGTGGACGTATGATGGCTAACTCGATGAGAGGCCGTGGTGATGCTATGGGTGTTGCTGGCGCTCTTAACGATAAGGCTGATATCACAGCTCCAGTAAGAAGCTACTGGCCAAACGACTACGGTCTATACTGTATGGCTGGTAACGTAAACGAATGGGTTATGGACGTATACCGTGACCTCACTTTCGAAGATATGGACGAGTTCAGACCGTTCAGAGGTAATGTATTCGAAGATTATCAGATTATTGTTGACCCAAGATCTGGTGATATGGAATTGACTCCTGAAGCCGAAAACTATTTCGACTATACAGGAAAGATCCTCAAGAAACCGGTTCGTGACGAATCTTGCTTCAACAGAGAAAACTACACAACTGCCGACAATAGGAATTACCTTGATGGTGACCTCGAATCGTTGACAGCTATGGGCGATATGGCTGAATATTGGGTAAAGGACGAACGTTTCAAGACTCAGTCGAACGTAAAGGAATACAGCGATTTCATGGATTCTACAATGTTGACCGAATCAAATCTTGATACTCTCGCAAACTATATCGGCGACATGTTCCCAGGTGCAACTCTTATCGGTGGTAACGAAATCTTGTTGCCGAACGGTGTAAGAATAAATATGGAAGACCGTACTTATACCTTGCCGACCGGTCACGAAAGAACTCCAGAAGGCAATGTTGTAATGCCTGATGGCTCGATGATTATGGAAAACGGTAAGATTCAGCTTGCTGATGGAAGCATTGTTTATCCCGACCAGATTTTCGTAAATCAGACAACCAACATGTATGAAGCTGGTAAGTGGGGTTCGGATGGTACAGCCGAATGGGGTAACGCCGACTTCAACCCATCAAACCCGAAGATGAACAAGGGTGAAAAGATGACATCTTTGATTACCGATAGATCTAGAGTTTTCAAGGGCGGTTCTTGGAAAGACAGGGCATACTGGATGGTTCCTGGCACAAGACGTTTCTTGGATGAAAACAAATCGCGTTGCGATATTGGTTTCAGATGCGCTATGATTAGAATCGGTGCTCCGACCCAAAGCAAATAATTAGAATCTTAATTGTATAAATATAGCCTCCTTTGGGAGGCTATTTTAATTTTAATATTGTATGATAGAGGATATATACAAGGTTTTTGAGAAGTGTAGAATTATATCGACCGACAGTAGGGCTGTTGCACCATCATCATTGTTTTTTGCAATTAAAGGCGATAATTTCGATGGAAACCAGTTCGTCGATGCTGCATTCGAGGCTGGTTGTGCTGCCGCTGTGGTTTCTGATAAAAAATACAAGGGCCGTGAAAACGTATTTGTTGTAAATGATACGTTGGAAACCTTGCAGAAACTTGCCAATTATCACCGTCGAAAACTTAATATTCCTATTCTCGCGATAACTGGTACCAATGGTAAGACTACAACAAAGGAGTTGGTTTCGGCTGTGCTAGCAAAGAAGTTCCGAATTTCGTACACTAGTGGAAACAAGAACAACCATATAGGTGTGCCTCTGACTCTGTTGTCGATGAATCGTACCGTTGATATGGGCGTTGTGGAGATGGGTGCCAATCATCCTGGTGAAATTCGTGATTTGTGCAAAATCGTTGAGCCAAACTATGGCATTATCACAAATGTAGGCAAAGCTCACCTTGAGGGCTTCGGTTCTATCGAAGGCGTGATGAAGACAAAAGCCGAATTGTATGACTTCCTCAATTCAAACGGCGGTACTGTTTTTGTTAATGCCGACAACGACCGGTTGAAACATATGCTTTCGGGACACGAAAACCTTAAAGTTGTAAAATACGGTAAGGACGATAAGTACTTCTGCCGTGGCGTATATTCCGAATATGCTTATCAGACGACTGTAACATGGAAGACCGATTCTGTTTCGGGGTTCTCAAAGTCGAATTTGATTGGAGCATACAATTTTGAAAATATCCTAGCAGCAATAACTGTTGGCGCATATTTCGATATACATCCGACGGCAATCGATGGGGCAATTTCCGACTATTTCCCGAAGAACAACCGTTCGCAGATGACAAAAACTTCGCGTAATACGCTTATCCTTGACTTGTACAATGCAAATCCTACCAGCATGAGGGCTGCCATCGACAGCTATAATAATATTTCCGATGATTATAAGTCGATGATTCTTGGCGATATGCTCGAACTGGGAAAGGAAAGCGATGCAGAACATAAGGCTATCCTCGAATATGTGAAGGAAAGCGGATATGGATATGCATATTTTGTCGGAAAGAATTTCGCAAAGTTCAAGGACGAATACAAATATATGTTTTTCGAATCTGTAGAGGATTTGTGCAAGTATTTCGTTACGAATCCGGAAAAGAGCAAGGTGTTCCTTGTAAAGGGTTCAAGAGGTATTCGTCTCGAGAAAGTTATTGATTATTTGTAGAAATGAAGTACATTTTATCTGACTGCGGTTTTCACGACAGGCTAAAGCCTCTGTCGCTTACGCGTGCGATTGCCGATTTCCGTGTTGGCATACTTACTTTGCGCGAGAAATGGGAAAAATATCTCGGCGAGAAGGTCTTTGTTGAAACAGAACCGTATTTGCAGGTTAAGTATCAGTCTGTTGAAGATGACGATTGTGTAACAATTCCTTCTGTGTTGATTCCAGATTTTAATCTTGTCAAGGCAATCAAGTCGTTGAAATCTGGCCGGTTGGTCAAGGACGGCTTTGTGCTGGCAAGTGCTGGAGAATGCGAATCTGCGTCCATGGATGTGGAATATTCGGGGAAAGTGTTTATGCTAAAATCGTTGCCCGATATTTTTTCGTTCAATGGAATGGAAATAAACAAGGATTTCGAATTGCTTACTGTAGGTAGAAAGTCACAGCCGATAAGTGATACCAATGTTGTATTTGGAAAATATCCGTTGTTTGTCGAGGAAGGGTGCACGGTGGAATGTGCAACTTTCAATACCAATGATGGCCCTATATATATAGGTATGGATGCCGAGGTCATGGAAGGCGCCAATGTTAGGGGACCTTTCGCCTTGTGCGAGCATTCAGTTTTGAAGATGGGAGCAAAGATGTACGGCGATACCACTGTCGGTCCGTGGTGTAAGGTTGGTGGCGAACTTAGCAATGTCGTGTTCTTTGGATATTCAAACAAGGCCCACGATGGTTTCCTTGGCAATACTGTAGTTGGCGAATGGTGCAATTTTGGCGCCGATTCCAATAATTCCAATCTCAAGAACAATTATGCAGAGGTAAAGCTGTGGAATTACGAGACGCATAAGTTCGAAAATACTGGATTGCAGTTCTGTGGTCTTATCTTTGGCGATCATTCGAAGTGCGGTATCAATACAATGTTTAATACAGGTACGGTTGTCGGAGTTTCGGCAAACATCTTTGGTGCAGGATTCCCGCGCAACTATGTGCCGTCGTTTTCGTGGGGCGGAGCCTCGGGATTTACCGACTACAAGCTCGACACAGCATTCGAAGTCATGGCAAGGGTAATGGCTCGCAGACATGTCGAATTTACTGATACTGACAAAGATATAATGCGTCATATATACGAAGGCAAGGAGTAGATTAAATGCTGACAACAAAGCCATTAGCGGAAAGAATGCGTCCGCATAGTTTCGACGACTATGCCGGTCAGCAGCACCTTGTCGGCAAGGATGCGCCTTTGCGCAAGTCGATAGAGGCTGGCAGAATTCCGTCGATGATTTTGTGGGGACCTCCAGGAATTGGCAAGACCACGCTTGTTAACGTAATTTCACAGATAACCGAGCGTAACTTCATAACTTTGAGCGCAGTAAACAGTGGTGTAAAAGAAGTGCGTGAAGTTATTGAGCAGGCTAAGAAGGTAAATCTTTTCTCTAAGGGAAATCCCATTTTGTTTATCGATGAAATTCATCGCTTCAACAAGTCGCAACAGGATTCGCTGCTTGGTGCAGTCGAGGATGGTACTATTACATTGATTGGTGCAACTACCGAAAATCCTTCGTTCGAGGTAATATCCCCATTGCTGTCGCGCTGTCAGGTGTATGTGCTAAAGCATCTTGACGAAACCGATCTTGATAAACTGATAGACAAGGCAATATCAACCGATGTGGAACTTTCGAAGCTCAATATAAAAGTAAAGGAACGCGATGCTTTGTATAGGTTTTCGGGTGGCGACGGACGCAAGCTATACAATATTCTCGAAATAGTTTGTAGCAGTGGCGAACAGGATATTGAGATAACCAACGAAATGGTACTTAGTCGCTTGCAGGAGAATATGGCATTCTACGACAAGTCGGGCGAACAGCACTACGATATTATTTCGGCTTTTATTAAGTCGGTTCGTGGATCCGATCCCGATGCTGCTGTGTATTGGCTTGCGCGTATGCTCGAAGGCGGCGAGGACATAAAGTTTATAGCGCGCCGATTGATAATCTTGGCTTCGGAGGATATCGGTTTGGCAAATCCTAATGCCATGCTTATTGCAAATGCTTGTTTCGATGCCATCGACAAGATAGGTATGCCCGAAGCGCGCATTCCATTGTCCGAAGCGACAATATATTTGGCTACAAGTCCCAAGAGCAATTCGGCTTATTTGGCTGTAGATGCTGCGTTGGCAAAGGTTAAGGAGACTGGCGATTTGCCTGTGCCTCTCCATTTGCGCAATGCTCCTACAAACTTGATGAAAAAGCTCAATTATGGTGCCGATTACAAGTATGCTCACAATTACGAAAACCATTATGTGGAGCAGCAGTATTTGCCCGATAAACTGGCCGATGAAAAGTTTTACGAACCGGCTCCGAACTCTAAAGAGGAGCAGATTCGCAAGTGGATGGATTTCATAAAAAAGAAATAATGTACTCTAAGGCAGAAGCATCGCAGATAAGACGTCAGTTCTGGGTTAAGTTCGACGAGTTTTCGCGGCCTTACCTCGGAAAAAACGGTAAGTGGATGACCTACAACACAGGCATTAAGGATTTGGTGTTAAAGTTCGACATCAACCGCTCGTATGCAAGGGTTATGCTTGCTGTGGAATGTAAGAGCGAGGACATTCGTTTCGATGTGTTCTGCAAGTTGCACGAGTGCGAGCTTGTGTTGAATAATTACCTAGGCGAAGGCTGGATATGGGACGAACTGCTTGTGCTTGAGAATGGTAAGCCGGTATGCGCTCTCTACAAGCAAATTGATAATGTGGACATTTATCGCCAAGAATGTTGGGAAACAGTGCACAAGTTTTTTGCCGAAGAAATGACCAAACTCGAAAAGGCTATTGTTGAGATACGCCCGTTCTTCGAGGACTATGTGAAGAAAGTGATTAAGGGGTAGACCTTAAAATCTTTAGCATTATTGTAACATTTTGCTAACTGACTTTTGTCGTCAATGTTTTATATTTGCAATCAAAAATTAATAATATGAACGTACAGAAATTTTACTTGTCCGTAATATTGTTGTTTGCTACAATATTTACGGTAAATGCTCAGAAAGAAATCACCGTTGACGATCTTTACTACTACGGAACATTCAGACAGAACGGTGTTTACGGAATCGAATCGATGAACGACGGTGAACATTACACCAACCTCACAATCCGTCGCAACGGAATAGAGAAGTATAGCTATAAGACCGGCGAAAAGGAGGAGACTTTGCTTATGGTCGCTGACCTTAAACTTGGCGACAATTTCGATTTTATTTTCGACTATGTGTTCAGTCCAGATGAATCGAAGATTATGTTTTCGACCAAGTACGAACCTATTTATCGTCATTCGTTTACTGCCGAATATTATATTTACGACATTAAGACTAAGGAAGTTATTCGTTTGTCGGAAAACGGAAAGCAGCAATTGGCTTCGTTCTCTCCCGATGGCAAGAAGGTGGCTTTTGTAAGAAAGAACAACTTGTATGTAAAAGATATTACCGACAAGAACGCTAAGGAAGTACAGCTTACAACCGACGGCGAATGGAATAAGATTATAAACGGAGCTCCTGACTGGGTTTACGAAGAGGAATTCAGCTACAACAAGGCATACGACTGGTCTGCCGATGGTAAGAAGATTGCTTTTCTGCGTACCGATGAGTCGAATGTAAAGATGTTTGGCATGACAATGTACGGTGAGCTTTATCCTGAAAACTATGAATATAAGTACCCGAAGGCAGGAGAGGAAAATTCAAAGGTATCGCTTCATATCGTAGATATTGAGAGCGGTAAAATCACTGTTGCCGACATGGGTGACCTCAACGATATGTATATTCCTCGTTTGAAATTCACAAACGATCCCAATACACTTTCTGCAGTGAAACTCAACCGCTTGCAAAACAAGTATGAACTTTTCCTCATCAATGCAACCAATGGTTCTTCGAAGATAATCCAGACCTTGACCGACAAGAACTACTTGGAAATCAACGATGACCTGACTTTCCTTCCTGATAACAAGCATTTCATAACATCGCACGAATCAAATGGTTATCGCCATATTTACATGTACGACATGAATGGAAATCTGGTTCGCCAGCTCACCGACGGACAGTGGGAAGTTACCGAGGTTTACGGTGTTGATGACAAGGGCGTTGTTTATTTCCAGGCAGCAAAGAATTCTCCTTTGCGTCGTGAAATTTATTCGGTTGATGCAGAAAAGGGAAAAATCAAGGAATTGAGCAGTGGTAAAGGTACCAACTCAGCAACATTCAGCAATGGATTCAAGTATTTCATAAATGAGTTCAGCGATGCCAATACACCAACTGTAATTACACTTTGCAACAATAGCGGCAAGGTTATTCGTGAACTCGAAAACAACAAGAGCCTTGCAGAAAAAATAAACGGTGAATACAAGTTTACAAAGAAGGAGTTTTTCTCTTTCAAGACCGAAAATGGTGATGAACTGAACGGCTGGATGATAAAGCCGCAGAATTTTGACGCAAAGAAGAAATATCCTGTATTCATGTATGTTTATGGCGGTCCTGGTTCGCAGACAGTTGCAGATGTATGGGACGGTTCAATGCCTTGGTATCAGATTTTTGCACAGAAGGGTTACATAATCGTATCTGTTGACAATCGTGGCACCGGCTACCGCGGTCGCGATTTTCGTCAGACAACATACGGACAATTAGGCAAGTACGAAGTTCAGGATCAGATTTCTGCAGCAAAATATTTGGGTTCGCTTTCATATGTTGACAAGGATAGAATTGGTATTTTTGGTTGGAGTTACGGCGGATATATGTCGAGCCTTTGCATGACTATCGGTGCCGATTATTTCAAGATGGGAATTGCAGTTGCGCCTGTAACCACTTGGAGATACTACGATTCGGTTTACACCGAGCGTTACAATGGTTTGCCAAAGGACAATGCTGCCGGTTACGACGATAATTCTCCAATCAACCATGCTAAGAAGCTGAAAGGCAAATATTTGTTGGTTCACGGAACTGCCGACGACAATGTTCATTTCCAGAACTCTGTCGATTGGGTTGACAAACTAATTGAGGCTGATGTTCAGTTCGATCTGATGTATTATCCGAACAAGGATCACAGCATCTACGGAGGAAATACACGCCATCACTTGTACACCAAGATGACCAACTATATTTTGAACAACCTGTAGAATTTTTAGTTTTTATATTTTATAAATCCTTTTAATCGGTTTACGATGAGTCGCCTTGAATAGAGGCGACTTTTTTTGTTCATAATATTGCTAAAACATAATTGTTGGTTTGATAATAAAAACTTATCTTTGCACGCATAAAAGAAAATAATTAAACGAAATGATAAACAATAAATTATTAGATCCTAAAAGTGTTGTAATCGTTGGTGGTTCCGACGATGTTCATAAGCCAGGCGGAAAGGTGCTAAAGAATTTGCTTTCAAGTCCTTTCAAAGGTCAGGTGTATGTTGTTAATCCCAAGATGGACGTAGTTCAGGGCGTAAAGAGCTACCATACTGTAGAGGAATTGCCAGAAGTTGACTGCGCTGTACTTGCAATTGCTGCTAAGTTCTGTGCTCACGCAGTTGATGTTCTTGCCAATACAAAGAAGACTGGTGGCTTCATCATCTTGTCGGCAGGCTTTGGCGAGGAAAACGAAGAAGGTGCTAAGATCGAACGTCAGATTGTTGAATATATCAACAATGTAGGCGGCAGCCTTATCGGTCCTAACTGCACGGGTTTCCTCAACAGCAACTACTGCGGTGCTTTCGATACTCCAATTCCTCAGCTCGATCCTCACGGTGTTGATTTCATCACTGGTTCAGGTGCAACCGCAGTGTTCATCAAGGAATATGGTATTTCCAACGGTTTGAAATTCAATAGCGTATGGGCAGTTGGTAACTCGGCTCAGATTGGTATCGAGGATGTTCTCGAACACCTTGACAACACCTTCGACCCAGTTAAGAGTTCGCGCGTGATAATGCTCTATATGGAAAAGATTGGCGATCCGATGAAGATGCTAAAGCATTCGCGTTCACTCATCAACAAGGGATGCCACATCGCAGCTATTAAGTCGGGTGGTTCGGCTGCTGGAAGCCGTGCTGCTTCGTCGCACACTGGTGCTTTGGCAACCAACGATGCTGCTGTAGATGCTCTTTTCCGCAAGGCTGGTATAGTTCGCTGCCACAACCGTCAGGAATTGACCACAGTTTGCGCTGTGTTCATGCATCCAGAAATAAAGGGTAAACGTTGCGCTGTTATCACCCACGCTGGTGGTCCTGCAGTTATGCTTACCGATGTATTGTCGAATGGCGGAATGGAAGTTCCTCCTCTGAAGGATCATCCTGCAAGCCCGGCTCTGCTTTCAAAGCTTTTCGGTGGTTCGTCTGTTGGTAATCCAATCGACTTCCTTGCTACTGGTACTGCTGAACAATTGGGATATATCATCGACACCGTTGAAAACGAATATGAAGATATCGACTTCTCAGTTGTAATTTTCGGTTCGCCAGGTTTGTTCAGCAACAGAGAGGTTTACGATCTGCTTGGCGAAAAGATGAAGACCTGCAAGAAACCTATCTTCCCGGTATTGCCTTCTATCATCAATGTTAAGGAAGATATTGACGATTTCATTGCAAAGGGACATATCAACTTTCCAGAGGAATGTGTACTTGGTAATGCTTTGTGCAAGATTTACCATACACCTAAGCCACAGCCAGAAAATGTTGAACTTCCGAAGATTGATGTTGCTCGCATCCGCAAGACTATCGACCGCGTACAGAACGGTTACATGGAAATTGCCGACTACAACGAGCTTCTCGATGCTGCAGGAATCAACCGCAAGAAATCGGTTGAAGTAAGCAAGAGAGAAGATGCTTTGGCATTTGCAAAGGAAGTTGGTTGCTGCAAGGATGTTCCGCTGGTAATGAAGGTTGTAGGTCCGTTGCACAAGTCTGATGTAGGTGGTGTTGTTCTTGGCGTTAAGGATATGGATACTGTTGCAAAGGAATTCGACCGTCTTATTAAGATTCAGGATACCTATGCAGTTGAAATGTATCCTATGCTCGATGGTACCGATGTATATATAGGTGCAATCCGTGACCCGAAGTTCGGACATCAGGTATTCTTCGGACTTGGCGGTATTTTCATCGAGGTACTGAAGGATGTTCAGAGCGCACTTGCTCCGATTACGGCAGACGAAGCAAAGGAAATGCTTACCAAGTTGCGTGGCTACAAGATTTTGCAGGGCGTTCGCGGACAGGAACCTGTTAATATCGACATCTATGCCGATCAGATTGCACGCGTAAGCGCATTGGTTATGGCTGCTCCAGAAATTGCCGAGATGGACTTGAACCCATTGCTTGGTAATCCGCGCAATGTCGTAGCTGTTGATGCTCGTATCAGAATTGAAAAATAATATTTTCAAGGTATAATATGCACAGGGACTTTCATTGGAAAGTTCTTGTGCTTTTTTGATAAAAAAGGATGTCGCAAAATGCGATATCAAACTGGTCAAAATTGCGACCAGTTCAAAAACAAAAAATTACTATAATGAAAAAACAAGATTTTATCTTTATTTTATGCGTGATTGTGGTGCTTGTGCCATTCTTTATTCCGCAGACTCATTTTCTCGAATATTTTAATCTTTGGACGGCTTCTCATCCTTTCATAATGAGTTTTTTCAAGTTCGCAATATTGGCGACAGTAGGAGAGATGCTCGGTTTGCGCATTTCAAAGGGCGTTTACAACCAGAAAGGTTTCGGAATTTTGCCTCGCGCAATAGTCTGGGGAATCCTTGGTATGGGAATCTGCATGGCAATGATAATTTTCAAGGCTGGCGTACCTACTTTCCTTGATATTGTCGGCGGTTGCGAAAAGGGAACAATGGCAGGTCTGCTTGCTGGCGAACTCACATGGGGAAAGGTCGGCGTTGCATTTGCCGTAAGTGTGGCGATGAACTCGATTTTCGCACCTGTGTTTATGACCTTGCACAAGATAACCGACACGCACATACTTAACAACGGTGGAACTCTTCGGGGTTTCTTCCGTCCCATAAAGATGGAACAGATTATTGTCGGATTGAACTGGAAGGCTCAGTGGAACTTGGTTTTCAAGAAGTATATACCGCTGTTCTGGTTCCCTGCGCATACAATAACCTTCTTGCTTCCAGCCAACTTGCAGGTGCTGTTCGCAGCATTGCTCGGCGTGATTCTGGGAGTTATGCTGTCCATTGCAAATTTGAGAAAAGGGTAGAAGGCAAACAGACGAACAGTCTAGCGGTCTTTTCGCCCCCTCGCTTGTCATAGGCTCTTGCCTACTACGAAGTAACCGGAAATAATCAACTTGGCAGTTACGTATGTGGCTGCCGAGTTTTTTGTTTTCTCATTTCAAAACCAATTATTTGACAACGATGAATAAAATATATTACCTTTGCGAAAAAGAAAGTATGTGCAGGCTAATGCAGTCTGTCAGACTGTTAGACTTAATAGGTATGGTAGAAATTGTAAAAAATATTGAAGGAATCCGCTCCCGTCTGCCTATGTCGGTGGAATTGGTGGCTGTGTCGAAGACTCATCCCGTGGAGTACATTGTTGAGGCGTATAGCTGCGGACAGAGGATTTTTGGAGAAAACAAGGTGCAGGAAATGGACCAGAAGCACGAGGCTCTCAAGGATTCCTGCCCCGACATAAAATGGCATCTCATAGGTCACTTGCAGACCAACAAGGTGAAGTACATAACTTCGTATGTCGATATGATTCACAGCGTTGATAGTCTGAAGCTGCTTCTGGAAATCGACAAGCACGCCAAGAAGGACGGTCGCGTGATAAAGTGCCTTTTCGAGATGCACATTGCCTCGGAGGAGACAAAGTTTGGTCTCGATAGGGACGAACTTGTGCAAATCCTTGAGTCGCCAGAATTTAAGTCGTTGCAAAATGTGAAAATTTGCGGACTTATGGGCATGGCTTCCAATACAGATGACACCGAAAAGGTTCGTATGGAAATGCGTTCTCTCAAGGAGACTTTCGACTTTGTGAAGAAGAAATATTTTGCTAAAGATCTGGATTTCCGTGAGATAAGCATGGGTATGAGTAGCGACTGGAAGATTGCCATCCAGGAAGGCTCGACCATGGTGCGAATTGGAAGTACAATCTTCGGGAAGAGAATCTATGCTGTAAATTCAAAATAAAGATTTTATGGAAAAGATTTCAGTATTGATTTGTTTGCTAGTAGTTTTGTTTTCTTCCTGCCACAAGCAGAAGTACGAATATGGAGTATTGACCGACCCTCGCGACGGAAAGACTTACAAGACAGTGGAATTTGCCGATCACGAATGGATGGCAGAGAATCTTCGCTACGAAGGAAATATTGAACTTGGTACCGAATACGACACTATCGGTTCTCCGCGCCGTTATTATCCGAACGGTTCGCAGTCGGCAGTCGAGGAGAAGGGTTATCTATACAATTGGAAAGCTGCCATGAATGGAGCGGAGGCATCAGACGAAAATCCAAGCGGTGTGCAGGGTGTTTGTCCCGATGGCTGGCATCTGCCATCAATGTTGGAATGGAAATCGTTGAAAGACGAACTTGGCGACGATTCGGAATACATGAAGGAGTTTACATTGCCGACAGCAGGAGCCTACAACGGAACTTTCATAAACTATGGAAACAGATTATATTTCTGGTCATCTTCGAAAGTGGATTCAGCAAATGCGTATTTTTGCACGATGTATGACCTTTATGGTATTACAGATATTGCTGATCAAGGAACAGGTATGTCGGTAAGATGTGTGAAGAACTGAATTGGTTTTTCGTAAAAGATTGTATGAAAATACGTCGAAAAAAGTCGTCATAATGACGGCTTTTTCCATTTTGTAAGAGCGATTTGACTTTTTGAAATCTCTTGCAATGCCAATAAGAAATTTTTGTAATTTTGTGGCACGAAATTTTTAACGTATATGAAGAGAACTAAGATTAGTGAAGTGCTTAACTCCACGGAATTTGGAAAAGAAACAACCGTAATGGGTTGGGTTAGGACTAAGCGTGTTAGCAAGAACGTATGTTTCATCGCATTGAACGATGGTTCTACTATAAATAACCTTCAGATTGTATTGGATGTAAATCCCGAGTTGGAACAGAAGCTCGCTGGTGTTCACACTGGCGCTGCATTGTCGGTTGACGGAAAGACCGTTGAATCGATGGGTAGCGGACAGAAGGTTGAGTTGCAGGCAAAGGACATTACCGTTTTCGGTGATGCAAATCCAGATGAATATCCTCTGCAGCCAAAGCGTCACAGTCTCGAATTCCTCCGCGAAATCGCCCACTTGCGTTTCCGTACCAATACTTTTGGAGCAATTTTCCGCATCCGTCATGCAATGACTTTTGCAATTCACAACTTCTTCAACAGCAAGGGGTTCTACAATGTTCACACTCCGCTGATCACTGGTTCCGACTGCGAAGGCGCTGGCGAAATGTTCCAGGTTACAACAATGGACCTCAACAACTTGCCACGTACCGAGGAAGGAAAGATTGACTATTCGCAGGATTTCTTCGGCAAGTCGACCAACCTGACAGTTTCGGGTCAGCTTGAAGGCGAACTTGCAGCAACTGCTTTGTCGCAGATTTATACTTTCGGACCTACTTTCCGTGCCGAAAATTCAAATACTCCGCGTCACCTTGCAGAGTTCTGGATGATTGAACCGGAAGTCGCTTTCTTCGATCTTGAGGACAACATGAACCTCGCTGAGGAAATGTTGAAATATTTGGTAAAATATGCTCTCGACAACTGCCGCGACGATATTGAATTCCTCTGCAAGCGCCGCGAAGAAGAGCAGAAGCAGAAACCTGCTAACGAACGTGACGAGATGAACCTCATAGAACGTCTCGAATTTGTATTGCACAACGATTTTGCACGCGTCACCTACACCGAGGCAATCGATATTCTTATGAATTCGAAGCCGAACAAGACCGGCAAGTTCGTTTACCCAGTTGACAAGTGGGGCGTTGACCTGCAGAGCGAACACGAGCGTTACCTCGTAGAAAAGCACTACAAACGTCCTGTTATCCTTATCAACTACCCGAAGGAAATCAAGGCTTTCTACATGAAGCAGAACGAGGACGGAAAGACCGTTCGCGCAATGGACGTCCTTTTCCCGCAGATTGGCGAAATCATCGGTGGCTCGCAGCGTGAGGAAAGCTACGAAAAGCTTCTTGCAACAATCGAAGAACGCAATATTCCAAAGAAAGATATGTGGTGGTACCTCGAAACACGTAAGTTCGGTACAGTTCCTCACAGCGGTTTCGGCCTTGGTTTCGAAAGACTTATACTTTTCGTAACAGGTATGTCGAACATCCGCGATGTGATTCCGTTCCCACGTACACCTAAGACTGCCGAATTCTAAAATCTACGTCTATGCTCAAACAGTCGCTCGAACAGAAACTGACACAAAAGTTGGCTCCGCAGCAGATTCAGATGATAAAGCTGTTGGAACTTAATACTTTGCAGCTCGAAGAACGCATCAAGAACGAGATAGAGGAGAATCCTGCTCTCGATGATGGCGGCGAAGGCGACTACGATGATGGAGACAGCATAGTGGAAAACGACAGCGATGTACTCACCCATGAGGAGGAGCGCGACGACGGCGATATGGATTCGGATGACGAATACACACGTGAGGACGACTATTCGCTTGACGATGACTATGGTGCAAACGACGACGATGAAATTCCAAACTATCGCCTTGAAGTAAACAATACCTCGAAGGACGACGATAGGGTGGAAATGCCGTATTCGGCATCGAAGTCGTTCAGTGAGCATCTTTTCGAGCAGTTTATACTAAAGGACGTAACCGAAAGGCAGAAGTTTATTGCTCCGTTTTTGGTTGGAAACATCGACGAGGATGGCTATCTTCGTCGTGACCTTGATGCCGTGGCCGACGATATTGCTTTTTCGCAGAATGTCGAGGTCTCGGAGAAGGAACTCGAAGATGTCCTAAAGGTGATTCAGGAACTCGACCCTGCAGGTATCGGAGCACGTAGTTTGCAGGAATGCCTTCTTATTCAGCTTCGTCGAAAAGAGGCGCAGACCGATGGCGTGAAGACTGCAATTGCAGTGCTTTCCGATTGCTTTGAAGAATTTACCAAGAAGCATTACGAGAAGATAATGCAGAAGTGCAATATCACCGAGCAGGATTTGAAGGATGCCATCGATGTTATTATAAAGTTGAATCCAAAGCCTGGCAACTCGTATGGAGAACCACAGAAGGCTAATATTCAAGCGATAATACCCGATTTTATAGTCGAAGTTGAGGATAACGACATAGCCGTGTCGCTCAACAACCGCAATTCTCCCGATTTGCGAATAAGCAGGTCGTTCTCGAAGATGATGGACGAGTATTCGTCGGATAAGGCTGGAAATAAAGAAGTTGTAACTTTTGTCAAGCAGAAGATTGACAATGCCAAGTGGTTTATCGATGCAATTGAGCAGCGTAAGCGCACCTTGCTGTTCACTATGGAGGCGATTGTCCATTTCCAGCGTAAGTTTTTCCTTACAGGCGACGAGGCCGACATTCGTCCTATGATCCTGAAGGACATTGCCGAAATGACAAACCTTGATATCTCTACGGTTTCGCGTGTAGCCAACAGCAAGTACGTTGCTACACCATACGGCAATTTCCTGTTGAAGTTCTTCTTCAGCGAGGCTATGCAGACCGATTCGGGCGAAGAGGTTTCTACCCGTGAGGTTAAGCAGATCTTGAAGGAATGCATTGATGCCGAGGATTCTGCAAAGCCGCTTACCGATGACCGTCTGTCGGAAATATTGAAGGATAGGGGCTATATAATAGCGCGTCGTACCATTGCAAAGTACCGCGAGCAGATGGGAATTCCAGTCGCACGCTTAAGAAGAAAGATATAATGCGAGGCTTCCTTGACATATTTTTCAAGGTTGTGAGCATAATCGGACATCCGATTCTTTTGCCCACATATTTTGCATTGACTATAAACGACATTTATGGCTTGCATCCGTTTATGGTTGCAGGAATGACATTTGTATTTCCGTTCCTTGTAATGCTGCTAGTGTTTGCTTTTATGCAGTACAGGCGTGCCAATAAAGTTCAGGGCAGTGAGGTCGTACTTTCGCAGGAAGATGTATCGCAAATGTCGAGCGGACTTTCCGACCGTTTCGAGAGTTTCTTCGAGGATACGCGCAGTCGCACCATGGCATTGGCTGTCGTAGTGGCGTTTGCATTGCTTGGATTCTTTGTGCACAAGTCGCCGATGTGGGGCTTGATAACAATGCTCACAGCCATTGCATCGCTGGTATGCCTGCTGATAAACAATTTCTGGCGGCTTAGCATTCATGCATACGGATGGGGATTCGCATTGTATCTGATGGTTTTCAAGTATTCGTATGTGTTTGAAAATGGTTTTCTGATGTCTATCATGGCGATACTTGTCTGCGGAATGGTTCTTGCATCGAGATTGTATCTGGGAAGACATAACAATTTGCAAGTGCATCTGGGATTCGCAATAGGTGCTGCGGTTCCGGCATTGCTTTATTTGGCTTTATCTTTATAAAATGGAAGTTTTTTTGAACATAATAATATTCCTAGTCCTTGCGATGCTGCTGGCGAAACTGCTGTTCCGCTATTTGGCGCCATGGCTTCTGAAACGATTCGTACAGAAAAGAATGAAGGAATTCGATGGACAATTCCAGAATTTTGAGGAAGAAAATAAGGGCGGGCAAGGCAGGACCTACGGCGATATCAGGGTTGACCATATTCCCCAAAAGGAAGAGCCGCAAAAAGGTAATTTTGATGAGGAATATGTCGATTTTGAGGAAGTGAACGAAGACGAACAGAAGTGAACTACGAGTTTTTCATAGCAAAACGACTGGTGCTTAAGCAGCGCAGGTCGGGCGGATTCAGCCGTTCGATACTGGGTATTGCTGTGGCTGGCATTGCCGTGGGACTTGCTGTAATGCTTGTTTCTGTCGCGATAGTTACTGGCTTCAAGAACGAGATTTCGCGCAAGGTGATAGGTTTTGGCGCACACATCAGCATAACAAACTACGACAGTAACTCGTCTTACGAAACTGTGCCGATTTCGGGTGAGCAGACTTGGCTTTCGTCGCTGCGCGAGATGGATGGCGTGAAATCGGTCGACCGCTATATTGTAAAGGCAGGAATAGTAAAGACTGCCGACTATTTGCAAGGCGTTGTGTTCAAAGGAGTTGACGAGGAATACAACTGGTCGTTCTTCGAGGAATATCTTGTCGAAGGAGAACTGCTCGAAATCAACGATACAGCTAGAACAAACGGCGTTCTCGTGTCGAAAAGCATTGCCGATGTGCTCAACCTGAAGGTTGGCGATTCGTTTGCTGCGTATTTCATACAGAATCCGCCACGAATGAGGAAATTTACCGTTGAGGGTATCTACAATACCCAGCTCGAGGAGTTTGACAAGATGTATATCATTGCAGATATCAAGCATTTGCGCAAGCTCAACGATTGGAAGGACGGACAAGTTTCTGGCTTCGAGGTTAAGATTGACGATATAGACCAGCTTGATGAGATGGAACGCAAGGTTTCGAAAACTTGTTGCACCTACAATCCTGATGATGAAATACTGAAAGTCACAAATATACGACAGGAATACCCAGGCATTTTCGACTGGCTGTCGTTGCTCGACATGAACGTGTGGATAATTCTCGGACTTATGGTTGCCGTCACAGGCTTCAACATGATTTCGGGATTGCTGGTTCTTATACTCGAAAGGGTGAATATGATTGGCATTCTGAAAAGTATGGGCGCAACAAATGTTTCAGTACGAAAAGTTTTCCTGTATTTTGCATCCTATCTTACAATCAAGGGGTTGCTATGGGGCAATGTGATCGGAATTTTACTCTGCGTACTGCAGTATTATTTCGGCATTATACATCTCGATCCTGCATCGTACTATGTTTCAACCGTTCCGATAAATCTGGATATAGTCAACATTTTGTTGCTAAATGCGGGCACTCTCGTTGTGATAGTCGTGATGATGATACTGCCGTCGTTTATAGTGTCGAAGATTACGCCAGCCGATTCGATGAGGTTCGACTAGTTGCATGTTTATAATTAACAATATAACATCAATTGCAGTGGCTCTTATTGCTTTTGGTTGTTCATAAAAAATAAATGACTTATGCCGATATGAGGTAAAAAAGCCGTAAGTTTGAAACTTGTTTTGTTCGGCTAGGAATGTGAACCGGACTATTGATAAATTATTGAAGATGAAGATAAAATTTATAGGTGCTACTCGCGAGGTTACAGGAAGCAAACACATGATAATTACTGATTCGGGAAAGAAGATTCTTCTCGACTGCGGAATGTTCCAGGGCAAGGGCATGGAAACCGACGCTGCCAACAGGGACCTAGGTTTCGACCCGTCGGAAATAGATTATGTGCTTGTGTCGCATGCTCACATCGATCATACAGGACTAATCCCATATATCTACAAGAATGGTTTCAACGGAAAAGTTATCTGTACTCCTGCTACCAAGGATTTGTGCTCCATTATGCTTCCCGATTCCGGTTTCATCCAGGAACTCGATATCAAGTGGTACAACAAGAAGCTTTTCAAGCAGGGGCTTCCGCGTGTAAACCCGATTTACACCCACATGGATGCAGAGCAGTGTATGAAGATTTTTGTTGATGTGCCATACGACAAGGACTACAAGGTCGATGAAGGCATAACAGTACGTTTTACCAATAGCGGTCACATGCTCGGTAGTGCTGTCGTGAACATTACTCTCGAAGAGAACGGCAAAGTGACAAAAATTGCATATACTGGCGATGTAGGACGTCCGCACAACAGGATTGTAAAGCCGCCGGTACCGTTTCCACAGGCTGATATTCTCATTACCGAGGCAACTTACGGTGACCGTATTCACGAGCAGGACAGGGAAACCGAACTTGACCTGTACAATGTTATCAACAATACCTGCGTGCAGCGTGGAGGAAAACTGATAATCCCGTCGTTCAGCGTTGGTCGTACACAGGAAATCGTGTATATGCTCAACAATTTCTACAACGAGGGCATTCTTCCAAAGATTGACATTTATGTTGACAGTCCGCTTTCGGTGAATGCTACCGAAATTTTCAAGATGCACCAGGAATGTTACAACGACGGCATTATAGAAACTATGAAGAACGATCCGCATCCGTTCTATTTCGACACCTTGCATTATGTGAAAAGTGCTGACGAATCGAAGGAACTTAACTCAACCAAGAAGCCGTGCATAATAATTTCGGCATCGGGAATGGCTGAAGCTGGTCGTGTAAAGCACCATATTGCAAACAGCATCGAGGATTCGCGCAACACCATAATGCTTGTCGGTTACTGTGCCCCCGAAACCTTGGGCGCAAGAATTCAGGAAAAAGGTTTGCACGAAATTTCAATATTCGGAAACGTGCATCCGCTGAATGCCGACATCGAGAAGATTGAATCGTTGAGCGGTCACGGCGACTACATCGAGATGGGCGATTTCATTTCGTGCCAGGATCCCGAAAAGTTGCGCAACATTTTTCTTGTTCACGGCGACTACGAAGCTCAGAAGTTCTATCGTGAATACCTTATGAGCAAGGGATACAGCAATATTCAGATTCCAAAGCGAGGAGACGAATTTTACTATTAGAAAATGGACGAGAAGAGGCTTACGCCGCGCGACATATTGAAGAACTACCTTGAAAGCAATTCGTTGAGGAAAACTCCTGAGCGTTTTGCTATACTCGACGAGATTTACTCCAATTCGGGGCATTTCGATATCGAGACCTTGTACGAATCGATGAAGAACAAGAACTATCATGTCAGTCTTGCAACCTTGTACAACAATATTGATATTCTGATAAGTGCAGGACTTTTGGTAAGACATCAGTTCGACAAGGGCAACACCTACGAGAAGACTATGGACAATATCAAGCACGACCATTTTATTTGCCGTCAGTGCGGAAAGATATACGAAGTGTCGCTGTCGAAGGTTGATGATGTAAAAGACGAGGTTGTTCAGAAATATGGTTTCGATGTGGCTTCGCACTTCCTGACCGTTTACGGTATATGTAGCAATTGTAAAGAATTAAAAAACAGAAAATAAACAGCAATGAAAGTAGATGTCTTATTAGGTATGCAGTGGGGCGACGAAGGCAAGGGAAAGATTGTCGATGTGCTTACGCCGCAGTATGACATTATTGCCCGTTTCCAGGGCGGTCCGAATGCCGGACATACGTTGGAATTCAACAATATAAAGCACGTGCTTCACACAATCCCGTCGGGAATTTTCCGTCCGAAGGCAATGAACGTCATCGGTAGTGGCGTTGTGGTTGACCCGGTGATTTTGCGTGAAGAGATTGAATCGGCTATGAAACTTGGTGCCGACTTGCACAACAATTTGTTAATCAGTAAGAAGGCTCATCTAATAATGCCGTCGCACCGTTTGCTCGACAAGGCTTACGAGGAATACAAGGGCGCAAGCAAGATCGGCTCGACGCAGAAGGGCATAGGTCCTACTTATACCGACCGCACAGCCCGTATAGGTTTGCGTATGGGTGAAATGTTCTCGCCTGACTTCGTGCAGAAGTACAACACCACAAAGGCCCATCACATGAAAGTGATGCAAGGCTACAACTTCACCGAAACTAACGAGGAATACGAAAAGCAGTGGTTCGAGGCTATAGAATACCTTAAGACATTCAATTTCATCGATTCTGAAATTTATGTCAACAAGGCTTTGAACGATGGCAAGTCGATTCTTGCCGAAGGCGCACAGGGCTCGATGCTTGATATTGATTACGGTTCGTATCCTTTTGTAACATCGTCGAATACCTTGGCATCGGGCGTATGCTCGGGCTTGGGCGTAGCTCCGTCGAAGATTGGCAAGGTTTACGGTATTGTAAAGGCATATTGCACGCGCGTAGGCAGCGGTCCGTTCCCAACCGAACTTTTCGATGCTACTGGCGAAACTTTGCGCAAGATTGGTAATGAATTTGGTGCAACCACCGGCCGTGCTCGTCGCTGTGGATGGCTCGACCTTGTGGCTCTTAAGTATGCTGTTATGCTCAATGGTTTGACCGACATCATAATAACCAAGGCCGATGTGCTTAACGATTTCGACAAACTGAAAGTGGCTGTGGCATACAAGATCAACGGCAAGGAAGTCGATTACGTTCCTTTCGAGATGAACGACGATATCGAGCCGGTATATGTCGAGTTTGACGGTTGGAAGCAGGATATTTCAAAGTGCCAGAGCGAAGAGGATTTGCCAAAGCCGCTCAAGGATTACTTGAAGTTCATTGCAAAGGAAACCGGTGTAAGGATTTCGTACTTGTCGGTTGGTCCAGACAGGGTTCAGACATTAAAGGTAAACATTGAATAGCATGGAAATAACAGAAGATTTTTTGAAGGAAACCCCGTTTGCCGTAACCGTTTGCGATAACGACGGCATAATAGTATATATGAACGACAAGGCTTCTGCAACATGGGAGGCTCGTGGTGGAGCTTCGCTAGTAGGTAAGTCGCTTTACGACTGCCACGGCGAAAGGGCAACGGCTATGATTAAGAATATGTTGGCTACTGGTAGTACCAATGCCTATACCATATTAAAAAATGGGCAGAAAAAACTAATCTACCAAAGCCCTTGGCACAAAGAGGGCAAAGTGGCTGGTCTCGTTGAACTTTCGATAGTTATACCAGAGGAAATGCCCCATTTTGTAAGAGGTTAATATGAGATTATATAATGGCACGATTTTATCGCGCCATTATTTTTTTTAGAAAAACACCAATTATTTAAAATAAAAGTAGTAATTTTGCAACTTTATAGCTGTTTGTACATTTATGCGTAGGGCTACATGTATATTATTTGTGATTCTCTTCCCGCTAATGTTTGTGGGAAATAAGTGTTTCGCTCAGGATGCGCCTGTGTACGAGCAATATGTGTTTGATAATACGTTGCTTAATCCGGCATTTACTGGTATAGTAGATCTTACTGAAGTGAAGGCTGCGCATCGCCAGCAGTGGATTGGTTTTGGTCCGCGAAATACACCAAGTACGACTTTTTTGATGGTTCGTTCTCGTCTGAAAAATAGAAATGGCGGTCTTGGCGGTTTCCTGTATACCGACAAGAACGGCGTAAATTCACAAACCGGTTTGCAGCTTAACGGCTCGTTCCAGTTCCTTATTCGTACGAATCGTAAAACGAGGACTATACTTTCGTTCGGCTTCGGCGGAACAGTTTTTATGCACACTTACGATGAGACAGACTTCGAAAGGGACATATACGACCCGATTGTGAATTACAGCAAGAAGAACTATTTCGGGTACGATGCTAATTTCGGCGTCCTTCTTACACATGGCGGTCTGATTACAGGTGTTAGTTTCGACAACTTGTTGCAGTGGACATGTCCTGCATACAACCAGGTTCTGGAACGTTCCCTCCGCGTAAATATGAATGTGCATGTTGGTAAGATTTTCTGGCTGACAAATCACATGCAGCTTTGCCCGTTGCTGGTGTACAAGACCAATATTAAGAATCTTAACCAGATAGATATCGGCTTGAGATATAAGTTGATGTCGGGTAAGAAGGTTAGGACTGTATACACAAAGGATGAAAATGAAGTAATTATCGGACTCATATACAAGCAGACATTGGATGTAGGCAATTGCAGCCCGCTCTCTATATCTCCGATGATTGGCTTTGCATTCAAGGGTATAACGATATCGTACCTGTGCGATTTGGGTCTTACAGGAATCCAGAAGTACAACTATGGTTCGCATCAGATTGCTCTGGGATTCAGAATGTACCGCGACAAGTTTACTACACTTGGAAAACATAATATTGCATCAATGGTTTATGACTTTTAGTATATGCGTATGAAGAAATTGTTGTCTTTTATATTGTTGTTTATATGCTGTGTGGCAGCAGTTGCGCAGCATCGTGGCGACAGCATCGACTGTAGCGACCGTATAGGTTACTCGTGGATGAAAGGCTACGGCAATTCAAATTCTGAATACGTGTCGGACCTGGCTGTTGACAATGATGGAAACATATATGCAACAGGAACATTCTCGGGAACTCTTACCATTGATGGACAGTCGGTTGTTTCGGCTGGATCTACTGATTTCTATGTCGTGAAGATGACTCCCGACGGCTCTGTAGTTTGGCTTAAGAGCGGCGGTAGTTCTGATGTAGAACAGGCTAATGCCATTGCTGTCGATGCAAACGCAAATGTGTATGTTGCCGGTCTTTCCAACGACTATACTTCTTTCGACGGCAATGATTTCCCGTCGAGAGGAGCAAAGGACGGATTCCTTCTGAAGTTGGATTCCGATGGTAACTATGTGTATGTAAGAACTTTGGGTTCGTATCAGGATGACAATGCCCTTGATGTTGCTGTCGATGGCGCTAACAATGTAGTTGTAACTGGACATTTCAGCTTTGCCTTGCAAATAGGTCCTACAGCATTTTTCCAGTCTGCTAGGGGCGGCGACGATGCATTCTTGGTAAAATTTGATACTTCTGGCGATGTCGTATGGTCGATGACATATGCGTCTACATCATACGATTATGGTCGACGTGTGGCATGCGATGCGTCCAACAACGTATATATCGCTGGCGAATTCAAGGGAACGATTGCATTTGGAGGAAGCTCTCTGCAGTCGGCAAACGACAGGGACGTTTATGTCGCCAAGCTTAACTCGGCGGGAACAGCCCAGTGGGCTTTGCAGTTCGGTGCAACCGGAAACGATAGCGTAAAGGCAATGGCGGTAAATTCGGCAGGCGATGTATATCTTGCGTATAAGCAAGTGTCTGGAAATCCTCAGGTTGCAAAATGTTCGTCTGCTGGCGCTATTTCAAATACAATTTCGTATTCTGGAAGCGGTACGCTTGTTATTGGCGATATACTTTGCGATACATATGGAAATTTCTATGTTGCAGGAAATTATACAGGTTCGATAGATTTTGGAGAAGGGCAGGAGACATCGACAGGAAATGGCAGCGACTATTTTATAGTAAGGTATGACTCGAATAATGCAGTCGATATGCATTTCTATGGTGACCAGTCGTCGCAGAATTCGATAAATACTATGGCTCTCGACTTTGCCAACAATGTTGTGGCTGGAGGTTCGTTTACTTCGTCCATAACCTTGGGTTCCGATACCGAAACCTCGAATGGTTCGACAGATGCGTTGATTATCAAGTTCGAACGATACATGAGTTTCGGACAGATCAACGAGATAAGCACCGATTGTAATGCTAGCAACTTGGGCTTGAGTGTCGACGTAGTCGGAGGCGAAGCTCCGTTCTCGTACTATTGGTCCAATGGTTCGCATGCAGAATCGCTTAGCGGTGTGTCGGCTGGCTCTTATACGCTAACAGTTGTCGATAATAACAATTGCTATATAACCAATTCGTTTACATTGAATGCTCCACAGCCACCGACAGTGACGCTGCCAACCATATCGACCTTGTGCCCGTTCGATTCGGTGACGCTCAGTGCAAACGATGGAATGGCATCGTATATGTGGAATACGGGTTCAACCGAAAGTTCAATACGGGTATTTGATCCAGGTACGTATTCTGTTGTAGTGACAGCTCCGAACTCTTGTACTGCATCGGCGTCTGTAACCATTACAAAATATCCGGTTCTCGATGTGCTACCGCAAACCGACTATTATTTCTGCCCCGATGAGGAGTTGACAATAGATGCTACGGGATTTATTTCGTATTACTGGTCGAACGGTACAAGTAGCTCGACTTTTTCGACTTCTTTGGAATATACTTACTGGGTACGTGCATACAATGGCATCTGCTATTACTACGATACGATTACTACGCACAAGTATCCTCGTCCGTCTATCGAACTTGGCTCCGATATATATTTCTGTGCGAACGACAGTGTGCAGTATACTGCCCCTGATGGTTTCGCATCATATTCGTGGAGCAATGGCGCCGAAGGCCGTACAATATGGGTAAGCCAGGCTGGTATACTTACTCTCGAAGCAGCCGATGCAAATACCTGCAAGGCTTCAGATTCGATAAATGTCGAAGAAAAGGCAATTCCTAATGTCGATTTGGGAGCGGACAGCACATATTGTACTGAAGGAAAGGTGGTTCTTGGTACTCAAGAAACGTATCCTAACTGCACTATCCTGTGGAATACAAACGATAATGATAATCCGATATACGTTACCGAAACAGGAACATACTGGATGCGTGTTACAAATGAGTACGGTTGTTCGAATGCCGATACCATACATATTAATATTATACAGGTTGCTCCAATCGGTTTCCCCGATGTGATTGATTATTGTGACGACTATGTAACTTTGGCGCCGGTGAACAGTTTTGTGTCGTACCAGTGGAGTACAGGCGCAACTACAGCTACAATCGACGTAAATATATCCGAGGTATACTCGCTTACGGTAACCGATGTAAACGGCTGTACTATAAGCGACGAGGTGTCTGCTGTAAAGCATACTATTGTTGAACCATACTTTGGTGATGATACCGTGTTCTGCGGACTGGATACGCGCAGACTTTACCTGAATACGACCTACGCGTCGTACTCGTGGAGCAACGGTTCTTCGAATCCTTATATTGATATTGCAAATCCTGGCGGTTATTATTCGGTTAGCGTAACCAATACAAGCGGTTGTACGGCTAGTACTTCGATGAATGCAAGCTTCTCCGACGACTTTCCGCAGATTACAAATATAACATCGGGCAAAGGCCTTGTTGTTGTCGAAGTCGAAGGCGGAGTACCTCCGTATTATTATTCGTCCGACGGAAAGACTTGGCAGATGTCGAACATATTCGACAATTTGCCGTCCGATTATTATGATATTATGGTTCAGGACAATAACCATTGCATAGACCAGATGCAGACCTACCTCGATGCTTCGTTGGGCATACCTTCGTTCTTTACACCTAACAACGATGGTTTCAACGATACATGGATTGTAACAGGCTTGTATATGTATCCCGATGCCAATGTCGCAATATACGACCGTTTCGGCAAGCAGGTATTCGAATCACGAGGTGCTGTATGCCAGTGGGACGGAATGTACGCCGGGCGTAAGATTGCAAGCGACAGCTATTGGTATGTTATATATCTTGGACCAGATTATCCTGCAATAAAGGGCTGCGTGACTTTGAAGAGATAATGAAGCGTGCTGCCTGGCAAGTAAAAACTTGATACACAAATAAAAATACAATTTTCTTTGGCTTTCTTATTCCAAAGGACTATATTTGCAGAAAATTGTAGATAGAGTCTCTTTTATGAGGAAATTATATAAATTAATACTCTTGTTTCTTGCAATCCTGTTTGCAGCAAGTGCAAAGGCATACGACTTTTATGCAGATTGTGCTACGGGGCAAACGCTATGCTATACCATAACTTCCGATACGATGCCTTATACTGTAGCTGTGGCAAAAGGTGTTTTTTCTTTGTCTGGCGATGTGCAAATTCCAGAAACTGTTGAAAATGAAAATGTAGTATATACAGTAACAAGCATTGGCGATTCGGCATTTTACAGTAAAGCTGATGTGACTTCGGTAATCATTCCTAATACTGTTACAAGCATTGGACATGGTGTATTTATTTTTTGCCAGGGATTGGTATCTGTTGAAATTCCCAATTCTGTAACAGAAATTGGTGACTACGCATTTTATTATTGTACTAGTTTGGTGTCGGTTACTATCCCAGAAAATGTTACTAATATTGGCATTTATGCATTTCGTTATTGTACAGGACTGACTACCTTAAACTACAATGCTACAAACTGCACAACAATGGGAAGTTCGTCTGAACTAGTGTTTATGTCTTGCTCATCATTGTCAACAATTAACATTGGTGGTAATGTGACTAGCATTCCCAGTTATGCTTTTAGTGAATGCGGTGGCGTTGTAAATATTACAATTCCAAGTTCGGTGGATAGCATAGGCAGCAATGCTTTCCTATATGTTAGGAATGTTGCATATGAAGGTACTGCAGAAGGAAGTCCTTGGGGCGCATTGACCGTTAATGGCTATGTAGAAGGAATATTCGTATATGCAGACGATACTAAAACTATATTAACAGGATGTTCTACAACCGTTACTTCTGTAGAAATTCCCAATACGGTAATAGAAATCGGCAGTAATGCATTTCGAAGTTGTAAAAATATGACAACATTTACACTCCCGAATTCAGTTACGAATGTCGGTTACAATGCATTTTATAATTGTAGCGGACTTACAGAACCAATATATAACGACACTTGGTTTGTAAAATTACCTAGTGGAACAACTGAATATACTATCCCAGAAGGAATACAGTATATTGCCAGTAGAGCATTTAATAGTAGCATAACTTCTGTTTCTATTCCGAATTCTGTTACTACAATTGAAAAAGAGGCGTTCTATAATTGCACATCGTTGGTTTCCGTAACTATTCCTGAGTCTGTTACAAGCATTGGCAAATTGGCATTTTTTTATTGTACTAATCTTACAACATTCAATTTCAATGCTACAAACTGCACATCAATGGGCACTTCGTCGTCAGATTATGTGTTTTATAATTGTCCAGTATTGACAACCTTGAATATTGGCGAAAATGTAACTCGTATTCCCGATTATGCATTTTATGATTGTGAACATATTACGGGACCTTTAGTAATTCCCGATTCGGTAACATACATCGGTGAACAAGCTTTTGCTTGGTGCAGCGGATTTACTGAAATTACTATAGGTAAATCGGTGGATGATGTTGGCGCATGGGCTTTTTCGGGATGCTCGTCAATGACAACATTCAACTATAATGCCGAAAATTGCACATCATTCTCACCAGGTAACTATTGGGCATTTAATGCCTGTTCTTCGTTTACAACCTTGAATATCGGTGAAAATGTAAAATCTATTCCGCCACGGGCATTCCAATTATGTAATTTCACGGAGGTGACAATTCCCGATTCCGTAACATATATCGGCGAAGAGGCATTTATGAATTGCAGACAATTGGCTACAGTTAACTATAATGCAATAAATTGTACAGTTGAAGGTCTTTCTCCGACAAGACCATTGTTTGGCTCCGCTTTGACATCTCTGACTATCGGAGAAAAAGTAAAAACCATTCCTAGTTATGCATTTGTTAACTGCAGCGGCCTTACAGGAACCTTGATATTGCCCGATTCGCTCGAAAGTATAGGATATGGCGCATTTTCCGGTTGTAGCGGATTTACAGGGACATTGACAATACCGGAATCGGTTACAAGTTTTGCCAGTGCTGTGTTTTCAGGTTGTAGCGGCTTGACTTCTATCGTTTTCAATGCGACCAACTGTACCGAAATGAGCAGTTGCTTTACTGATTGCACATCGATAACGAGCTTGACTATTGGCGAAAATGTAACACGTATTCCAGATCATTCGTTTCGCCAATTAGGCCTGACCGGAACATTAGCATTTCCCGCGTCTGTGACAAGTATTGGTCGATGGTCATTTTTCGGATGTAACGGATTGTCGGAGGTCGTGATTGGTAACTCGGTTACGAACATTGATGAATATGCATTTCATGAATGTAGTGGCTTGACATCGCTTACAATTTCTAATTCTGTTACAAGCATTGGCAATAGTGCGTTTGATGGTTGCAGTAACCTGACTACCGTTAACTTCAATGCAACAAACTGCACCAGTATGGGGTCTGGGACCAGTTATGCCGTGTTTGACGCTTGCACGTCATTGTCGACCTTGCATATCGCCGCAAATGTAACTAGAATTCCAAATTATGCTTTTTATAATTGCGGAAACATCACCGACATATATGTGTATTCGAATACTCCTCCAACAATTGAGAGCAGTTCATATTCATTTGCATCTGCAGCGTATTCAAATGCAACGGTATGGACACCTTGTCCTACAGCAACAATATACAGAAACACAAGTATATGGAGTCGTTTTACGAACATACAGAACGAGCAAACAACAATTTATAACATTGCCGTGCAAACTGCCGATGCTAACATGGGTGATGTTGCTGGTGACGGAAGTTTTACCTGTGATACGGAAGTGGCTCTAACTGCTACGCCAAACGACGGCTACCGCTTCCTGTCGTGGAACGACGGCAACGAGGACAATCCGAGGACAATAGTCGTAGGCGGTGACAGCACTTTTGTCGCAAGCTTCAGGGCTATACATACGATAACGGCATCGGCAAGTGTTGGCGGAACAATATCGCCGAGCGGTGAAATTACAGTCGATGAGGATGCCGACCAGTCGTTCACAATTGCTCCGGCAAACTGCTATAGGCTCGCAAGCGTGCTGGTCGATGGGGTAGAGGCTATCGACGAGCTGGTAGGTGGCGTTTACACCTTCATAGGAGTAACCACCGACCATACTATTGAGGCAATATTCGAGATGCTTACATACACGATTTCCGTAACTGCAAGCGAACACGGTACGGTAACCCATGAAGGCAATGATGGCGATGCTGTTGTAAACTGCGGCTCAAGCCAGAGCTTTACAATTACCCCCGAAACCTATTACCGTATATTAAGCGTAATAGTTGACGGACAAGATGTTACCAGTCAGTTGGTTGACGGAGTTTACTCATTTGCCAATGTAACGGCCGACCATACTATTGCGGTGACATTCGAAATTATAACATACACAATCGAAGCATCGGCAAACAACGACGAGTTCGGTTCGGTTTCGGGTGGCGGAACATACGATGCAGGAAGCGAAATAAGCCTCACGGCAACGCCCAACTACGGCTATCGCTTTGTTTCGTGGAACGATGCCAATACCGACAATCCTCGCACATTGATAGTCACAAGTGACAGTGCGTTTGTCGCAACATTTGTACGAAGCCAGTTCTCAATCACGGTGTTTTCTTCTGATTCTAATGGCGGCTCAGTTACTGGTGACGGAACATATCCTGAAGGCGATACGGCAACGCTAATAGCAACGCCAAGCATCGGCTATTGTTTTATATCGTGGAACGACGGCAGCACTGACAATCCACGCATGCTTGAAGTTGTCCAAGATAGCATATTTGTAGCCGAATTTAGTGCAATGGTGCATCGTGCAGTCGACACCACGGTTTCAAGCTACCTTTCTGTCGATGAACATACATTCTATGTTAGCGGAATATATTCGTATGTAATTCCATCCGATGAGGCTTGCGACACAATTGTCGATCTCACGCTTCGCGTACTCGACGAGCCACGGACCTACGCCATAAGTCCTAATCCTGCGAAAAGCATAATCAATATTTCGTCAGAAGATTATATTTCGATAGTTGAGATTTATTCAACTGCAGGACGGCTTGTAATGCAAAAGGAAATCAATGCAAATCAGGCAGAGATAAATGTTGAAGGATTTGTCTCCGGTGTGTATTTCGTAAGGCTGTACGGCGAAGGTGGACGTGTACCTTGGGTTCAAAGGTTCGTGAAGGAATAAAATAATAGGGGAGGATTTCAAATCTGCCCTATTATTTTTGTCTAATTAATTCATTTCTATTATATTTGCCGTGAAATTGTAGATGAAGTTACAAACTATGAGGAATTTGCTGTTGATATTACTCATTGCTATCGGTTTCGCCAATTGTGCATTGGCATACGACTTTTCGGCTGTATGTAGCACAGGACAAACATTGTACTATAACATCACATCGAACGAAGGAACATATACTGTGGAAGTTACAAGTGAGTTTGCTGAAGATCCATATTATACCGATAAACCTAGTGGAGACCTTGAAATTCCTGAATCTGTTGAGAATGATGGTATTACATATTCTGTTACAGGTATTGGCACGAAAGCCTTTTATATTTGTACGTCATTGCTATCTGTAGCACTACCCAATACTTTGACTAATATCGGTGATTATGCGTTTCGTTACTCAGGCATTATAGAAATAACGATTCCTGAGCAAGTTTATAGTATTGGTAGTTGGGCATTTGGGGACTGTGGTAGTCTGACTACTGTCAACTACAATGCAATCAATTGTACGTATATGGGCGGTTCTGGAACTTATTCAGTATTTACCAACTGTGGAGCGTTGACAACCCTGATTATTGGCGAAAATGTAGTCAATATTCCTGAGTTTGCTTTTTGTAAATGCTATTGGCTGCCAACCATTACTATACCAAGTACGGTTGCTACTATTGGAAACAATGCTTTTTTGGGTGTAAAAAATATCGTATATGAAGGTAGTGCTGAAGGAAGTCCGTGGGGTGCAAGGATGGTTAATGGCTATATTGAGGAACCGCTTGTGTATTTCGACGATACAAAGACAAAGATAATGGCTTGTTTCACTACGGCCACATCTGTAGAGATACCAAGTTCGGTAACAGGAATTGGCGACCATGCTTTCGAGGAATGTTCTGGATTGACAAGTATTGTAATTCCTAATACTGTAACTGATATTGGCGATTATGTGTTAGATAATTGTAGCGGCTTGTCAGTTCCTGTGTATAATGACGAATGGTTCGTATTTTTCCCCCCTCGCTATGCAACAGAATATACGATACCAGAAGGAATTAAGCATATTGCAGGCGGAGCTTTTTCTAAATATAATAACGGATTAACATTAGTTACGATTCCCAATACGGTTACTACAATTGGTAATTATGCATTCTATTTATGTAATGACTTGATGTCTATAGCGATTCCCGATTCGGTTACGACCATTGGCAATGGCGCATTTTCTTCCTGTTCTTCATTGACATCGATAACGATTCCAGAATCGGTTACAAATGTCGGCTCTGGCGCATTTGAGTACTGTTATAATCTTACAACCGTCAATTTTAATGCAATAAACTGTACATCATTGGGCAGTATGAGGGGGTTTGGTGATTGTAATGCGTTAACGACCTTGAACATTGGAGAAAATGTAACCCGTATTCCTGATTATGCGTTTTATGATTGCGATGGTTTGACTGGGGTCTTAATTATTCCTAATTCTGTAACGGAAATCGGAGTATCAGCATTTTATAGTTGTGGTGGATTTTCTTCGCTAACAATTTCAGAAAATCTAACAAGCTTTGGACGTTGGGCATTCGGATGGTGTACCGGACTGACAGGCGAATTAACTATTCCCAATTCTGTAACTAACATTGGCGATGATGCATTTAGAGGTTGCTCTGGTCTGACATCTATTGCATTTGGTAGTTCTCTGGCAGAAATCGGTCCCTATGCATTTTCCAATTGTGAAGGTCTTACATCTGTTACAATACCTAATACGGTTACTAGCATTGGAAACGGTGCGTTTTATGAATGCAACAACCTGACTACAGTTAACTTCAATGCAACGAACTGCACGAGCATGGGAACTTCCGGATATTATGCGTTTACCGATTGCCCGGCATTGACAAACTTGACTATAGGCGAGAATGTAACTAGAATTCCAAATTATGCTTTTTATGCTTGCGAAGGCTTTACTGATATATATGTATATTCGAGTACGCCGCCAACACTTGTAGCTTCAAGTGTTTTCAAACCGGAAGTATATTCCAACGCAACAGTATGGACTCCTTGTCCCGCTGCAGCAAACTATAGAAGCGACAGCCAATGGGGACAATTCGCTAACATCAGTAACGAAACAACAACCATTTTTAACATAGCTGTGCAAACAGCCGATGCTAACATGGGAGATGTTTCTGGTGAGGGCGGTTTTACCTGCGATACTGAAGTAACCCTTACTGCAACGCCAAACGACGGCTATCGTTTTCTGTCGTGGAACGACGGCAACGAAGACAATCCAAGGACAATCACTGTAGGTGGCGACAGCACTTTTGTTGCAAGTTTCAGAGCAATACATACAATTACAGCATCGGCAGGTGAGCATGGTTCAATTTTTCCAAGTGGAGACGTAACCATAGACGAAGATGCCGACCAGACGTTTACAATATCTCCCGACAACTGCTATCAAATTGCAAGTGTGTTGGTCGATGGGGTAGAGGCGATTGACGAACTCGTAAACGGAGTTTACACTTTCTTGGGAGTAGCCGATGACCACACAATAGAAGTTACATTCGCGCTTTCGACGTACACTATTTCGGTTTCCGCAGGCGAGCACGGCACGATAACTCATAATAATGAAGATGGTAATGCTGTCGTTAATTGTGGTGGTAACCAGAGTTTTATAATAACACCCGAAACATATTACCATATCGCCAGCGTAATAGTTGACGGACAAACCGATGTCACCGACCAGCTGGTTGATGGCGTTTATACATTTGAAAATGTAACAGAATCGCATACTATTTCAGCGATATTCGAAGTAAATACCTACACAATCTCGGCTACTGTGAACAATGAAGAGTTCGGCCATGTTGCTGGCGACGGAACATACGATGCAGGAACAGAAATAAGCATCACAGCAACTCCCAACGACGGCTATCGCTTTGTTTCGTGGAACGATGCCAATACTGACAATCCGCGTACGTTGATAGTCACAAGCGACAGTGCGTTTGTCGCAATATTTGTACGCAACCAGTTCACAATCACAGTTCTTTCTTCTGATTCTAATGGAGGGTATGTCACTGGTGAAGGAACATATCCAGAAGGCGATACAGCAACACTTACAGCAACACCAAGCGTCGGCTATTGTTTTATATCATGGAACGATGGCGGCACCGACAATCCAAGAATGGTTGAAGTTGTCCAAGATAGTACATTTGTTGCCGAATTTAGTGCAACTGTGCATCGTGCAGTCGACACCACGGTGACAAGCTACCTCACAATAGATGAGCATACATTCTATGTTAGCGGGATATATTCTTATGTAATTCCATCCGATGAGGCTTGCGATACAATTGTCGACCTAACGCTACGCGTACTTGACGAGCCGCAGACCTACGATATAAGCCCCAATCCTGCAAAAAGTTTGATTAACATTTCGTCTGAGAATTATATTTCGATGGTTGAGATTTATTCTACGACAGGAAGGCTTGTAATGCAAAAGGAAATCAATGCATATCAGGCTGAGATAAATATCGAAGGACTTGTCTCTGGCGTGTATTTTGTAAGGCTGTATGGTGAAGACGGACATGCACCGTCGGTTCAAAGGTTTGTAAAAGAATAAAAATGTAGGGGCTGATTTCAAATCTGCCCCTACATTTTTTTGCCTATTTAATTCATTTCCATTATTTTTGCCGAGAAAATGTATATGAAGTTACAAACTATGAGGAAATTGTTGTTTATATTACTCATTGCTATCTGTTTTGCAAGTCGTGCAATGGCATACGATTTTTCGGCTGTATGTAGTAGTGGGCAAACGTTGTATTATACCATCACATCCAATGAAGAGCCTTATACAGTGCAAATTGTGAGTGAAAATTCATCATCTCCATATTATACGACCAATCCTACAGGAAATTTAGTGTTTCCAGAGTCGGTCGAGTATAACGGCATAATATATTCTGTTACAAGTGTCGGTAATTATGCTTTTTCTGGTTGTAGCGGGCTTAGTACTGTAACAATTCCCACTTCCATTACATATTTTGGATATGAAGCGTTTGTTGATTGTAGCGGTCTTTATTCCGTTTATTATGAAGGAGATATTGCGGCATGGTGCGGAATTGAATTTTATACCAGAGAGTCAAATCCTCTTTCCAAAGCTTCCGATTTGTATTTTAACAATGAATTGCTTGTCGATATTGTAATACCAAGCGGTGTGACTAAGATAGGTGATTGTGCTTTTTCTGGAGCAAGAGATGTAGCATCGTTGTCAATCCCCAGTTCTGTTACTAGTATAGGAGACGAGTCTTTTTATGCTTGCTCTGGATTGCAAACAATTACAGTAGAATCTGGTAATGCTTATTATGATTCGCGCGAAAACTGCAATGCATTAATTAATACTTCTACCAATAGATTGATGCAGGCTAGTGCAAATGCATTTATTCCCAATTCTGTTGAGATAATTGGAAAAGATGCATTTATGTACACAGGTCCAACTACACTTGTAATTCCTAATTCTGTTACTACTATTGAAACGTATGCGTTTTATGGATGCAAAGCGACATCAATTTCATTAGGCACAGGAATTGCCAGTATTGGTCAGTATGCATTTGTTTTCTCGCAATGGTATCAAAACCAACCCGATGGCATATTGTATTTGGATGATTGGTGTGTAGAATACAAAGGAACACTAGATGCTGCGATTACTATACAGGAAGGAACAAAACATATTGCAAGTTCTGCATTTAAATTCAATAGCGATATTGTTGAAGTAACGCTCCCAAGTACTCTGGAAGACATTGGTGAGTATTCGTTTTATAATAGCAATAACATTACTACCATAAATATACTTGCAAGTACACCGCCGACACTTCAAGGTTATACATCCACTCCTCAAAATTTTTCAGCATCAGTTTTTTCTTCGGCAACCGTATGGACTCCATGTCCAACCGCTGCTGTTTACAGAAGTACCAACCGCTGGCGGAATTTTGCAAATATTCGTAACGAGCAAACATCCCAATATAACATAGCCGTGCAAACCGAAGATGTAAACAAGGGTGATGTTTCGGGCGCCGGAAGTTTTACCTGCGATACAGAAGTAACCCTCACAGCAACGCCAAACGACGGCTACCGCTTCTTAGCTTGGGACGATGGCAACGAAGACAATCCGAGGACGGTTGTTGTTGCGGGAGATAGAACCTATGTTGCAAGTTTTAAGGCTGTGCATACAATTACAGCAACAGCTGGCGAACATGGTTCAATTTCTCCAAGTGGGGATGTCTCTGTCGAAGATGGTGACAGCCAGACATTCACAATGACTACGGACTATGGCTATCGCATAGCAAGCATATTGATTGACGGTGTAGATGTCTCCGGACAGGTATACAATGGCATATATACTTTTACCAATGTGACCGCAAACCATACAATTTATGTTGATTTCGAGGAAATACCAGTTTATACAATTACGGCAACAGTAAGCGGAAATGGAACAATAACGCCAACTGGTGATGTCAATATTTTTGAAGGCGAAAATCAGTCGTATACAATCGCACCAAGTAATGGCAATCGTTTGGTAAGCGTAGTGGTAGATGATTCTTATGATGTTACAGAACAACTTGTTGATGGTGTATATACATTCGTAAACGTAACAGCCGACCATACCATAGTGGCGACATTCGAGGAGATTCCGTATTATACGATTTCGGTGTCGGCAGGCAGTCATGGAACAATATCGCCAAGCACCGATGTTTCTATCATAGAAGGCGGAAGCCAGACATTTACATTTTCAGCAGACGCTTGCTACGAAATAGGTGATGTAAGAGTAGACGACGTGACTATAAGGCTCGACGAAAACAACTCATACACGTTCACAAATTTAACAGCCAACCATACAGTTGAAGCTACATTTGATATTCTCACTTACACAATTTCCGTAACAGCAAGCGAGCACGGCTCTGTCACCCACAACGACGAAGTCGGTGATGCTATAGTAAACTGCAGTGACAGCCAGAGTTTCACAATTGAGGCTGACGACAGCTGCCGTTTGGTAAGAGTAATGGTTGACGGAGTGAATGTGACCAATCAACTTGTCAATGGAGTTTACACATTCTCAAATGTAACTGCAGACCATACAATTGACGTTGTATTCGAGGAAATTCCGTTATATACAATTAGCGTTTCTACAAACAACGATGAGTTTGGTTCGGTAACCGGTAGCGGAACTTATATGGAAGGTACTGATGTAACCATTACTGCCACACCGAGCTACGACTATCACTTTGTGTCGTGGGACGACAATAACACCGACAATCCACGAACATTCACTGCAACAAGCGACGGCGTATATGTCGCCACTTTCGCACGAAACCAGCACACAATCACTGCGCTTTCGGCTGATCAAAGCAACGGTTCTGTTACTGGTGGCGGCACATACGATGTAGGCGAGGAAGTCGTATTGACGGCAATTCCGAATGCTGGTTACCGTTTCTTGTCGTGGAATGACGACAATACCGACAATCCAAGAACTATTGTTGTCGATGGCGACAGCACATTCATTGCAAGTTTCAGGGCATTATACACAATAAGCGTAATTGCAAACAACGATGAGGGCGGTTTGGTTTCGGGTAGCGGAATATACGACGAAGGTGCTGAGGTTGTTATAACTGCAACACCGAATGTCGGCTACTGCTTCATTGAGTGGAACGATGCCAGCACCGACACCTTGCGTACTATTACCGTCACAAGCGACAGCACCTTTGTCGCCGATTTCAGCGCGACAGCATACCGTACGGTCGATACCACGGTGACAAGCTATGTTACAATTGACGACCATACATTTTATGCAGGCGGAATGTTTTCGTATGTAAAACCATCGGAATTAGGTTGCGATACAATCGTAAACCTCAATCTTCGCATACTCGATGAGCCCAAATCTTGTGATATAAGTCCAAATCCTGCGAAGAGCATGATCAGCATATCGTCGGAGGATTATATTTCGTCGGTAGAGATTTATTCTACGACGGGAAAACTCGTATTGCAGAAACAAATCAATGCAAATAGGGCGGAGGTGAACGTCGAGTGGCTTGTCCCGGGAGTTTATTTTGTAAGGCTGTTTGGCGAAAGCGGGATACTGCCTGTAGTACAAAGATTTATAAAGGAGTAACATGAAGAAGATTTTAGCATATTTCCTCTTTGTTTTTCTGCTTTGCACAAAAGTTATGGCCTACGATTTTACGGCTGATTGTGTTACAGGGCAAACGCTATCGTATACTATTACTTCCGATACCATCCCATACACGGTGGCGCTGGTAAGGGGCGACGAATATGTGTCGGGCGACCTTGAAATTCCCGCATCGGTTGAGTATAACGATATAGTATATTCGGTTACGGCTATCGCCGATTCGGCTTTTTATCAAAATTATGCATTGACTTCCGTAATCGTCCCCAATACGGTAACGTCAATTGGCGATGCCGCTTTTTATTTTTGTGGTTTGAGGTCTGCTTCTGTGCCGACTTCTGTAACATCTTTTGGTAGTCATATATTTTATGGCAATAACAATCTTTCGGCAGTGTATAACGAAGATACTTTTATTCATGGCGGTCCTAATAGTGAATATGTCATACCGGACGGAATAAAAACTATTTGCCAATTTGCATTCTCTAGTAACCAATATCTTACTACAGTTACTATACCCTCGTCGGTAACATATATTGGACAGCATGCATTTTCATATTGTAGTGCATTGACTACTATAAACTATAATGTGCCGAACTGTATTCACGGCGGTAGCGAGGGCTATAATGCGTTTTTTTCATGTAATAACGTTACAACCATAAATATCGGCGAAAATGTAGAAGTTATTCCACAATATATGTTTGCAAAATGCAGCGGACTTACTTCTATAACTCTTCCTAATTCTTTGCGTGAAATAGGTGAGCGTGCATTTTCAGAAACAGGATTGACATCGATAACGATTCCGGAAAATATAACATCCATGGGTTCTGGCGTTTTTTATAGATGCACAGGACTAACAACGGTAAACTTCAATGCAACTAATTGCTCTATTTCTGGTATTAATCTCTATGTTATGTTCCTCGATTGTCCAGTAACAACTGTGAATATTGGTGAAAATGTAACAAGTATTCCTGACCAGATGTTTTATGTTCTTGAAAGTTTGCAGTCGGTAACAATTCCGGAAAACGTAACATCAATCGGGAAATGGGCATTTGCTAATTGCACTAATCTGACGACTGTCAACTTTAATGCAACAAACTGCACGTATATGGGTACTGAGTCCCAACCTGCTTTTGCATTCAATTGGACTAGTACGCTTACGACCCTGAATATCGGTGAAAATGTAACCCGTATTCCCAATTATGCTTTTGCATATTGTACCAACCTGTCGGAAATAACGATTCCTGCTTCTGTCACAAATATTGGCGATGGTGCATTTACTAATTGCAGTAGCCTGACTACTGTCAACTATAATGCGCAAAACTGTACCTGCGATGGCACTCCGGTAGCTGCGTTTCGTTCTTGTTCCAACATTACAACTATAAATATCGGCGAAAATGTAGAAGTTATTCCGCAATACATATTTCATAGTTGCTCTGGAGTTACTTCGATAACATTTCCAAATTCCTTGCGCGAAATAGGTGAACGTGCATTTTATGGTTGTGGTCTGGAATCTGTTACTATCGTTCCATCGCTTACTAATATAGGCAGTGAGGCATTTAAGAATTGCAGTAGTCTGACTGCAGTCAACTACAATGCAATAAATTGTACGGTGGCGGGTCTTTCTTCGAGAAATTCCATGTTCGGTTCCGCTTTGACATCTCTGACTTTCGCCGAAAATGTAAAAACCATTCCTGGATATGCGTTTTATAACTGTAGTGGCCTTACTGGAACCTTGACATTGCCCGATTCGCTTGAAAGTATAGGGTATGGAGCATTCTCCGGATGTGCCGGTTATACAGGGACATTGACAATACCGGAATCGGTTACAAGCTTTGAGAATAGTGTGTTTTCCAATTGTACAGGTTTGACTTCTCTTGTTTTCAATGCGACCAACTGTACGGCAATGGGCTTTTGCTTTTCTGGTTGTACATCGTTGACAAGCTTGACTATAGGCGAAAATGTAACAAATATTCCAGATTATGCGTTTCGCGAATTGGGCCTGACAGGAACATTAACAATTCCAGAATATGTAACAAGTATTGGCGAATGGGCATTTTACGGATGTAGCGGATTGTCGGAGATTGTGATTGGCAACTCGGTTGCGAGCATTGGTAATAGTGCTTTTAGGGTGTGCACCGGCTTGACATCGCTTACAATACCGAATTCGGTTACAAGCATTGGCTATTGGGCGTTTGCCGATTGCAGCAATCTGACTACAGTCAACTTCAATGCGACGAACTGCACCAGCATGGGGGAATCCAGTTATCCTGCGTTTGGTGGTTGCCCGTCATTTTCGACCTTGCATATCGCCGAAAATGTAACCGAAATTCCAGGATTGGCTTTTTTTGATTGCGAAAACATCACCGACATATATGTGTATTCGAGTACGCCGCCAACAATTGAAAACAGTATAGCATTCACATCTGCCGCATATTCCAATGCAACAGTTTGGACTCCGTGTCCTGCCGCGGCAACCTATAGAAGCGACAGCCAATGGGGTGAATTCGTAAATATCAGTAACGAGCAAACATCCATTTTTAATATAGCCGTACAAACTGCCGATGCTAGCATGGGCGATGTTGCAGGCGATGGAAGTTTTACCTGCGATACAGAAGTGACCCTTACGGCTACGCCCAACGACGGCTATCGTTTTGTAGCGTGGAACGACGGCAACGAGGACAACCCGAGGACAATCACTGTCGGTGGCGACAGCACCTTTGTCGCAAGCTTCAGGGCAGTACACACGATAACAGCAACTGCCGGTGCGAACGGAACAATATCCCCGAGCGGCGAAGTAACAATTGACGAGGGCTCCGACCAGTCGTTCACAATTACACCAAATACAAACTATCGTCTTGTAAACGTAATAGTTGATGGTTCGTACGATGTCACAGGACTGCTTGTCGATGGCATTTACACATTCGTGAATGTAGTGACCGACCATACCATAACGGCTACATTTGAGGCTATTCCATCATATACAATTTCGGTGACAGGTGGCAGTCATGGAACAATATCGCCAAGCACCGATGTAACTATTCTAGAAGGCGGAAACCAGACGTTCACATTCACTCCGGACGCTTGCTTTGAAATAGGAGAAGTAATGGTTGATGGAGCTTCGGTAAGACTTGATGAAAACAACTCATATACGTTTACAAACGTAACAGCCGACCATACGGTTGAAGCAACCTTTGTTATTCTCACATACACAATTGCCGTAACGTCGAGCGAGCACGGCTCTGTCACCCACAACGACGAAGAAGGTGATGTTGTAGTGAACTGCGGCGACAGCCAGAGTTTCACAATCGTGGCAGACGACAACTGCCGTCTAGTAAGCGTAATTGTTGACGGGCAGGATGTTACTAGCCAACTTGTAGACGGAGTTTACACATTTACCAATGTGACTGCAGACCACACAATTTCAGCGACATTCGAGGAAATTCCGATTTATACTGTTACCGTGTCGGCAAGCAACGACGAGTATGGCTCGGTTGCTGGCGGCGGCGAATACATGGAGGGAACAGAAGCTACCATAAGTGCCACTCCAAGCGAAAACTGCCACTTCGTTTCGTGGAACGACGGTAATACAGAGAATCCTCGTACATTTACGGTCATGGACGACAATACTTTTGTTGCCACTTTCGAGAGAAACCTTTGCACTATAACAGTGCTTGCATCCGATTCTGACTTCGGAACTGTAACTGGTGGCGGACAGTATGCCATAGGCGATACCGTAGTGCTTACAGCAACGCCTGGCATCGGCTACTGCTTCATATCGTGGGACGACGACAGCCTCGCCAATCCGCGTAGCTTTGTTGCGGCTGGCGACAGCACTTTTGTCGCCGAATTCAGTGCGACAGCACACCGTGCAGTCGACACCACTGTGACAAGTTACCTTACTCTCGACGAGCATACGTTTTATGCCAGCGGAATCTATTCGTATGTAATTCCTTCGGATATTGGCTGCGATACTATTGTCGACCTTACGCTACAGGTTCTCGATGAGCCAGAGGTCTTCGAAATCAGTCCTAATCCAGCGAAGAGCCTAATCTGCATATCGTTGGAGAATTACATTTCGTCGGTAGAGATTTATTCTACGACGGGAAAACTCGTATTGCGGAAGGAAATCCATGCAAATAGGGCGGAGGTGAACGTCGAGTGGTTAGTTCCGGGAGTTTATTTTATAAGAATGTATGGTGAAGATGGAGGCCAGCCGTCGGTTCAAAGGTTTGTAAAGGAATAGAATTGTCGTTTCTGATAAGTTCTTGTGTCTGAATGTTTTTTTGTCTATTAATTTTTTTTGCATTACTTTTGTGCCATAATTTTATAGGCGAAATCTTCTTAATATGAGGAAATTATATGCAATAATCTTCTTGTTACTTGCAATCCTGTTTGCAATAAGAGCAAATGCCTACGACTTTTCGGCAGCCTGCAGCACAGGACAGACATTGTACTACAACATCACATCGAACGAAGGAAGCTATACGGTGGAAGTTACAGCTGAAAATGAAACAAGTCCATATTATACCATTTATCCATCAGGAGACCTTGAGATTCCAGCATCCGTTGAGTTTAATGGTATCACATATTTGGTTACGAGTGTTGGTAATAATTCGTTTCGGTCTTGTTACGAACTGACATCTGTAACTATCCCTAATTCTGTCACAAGCATTGGCACTTATGCATTTTATTATTGCGAAGCCTTGACATCGGTGACCATACCCGAAAATGTAACTAGCATTGGCGATCGTGCATTTTACGGCGAGAATCTTACAACTGTCAATTTCAATGCGACAAATTGTACTTATATGGGTAGTGAAAGCGATAATGTTTTCAAAAATTGCTCTGCGCTTACGACCTTGAATATTGGCGGAAATGTAGTCAATATTCCAGATTATGCATTTGCCCAATGCTATTGGTTGACAACCGTTACTATACCGAGTACGGTTGCGGTTATTGGTACCGATGCGTTTAAAGGCGTAAAAAATATCGTATATGAAGGCAGTGCAACAGGGAGCCCGTGGGGAGCTCTGACGGCTAATGGCTATGTTGAGGGATCACTTGTATATTTCGACGATACAAAGACAAAGATAACGGGTTGCATTGCTTCGGCCACATCTGTAGAAATACCAGGTACGGTAACTGAGATTGGCGAATGTGCTTTCTATGAGTGCAATAGTTTGACAACCATTACCATTCCCAATGGCATTACTAGTATTGGTGATCATGCATTTTTCTGCCAAAATCTTACAACCTTCAATTTCAACGCAACAAACTGTACCTATATGGGTAGTGACATAAATAATCGTGCGATCTTTCTATGCTCGTCGTTATCAACCCTGAATATAGGCGATAATGTCACAAATATTCCTAATTATGCTTTTGCTTATTGCGAAAACCTGACATCATTTACAATGGGGAATTCTGTTGCCAATGTTGGCGAATATGCATTCTATTCCTGTTCTATATCAGAAATAACAGTACCTGAGTCTGTTACAAATATTGGCTATTATGCTTTCTATAGTGATAACATAACTACAGTGAATTACAATGCCATTAATAGTTCTACAACAAATTCTAATAGTAGCACAAGGATATTTTCCCAATCTCTTACAAACTTGAATATTGGCGGAAATGTAAAAAGTATTCCCAATTATACATTTTACTATTGTAGAGGACTTACCGAAGTAACAATTCCTGATTCGGTCGAGTATATTGGACTATCTGCATTCAAAAATTGCAGCAACCTGACTACTGTGTATTTTAACGCAGAAAACTGTACGACGATGGGATATTCGTTCGATTATGCATTTATGGGGTGCGATTTGTTGACAACAGTGATTTTTGGCGATAATGTAAAGAGCATTCCAGCAATGGCATTTGACGAACAAGCCAGCCTTACAACGGTTATATTCGGCAGTTCGCTTAGAACAATCGGAGACTTTGCTTTTAATGAATGTACTGGAATTACAGAAATAACACTGCCAAATTCGGTTACGAGTGTTGGATATAGGGCATTCTGGGGGTGTTCAGGAGTAATAACGTTGACAATCGGAAATTCGCTAACAGAATTTGATGTGGGGTCGTTTTACTATGTTAACCAGGGGGCGACAGAAATACGTGTAAACGATAGTAATCCTACTTACGATTCTCGCGGCAACTGCAATGCAATAATTGAAACAGCAACAAATACGCTGATTATGGGATGCCAGAATACTGTAATTCCAGATGATGTTACAAAGATTGGCGAGGATGCATTTGGCTATTGTCTTGGACTCACCGAAATAACAATTCCTAATTCCGTTACTGAGATTGGAAATTATGCATTTGCTCATTGTTATAATATTACAGAAATAACAATCCCCAATTCTGTTACATATATTAGTACTCTAGCGTTTTATTATTGTACAGGATTGACTACGGTAAATTTCAATGCAATAAATTGCACATATATGGGCGAAAGTGGGTCTGAGGTATTTGGACATTGCTCTTCTTTGTCGGCATTGAATATCGGCGAAGGTGTGACTAATATTCCCGAATATGGATTTGCAGCAACTAGCATTTCCAATATAAATACAAGTGCTTATGTGCCTCCGACTATAAGTTCCAGTACTTTCAGTTCCGAAACATTCTCGACTGCCGACATATATGCGCCTTGTGGGGCAGTTCCTGGTTACCGAAGTGCCAGCCAATGGAATAACTTTACAAGTATTCAGGGCGAACCAACTGCCAATTTCTCTATTACGGTGCAGACGGAGAACGAAACTATGGGAAGCGTAACTGGCGGTGGAACTTTTTCGTGCGAAGAAGAACTTACAATCACGGCTACGGCAGCCGACGGTTATCGCTTTTTGGAGTGGAGCGACGGCAACACCGAAACACCGCGAACAATTGTCGTTTGGGGCGACAGCACCTTGGTAGCTAGTTTCAGGGCTATACATACCATAACGGCGTCGGCAGGCGAACATGGTTCAATATCTCCAAGTGGAGATGTAACTGTCGATGAGGCTGCCGACCAGTCATTTACAATAACACCAGACACATACTATCGTATTGCCAGTGTAATAGTTGACGGGCAGACAGATGTTACCGCACAGCTTGTCGATGGCGTTTATACATTTGTCAATGTAATGGAAGACCATACGATTTCGGCAACCTTCGAGAATATTCCATACACAATCGAAGTAGCTGTCAACAACGACGAGTTAGGCTCGGTTTCGGGCGGTGGCACATACAATGCTGGAACCGAAATAAGCATCACTGCAACGCCAAACGAAAACTGCCACTTTGTGTCGTGGAACGACGGCAATGCCGACAATCCGCGCACGTTTATTGTCACTGGCGACAGCACTTTTGTTGCCACTTTCGAGAGAAACCTTTGCACTATAACAGTGCTTGCATCCGATTCCGACTTTGGAACGGTAACTGGCGGAGGACAGTATGCCATTGGCGATACCGTAGTGCTTACAGCAACGCCTGGCATCGGTTTCTGCTTCATATCGTGGGACGACGATAGCCTCGCCAATCCGCGTAGCTTTGTCGCAGCCGGCGATAGCACATTTGTAGCCGAATTCAGCGCAACCGTGCATCGTGCAGTCGACACCACGGTGACAAGCTACCTCACAATAGATGAGCATACATTCTATGCTAGCGGAATCTATTCGTATGTAATACCATCGGATATGGCTTGCGACACAATTGTCGACCTGACGCTTCGCGTACTCGACGAGCCACAGACCTACGATATAAGTCCTAATCCTGCGAAAAGCATAATCAATATTTCGTCGGAAGATTATATTTCTGTTATAGAGATTTATTCAACGGCAGGACGGCTTGTAATGCAGAAGGAAATCAATGCAAATCAGGCAGAGATAAATGTCGATGGACTTGTTTCTGGTGTGTATTTCGTAAGGCTGTACGGCGAAGATGGACGTGCACCGTCGGTTCAAAGGTTTGTGAAAGAATAAAATTTGCCTGTTTATACCAATTGTATTATTTTTGCCACCCAATATAGATAGAGTTTAAAACGATGAGGAAACTATATACGATACTCCTTCTGTTTGTCGCTTGCATGGTGACAAATAAAGTATTTGCATACGATTTTACTGCGAGATGTAGCACTGGGCAAACATTATATTTCAACATTTTGTCTGATGCGGAGACTTTGTCGGTAGAGGTGACAACATCAGGGTCAACAAACTATCTTAATGGTGATGTTGAAATTCCATCAACTGTTACAAGTAATTCGGTGACATATACGGTTACAAGAATTGGTGACCATGCATTTGATTTTTGCCAGAGTCCAACCACTATAGTAATACCCAATTCTGTAACGAGCATTGGTAACCAAGCGTTTTATTATTGCAGCGGGCTTACTACAATGACTATCCCGGAAAGTGTTACATACATTGACGATTTGGCTTTTTCATATTGCATGAATATGACTACCGTTTATTTCAATGCAACCAACTGCACCTATATGGGATCTGCAAGTGGTCAAGTGTTTAACTATTGTAGGTCGCTAACAACCTTGATTATTGGTGAAAATGTAACCAATATTCCTGAAAATGCGTTTGCTGGATGTACAAGGTTGGAAACTGTTAATGTTCCAAGTTCAGTTGCAAGCATTGGCAGTAACGCATTCGGATCTGTCAAAAATGTTGCATATAGCGGCACTGCTGAAGGTGGCGGATGGGGCGCACGGACATATAACGGTTATGTAGAGTCACCTCTGGTATATTCTGACGATACCAAGACTAGATTAACTGCCTGCTATGTTTCGGCAACATCGGTGGAAGTCCCCAACACGGTAACAGAAATTGGTAGCTATGCATTTCAGGATTGTGCAAGCTTGAGAAATCTTACATTGCCAACTTCTGTAACAACTTTGGGCTCTAGTGCATTTAGTGGTTGCACCTCTTTATTGGCAGTGTATAACGAAGATGCTTATTTTTATGCTGGTCCGAACAATTCAAATTATACAGAATGTATTATACCCGAAGGAATAAAAAAAATTCATGCATTTGCATGTCAAAGCCATTATTATGTTACAACCGTTACTATCCCGTCGTCGGTAACATATATTGGCCAGCATGCATTTTCTTATTGCAGCTCATTGACTACTGTCAACTATAATGCGACAAACAGTACTCATGACAGTGGCGGTTCTGCTTCTGCGTTTTATTCATGTTCCAACCTTACAACCATAAATATCGGTGATAATGTAGAGGTTATTCCGTATAGTGTTTTTTGTGATTGTAGCGGAGTTACTTCGATAACACTGCCTAGTTCTTTGCGTGAAATAGGCCAGTTCGCTTTTTATGGTTGCACAGGATTGACATCGATAACAATTCCCGAGAATCTAGCAAGTATTGACGCTGGTGTTTTTTATGGGTGCACAAGTCTGACAACGGTCAACTACAATGCGATAAATTGCTCTTATATTGGTTCTCTGTATGAAGTGTTCCGTGATTGTCCAGTAACAACTTTGAATATTGGCGAAAATGTAACCAGTATTCCTAATGAGATTTTTAAAGACCTTAGCGGTTTGCAATCGATAACAATTCCAGAAAATGTAACGACAATTGGAACAAATGCATTTAATGGTTGCGAAGGGCTTGGAAACGTAACAATCGGTCGGTCTGTTGAATCTATTGGATCTTATGCATTCCGGTATTGTGATAACATTACCGAAATAAATATGTTGGCGGAAACTCCGCCAACAATTAATAGTAATACTTTTACAACAACAGTATATGGTGCCGCAACGGTAATAACACCATGCCCTGCCGCCGCTGTTTATAGAAGCAACAGCCAGTGGGGGCAGTTTGCCAACATACAGAACGAACATACAAGCATTTTCAATATCGATGTTCAGACCGAAGATGCAAACAAGGGCGATGTCGCTGGTGATGGAAGTTTTACCTGTGATACAGAAGTTATACTTACTGCAACAGCAAACGATGGTTACCGCTTCCTATCGTGGGACGACGGCAACGAGGACAACCCAAGGACAATAATTGTAGAAGGTGATAGAACCTATGTCGCTAGTTTCAAGGCAGTGCATACAGTTACTGCAACTGCTGGCGAAAACGGCTCAATAGATCCGAGCGGAGCCATAACAGTAGATGATGGTGCCAGCCTTCGTTTAACCTTCTTGCCAAATACTGGCTACCGTATTGCCAGTGTGATAATTGATGGTACATACAATGTTACTGTGCAGGTCTACAACAATGTATATACATTGGACAATATAACAACCGACCGCACAATCGCAGTGGAATTCGAGGAAATTCCTATTCATACAATTGCAGTGACAGCCAACGAATACGGTACTGTCAGTCCCAGCGGCGATGTTTCGGTGCCAGAAGGCAGCAACCAGTCGTTTACATTTACCCCAAACACAAACTGTCGCCTTGTAAGCGTAGTTGTCGACGGTTCGTCCAATGTCACAGGACAGCTTGTTAACGGCGTATATACATTCGTGAACGTCGCCGCCGATCATACCATAGTGGCGACATTTGAGGAGATACCGTCTTATACAATTTCGGTGTCGGCAGGCAACCATGGAACAATATCGCCAAGCACCAATGTTACTGTCATGGAAGGCGGAAGCCAGACATTTACGTTTTCAGCAGACGCTTGCTACGAAATAGGGGATGTAAGAGTTGACGGAGCAACAGTAAGGCTCGACGAAAACAACACATATACGTTCACAAACGTAACAGCCAACCATACAGTTGAAGCTACATTTGATATTCTCACATACACAATTTCCGTAACAGCAAGCGAACACGGCTCTGTCACCCACAACGACGAAGTCGGTGATGCTATAGTGAACTGCAGTGACAGCCAGAGTTTCACAATCGAGGCAGACGACAGCAGCCAGCTGTCAAGCGTGATAGTTGACGGACAGGATGTTACAAGCCAGCTTGTGGACGGTGTCTACACATTTACCAATGTAAATGCCGACCATACATTAAATGTGATATTCGAGGCAATACCGCTATATACGTTTACTGTGATGGCAAACAACGACGAGTATGGCACTGTCAGCGGTGGCGGCCAGTATATGGAAGGCACGTACGCTGTCATCTCGGCCACGCCGAACGACGGCTACCGCTTTGTGACGTGGGACGACGATGTTGCCACCAACCCGCGTTCGATCAGGGTTATCGGCAATAGAACTTATGTCGCCATCTTTGAACGGGACCAGAGCACAATTACTGTGCTTCCGGCAGATTCGAGCAACGGCTCTGTTACCGGCGGCGGCACATACGATGTAGGAGCCACGGTTACCTTGACGGCAATTCCGAATGCAGGTTTCCGCTTCCTGTCGTGGAATGACGACAATACCGACAACCCGAGGACGATAGTTGTCAATGGCGACAGCACTTTTGTCGCAAGCTTCAAGGCGATATACACGATCACTGTGCTGGCAAACAACAATGAATACGGAACTGTGTCGGCAGGCGGTACGTTCGACGAGGGCGAGGAGGTGACCCTGACTGCGGAACCCAGCGCAAGGTACTGCTTCATCGAGTGGAACGACGGCAACACCGACAATCCGCGTACGGTTACAGCCACAAGCGACATTACCTACGTAGCCGATTTCAGCAGGACGGCATATCTCGCAATCGACACGACAGCAACAAGCTACCTTACTATTGACAACCATACGTTTTATGCGAGCGGAATGTTTTCGTATGTAAGACCATCGGAATTTGGTTGCGATACGATCGTAAACCTCAATCTTCGCTTACTCGACGAGCCGAAATCATGCGACATAAGTCCAAATCCAGCAAACAACATAATCAGCATATCGTCGGAGAATTTTATTTCGTCGGTTGAGATATATTCTACAACGGGAAGGCTTGTGATGCAGAAGGAAATAAACGCGTATAGTGCGGAGATGGACATAGAATGGTTAGTTTCGGGAGTATATTTTGTAAGGTTGTTCGGTGAAGACGGTGGACAACCGGTAGTTCAAAGATTTTTAAAAGAATAAAATATGAAAATGAAACATTTTTGTGAAGTTTTATTAGTGGTAATGGCCCTTGTATTTTTTGCAACATCGTGCCACAAGGAAGCAGTCGAACTTAGTCCGATAGCTAATGTCGACATTGAATTGGTTCGTAGTGGCGAAATGATGAGCAAGGCGGCGGTATCCGAGTTCGAAGCTACGGTTCTTGTCGAATACGAGTCCGATACGGTTGAATACAATTGTACGTTTATAAGGAAGTCAAATGGAAACTACATTTACGACATTCGCCGCAGCGATGCTGTGTATGCGAGCCGTGAAATTCCTTTCCGCATATATGTCGAGGCGATAATTGGCAACGAAATGCTTACGGGCGAGTCGGAAACTCTGAATATAGGAATTGAAGACGAGGCCATGTTGGTGTCGTTTGCATTGTGGTCGTATCATGGCGGACACTTGTATGTCGACCTTGGGCTTCCGAGCGAAACTCTCTGGTCGGTTTGCAACATGGGTGCAAACAAGCCTGAGGAATACGGAGACTATTATGCATGGGGCGAGACTACTCCAAAGAATTTGTACAACTGGAATACATATACTATTGGCATTGAGCTTGATAGTTTGGCAAATCTCGATGAGTCGCACGATGCTGCCGCAGTAAACTGGGGTTACGGATGGCGCATGCCTTCGAAGGATGATTTTGTTGAGATAGATACATATTGTACAAAGACTTGGACAACCCGCAACAATGTTAACGGTTATTTGATAACCGGACCGAATGGCAACAGTATGTTCCTGCCTGCGGCTGGTGGTCGTGGCGATGGCAACATCTACGAAGGCGGTTCTTGCGGTTTCTACTGGCTTAACTCGGTTTATTCCGACGATACCCAGTTTGCATGGGGATTCCTTTTCGATGCCGATTCGTTCAATGCGACAAGCTACTATCGCATGTACGGTCAGTCGATAAGGCCAGTATGCAATAGGGATTGATAAGGACAATTTCGTCCGACTAAACGTTGTTCTAAATGTTGTCAGGATTGCTGCTTTGTGCAGCGATCTAAAGGTTACAAACTAAGACAGCATTTAGAACAATTTTTTTTTATGTTTTCAATTTCAGTGCGAAAAATATCATTATATTTGTCGTATTAATTAAAAATCCTACTTATGAAAGAAATTATGCCCGTAAATGGAAGTTTTGAGATGCCAGCATTGCCGTTCGAGGCATCGGCTTTAAATGGAGTTATAAGCGCAGAAACTTTGTCGTTTCACCACGGAAAGCACCTGAAGGCTTATGTTGACAATATGAACAAGATGTTGCCTGGTAGCGGATTGGAAGGCTTGTCGCTGGTCGAGGTTGTAAAGCGTGCCGAAGGCGGTATGTTCAACAATGCAGGACAGGTGCTTAACCACATAATGTATTTCGAGCAGTTTGCTGCAAAACGCGAAAACAATCATCCGACAGGACAACTTTTGTCGTTGATAGAAAGGGATTTCGGTTCTTTTGAGGATTTCAAGACTGAGTTCGTGCAGAAAGGCGTAGGTCTGTTCGGTTCTGGATGGGTTTGGCTTTCATTGAATGCTGAAGGAAAACTTGTAATTACCCAGGAACCCAATGCTGGAAATCCTGTGCGTAGCGGATTGAAGCCATTGCTTACTTTCGATGTGTGGGAACACGCATACTATCTTGATTATCAGAATCGCCGTGCCGACCATCTTAATGCTTTGTGGAGCATAATCGGTTGGAGAGTGATAGAAGAACGCTTGTAGCTATAAGTAGCGTAATTTGTCGATAAACATATCTTGCAGGCAAATTTAGCTTGCAAGATATGTTTGTTGTTTTTCATTATTAATTCGACACTGTTGATTATCAGCAAATCGGTAATCTGTTGATTGTCATGCTTTGTTAAAAAAAGTGGAAAAATATCAGATAATATAAGGATTATAATAGTAAAAAATCTATATTTGCATTGTCGTTATCTTTGGTATCTGTTAAGGGACTTCGCAGAACTGGAGAAGCGACATAAATTGTAAAAAATAGAAGTCCTTCAATTAAATTTTAATAATATGAGAGCAAAAAATCTAATTTTAGTAATGTCGCTGCTGTGCATTTCTTTTATGATGGCTAAGGCGCAGAATGTCCAAATCAAAAACACTGCAATTGATGTGTTGTATCGAGGAGTAAAGAATCCTGTTTCGATAGTAGCTTGCGCAAATGATGGCGCTCCAACAATATCAAATGGTGCAAAGATATATTCAGGACAAGTTTCTGGATTCGACGGCCAATATGTAGTTGAAATAACCGATCCGGATGTTAAGTCGGTGACAATAAGTGTAGGAGAGGCCTCTTGTCAGTTTAAGGTGTTGAATCTTCCTATGCCTACAATCACAATTGGAGGATATGGGGTTGGTGATGAGATTCCTAAGTCAGTTTTTACAAAATCGACAAAAATTGATGCTGTAATAAGCGATGTGAACTTTCCTTTCAAGGATGTTGAATATAATGTAACTCAATTCACATATATGAAAGAGGAAGGTGGTATAACATCAACACAATTTGTAACTGGAAATGAAATCCCCGCTGATATTCTAGCCGATATAAAAAAGAAATCATCTGGTTCTACAATAATGTTCATCGGAATTAAGGTTTCTACACCAGCTGGTCAAAGATATGCTCCTGGTTTTACAGCAGAATTGAAATAAGCATTTTGTTCACATAGAATGTAAATTAAGATAGATTAACGGCAGTCGGCGAAAGTCGGCTGTCGTTTTTTTTGTTTCTAAAATTTTCAAAAAAATCAACGCAGTTAAATATAAAATGTTAACTTTGCATCAAGTTACCTATATAGTCTGGGTTGTGCATTGCTTTTATGATGTTCATATTGACACAATATTTGTAGGACACACTTCTGTTGCGTCTTGTAGCTTATTGAATATCAGCAAATTACCCCCCCCTGTACAAGCTTAGTTTGTAGTATTTTTTCCATATTTAAGCATATTGCAACGGTAGTTAGATACTTGTTGTGGAATTTTTATATTGCTCATAAATCCGTAATTGTTAATTTTAAGTATAAATTTAAATTTTGTTCACTATGAAAAAGACTTTATTTTTATTGTTCGCCATTGTTTCTATGGCAGGAATGATAGCGATTAGTGGTTGTAATAAGACATACACGGTTGTCTTTGATGCAAATGGAGGAACTGGAACTATGGCTCCTCAAGAATTTACTGGTGGTGAATCGCAGGCACTAATGCGCAATGCATTTACCTATGAAGGTTATACTTTTAGTGGCTGGAATACTGTGCGTGACGGCAGCGGTGCTTCATATCCTGATGGATATACCCTAACCGTCAGCAGCGATATGACCTTGTATGCGCAGTGGACAAGCAACGGCACAAGTCCAACGCCTAGTCCTACACCTACTAACTCTCTTAACGGACACGAGTTTGTTGACCTTGGATTGCCTAGCGGACTTCTTTGGGCAACCTGCAATGTAGGTGCAACAACGCCAGAAGGTTATGGCAGTTACTTTGCTTGGGGAGAAACTGCAGCTAAAGAAAACTATAACTGGACTACCTATGCTCATAGTAATGGCGATGAGCATAGTATCACAAAGTATTGTGACGAATCGGAATATGGTTACAATGGTTTTACTGATAATTTGACCGTCCTTGAGGCTTCCGACGATGCTGCTACAGCTAACTGGGGCGCTGGTTGGAGAATGCCTACAAAGGCGGAAATGCAGGAATTGTACGATAACTGCACCCACGAATATACAACTCAGAACGGAGTGAACGGACGCCTCTTTACGGCAAGCAATGGAAAATCTATTTTCCTTCCAGCTGCTGGTGGATATAGTGATAATACTCTTAATAATGCAGGGGCGGATGGATACTATTGGTCAAGTTCTCTTGCTACAGACAGCCCACGAGGTGCGTTTAGTCTCTTCTTCTATGATAATTCAGGCTACGATTTAGATGACTTTGAACGTACAGAGGGAATAAGTGTGCGTCCAGTCTGCATGCCGGCACAGAAATAAAGAAATTTACGAAGGACGAACTTCAATACAAGGCAGTCGGCGAAAGCTGGCTGTCTTTTTTTGTTAATAAATATATCTCTTATTAGGTGTGTTCGCTCGGTGGATATGTTTACCTTTGTATTTTGTAAATTGAGAATAAAATGCGATTTGACGAACTTACATTGCACGACTGTCTTCACGAGGCTGTAGAATCCTTCGGATTCGAGGAAATGACGCGTATACAAGCTGAAACTTTTCAGCCTGTGGTTGACGGTTGCGACATTATGGCTTGTTCGCAGACAGGTTCCGGAAAGACCGTTGCATTTCTGCTCCCTCTTATGGAAAGAATGTTGCGCCATCCTAAAAAGGGCATCAGAGCGTTGGTAATTGCGCCTACGCGTGAACTTTGCATGCAGATCGAAGAGCAGATAGAAGGTCTGGCATATTTTTCCAACCAGTCATCTATCGCAATATATGGCGGAAACGACCAACAAGGCTTTGGTGATCAGAAAAATGCTCTCGTAAATGGTGTCGACATTGTGGTGGCGACTCCCGGACGATTGATTTCGCATCTAAACCTCGGTTATGCCGACTTTTCCTCCCTCGATTTCCTTGTACTTGATGAGGCTGACGAAATGCTTGACATGGGTTTCTATCCCGACATCATGAAGATAGTGAAGCAGTTGCCCGAAAAGCGTCAGTCGCTTATGTTCAGTGCAACAATGCCTGCACAGATAAAGAAACTTGCCGAGCAGATTCTGGTGGAACCAAAGTTCGTTGACCTTAATTTTTCGAAGCCCGCTGCCGAAATTGACCAGAAGGTTTACATGGTTTACGAAAACGACAAGATGAAACTTTTGCTTCACACTTTGGACGAACACAAGGGCGAGAAGGTGATAATTTTTGTTGGTAAAAAGCAAAGAGTCGGCGAAATCTCATCGTTCTTGCGAATGAACAATATTCCAAACCGACCGATAAATTCAAACTTTACTCAGGAAGAGCGCGAAAACGCAGTTCTCGATTTCAAGAGCGGAAAAATCAACATTGTTGTAACAACAAATCTGCTTTCGCGAGGCATCGACATCGACAATGTAAATTTGATTTTGAACTACGATATTCCGCATAAGGCCGAGGATTATGTTCACCGCATTGGTCGTACTGCACGAGCAGGAAAGGACGGTATGGCTGTAAGTTTTATCGGAGAGGACGAAATAGACCATTTCGACAGAATTGAGAAACTGCTTGAGCGCGTGGTCGAGAAGTCGCCATTGCCCGATGGCTTTGGCGAAGCTCCCGAGTATAAACCTGGCAGAAAGTCATCGAAACGCAGACATGGAGGTTCGTATCGTGGTGGACGAAAATTTTCGGGACGAAAGAAAGTCGTGTCAAAAAATGCAGATGCTGTTTCTGGCGATGCTAAGTCGCACAAGCCGCATCGTCGCAGAAGACCTAGTAATAAAACTGAAAACAAAGGAGAATAATATATGAGCAAGAAAGTAATCAGTGACTTGCGTGTAGTAGGGAACGAAAGAATAGGAGGTTCGTTCTTCATGCTCACATTGCAAAGCGAGGATGCACTGCCGGTTATTATGCCGGCTCAGTTTGCCGAAGTCAAGATAAATAATTCGGTGGGAACTTTTCTTCGCCGTCCCATAAGCATACACGATGTCGATTACGACAAGCAGACAATTCAACTTTTGGTGAAGATTGCCGGCGAAGGAACAGCAACTCTTGCGCACTTGCGTGAGGGCGATTTGCTGAATGTGGTATTCCCGTTGGGCAACACTTTTGCTTTGCCATTGTCGGGCCGAGTGTTGCTTGTCGGAGGGGGCGTTGGCGTGGCTCCATTGCTGTTCACTGCAAGGTATATGCAGAGGTTCGGCTTCCGTCCCGACATTTTGCTCGGCTACCGCAGTAAGTCAAACATTTTGCGCAAGGAAGTTTACGAGAAGTTTGGCAACGTGTTCTATTCAACCGACGACGGAAGTTTTGGCGAGAAAGGAACTGTAATGCAGCATTCGATATTCAATTCCGAAAGCTTCCCATATACCGAAATCCTTGCTTGCGGACCAGAACCTATGATGCGCGCACTTGCAAAATGGTCTTTGGAACACAAGGTGGAATGCGAGGTTTCGCTCGAAAATAAGATGGCATGCGGAATTGGCGCTTGCCTGTGCTGCGTGCAGAATACAAAAGAAGGTCACAAGTGCGTATGCACCGAAGGCCCAGTGTTTAACGTAAAGCAATTGCTATGGTAAACTTGAATGTTGATTTTAACGGATTGAAACTGAAAAATCCTGTGCTTACAGCATCTGGAACTTTCGGTTTTGGCTTGGAATATGCCGATTTTGTTGACCTTGAACGACTTGGCGGTTTCATTGTAAAGGGTACTACCTTGAACCCACGCGAAGGAAATCCTTATCCGCGTATGGCTGAGACTGCATCGGGAATGTTGAACGCTGTAGGACTTCAGAACAAGGGCGTAGATTACTTCTGTAAGGAAACATATCTGCAGTTGAAGGACTTGAAAACCAATGTGCTTGTAAATGTTAGCGGTTCGTGCGTAGAGGATTATGTTGAAACCGCGCGTCGAGTAGGGGAATTGCCTAATATTCCAGCAATAGAACTTAATATTTCTTGTCCAAATGTGAAGGAAGGCGGTATGGCTTTCGGTACCGACCCGAAATCGGCTGGCGAGGTGGTTTCTGCAGTGCGCAAGGCATACGGAAAGCATTTGATGGTAAAACTTTCGCCCAATGTAACTAACATAGTATCAATAGCAAAGGCTGTGGAAGATGCTGGTGCCGATTCGGTTTCGCTGGTCAACACTTTCTTGGGTATGGCAATCGATGTAAGGACACGTCGTCCAAAACTTTCAACCATAACTGGCGGAATGTCGGGACCTGCAATAAAGCCGATAGCAGTGCGAATGGTTTGGCAGGTAGCTCATAATGTGAAGATTCCAGTTTGCGGACTTGGCGGCATTGTAACTGCTGAAGATGCAATAGAGTTTTTGCTTGCCGGTGCTTCGTGCATTCAGGTTGGAACTGCCAATTTCCTTTATCCCGATGCAACCGTGCGTGTGCTCGACGGCATCGAATTGTACTGCGAAAAATATGGCGTGAAATATATTTCTGAACTTATTGGCGGAATGAAGCAATGAAAAAGCTTGTCGTAATATTGTTGATGCTTGTTTTCTCGTTGTCGGGGAATTGTGCATATATGCTAATTCCCATGGACGAGTCCCAGACCGACCATTTGAAGGCCTACGGCATCACATACTGGTCGTTGGAACAAGGACTTGAGGCATGGTGGTTGCTTAACTATCGTGGCGGAAGTTTTATAATAGGTTTTTCGTCCAATTTGGAGCGTGAGTGTATTTTGCGTAATGTTTCATATGAGATTATTGCTGATGCACAAAAGAATGCCATTTTCAACGATATCTCGGCGCCATCGGTAAATCAAGACGCAATTAAATTGGAAAAAGCGCCTAAGATTGCCGTTTATACTCCTCCCATTTCCCAGCCATGGGACGATGCTGTGACTTTGGCGCTTACTTACGCCGAAATACCATACGACAAGATTTACGATACCGAAATCATCGAGGGGAAACTAGCTGAATACGACTGGCTTCACCTTCATCACGAGGACTTTACTGGTCAGTATGGTAAGTTTTATGCATCTTATGCCCGAATGACGTGGTATCAGGAAAGACAGAAGTTGAGCGAGGAGGAAGCTGCAAATCTTGGCTTTAGCAAGGTGTCGAAATTGAAACTTGCAGTAGTATTGGCGATTAAGCAGTATGTTTTCAATGGTGGCTTTATGTTTGCTATGTGCGCTGCTACCGATACTTTTGACATTGCCCTTGCTGCAGCCAATACTGATATTTGCGAATATATGTTCGATGGTGACGGCATGGATCCTAATGCACAGCAAAAGCTGGACTACGATAATTGTCTTGCTTTCCAGAACTTTACGGTGAAGACAAATCCATACGAGTACGAGTTTTCCGATATCGATGTAACTCAGTCGAAACGCGCAGGTACAAACGAGGACTATTTCTCGCTGTTCGAGTTTTCGGCAAAGTGGGATCCAGTTCCAACAATGCTTTGTCAGAACCATGCTGCGTTGATTCATGGATTCATGGGACAGACAACCGCTTTCAAAAGAGATCTTATTAAGCCTAACGTATTGATAATGGGCGAGAACAAGTCGATGAACGAAGCCCGATATATTCACGGAGAATACGGACAGGGAATGTGGACTTTCTATGGCGGACACGACCCCGAGGATTATAGGCATTATGTTGGTGACGAGAAAACCGATTTGTCGCTTTATCCGAATTCGCCAGGTTACAGGTTGATTCTTAACAATGTGCTTTTCCCTGCTGCAAAGAAGAAAAAACAAAAGACTTAAACCATGAGAAAATGTATCGTCATATTGTTTTGTGTATTTGCCTTGTTTCAGGCGAATGCTCAGTTCTTTGACAATACTTTGGTAAAAGTCCGTCCGTTCAAATTCTTTTTCAATCCCAATATAGGGCTGGAAAAGCCGTTGTCATCCATGTTTAGTCTTACTACCGAGGTTGCATATCGCAGGTTCGATAATTTTTCGGACGGTAGCCTCGACGGACAGTTTTTCAATGAAAGCACAACTTTTCTAGGTGATGCCAGCAAACGTAAGTTCAACGGTGTGGAATTCGCATTTGGAGCACGTATGTATCTGATAACGATTCCTACAAAAGAACTAGAAGGCTATTATTGGATTGCGCCTTTCGGATTGTATTACGAGGCAATTGTCGATTATGGTCATTCGTGGGCCTACGATATGCAGATATATGATTATGGACGTTCTGTTTCCGCAGATGCAAATTGGCCGTACTATAGGGCAGATGTAAGGCTCGACAATTTATCGTTAATAATGATGATCGGCTATCAGTCCAATTTTATGAATACACTTTCGATAGATCTTAATATTGGCGCAAGGTATTATTGTGTTTCGTCTGATAAGCGTGAAGTTGTGTCGGCAAATCCGACTGACGACGGAATAAATTGTGGTGATGTAATCCGTGACAAGAATCCGCGCTGGCGTGTTGCAGGGCGTTTTACAATAGGGTATTATATAAGATACGACTGGATGAAGAAGAGACGGTAGTTTAGTCAATTACATTCAGTCCGCCTTTAATCATTGATATTTCGTAGGGGCTGTCGCCGATGATTTCTCCATCGGTTTCGGCAAAAGTAGGATAGTCGAATGTTACTCTGAGACTGTTTTCGGTGCGGGCAAATGCAACTTTTTTGCTCTTGAGCTGAGTAATAGTGCCGTTGTATAATTTGCTTACATTCCTTATTACAAAGAATTTGCCTATATCACCGAAAATGGATATGTCGTATGCGCCGTCGTTCATTATGGCTTCGGGTGTCTGTTGCATTCCACCTCCGGAATATTTTCCGTTGGCAATGCTTATCGAAAGGACTTTCCCATTGAAATTAAAATCGTCGGATTCGATTTTGACATTACGCTTTTTGCATTTCAACAGGCATTTTAGCAGACTGAGCAGATAAGTGATTTCCTTGCCGCGCTGTTCGTGCGAAAGTTCGTTTGTCATCTTAACGATCTCTGCATCAAAGCCAAAACCAATGCTGTTGATGAAATATTTAGTATGTCTTTCTCCATTTTCGGAGAATGTCACGACACCGACATCTTGTTTTGTAATATTGTGCTTGAGTATGCGCTCGATTGAAGTCTTGTAGTCGTTTTCCCATCCGTAGTAGCGGTTCCAGTCGTTTGCAGTGCCCATGGGGATTGAGCCTAGGCAGATTTCGGAGTAGGGGACTTCGGGTTGCGAGAAAATTCCGTTTACAACCTCGTTGGTTGTGCCGTCGCCACCAAGAACAATAAGATTTCGGTATCCTTCGGCGAGGATTCGTGGAATGTTGACAATGGCATCGCCAGCCGATTTTGTGAGGTAGTGTCCGTATTCAATGCCATTTTCGTCAAGATAAGCTAGAATTTCCTTCCAGATTCTTCCCTTGTCGTTGCCCGAATTGGGGTTTACTATGAAAAACAAATCGGCTTTCATTTAAAACATTGTTTTTATGCGTTTGAGTCCATTGATGAAAATATCAATTTCTTCCATTGTGTTGTAGAATGCGAACGATGCGCGAGCTGTTCCTGTGATGCCAAAATGTTGCATTGCCGGTTCTGCGCAATGTGTACCAGTACGTATTGCAATGCCGAGCTGGTCGAGTAGAATGCCTGCATCGGAGAAATGTATTCCGTCCATTACGAACGAAATGAGGCTTGCCTTGTGTGGCGCGGTACCGATTATTCTAACCCAGTCGAGCTGAGAAATCTGTTCGGTGGCGTAGTCGAGAAGTTGTTTCTCGTAGGCTTCAATTTCTGGAATTCCAATATTCTGGATGTACAAAATTGCCTTTTCGAGGGCAATGGCATCGATGTAGTTTGGTGTCCCTGCTTCGAACTTGAACGGCAGCACATTGTAGGTTGTCTTGGCAAAGCTTACGCTTTCGATCATTTCGCCACCGCCTTGGTAGGGAACCATTTGTTCCAGAAGCGATTTTTTGCCGTAGAGTACGCCTACACCGGTAGGGCCATAGGTCTTGTGTCCCGAGAACACATAGAAGTCGCAGTCGAGTGCCTGGACATCGACATTTGTATGTTGTACGCCCTGTGCTCCGTCGATTAGGACGGGAATGTTGTGCTTGTGGGCGGTGTCAATGATTTCCTTTATTGGGTTTACCGTGCCGAGAACATTGGAGATTTGCGTTACGGCTACGATTTTTGTGCGGTCGGTAATCAGTGATTCCAATTTACCGACTTCGAGGACTCCGTTGTCGTCGAATGGCAGAACCTTGATTTTCGACTTTTTGCGGTCGCAGAGGAGTTGCCATGGCACGATGTCGGAGTGGTGCTCCATTTCGGAGACAATTATTTCGTCGCCTTCGCCGATGAAAGTCTCGCCGAACGAGTAGGCGACAAGGTTGATGGATTCGGTAGTTCCGCGTGTGAAGATTATTTCTTCGGTGGAACTTGCGTTTATGAATTTCCGAACAGTTTCGCGGGCACGCTCGTTGGCTTCGGTGGCGAAGTTGCTGAGGTAGTGCACTCCGCGATGTATGTTCGAATTGAAGCGCGAATAGTATTCGGCTATCGTGTCGATTACTATTCGCGGCTTTTGTGATGTTGCTGCATTGTCGAAATAGACAAGCGGCTTGTTATGAACCTTTTCTGAAAGTATCGGGAAATCCTTCCTGATTTCTTTTACATCAAAATTCACTTTTTGAAATTTAATTATTCTACGATAAGTTTGTTAACCTTTACGTTGTTTCCGGTGTAGGTCTTCAAAGTGTAAATACCCTTGGCATTGTTGCGTAAATCGATAGTTGCATTGTCGGCGTTAACCTGCTGCTGCATTACGAGCTTACCGGTAATGTCATATACCTCTATGCTTTCGATGTTGCTAGCTGATATTGAGAACAAACCATCCGATGGGTTGGGGAAGATGCTTGTTTCAACGTTTTCTTCAGCAATGTCAGTAACATAGTAGTCGCTAACCTTGAATTGCTTCGACTGCATTACACGACCCTGAGTGTGATTTTCAACCCATACAGCAACCTTGCACTTTGAAATATCGTAGTCGTCGCTTACTGTGATTGTGTAGCTTGTCGAGAACTGGTTGTTTGTATCAAAAGTTGCTGCTGTGCCATTATAATTTGGATAGAGAACTCTAACCATGTTGTTCAATTTGTTGTATCCTTGCCAAGTGTATGTGAGGTCTTCTGTTAGTGCCGCCATAATGACAATTTGATCGTTGCCAAAATAATCTGATAATTTCTCGGCCGTAACGTTTAGAGTGAAAGTTTTGCTGTTAACCTCTGTTTGAATGAGTTCTGCTGTTAAATTATAGATAGAATTAATTTCTTTTATATAATTGTACATCTGGGTGTATTGGGTTTTCATATCATTAACGTTTGTAACAACACCAGACATTCCAATATATCCATCGAAAAGAACACCAGGAGTGGCACCTTCAAAATCGTATTGGTTTCCGAACATATCGCGTTTTGAATCCCACCAATTATATCTATTTGCTGATTGTGTGTAACCAAAGTCATTTGCTGTTTGATGGTCAAGTACTATCATATTGAAGTTGCCGGTTGCTTCCATTTGGTCTAAGGCTCTTACTGCATACGGACAATAACCGCAACCAACACGAGAATATATTTCTACAAGTACATTTTCCCTTTCAACGCCACCTTCGATAACAGCCTGTGCTGTATTTGATGCTGCTGAGTAGCCTATTGCTGTTCCGCAGTATGCGCGAACCTGGTAGTTGTAGGTCATTGGGTAGAGGTGTGTATCGGTGTATGAAGTTGCGGTTGTCGTTGCAATTTCTTCGCCTTCGCGTGAGATTGAGTAATAAACGAGGTCATCGTTGTCAACTGCTGTCCAGCTAAGAGCGACGTCGTTTTCATTCTGTACGGTGGCAGTAAGGTTTGTCGGAGCTGCTGGAGCGGTAGCCTGTTCAATTACAAGGTCGTCTATGTAGTATAGACCTGATTGGTTGTTGGCAGTGTGCGAGTAGAAGTCGATAGCATCAAGCTTGCAGGTTGTGCCGTCGCCGTTTGTTCCCTTGCTCCACTGGTACGAGAGGACAAATTCGTCGTTTAGATAGAAATCGATCCAGTCGTTGTCGAGGTCTACAAAGTGCTGGATTTTAGTCCACGAGTCAGCAGTGTATGGGTGGGTGTACTGACTTCCGTTGGCGTCGATTGTGATTGTACCATTGTTGAATGTCAACTGAATACCCCATTGTGAGTCTTGACCGTTGAAATCCTGTAGGATGTTGTAGTAGCCAGTATGTGATGCTGGTACGTACATGTAGAATTCTACTCTGTAGCGACCTGTAGTGAGGTCATTCATGTTGAGGATAACATCGGTTTCGGTAGAACCGCTGATGTATGCCTTCATCGACTTGGTTCCGTTGTGAGCCTGTTCTTCGCTGACGAGTCCGCCAAGAACGCCTGTTCCCCACATTTCCCATTGCGGAGCTGCTACGGTTGACATATATGAACCTGCGTCATACGATTCAAAGTTTTCGTTTACAACCTGCTGCGAATTTGCAGAGATTGACATCAGCAATGCTGTTGCTGTAGCGATAATAAAGTAATAAAATCTTCTCATAAGACAAAAATTTGACATTAATAATGCACAAAGATAAAACAAATTTTGGATTTATGATTTTGGATTTGCGATTTTTTGATTGGGATTATAAATTTTGCAATTGTAGAGACGTGGCACGCCGCGTCTCTACAAATTATATTGTACATTGTCAATTATTCAAGGTAAATCTTTCCTCCGTCGCCGCGGTGCAATTTCTTGTACTGTTCGGCCTTGTGCTTTACGACCATAATGAAATTGTAGGCGTTCATGCTGTTGATGAACTCGGCGGAAAAGTCGCACCAGTCGAGGAATCGGTTAACTTCGAGTTGCGAAAAGCCTGTAAGTTCCATAATCTGTTTGGTCGTTATGCGTTCTTCAATGAGCTCACTGACGTGATCTTTGGCTTGTAGTTCTGCAAGTTTCTTGCGTTCCTTGCCTTCCTTGCTGAAGGCTTCGTAAAGCGCTGTAATCGGACTGAATGTGAATCCTGCACCTGTAGTCGGCGTATTGTTGTAGAAACTGATAGCTTTCTGTTTTGCAGGAAAGTTCTGCAGTGCATATACATAATCGTCGTCGGGCAGATTCATGGTGGTTACCTCGTATTTCAACTGGTTGTAGCGCCATTCGAAAATGTCGACAGTTGGCAGCAGATAGGCCTCGGTTTTCATCTTGACAATCAGTGGTTCTGTTCTGTCAACAGCCTTTTCGTCGATTACAATGTGCTTGCGTTCGTAGCCGAGCATCGAAAAGCGTATGGTGTCGTACATTTTTGCCGACAGAGCAAAGTAGCCCGCTGTGTCGCTTATTGTACCTTCGCGTCGGTGCCGGATAGATATGTTAGTGTATATAAGAGGTTTGCCTGTCTCTTCATCGAGGACGTAGCCAGCGATAATCACGCGGTCGTCCATCTTAATGAACTGCGAAAAAGAAAGCTTGCAGCTAAATACCGCTATTGTTGTGATAAGTAATATTCTGACTGCAATTTTCATCGCGAATGTAAGTTATTTCACGAATTCGAGAACCGAATCGGTTATATATTTCAGTGTTTCTTCGTTGAGCTCGGTGTTCATTGGCAGAGCCATTACCGATTCGCAAAGCTTGTCGGTATTGGGGAATGCGTTTGGATTTGACTCGAATCCCTGGAATGCCTTTTGTTTGTGCAATGGGATAGGATAGTACACAGCCGAAGCAACGCCTTTTGCTTTCAGGTGTTCCATTAGCGCTGTACGGTCAACACCATTGAGACGTATAACGTACTGGTGAAAAGTGTGTGTAGTCTTGTCTGCACGTTTTGGCGTACTGATTTTCGGGCAGTTGGCAAAAGCCTTGTCGTAGAAGTCGGCTGCCTTGCGACGGGCGTTGTTGTATTCGTCCAAGTGTGGCAATTTTGCACGGAGTACTACTGCTTGAATGCTGTCGAGACGTGAATTTACGCCAATGCGGTCGTGGTGGTAACGGATTTCCATTCCGTGGTTGACTATGGATGAGATTTTTTCGGCAAGTTCGGCATCGTTGGTGAACAATGCTCCGCCATCGCCGTAGCAGCCGAGGTTTTTCGACGGGAAGAACGAGGTGCAGCCGATGTGACCGATTGTTCCTGCCTTTTTCACTGTGCCGTCGGAAAAATGGTAGTCGCTGCCGATTGCCTGTGCGGTGTCTTCAATGACATACAGGTTGTGGCGGCGAGCGATATCCATAATACGTTCCATATCGGCGCACTGACCGAAAAGATGAACAGGTACTATTGCCTTTGTGCGTGGAGTGATTGCCTTTTCAATCTCGTCGGGATTTATGAGATAGGTTTCGGGGTCGACATCGACCATAACTGGAGTAAGTTGAAGCAGGGCAATAGTTTCGACCGTTGCGATGAAAGTGAAGTCGGTGGAGATTACCTCGTCGCCGGGTTTCAGTCCGAGAGCCATCATTGCAATTTGCAGGGCGTCGGTGCCGTTGCCGCAGGTTATCACGTTGCCAACGTTCAGGTAGGTTGCCAGTTCCTTGCGGAAATCCTTTACATCCTGACCGTTGATGAATTCGGTGTTGTTTATTACTCTTGCAATGCCGCTGTCGATTTCGTCCTTTATCTTAAGGTATTGCGACTTTAAGTCAACCATCTGTATCATACTCGAAAATTTTTTGCAAATATATGAAGAATGGCGATAATTCGCCATCTTCACAATCGGAACTTTTTACCATCATTCGCTTTTACGCAAGTTCCAAAATCTTTTTCACCAATTTGTTGCTCGGACTTATGTCCGGAAGGAAATTTAAAGAACTGTCCATTTCTGTTATCTCGTTGAAATCCAGTAGGTATTCTTCAGTTCTGTCCTTTGCGTTGGTGTTAATTGTGTAAAAATACGTGTAGACATCTGTCATAGGCAATCTGGTTTTTATTTGTGAGTATAACGGAGGTTTTTCCCTTTTATTATTTGATGATGAAAAAAATTATCAAATTTTTGAACCTTTGAATCTCGATGCAATGCATTGCGTCGCTACTACAATTGTTGAATTTTTAAATCATCGAATCTTTGAACCTTGAACATTAAACGTTGAACGTAAAACCTGAAACGTGAAACCTGAACGGCGTACTTCGACTGCCCTTCGACTACGCTCAGGGAGCATCTCAGCACAAGTAGCCCTCAACGAAGTTAAACGGCGCAGCCATAAAAACCTAGAAACCTCCAAACGGCTTTAGCCCTTAGTCCAGACTCGGTACGTAGTCGTTCGACAGAACCCTCATTTCGATTCTACGGTTCTGCTGGTTGGCGACTTCCTGCTGTTCCTTGGTAAGCGAGTTGATGAAACTTTCGTTCAGTTCGGAGCCTTTGGGCAGGAACGGATATGCAGGATCGTATTTTGTGATGACCTTCGGCTTGCTTTCGCCGTAGCCTTTTGCTACCATTCGTGCTGCAGGAATGCCTTTCGATTCGAAATAGGAGGTAACCGAATTTGCACGCTTCTGGCTAAGTTCAATGTTGCTCTGTTCGGAGCCAACCATATCAGTATGAGCCGAAAGTTCAATTACAATGTTCGGGTTTTCGACCATTATTCGGATTGTGCTGTCGAGGATTGCCTTGGATGGTTCGGTAAGTTCCCAACGGCCGAAAGCAAACTCGATGTTCGGTATTTCGATGGTCTTGTTGAGCGATTCGAGAAGGATGTCGTATTCGAAAGTCTTGTTGAACTCGAGCGAGTCGGTTGTGAAACGAGACCTTCCGTTGAAATATCCGTCCTTGGTGACGACGAATACATAGTCGGTCTTAGCCTTGAGCTTGAAACCGAAAGTTTCCTTTTTGTTTGCTACAATAATTGTGTCGCGGAACATCGAACCGTCGCTGCCATAGAGTGTTATGAGGCTGGAGTCGATGAGAGCCTTTGTGTCGACATCGTGGACTGTGCCTTTAAGCTTGAACTCCAGAGGCGGCTTCTCGAAGAAGTAAATGTCTTCGCCTTTCGAACCTTTGCGGTCGGTGGTGAAGTAGCCCTTATCTTCGTTCTTGTAGTAGTATATTCCAAAGTCGTTGCCGTTGCTGCTGAACGGGTAACCCATGTTCTGCGAACGCCAATGTTCATCTTCATCCTTGTAGGCTACAAAGATATCGAGTCCGCCCATTGTCGGGTGTTTGGTGCTGGAGTAGAACAGGGTGGTGTCGTTGCGCATGTATGGGAAAAGTTCGTCGCCTGCAGAGTTGATTACCGGTCCCATGTTTCTCGGCTTCGACCAGTTTGAGCCGGACTTTTCAGAATACCATATGTCTGCACCGCCGTATCCGCCATCGAGACGAGCTGAGAAATAGATTATGCTTCCATCTGGCGAAACTGTAGGGTGTCCAATCGACAGCGAGTCGGAAACTATGCCGAGGTTTGTCGGGTTCATCCATTCTCCTTCAACTTTCTGGGCCTCGTATATCTGGCATCCTGTGTTCTTGCCTTTTTCGGCAATGCACGAAGTATAGTAGAACTTGCGTCCCTGGTCGAAAATGCAGGGAGAACCCTCGTCGAAGCGCGTGTTTATGGAGTCGAGTGCGGTTACATCTTCCCATTTACCGTGTCTGTCGAGTTTGGTGACGAATAGGTCGGAGAACTTGGTGCCTGTGATTCCGCTAAGTTTTTTGCCCATAGATTCTTCGCGCGTCGAACTGAAATATATATGGTCGAAACCGTCCTTTTCGTCGATGCTTGGGCAGAAATCGTTAGCCTTGGAGCAAAGGTGCTTTGCTTTCTCTATAACCCAACGAGTAGGTTTCTTGGTTTGCTCTATTGCCCAGTTGGCAGATTCGAGACCTTTGCGAGCTACTGTGTCGTTGGGTTTTATTTCGAGCACCTGGTTGTAGTATTCGATTGCAGCTTCGAAGTTGTCTTCTTGTATTTCAATTTCTGCAAGGCGGTTCTTGGCCGGGACTTCGTAACCTTTCGACTTGGCGGCACGTTTGTAGTTCGAGCGGGCTTTCTTGTAGTATCCCGACATGAAGTAGCATTCGCCAATCTTGTAGTATATTTCGATCTTTTCGTTCTTGTCTTTGATTTTCTTCAGAATAGCGGTATACTCCTCCATGGCCTTGTAGTATTCCTCGGCCTCGAAACTTTCGTCGGCACGACGCAGTTTCTTCTCCTGTGCCATTGCTGTTGTTGCTATTAGCGTGACAACCAGTAATATTGATATGTACTTCAGTACTTTCATTTCAAAATTTTCCAAAACATATAACTTGTAAAAGTCAAGTTTATTATTTGGGACGGCAAAAATAATCATTTAGTTCAAGCGGATGACAGCTAAGGCAATAAAAAATATCCACAATGCAAGTATTATGAAACTGATTAGCTTGTACGACCATTTCTGGTTTTTGTGTCTGATTATGAACATCAGCGGAATTATTGTAAATATTCCTCCGACAAGTTCAAACAGATGAAGTATCGATTCGGGGATACGGCGCTTGTCTTTTCTTGCCCTGCGCTTGTCTGCGCAGAAAAGGATGGTTGCAATGAGATTTATTATAATAAGGTATATTATTGCCAGTTTCATGCTATGCGAAAATTTGTCAGCTATTAAAAACAAAAGAGTTCGGATTTCCGAACTCTTTGTGTGGTACCTCCTGGAATTGAACCAGGGACACCAGGATTTTCAGTCCTGTGCTCTACCAACTGAGCTAAGGTACCAGTCGATTTTGCGGATGCAAAGGTATGTCAAATTTTGAAACTGACAAAATTTTATTTCAAAAATATGTTGATTTTTTTGAGCAAGGTCGAAAGTAAGATGATTTACAGAAAGTTGGCTTTCGTTTGATAAGTTCATCGAGCATACTTTGTGCCTAATAAATCGTAAATCTAAAACCTAAAATCGTAAATAATATTGTATTTTTGCGCAAAATTTTCCAGAGTGTACGAAACGATTACATTAGCCAACGGAATTCGCATAATCCACTACCGTGTGAAATCGGATGTGGCTCACTGCTGCATGCTGATGAATACTGGTACTCGCGATGAGGACGAACGTCAGCTCGGAATGGCTCATTTTACCGAGCACATGCTTTTCAAGGGGACGCGGAAGCGCAAGGCGTATCATTTGCTCAACCGGATGGAATCGGTTGGCGGTGAGGTCGATGCGTATACGACAAAGGAAGAGACCTGCGTTTCGTCGAGTTTCCTGGTTGAGTTCTACGAACGAGCCATAGAGTTGCTTAACGATGTGGTTTTCAATTCTGTTTTTCCGCAGCGTGAGATAGAGAAGGAGTGCGATGTCATTGTCGACGAGATAAATACCTATAAGGATAATCCTTCGGAAAATATTTTTGATGAGTTCGAGTCGTCAATGTATGCAAATCACCCGTTGGGACATAATATTCTAGGAACAAAAAAGTCGATTTCAAAGTTTAAGACGGCAGATTTCCTCGATTTTACCAAATCGAAGTATAATACCGACCAGATGGTGTTCTGTTCAATAGGTGACATTGATTTCCGTCGTCTGGTACGTCTGTGTGAAAAGCATTTCGGACAGAATGCAGCAAGTCTGCGCACTTTTTCCAGAGTTTCGTTCCCAGATTCTGTAAAATTCGACAAGGTTGTGAAAAAGAAAGGAATGCAGGCCAATACTATTATAGGTAACTATTGTTATTCGTACAGCAATCCCAAGCGTGTGCCTATGTTTTTGGTTTCCAATATTCTTGCAGGTCCGGGAATGAATTCCCGCCTTAATATGCAGCTTCGCGAGCATCACGGACTTTCGTACAATATTGAATCCAACTATACCACATATCAGGATACTGGACTTTTCAGCATTTTCTTCAGTTCCGACCACGAAAAGGTCGACTTTGCAGTCGATATGATTTTCCGGGAACTTGACAATATGCGAACTAGAAAGATGGGCGTGCTTCAGTTGTCGCGTGCCAAGAAACAGCTTATAGGACAGGTGGCTATCGAAAGCAGTTCATATTCTAACCTTTTGTTTCCTACGGCAAAATCGTTCATGAATTATGGCAAGGCCGAAACCTTTAAGGAAACGGTAGCACTGATTGAGGCAATCACTGCCGATGATGTTATGGAAGTGGCAAACGAGATTTTTGTACGCGACAAGTTTTCGTCAATAAAATATTTATAGTATGAGCACCGAGGATTTGCGTTTCGAATATATAGAGAATTTTGGTTGCGAGGAAGACGATCTGCTTCGTGCGCTTGAACGTGAAACTGCTCTTACTCAGATACACCCCAAGATGATATCGGGCAAATACCAGGGACATCTGCTTGCTATGCTCATAAAGATGACAGGTGCAAAGCGTGTGCTTGAAATCGGTACTTTCTCGGGTTATTCGGCAATATGTATGGCTAGGGCTTTGCCTGCCGACGGTAGTTTGGTTACAATCGAGGTCGACGACGAAATAGAGTGGCTGTCGTCGAAATATTTCGAGAAGGCAGGCATGCAGGACAAGATTACAGCAATTGTCGGTGATGCCTCCAAAGTGGTGCCTACTCTCGATGGTCCGTTCGACATGGTTTTCGTCGACGGCGACAAGCGAGAGTATATTTCGTATTTCGAGGCCGTACTGCCAAAGCTTTCGCCAAATGGTATCATAGTTGCCGACAATGTAATATGGTACGACAAGATTTTTACCGAAACAGCATCCAACGACCACATGACTCATGGGATTCAGGCTTTCAACAAGTACATAGCAGAGCGTGCCGATGTGGAAAAGATAATCCTTCCTGTAAGGGATGGTCTTATGCTGATAAGAAAAAAGTAACAATCAGGCTAAGTGTGTGATAAACATTAAGTAATAGGCATGGCGCAATCCGTGTTTATTTGCTCATAATGTTTTATTGTCAATAGGTTGTTAATAAAATTAATGCAACATTGTTTGTGTTAAATTAAGAATTGTTAATTTTGCGTTAAATGTTTAATTGTTAAAAACCGATGGCTCGATGGGATATAACCGAGGGAAAATAATATGGATAAGTTAGCTTATAAAAGTGCAGTAAACAAAGTGTTTACTAGTGTTTTGATTATTGTTATTCTTGGCGTTATAAGCGCTATCTTCACAAGCTTTATTGCTGCAACAGCATCGTTGGAATTGACTGCAGCTATTGCATCTGGTTCTTCTTTGCCATTTACAGCAGTTTTGTCAGTTCTTATTATTCCGCTTCTCGTTGTTGCTGGTAACATTTACTATTGCATAGCTCTTAAGGGCTTGGCAAATGCAGTACACGAAAATGATGCTCCTGCAGTAAAGAAATTGCGTTCTGCAGCAATCTTGAGCATTATCAGTTCATTGGTTGGCCTCTGCATCTTCCTCGTAATTTTGTCAGGTGACCTTACTGTTATCGGTGTTTTGTCAGTAGTAATAGGTATTGCTTGCTTGGTTCTTAGCGTTATCGCTTACATCTTCACTCTTATCGGTTACTCGAAGCTTAAGAATTCAGAAACATTCCCTGGCAAGGACGGTGCAAAGCTTTTGTTCATCGCTGCTATCGTAGCTCTTTGCTGTGGTGTTGTTGGTGCTATTCCATTCTTGGGTGTAATCGGCGGTATCGGTGCTATCGTTGCATTCGTATTGCAGATCGTTGGCTGGCTCAAGATTAAGAATTCAGAAGTTGCTGAAACTCCAGCTGAATAATAGAAAGTTATTTTAGACATAATCCTGCTTGGTTTCCAGGCAGGATTTTTTTTTGAAAATAAAAAGCCAGCAATTTGCTGGCTTTTTGTGGTTATTTGATTTCCTATTCTTCCTCGATTCCCTTTTCTCTTGCAGCACGCTTGCGTTCGAGCTGGTTGAGGATAATCTTTCTCAGTCGCATCGACTTAGGTGTGATTTCAATCATTTCGTCCTCGGCGATGTATTCCATTGCTTCTTCGAGCGAGAAACGTACAGGAGGTGCAATCTGAACCTTTTCGTCGGAACCTGCAGCACGTACGTTTGAAAGTTTCTTGGTCTTTGTAACGTTTACGCCAATGTCGTTGTAGCGCGTGTTCTCGCCGATAATCTGGCCTTCGTAAACTTCTTCGCCTGGGTAAATGAAGAACTTGCCACGGTCCTGCAACTTGTCAATTGAGTAGGGTATTGCCTGCCCTGTTTCGATAGCTATGAGAGAACCGTTACGACGAATGCCGAGTTCACCCTTCCATGGCTCGAAAGCATCGAAGCGGTGAGACATTACGGCCTCACCTTCGGTGGCAGTAAGAAGTACGTTTCTCATACCTATAAGTCCGCGCGAAGGAATGCGGAAGTCAAGATTGCTGCGGTCGTTGCGGCTTTCTATGTTCACGATTTCGCCCTTGCGCTGCGTTACTATTTCGATAACTTTACCGGCAAAATCATCTGGAACCTGAATTGAAAGTTCCTCAACAGGCTCGCATTTCTGACCGTTTATTTCCTTTATGATTACACGTGGCTGACCGAGTTGCAGTTCAAAGCCTTCGCGACGCATTGTCTCGACAAGAATCGACAAATGAAGAATTCCTCGTCCGAAAACTGTGAACTTGTCTGCCGAGTCGGTGTCTTCTACACGCAAAGCGAGGTTCTTTTCTGTTTCCTTGTACAGACGTTCGCGCAACTGGCGAGAGGTTACATATTTGCCTTCGCGGCCGAAAAATGGTGAGTCGTTGCTTGCGAAGAGCATGCTCATTGTCGGTTCGTCAACCTTGATTGTGCTAAGCGGTTCTGGTTCGAGGTTGTCGCATACTGTGTCGCCGATGTCGAAAGACTCAAGTCCGAGCAATGCGCAAATTTCACCGGCCAATACTGGTTCCTTTGTCTTTTCCTTTGCAAGACCTTCGAAACGGTAGAGTTCCTTTATGGTTGACTTTATTATTGTTCCGTCGCCCTTTGCTACCGAAACAACGTCGCCAGCCTTTATGCTTCCGCGTGTTACCTTGCCGATTGCAATACGGCCGGTGTACGACGAGTAGTCGAGGCTGGTGATTCGCATCTGCAGCGAGCCTTCGGGGTATTCCTGAGGTTTAATGGTGTCGATTATTACATCGAGGAGGTGAGAAACATCGTTGGTAGGATTCTTGAAATCGGGACCCATCCAACCCTGTTTTGCCGAACCGTAAACAACCGGGAAGTCGAGCTGGTCGTCGTCGGCATCGAGGCTGCACATCAGTTCGAAAACCTTTTCGACGGTTTCTTCGGGATTGCAGTTCGGCTTGTCGACCTTGTTAACAACGACAATCGGCTTCAGCTTGAGTTCCAATGCCTTCTGCAGAACGAAACGGGTCTGCGGCATAGGTCCTTCGAATGCGTCGACGATAAGAAGAACGCCGTCGGCCATGTTCAGCACACGTTCAACCTCACCACCGAAGTCGGAGTGGCCAGGGGTGTCGATAATGTTTATTTTTACACCTTTGTATCTTACAGAAACATTTTTCGATAGGATAGTGATACCTCGTTCGCGTTCGAGTTCGTTGCTGTCGAGTATCAGTTCTCCGACTTTCTGATTGTCCCTGAATAGTTTTCCCTGGTATAAAATCCTGTCAACCAACGTGGTTTTGCCGTGGTCGACGTGTGCAATGATTGCTATGTTTCTAATGTCTTCCATCGTTATAAAAATGAGCGCGCAAAATTACAACAAATTTCCGTACCATTTTATATTTTTTTGAGCATTTGCATCGGAAAGTGGTACGACTTGTTCTTTGCGGTTGTTGAAAAGTCGTTTACCAATATTAAAAAATGATGTTTGCCATAACATGGGAAAAATGTAATTTTGTCGCACTAAATAATATTTAAATTATGAAATTTTTTATTGATACTGCAAATCTGGATCAGATAAGGGAAGCTCAAGCATTGGGCGTTCTTGATGGTGTAACAACAAATCCGTCGTTGATGGCGAAGGAAGGCATTGCCGGCAAGGAAAATATAATGAATCACTATCTTAAGATATGTGAAATCGTTGACGGCGATGTGAGTGCAGAGGTTATCAGCACCGACTATGAGGGTATAATCCGCGAAGGCGAGGAGCTTGCAGCTCTGCATCCGCAGATAGTTGTTAAGGTTCCGATTATAAAGGACGGAATCAAGGCTATAAAGTATTTCTCGTCGAAGGGAATCCGTACAAACTGCACCTTGGTGTTCAGCGTAGGACAGGCTTTGCTGGCAGCAAAGGCAGGAGCAACATACGTTTCTCCGTTCATCGGACGTTTGGACGACAATTGCACCGACGGCTTGCAGCTTATTGGAGATATTGTTGACATGTACCAGCGTTATGGCTTCAAGACACAGGTTCTTGCAGCTTCTATCCGTCACACAATGCATATAATTGGCAGTATGCAGATGGGTGCCGACGTAGCTACATGTCCGCTTAACGCAATACTTGGTCTTTTGAAGCACCCGCTTACCGATGCAGGTCTGCAAAAGTTCCTCGAAGACTACCACAAACTGAACAAATAGATGTCAGTTCTAATTAGAATACATCCCGACAACCCTGCCGAACGTACAGTGAGGCAGGCTGTCGAGATTCTGCAGAATGGCGGTGTCATTATTTATCCTACCGACACCGTTTATGGCTTGGGCTGCGACATTACCAAACCGAAAGCCGTAGAACGAGTTGCCCAACTTAAAGGAATAAAGGTTGAAAAGTCAAACTTCTCGTTCATTTGCGAGAACTTAAGCCATCTTTCCGACTACACCAAGCCAATCGACAATTCCATCTTCAAGATGATGAAGCGTAACCTTCCTGGGCCCTTCACGTTTATTCTCGAGGCTAACAATAACGTTCCTAAGATTTTAAAGCAGAACAGGAAGACTGTCGGTATTCGTGTTCCCGCCAACAAGATAATAACTGAGATAGTAAGAATGCTTGGTAATCCGATTCTTACAACCTCGTTGCGCATTGACGATGACATTATGGAGTATCCAACAGATCCCGAATTGATATACGAAGATTATAGGAATAGGGTAGATGCCGTGATAGATGGTGGACCTGGCGGTTTGATTGCGTCAACGGTTATCGATTGTACTGGCGGTGAACCCGAAATTGTCAGAATGGGAAGCGTAGAGCCTGATATTTAAATTTTTGTTAAAAAAAATTAACAGGGGTTAATAAATTTTTTCTTAACTTTGTCAAAAATAAAACGATTTTAGTATGACGAGTAAATTTATCAAATTGTTAGTGGTAGTAGGCCTTTTGTTGGCGTCGGCTGCAAGTGTGATGGCAGAGGCCGACGATGTTGTTATAACAACAAGTGGTCGCGAGGTTAATCTTTGTACACATGAAAGCCAAACACTGAAAGTGTATGTTGGCGATACTACAGGAGAAATAACTAGTTTCTGCTATCAGTGGTATTATAGTGATGCAGCAGTATTCCCGAATGATACTACGGGCTGGGTGATGATTCCTGGAGCAGATAGTAGTGCTCTTGTTTTATCGAACGTTTCTGCCGATACAACGATGGGAAATGCCGGATATTATTATTGTCGAGTTTCTTTTGGGTTCAATTGCATGAGCAGCAAGAATTCTGAGAGAATTGTAGTAAAGGTATTGTCTGGCGCTCCAACCATTGGTTCTATTTCGCTTACTACAGATAATAGTGTATGCGAGGGTACTCCGATTAATATACACGCCGACAATGTTACGGGTTATCAGCTTAGAAGGTGGCTCCATAATGGTGAAGTGGTTTCGTATGGCGGTTCATACTATATAGGCTCTACAACTGTTAGAGATGCTGGCGAGTATATTTTCGTTGCATCAAATGCTTGTGGTGAGACTACGATGTCAGGCACATTAAATGTGGAAGAACTGCCACGTATCGCAACACAACCTCGTTCGGCAGGTATTTGCGAAGGCGAAGACTTGCACTTTGTAGTCGTTGCAACAGGCAGCAACCTCCAGTATCAGTGGTATTATAACAATGCTCCATATTCTGCAGCAAATGGTTCTGATACCAACGATACTCTTGTTATAGCTCAGGCAGTTCACGATCCTAGCACATATTCAAATACATTCTGCGTTCAGGTGTCAAATTCATGTGCTACTGTTACTTCGATAAACGTTGGTACTATAATCAGCGAGATGCCAACTATAGTTGGTAATCCTTTATCTGGAAATTATTGTAATGGCGTTGAGGTAACTCTTACTGCAGACGCAACGACTTCGTATCCAACAGATACATTAACATATCAGTGGTTCCTTAATGGCGACGTTATCGAAGGAGCAACAAGTGATATTATTTCTTTTGCAATGGACTCGGCTCACATGGGAGAATTCTATTGCAAATTCACAAATGGTTGTGGAACCGTTGTTAGTAATTCTGCATTGTTGTATGTAAAGATGGGGCCAGTTATTGAAGGCCAACCTATTGACGCGTCAGTATGTGAAGGCGATGCTACACAATTATTCGCTAAAATAGTCGGTGAAGAACCTATTACCTATGCATGGTTGAAAGACAATGGTGCAGATCCTGTATATACCGATATTACTATGCCAAATGTGTCTGGTAATACTACAAGCACACTTGTGATAAATCCTGCAAGTGAAACTCACGAGCATTTTTATTTCTGCTATGCTTCGAACGAATGCGGCGAAGTTCGTACCGATACTGTATTCGTCACAGTAAATCAGCAGATAACAGTTTACCCTCCATTGGCAACATCGTTTATTGCATGTTCGGGAGCTGATACTTCGTTAAGTGTTATTAATAATATTTACGAAGGTACAGTTCAGCTTGGCGCCAATGATTTTGAAGAGGCTGGTGTTACGTTTGCATGGCACCGTCATGGAGAAACCGAAGTCATAGCAGAAGGTCCAGTATTACATTTTGCAGGACTGCAGGATACTGATAATGGATATTATGTATGTGATGTTACAAACTCGTGCGGTACAGTTTCCGAAGGCCCAATATTTGTAAGTGTTCTAGCGTCTCCGAATATTACAGTTCAGCCTCACGATATAGATGTATGTACTGGCGGTCCTGCTTTTACGGTTTCTCTCACAGCCGAAGGCGACCAGCTTAGATATTCATGGTATCGCAACGGTGTTTATATTGGAACCAATGCTCCGTCGTATACAGCACCTACAGTAGCACAGCAGTATGCTGGAGAATATTATTGTGTTGTTGCATCAGAGCAGGGCTGTCCGACAGTTTATTCCGATACAATAACAGTGAGTGTAGGTACAACTCCTGCTATTTCATGGCAGCCGACTCCTAATACCGTGGCAATATGCGAAGGCGAACCGTACGCGCTTAGGATGAGAGCTACTGGCGAAGGTATCCACTATCAGTGGTACAACAATGGAATAGCAGTTCCTGGCCAGACAACAGATTCTCTGTATATCGCTCACGTAACTAGAAACAATACAGGTGAATTCTATTGCATTGTATCGAATGCTTGTGCTGAAATTCCGACTGAACATGCTCACCTTACAGTAAATAACGCTCCAGATATGACACTTGGCCCGGATATCAATGCATGCCGTGGACAATCGGTTGTACTCGGACCTCAGGGTGATGCCGAATATGGACACTATTCATGGAACTATGGTACTTATGGTTATCAGCCGACATTGACAGTTACACTTGGTGGAACATATTTTCTTGAAGTGTCAGATTCCGCACATGGAAACTGCGTAGCCCGCGATACCGTAAGGGTTGTTTACCACGATTATTTCGACATAGCATTCGATTCTACACCAATAGTTACCTGTGGCGAATTCTTACTTGATGCAGGCGCAGGTGCGGCCGAATACCAGTGGAGTACTACCGATATTACCAGTTCGATTACAGTTGGTATGAACGGATATTATATGGTAACTGTCGATGGCGACGGATACGGATGTACTACTTCGGCAGGTGTAAATGTAACTATCGGAGAAGCAATTGAGATTAGTTTGGGTGACGATATTACAATATCAGAAGATTCGATTGTTGAAATAGGCGTTCCTGCAATATTCCAGTCGTATATGTGGAATACAGGTTATACAGGACCGAGATTGACTGTCGAAGGTAGTGAATATGGTGTTGGCTTGCATACTTTCTGGATTGAAGTTTCGAATGGAATGTGCTCAGCAAGGGATTCTCTTACTATCAACTTCCTCGAAGCTGGAATCGAAGAGGAGACACTTCCAACATTGAGCGTATATCCAAATCCAGCCAACGATCATGTTAACATTGTTTCGGCGAACGGCGCAATGAATCAAATCCAGATCTTCGACATTATGGGTCGTCTTATCAGAACCGAGGTTGTTGATTCTGAATTTGTCACCTTGGATGTCGCTTCAATGGTTGATGCTACATATTTTGTAAGAATAGTTTACAGCGATGGTAATTCAAGCGTAAGCAAGCTTATAATAAATAGGTAATGAAAAACTCAAATATCAAGAATAAAATCAGAGGTGCTTACTTTACTTCGGTAGTAAGCATCTCGCTTGTTTTATTGCTGCTCGGTATAGTAGGCTTGCTGATGCTGAATGCCAAGCAGATGTCCGACTATGTAAAGGAAAACCTTTGTTTTTCGCTTATAATCGATAACAATGCTTCCGAACCAGACATAAAGCAGTTCCAGAAGACTCTCGATACCCACGATTTCATCAAGTCTACCGAGTATATCACTAAGGACGAAGCTGCTGAACAGCTTAAGGAAGATTTGGGCGAGGACTTTGTCGAAACATTGGGATACAATCCTTTGTCGCCGACAATAAACGTATATCTGAACTCAGATTATGCAAGTCCAGACAGCATAGCCAAGCTCGAAAGTTTCTTCATGTCAAAGTCAGACATAGTGAATGAGGTTTCATATCAGCAGAACCTTGTAAACCTTATCAACGACAATATCAAGAAAGTAAGCATAATATTGCTGGCTCTCAGTGCATTGTTCTTCCTTATTTCGTTTGCATTGCTCAACAATACAATTCGTTTGCAGATTTATTCGAAGCGATTCATTATCAACACGATGAAACTTGTTGGTGCAAAGAAGAACTTTATCCGTCGTCCTTTTATTGCTTCGGGCGCATTGCAGGGTCTCATTAGTTCGATTATTGCAATTGCACTGCTATATGGCATTATTTATTTTGCAAATGCACAGCTTGGAAATATTATGGGATCGATTGATCCTTGGATTATAGCACTGCTATTTGTGACTGTTGCTGTTATCGGCGTGTTGCTGTGCGTATTTGCGACATTACTTTCGATAAACAAGTATTTACGTCTGAAAACAATAAATCTGTATTACTAGTATGATACGCAGGAAAGAAGAAGCCGAAGTTATTGATGTCGAGAAACCCGCTGGCGGTCAAGGACATATTTATAAGAACATGATGGTAAATGCATCGGAGATGTTCGGCAAGGGACGTATGGTTGCACGTATTGTACTGCCGTCGGGTAGCAGCATTGGCGACCATGCACATGTCGAGGATGCCGAATTGTATTACATTCTGAAAGGCGAGGCAGTTGTTACTGACAACGACAAGACCGAGGTCCTGCATGCGGGTGATGCTTTGTTTACAGGCAACGGCAATCGTCACAGTATAACGAACAAGACCGATGAGGATGTTGAGTTTTTGGCGGTAATACTTGGATAAGGAAAACAGTAGTGTTCACAAAAGAAACGTAGGTTGTCATGCTGAACTTGTTTCAGCATCTGCTACAGAGACACACTCCTTTTTTTAGATCCTGAAATAAATTCAGGATGACTAAAAAAGGAGTGATTTTTTTGCGACATTTTCATTCCAGTCATTGTCTGTGTGCGAACAATAACAAAAAATAAGGCGACCTGAAAGTCGCCTTATTTTTTTAGAACATATTCAATTCCAATTTTGCTTCTTCGCTGAGCATTTCGGTTGTCCAAGGCGGGTCGAAAACAAGGTTGATGTTTACCGATTTCACGCCTTCGACGTTTTTCACGGCATCACGTGCCCACATTACCAGGTCTTCGGACATTGGGCAGTTTGGTGCTGTCATGGTCATGTCGATTTCGACATCGTTGTCGTCGGTAATATCGATGCGATAGACCAGCCCCAGTTCGTAAATGTTGATGTTTATTTCAGGGTCCTTCACCGTGCGTAAAGCTGCGATTATGTCCTGTTGTAATTCGAGTCGTGTCTTCATCTGCTTACTTTTTTGAGTATGCTAAAGCGTATATCTTTATCTGTTTTACCATCGACAGAAGTCCGTTTGAGCGGGTGGGGGACAAGTGCTGCGTAAGACCGATCTTTTCGATGAAGTAAAGGTCGGCGTTTAGTATGTCCTCTGGAGTCTGGTTCGACATCACCTTTATCAGCAACGACGCGATGCCTTTTGTAATGATTGCGTCGCTGTCGGCTGTAAATACGATTTTGCCGTCGACGAATTCTGCGTTGAACCATACCTTAGACTGGCAGCCTTTGATAAGGTTGCTGTCGGTACGGTGCGCTTCGTCGAATGCAGGAAGTTCGCCACCAAGCTCAATGAGGTAGGCGTACTTGTCCATCCAATCCTCAAAGACGGAAAAATCTTCGATAATTCCGTCTTGAATTTCATTTATTGTCATTTTCGGACTATAATATAGCTTCGAGTTTTTCTATTAACTGTGATTCGGGAACTGCGCCGACAACGCGGTCAACAACCTTTCCGTCCTTCAGGTAGATAACAGTTGGTACGTTTCTGATGCCGAACTTCATTGGCAGGTCGCCAGCTTCGTCGATGTCGACTTTTGCAACGATTGCCTTACCTTCGTAAGTGTTACCCATCTTTTCGATATATGGCTTGATAACCTGGCATGGTCCGCACCAGGTTGCACCGAAATCCAATACTACCGGCAAATTGGTCTTGCCAATAACTTCTTCATAGTTCTGTTCTGTAATTTCTAACATAGTCGTATTAATTTATTGTTGCAAATTTATGTTTAATATTGGCATTTTCAAATTATGAGAGTGCAATATTTTTTAACATCGGTGGGAATTGCTGTTAATAGCAACTTTGTCAAAAGGTTGATAAACAAAAAAGGCAACGAATATTCGTTGCCTTATCAAAAATCTTATGAAAAAATTATTCTGCTTCGGTTATAACGTTGAATGTGAAGTTTGCCTTGATGTTCTTGTAAAGGCGAACAGCAGCATTGTACTTTCCAACTTCCTTAATCGACTTGTCCTTCATGAGGATGTTCTTGCGGTCGATTTCGAATCCCTTAGCTGCGAGTGCTTCAGCGAGCATGATGGTGTTGATAGAACCGAATATCTTACCAGTTGACGAAGTCTTGGTAGCGATAGTGAGTTCGAGTCCTTCCATCTTAGTAGCAAGAGCTTCAGCTTCTTCGCGGAGCTTAGCTTCCTTGTGTGCTCTCTGCTTCATGTTTTCTGCATGAATTTTCTTTGCAGTTTCGGTTGCAAGGATAGCGTAACCTTGAGGAATGAGATAATTTCTTCCGTATCCGGGCTTTACATTAACGATATCGTCTCTGTGTCCTAAATTTTCTACGTCTTGTTTAAGTATGATTTCCATTTCTATTCCTCCTTTAATTATTTCATCATGTCGGTTACGTATGGCAACAATGCAAGGTGTCTAGCTCTCTTAACAGCCTGAGCAACTTTGCGGTGGTACTTCAACGAAGTTCCGGTCAAGCGTCTCGGCAATATCTTACCCTGTTCGTTCAAGAATTTCTTGAGGAACTGAGGATCCTTGTAGTCAACATATTTAATGCGGCTTCTGAGGAAGCGGCAATATTTTTTCTTCTTTACTTCAACTGCCAATGGAGTCAAGTATCTGATTTCTGAATTGTTCTGTGCCATAATTATTCCTCCACCTTTTTAGTTTCCTGTTCTCTTCTCTTCTTTTCGCTGTAAGCTACTGCATGCTTGTCCATCTTGAAGGTAAGGAAGCGCATGATCTTTTCATCACGTCTGTACTCGGTTTCGAGCTTGTTGATGAATGCACCTTCTGCCTTGAATTCAAACAAGTGGTAGAAGCCTGTAGTTTTCTTCTGGATCGGGTAAGCCATTTTTCTTAATCCCCAGTCCTCTTCGTGTACCAACTCACCATTGTCGGTGATGTACTTCTTGAATTTTTCAACCGTTTCCTTCATCTGTGGCTCAGACAAAACGGGAGTTGCAATGAAAACGGTTTCGTACTGATTAATCATAATCTTTAAAAATCAATTTGTTAATAAATAAAATACTTTAAAATTTTTGTGGGAGCAAAAGTACAACATATTTTTGAATTGGCGAAAAAATATCTTGTGTTTTTTTTTGAAAGATTTTGCTTGCTTTGTTTTGGCGTTATTCGTTTCATTTCGCGAGCGAAACACATTGCGTCGCTATAATCATTTAATTTTTGAATCATCTTGTACAATCGTGCCATGGCGCGATTCTACATTGAAACGCTGCAGGCATAGAAACCAGAAACTTTAAACGTTAAACTTTGAACCCTTGAATTTTTAAATTTTTGAATCCTCAAATCTTCAAATCTTCAAACATTACATAAACATCGCCATCAGATAGTATGTCACCATGCCGATTGCTGCACTGATTGGAATTGTGATAATCCATGCAACTATAAGATCGAGAGTGACGCCCCAGCGAACTGCCGAGAGACGCTTTATAGAGCCTACGCCCATGATGCTTCCCGAGATCACGTGTGTGGTGCTGACAGGTACTCCAAGGTGCTGGGTGATGAAAAGCGTTATTGCACCAGCAGTCTGCGAGCAGAATCCTTCTACTGGAGTTATCTTTGTGATGCGGTTGCCCATGGTCTTGATGATTTTCCATCCACCCGACATTGTACCTATTGCTATTGCTGTAATGCAGACGATTGGAATCCAACTTGGCGCACCTGTGAGGTTGGCATTCGTGCCGACATTGGTAATTGTGTCGGGCAGAAGCCAATCGTTAAGTCCGTCGAAGCCATATTGTGAGCCGTAAGCTACCATAGCGCAGGCGATAAGACCGATTTCCTTCTGCGAGTCGTTGAGTCCGTGACCTATGCTCAAGCAGGCCGACGACAGAAGTTGCAGGTTCTTGAACCATCTGTCGGCTCTGTGCGGTTTTGCTTTCCTTGCTATCCAGTACAGAAGTATTGTTATGAGGTTGCCTGCGATGAAACCGATAAGCGGTGCAATGAATATAAACATGGCAATGTATCCCACTGTTGACCAGTGTACTGCTTCCCATCCTTTGGCAGCGATGGCAGCGCCTGTAAGTCCGCCTATCAGCGTGTGCGACGAACTGGATGGAATTCCCTTCCACCATGTAATAAGGCTCCAAGTTATTGCTGCAATAAGACCGGCAATTAGCAGCGGCAATGTTACCGATGCTTCCTCTACGGTCTTTTGTACGGTGTTGGCAATGTTGAATCCAAGAATATATTCGGCTATGAAAAATGCAACAAAGTTGAAGAATGCCGACCATATTACCGCCTGGGTAGGGGATAGCACTCTTGTTGAAACCACTGTGGCAATCGAGTTGGCCGCATCGTGGAATCCGTTTATGAAGTCGAAAATGATTGCTAGTATGATAATAGTAATCAGAAAGCCCATGTTATGCGTATTTTACGATTATGGTCTTGATTATTTTGCCAACATGCTTTGCCATGTCGGTGGTGCGCTCCATGTGCTGGATGATTTCCTTGTTCTTTATGATTTCCTTGTTGTCGGTTTCTTCTTCGAAGAGTTTCTTTACAAAGTTCTCATATATTTCGTCTGCTTCCTGCTCCAGGTCGTGAAGAAGTTCACATTGTTTCAGTGCTGTCGCTGGCTTCTTGTTCACGGTCTTAAGTTCGTGCAACGATATGTTGATAGCATTGCAGCACTCGCTGATTATTTCTGTCATTCTTACCGATACATCTGGAATTTGCTTCGGCCTGAACAACAGTATTCGTTTTGATGTAGAATTTATGAAGTCCAGCGTGTCGTCGACGGTTTCGCAGAGGCTGTGGATGTCTTCGCGGTCGAATGGTGTGATGAACGAAATGTTCAGTTCCTCGTAGATCTTTGCGATTTCCACGTCCGACTGGGTTTCGCACTCCTTGATTAGCTTGTAGTCTTCTTCCATTTCTTCAAAAGTCGACTTTTTGATGAGTTCTGCCTGCTTTTCTGCAGCTTTTGCTAATAGTTCTCCAACCGTGTTTATCATTGGGAAAAACTTGTTTTCCTTTGGTTTGAATATTGAAAAAATAGAATTAAGTGACATTTTTTACTTTGTTATTTTTCGCGTGCAAAAATATAATTTTTCAATATTACTTGCAATACATATTTTTGTCGATTTGGCGTGAAAATATGGCAAAAAGTTACTTTTTTGCCATTATTCTTCTGATATACACTTGATTTCTGCAATTTTGCCTACCATGCATATACTTGCCATGTTTGGCTTTGCTTCGTATTCTACAAATACTTTTTTGCCTTCTTCAAGTTTAATGTTGTCGAAATTGTTCAAATTTGTCGGTTCCAGTTTCTGTCCGTTTTCCAGAACAAGTACCCACGAGCAACCGTCGAGACCAGTAAGATTTTTCAGTGTGGCAGGTACACCTTGTGGGCATAGTTTGCTTTGTTTTAGAGAACTGTCAGTATTATCGCTATTAGATATAAATTTTCTGCACGAGCAACTCGTGCAGAAAATTATTATAAGTATCATTATTGCGTAGCAATGACTATAGGTTCTCATACCACGCGGCATTCTCCTGGTAAATCGGATAGTATTGTTCAAACAGTTCGTTTCTCTCGTTCTTCTGCAATATAGTGAGAATTTTGCCGAGAGTTGCGATGTTCAGTTGGATTTCTTGAGCATCGGTATTGCGCTTCTGTTTGTCGAGCGACTTGTAGTAGTCGAGTTCTGTGAGAACAATGTCAAATCCCGATGTGAGGATAGAATCGGCAATTTCCTTTTCTCCTGTAGCGTAGTATCCTTCAACATAGTCGCTGTCGAAATAGCTTATCGGGTACATTGCTGTTGGCATAACCGAGTCGCATCTAGCCATTACTTCCTTTGCCTTTTCGATCTTGCCTTCTTTGACAAGGGCCTTTGCTAGATCACCGAAATTGTTTCTAACCTTTACAATCTTTGTGGTGCGAAGTATTGTCTGGTCTATATATACGTTCGGATCGTTGATATTGCCCCAAGTGTATACGTTCATCAGGTTGTTGTACATGATGTCGGTGTTGATGTCGCTGCTGCCGACGCCTTCGGGAGCCTTGTTCTTCTTGTTCATCGGGGTGAGCCTGAATGCAAATCCCTCGTTGTGGAAATAGTTGTCGAGGTTGAGCGTGTGGCGGCTACCGAGCGATGTGATGTAGATAGGACGTTCCCAGTCGTTGGTGTTGAGCAAGTCGAGAATCATCATTTCGTTCTTGAGCAGATAGTCCCTGTTGAGGTCGATGTTGAGAACTGTATCGAAGTAGATTTCGGTTCCCTCTGCGCTATCTTTGTAGAATCCTGGATATATGCAGCCGTACTCGATGACTTTCTTCGGGTCTGCCTTGAATGAGAATTTCTTCGACGGGAAGAGATAGTATGTGTCACCTCCAGTTCTCACTACGTTATTGTCGTCATTTATGTAGTCCATAAACTCCTGCAATGGCATGAAGCCCTTATCGTTTCTACGTGAATCGATCATAATCTGGTCGCGTGTGTTTGGCTCGTACTTGCTACGGTCGAACGACAGAGGCATCGGTTTTGCATCGTAGCTTGCACACTTCATCTGGTCGATGTACCAGTCTGATGCAAAATATGGCAGACAGCATACCTTAACGTCTGGTCTGATGCCTTCGACTTCCTGTGCGTACCATACGGGGAATGTATCGTTATCGCCGTGGGTAAACAGGATTGCGTTCGGTGCACAGGTTTCGAGGTAGTTGCGTGCGAAATCGTGTGCTGCGTAGCGGTTGCTGCGGTCGTGGTCGTCCCAGTTTTGCTCCGCCATAATGTACGGAACGGGAACGCAGATTAACAATGCAACTGTTCCTGCAACTGCACCTGGCGTAAACTTCTTGAATAGCTCATAAATTGCAGCTACACCAAGACCAATCCATATTGCAAACGCATAGAACGAACCAGCGTATGCGTAGTCACGTTCACGCGGCTGAATAGGTGTCTGGTTGAGGTAAACCACAATTGCTATACCAGTGAGAATGAAGAGCAAAGATACAATCCACCAGTCCTTTGTGTTCTTCCATAGCTGATAAATAAGGCCGATGAGACCGAGGATCAGAGGAAGCATGAAGTAGCGGTTGTGACCTTTGTTGTTCTTCAGGTAGTCGGGTAGGAGGCTCTGGTCGCCGAGACGTGCATTGTCCCATGCGTTGAAGCCGGTAATCCAGTTGCCGTGGATAGTATTGCCGTGTCCCTGGATGTCGTTCTGACGTCCCGAGAAGTTCCACAGGAAATAGCGCCAATACATCCAGTTGAGCTGGTAGTTGACAAAGAATTTCAGGTTGTTGAGTCCTGTCGGTTTCTTTTGTGAAGCCTTCATGCCACCAAAATCCTTGTAAACCGAAATGTGTTCGGCTTCACGGCTGTACATACGCGGGAATACCCTGCATCCGTTAGCCTTGAAAACCGGTTTGAACCTATGGCCTACGCAAACATACTTGTCGCCACGCTTGGTGTATATTTCGGTTGTGTTCTCGTATTTTTCGAACTGAGCGGAGAAATCCTGTCCATAGAGCAAAGGTCTGTCACCATACTGTTCGCGGTTGAGGTACGACAGCAGGTTGAACATATCTTCGGGATTGTTCTGGTTCATTGGTGGATTTGCGTTCGACCTTATTATTATGATGGCGTAGCTTGAGTAGCCGATAATAATCATTGTGACGAAAAGCATTACCGTGTTGAGCAGCGATCTGTACTTTTTTGCAATGAATTTTATCAGGCAGAAAACCAAAACTGCTATTATCACGATATTGAAGAATGTGTTTCCTGTGAAAAGCAATGCTCCAGTAAGGATAAGCGACAAAGTCGGGAATATGGTGTTCAGAATCACATTGTCACTCTTCTGTGTGAAGAAAATGCTGAGGACCAAGCAGACTATTGTCAGTATTGTCCATACTATAAGGCCTGTGTTGAACGGTGCTCCGAAAGTGTTGGTGAACAAAAGTTCGAACTTTGAAGCAACGATAGCCACACCAGGGATAATACCCCACATTATCACCGATATTGCAAGCAGGGATATTATGGTTGTGAGTACGAACCCCCAGAATCTGCGACCGCTTGTCTGTGGCTTGAATTTGCGGTAGTATACGACGAATGCGATTGCTGGCAAGGTAAGCAAGTTCAACAGGTGAACACCGATTGCCATACCTTCCATGAGTGCGATGAGCAGAATCCATCTTCTCGATGTCGGGTCTTCGACGTCGGAGTCGTACCATTTGGTTATTGCCCAGAATACTATAGCCGTGAAGAACGACGAGAAGGCATAAACTTCACCCTCGACGGCCGAGAACCAGAAGGTGTCGGAGAAGGTGTATGCCAGCGAACCTATTGTGCTGCAGGCAAGTATTGCTATTGTGTTGCCAATATTGTATTTGCCGTCCTTGGCAATGAGGTGCTTTGCAAGGAAAGTAATTGTCCAGAAAAGGAACAATATTGTGAATGCGCTGGCCAATGCCGACATCGAGTTTATCATCATGGCAACCTGTTCGGGTCCAGATGCAAACATTGCGAAGAACCTTGCTATAACCATGAAGAAAGGTGCTCCAGGCGGGTGGCCGATCTGCATTTTATTTGATGATGAAATGAATTCACCGCAGTCCCAAAAACTTACCGTCGGTTCGATAGTAAGCAGGTAAGTGATTGCCGCTACTAGGAATACTACCCATCCGGTAATGTTATTCAGCAGTTTAAATCTTTTTTCTGTCATTTTTACTTAAAATTTTTAGAGGTGCAAAGATAGTGCTTTTTTGTGGTAAGAGGAAATTATAAATGATTATTATTTGCCATGCTCGTATTGGGTGATTGTTTCAATAATCTTCGCAGATTCGAAGTCCTTTGCGATGATGATATTGTTTTCGTCGAGCAGGTACATGCGCGGCGACTTGAAGGTGCCGTAGTCGACGTCGTAGGTGCCTACGCTTTCGGGATCGCTTACGTTTATCCAGCCGAGTTCGTTGTCGGCAACATACTGCTTCCACTGGTCATATTCGGCTTCGGTATAGACGGCAAAGACTTCAGCTCCCATAGATTTCAACTCGTTGTAGTCGGCTTGGATGTGGCTAACTTTTTCGATGCATACTTCGCATTCCGAATCCCAGAAAACGAGAATCTTGTATTTTGATTTCAGTTCGTACAGCGAACGGTCTTGTCCATTTTGGTCGGGAAGTACAATGTCCTTGCCTTTCATTCCTATAATGTTGGATTTGGTGTTGTTGTATCTCCACTTTAGCACCGTATAGTCGTAGTCGCTCAACCATTGCGGTTTTTCCTTGTAGTATTGTTCGAACAGATGGCATGCTACATACTCGAGCCTTGGGTCTGGAGAATAATCGTATAGGTAGTTTACGACTAGATGGTCAAGGATATGTGCCCTTAATTCACTCTTGGGCGCTGTCTTGAGAACAATATGTTCGGCGAATGTTGTGGCTGTCATAATATCGTCGGCATATGCGTCGATATTTTTTTCGCAGTATTTTTCAATGAATCGTCTGAACGAATATTCTGGGGTGTTTAATATGTCTGGATTTGATAAGTCCAGTTCGACTAATGGATTGCAGTCTGACTTTTGTGCCGCATACGTCATTTTATAAAGGTTATAAAGGAAATCTCCTTTTTTTTGCCTTTTCATTTCGTGATGCAGAAAATTGAGGTAGAGACTGTTAATGCTGTCTATTTCTTTTTTTAATCCCAGAGTGTCTTTGCCTGAATGTATACCATAACTTAGGTATATTGATTTTTCTTCTAATTGTGTTCTGTATAGTTGTATTTTTTTCTGTGCCTCGTTGAACGATTTGCTTGTTTCGTCGCCACTTACTGTCAGGTGGTTTAAAGGATCTTCGATGTCGGTGGAAAGAATTAGCGGTGTTTTGTTGTTGGCAAAGTGGAAATCAAACAATTTTTCACCTCTTGTCCATCTGTCTTTCTCTTTTGTATAGATATAGAGGTAATATATTCCACGTGGCAAATTGTTTGTTCCTTTGAATTCTACGATTCCGTCCTTGCTTTTTACAGAATCAAGCGTATGGATATAAAATCCGTGGTACTGGGCGAGATAAACGTATTGGTCGGGCAGTCCTTGAATCTCCAATTTAATGCTGTAAGCCTTTGCCGAAACGACAAAGGCTTGCAGTGTAAGTATTGTGAGAAGGATTCTAATGAGTATTCTTCTCATATTCTTCCTTCTTTTTCTCGAACATTATCAAGTCCTTGATATTCTCGACGTTCAGTCGCTTTCCGACGATCTTCTTGTTCTTGTCGAGGACATAAATTACAGGAGTGCTGTAGATGTCGTAGTAGTCGCGGAAACGTGAGTGTGGATAAGGACCGTCCCATACGTTAATCCAGTGGTCGTCCTTGATGTCCTTCTTGTTGATGAATTCTTCCCATTCTTTCTTGTCGTACTGCGTGTATATTGCAAATACCTTTGCGTTCAAGTCCTTGAGTGTGTCGCGGAATTCTTTTATCAGTTTCGGAACTTCCTTCTGGCAGTGGCCGCACGAAGGCTCCCAGAATATAAGTATGGTAAAGTCAGCCTTTATGTCGTGTAGGTTGTAGTAGCGGTCGTCTACGCTTTGCATCCTTGTTAAGTTGTATGCAATGCTGCCAAGTCGGGTGGGGGTTATCTTTTCGACTCTTTCCTTCAGCTTCGACATGAAAGTGCTGTCGGCCCATTGTGCTTTTCCGCTAAGGTACCAGTCTTCGGCAATTGCGACAAACACTGCGTCGTAGCCCATAATTTTTGATTCCTCAAAATAATTGAGCAGATGCGAAAGTGTGTACTGGTATATGAGTGTGTCGCCCTTCATCATACCTTCGTCGTAGGTTTTCTTGATGACTTTGTGTGCGTCGACAATAAGCGAGTCTGGCGACGGAACAACCATTTTCTCGAAGTAGTAGTCGAGTTTCGATTCGTAGATAGGTGTGCGGACAAGGCCTTCTTCTTCGAAGTCGATGTAGTCGAAGTAATGTTCCTTGAAGTATTTGTACTGGAAGGTAGAATCGGTGATTACACCGTTTTCGTCGCGCGGGAAGTCGGGAATTTCGACTTCGTGCATCGAACGCATTATCGAGCCAAACAAGGTACCCTTGTTTTCGTTTTCTACCTTGGTCATGTATTCGATGCGGCGATTGTTCAGGTCGCGCATTTTTTCATACTGAGCCTCTTTGGCATCATTGTCGTCTCCAGCATTCTTGATGGCCTTTTCTATTTCCATGCGTTCCTTCTGCAAATCCATCATGTGGCGCTGATAATTGTTGAATGCAACGTTTTCGGGACTTCCCTTTATCTTCATATTGCCGACGTAGTTGACTGTATCGGTCTCAAGCGAGAAGTTGCGCTGGCCATCAGGTCCCATCAGGAATTCAAAGAAATTCATGTTGCGCGAAGGCATCACAACTAAATATATTCCCTTGTGTATCTCCTTGTTGCCTTTCATTACGCCATGTCCGTTGGAGTCCATGCGGACTGTGTCGATGACATATTTCTTTTCGCCAAGATGGTGTCCGACATATATTACGGTGTCTGTTACACCTTTGATGGTGAATTCGATGTTGTACTTGTAATTACTATTAGCAGCCTTGCCTTTTTTCTGTGCGAATGTTGCGATACTGCATATTGTCATTACCAGGATTATAATGCCTAACTTTTTCATGACCTAAAATCATATTGTTTCAAGTCGCAAAATTATCATTTTTATCGGTAAGATGTATTATAAAGATTTTAAAAATCTTAAAGAATTGTGAAGTTTGTTTGACTTAAAGTCTCAAAGGCTTGCAGTCAGACGTTTGCACTATATATCTGCTAGACTGTCTGCCTGTTAGACTTTTAGTCTTTGACAAGCGCATCGTTGTTCATTATGTAGTTTTCGAGGATGGAGTATAGTTCGATGAGTTTTTTCAGACTATCGCTTTCCTGTGTTTTTATTTCATTTAGAATGCCCGAAGTGTCGTAGCGGAATATACTGTTGCTTTGTATGTAGTACTTGTTGTATGTCAAGCCGTTGATTGACCTGTCTGCATTTATATGGGGTGAGAATGTTTTTGCGGCGAAAGTTTGGCTTGTATCGAGTCCGCAATTTAGGAAAACGCTGTTTTCTGGCGTTTTTATTCCGTAGTTGTTGCGAAGCAGTGCCAGTATCGATGGCGTTATGTTCCTATGTGTCGTTATGGTCTTGAATGTGCTTGATGTTTTCAGCATTGGCGACCAAATTATTAATGGCACTTGGAAGTTTTCTGTTGGGGTCTCGTTGTTTGCAACGAAGAATTTTTTGTCGCTTGTGATGAATTTGTGGTCGCCTGTAATTACAAATATTGTGTTGTCGAATGACTTGCATTTTTTGTACTCGTCGAAAAACTTTTGCAGGCATTCGTCGGCGTATATGAACGAGGCATGTTCATCGATTAATTTTTTTATTTTAGTTTTATCAGTTTGTTTTGTTTGCATTTCGTTGTACAGGTTGGTGTATCTGTCCTTGTCGGGATAGTCGAACGGGTCGTGGGTGGAAAGGGTTAGGTAAATGTCGAGACGGGGCGCTTCGCCTGATTGTCTTACATCGTCGAGCGAATGCAGAAGCATGTATTCGTCGCGTAATCCCCATTGGCTTCTTTCGCCGGCGGTTTTGTATTCAGGCTTGTCGTAGTACATTTCCATGAAGTTGTTTTCGGCAAATATGTCCATGCTGTCGAATCCGTACCAGCCGCCGTAGAAGAATGTGTTTTTGTATCCGTTTGCGTGAAGTATTGTCGCCAATGTGTTGAATTCTGGGACGTCGCGACGATATGCCAAGAAACCTTTCCCGCCAAATGGCAGAGCTCCAAGTATTGATGGCAGAACTCCGAATGTACGTTCCGAGGTTGACAGGCAGTTTTCCCACACGAGCGCGTGTTGCGACAGCGAGTCGAGGAAAGGCGTGGCCGATGTTGCTGTACTGTTTTCTCCGCTGATGTAGCTGCATAGGCCTTCGACGATGATTATGACTATGTTTGGCCTAGTGTCACCGCGTTCGATATAAGCCGATAATACGTCGGGGGTATTGTCCTTGTGTAGAAACGGGTAATGGTAGTCGACAAATTCAAAATCCGGGAAGTAAGATGCAAACTCTTCCGATTTTTCCTTTAATTCGCTGTCGGTTAACTGGATGATAGATTCGTTTGCGCGTAAATTATTGCAAAGATATGCGGTTTTGTTTTCGATAATGTAGTATTCCTTGTCAAGTCTGAATTTATCCTTGTCGAGTCCAGGGAAAAATGCACAACCTGCTAATATTGCAATCATTAAGATTTGCAACCATGTCGGCATTCTGAACTTTTTCCTTGGAATTATAGCAAATATTATTGCCAAAATTATGATAGCAATGGCAATAGGAAGGTTGTATGGGCTGTTTGACTTTATTGTCACAAAAAGTTCGCGTGGTGAGTATGCTGTTATTATGCCGTCGAGTGGCATGTGTGTCGATACGAAATAGCCAACTAGCAGCATTGATACGCAAAGGTATGCAGCAAATATTATTCTTGTCGTGATGTTGGCAACATTTTGCGAGAATTTGCTAAGTATCAAGTAAATGATGAAGAGTGCAGCGACAATCCAGCCAATGTGAGCCATGTCGATTGCAAAGCCAATGAGGTTGTTCGCAATGAGTTCGGCATGATAGCCGGTTAAGAAAAGAGCTATTGTTTCGGCTATTCTGACAATTAGCATTGCACATATAAGATAAAGGCATTCAACGCAATAATCGTTCAGTGGCTCAAACAGCCACTTCGTTTTGCCAGTTAATCCTTTTCTCTCCATTGTGTTTTGCTTTGCTAATAAAACTTGCCAGACGATATTTTATTGCCAAAAATAAAAAAAACTGCAAGTTTTGCTCGCAGTTTTTCGGTGACCCATGAAGAATTCGAATCCTCAACCTTCTGATCCGTAGTCAGATGCTCTAATCCAATTGAGCTAATGGGCCAAAATTTTCGACTGCAAAGGTACTGCTTTTTGTTTAATTGACAAGGAAAAAATTATTTTTTTTCTTTGAGCAGGAATATTCCACCTATGGCTATTGGTATTCCGACGTTTACAAGGTATAGCAGAAGCGAGGAAAGTGCGATGGCGGTTTCCTGCGTTGTGAAAATGCCAATGAAAAGTAGTGCAAACGAAACTCTTATTCCAAGTTCGGCTGCGGCAATGCTTGGAATGAGGTAGGTGCAGATATAGGTTGCAAAGATTGCTGCAAATGCGCTTTGCGCTGGAATGTTAATGCCGAAAAATCTGAGCGACAGGTAAAATTGCAGGCAGAAAACTGCATATCTTGCAAGACTGAGAACTAATGTCAAGATTTTGCTTTTAATGTTTATTTCGCATTGCGGAACGTATTTCTCGAATCTTTTCTTTACGAATCTGGTCCTGCCCAAGGCATTTACGATGGAGTCGAACTTGATGAAAATGATGATGATTGCAACTCCGCATATTGCACTTATAACCATAAGTGTATTGTATGGAATAGCTTCGCTGATGAGATTCCCAATCATCAGCAGTCCTGCAATGCCGAAGATTACCGTTGCGCAGAATTGTGCGGTATCGCCGAAAATGGTCAGGTACGAGGCTTTCGCTCGGTTTCCCTTCTGTACGAAAAGTATGCGTCCGGCAAATTCTCCAGCGCGGTTTGGTGTAATTGTGCCGACGGTTACTCCCGACATTACGGCTTTTATGCTTTTGCCAAAGCCAATTTCTGGCTCGATGCTGCGGATAAGTCGTTGCCATTTAAAACTTTCGATAGCCCAGTTGAGTGGCATTAAAAGTATAATGGAAACAAGGAGAAGGCATCGCGAAAGTCCCATTTCCGAGAAGTAAGTCGGCAGTTGGTCGATGTCGGGAGCGGTGGCAACCCTGTAGCCAGCATACGCGTAGGCGAGAACAACTATCGCTACCTTGATTGCAATTTTTAATCGGCTTGCCGTCTTCGCGTCCATTATTTGTCCTTGTTTACAACTGGTATGAGTATGGTAGCCAATAGTCCGAACACTATTATGAGCAGGGTCTGAAGTCCGTGGGCTACAAGTGCGAACGAAGCTCCGGTTTCACTAGGAATGCCGTAGATTATGAGCGTCTGTATTATCATAAAATGGTACGAGCCCATTCCGTTCGGCGATGGTACGATCATTCCGAAACTTCCTGCGACAAATAGCATCAGCGCTGCAAGTACGTTAAGCTTGCTCAGTTCTTCGAAGGCAAAGAAGCAGAAGTAAAGCATCAGGAAGTATAGTGTCCAGATTAGGAAGGAGTGGAAAATTACGCCAGCCTTGTGGTTTACGTTTTTCAGGCATAGAATTCCAGTCCAGAAGTCTTTTATGAACTTCGATATTTTCTGGCAGAATTTGAATCTGTCGAGTTTTCCCTTTGCAATGACAATGAGCAAGCTTATCCCGGCAATTCCTACAACGGCAAGTATTATTATTGTCGTCGGTGAGAAAATCTTGGCAAGATTGTCCTTGATTTCGGGGTGCTGTGCGACAAAATCGCTGAAGACATTGGCCTGTGTGGCGAATGCAACTATGGTCAGTATTGCCACGAGGATAAGGTCGAGAAGCCTTTCGCTGACTACCGTGCCGAGCACCTTGGAGAAATCCTGCTTTTCGTAGCGAGATATTAGTGCACAGCGTGTTACTTCGCCTAGACGTGGAATTGCAAGGTTGGCGAAGTAGGCGTTAAGTACGGCGAAAAATGTGTTTATGAACCTTGGCTTTTCGCCTGTGGTTTCGAGTAGAAGCTGCCAGCGGCGGGCACGACTGATGTGGCTAAGCAAGCTTATCAGTGCTGCGGGAATCAGCCAGCCCCATTTTATCGCCGACATCGTGTCGAAAAAGTTGCCAAAGTCGAAGTCCTTGTAAACCAGCATGAATATGGCTATGCCGAAGCCGACAAACAGTATAATCTTTATGGCTGTCTTCAGTTTTTTGTTCATACTGGAAAATTTTTGCAAATATATCATTTTTTATTCCGACTTTTGCGTTATGGTTAGAGCAAAAAAATATCTCGGACAGCATTTTCTCACCGATGTGAGTATCGCGGCGCGTATTGCTGGCGCTTTGCATAACGAATTAGACCTTCCTGTGCTTGAAATTGGTCCTGGTACAGGCGTACTTACCCGCGAACTTGTAAAGCGCAATTTCAAAAACCTTACCTTGGTCGAAATTGATGGCGAATCGGTTGAATATCTGAAGGAAAATTTCGATAGCTCGCAGTTTTCCTTGCTCGAAGCCGACTTCCTGAAGATGGATTTGAATGCTTTTTGTGATTCCGAAATGTGCATTATCGGTAATTTTCCATACAACATCTCCAGCCAGATTTTTTTCAAGGCATTGGAAAACAGGGAAAAGGTTTCGGAAATAGTATGCATGATACAGAAGGAAGTTGCCGAGCGTATTGCCTCGAAAGAGGGTAGTAAGGTTTATGGCATTTTGAGCGTACTGATGCAATTATATTATAGGTGCGAATATTTGTTCACAGTTCACGAGCACGTTTTCAATCCGCCGCCAAAGGTTAAGTCGGGTGTTGTGAGGTTTGTGCGCTACCGTCAGTCGATAGAAGGTGTCGATGAGAAAAAGCTTTTTATGGTGGTAAAGACGGCCTTTAACCAGCGTCGTAAGACATTGCGCAATTCGCTCAAGTCGATGCTTACGCCCGAAGCCGATATGTCGCATCAATTCTGGAATCTTCGTCCCGAACAGCTTTCGCCCGAACAGTTTGTTGAATTGACCAACTTGATAAAATAAAAAAAGCGCTGCATTTGCAACGCTTTTTTATTGTGTTTGAATTATATCCTAATATAAGTCGAGAATCGGGTAGATGTTCTTGTCGAGCGACAATCTGATGAGCTTGATCTTTCTCATGTAGTCGTTGTCGGTCTTGTTGATTTCCTTTACTTCGTTCTCATATTCGTTTCTCCAAGCATCGTCGGCAAAAGTGAAAGTTCTGAGGATAGTACCCTGGTCAGGATCGCTGAAAGTGCTGTTTACAATCCAAGAGTACTTCTTACCTTTCTGGAAAATCTTATCGTCGTATCTGATTACGAATGCGCTGTCGGTAGTAGCGTAGTTGTAAATCTGTTCGCCGCTTTCTTCGTCGTAAACCTTCAGGTACATCTTCTTCTGCTTAGGATTCGACCATGTGAGCATTACCATGTTGTCGATAACCATTGCATCGTCGAAAGGATCCTTGTAGTTGTCGCCAATTGCACGGTAAACACCACCGCTCTTGCGTTCCTTCTGCGAATTCTGGATCATGTTGTTTGCGATGTAGTTGAAGAATTCCTGGGTAAGGTTGCTGTTACCTACATCTTCGTAAATCTTGTTGAGGTCGGTTACAGAATAAGTTCCCGGAGTGTTGATTCCCATAGGAACATCGTTCTTGTTGGTAAGTACAACGTACGAACCTGACGGAACCTTGAGTGAACTCTTCGACGAGATGTAGCTGTCCCTTACGAGGTTGGTTTCTACCTTCTTGTCAACAATCTTCGGGCTTCCTGAGAAATAGAAAACCTTATACTCACTTGTCTGAGCGCTTAAACTTATTGCGAATAAACTCAAACCTAACAATGCTGCGTAAAACTTTATTCCTTTCATCTTTCGTGTATTTAAATGTTTGCGTTATAAATGAATCTATCTTAAATAATTCTAATGTTTCTTCGTACAAATACAAAACTTCAATACAGAATATCAACATAATTCCAGTAGGCATCATATCAACTTTTATGCCAAACTCTTTCATTACGTAATAAGAAATTAATAAAACTATACCGATAAGTAAAAATTGTATTGGTTTAGATAAGATATCGAAGAACTTAGCACCGAATACATACCAGTAAACCAGCCACAAAACGAAGAAAAATGTTATTATGAACGCTATGGCTTTGTTTTGCCATGGTTCAAGTGTGATAAGACAGTCGTCGTTCATTATCATGCTGATGGCGTGTGCGTGGATTTCGATTCCCTTGGCATCGTAGCCGTCGCAACGTTCCAGAGGGGTAAAGAAAGCATCGATTGTGTCCATTGGTGCGCCCTTGTACATTCCGAGGTAGCCCATAAGTACTATTTTGTCCTTGAGCATGCTCAAGTTGCACGAGTCGTTAACGTCTTCGTAGTCGATCTTTATGAACGGCATGCTGCCGCCTCGGTAGTTGATGCTTTCGAGCTGCTTCTTGTTGCGTTTTGCGAATCGCAGGAACATGTCCTGGTCGTACATGCTGACGATTGCTGCCGAGAAGGCGTTTATTGTTACGGTGTCGTGGGTTATCGAGTCGGTAAAACGAATGAACTTGTCGAATTCGCGGCAGGTCTGCGGTTCGTTCTGCAGTTCGCAGTGTCCGTAGGGCAGGTCGCCAAAGAATTCGTTTGTGCGGATGACGCCTACGGCCTTGTCGGGGTCTTCCTCGTCGTATATGCCGAACGAACCCATCACTATGTTTGGTCTGGCGTTCAAGGCCTGCTTAAGCGCCATGTCCTCCATTATTTCCTGGATGTTGCCGTTTTTCGGCTCTCTGAATACGGCATCGATACCGATTACTCGTGGCTCGAACTTCTCGATGATGTTAATCTTCTGGGCAAGTTCGCCGCGGCTGAGGTCACCAATGTTTACTATATATATATTGGTATCGGTCTTATAGATGTCGTCCTTGCGGCTCATTTCCGAATAAACGAGGTCGCTGTAGTCGAAGTTGTCGATATAGTCGTCGAATGGGTTGAACAGGTCAACCGAATCGATTATGCTCCACATGAATACGACTACGATAGCCGTAAAAACAGTAATAAGTCCAGCGTCAAGCAACAATAGAGGACCATATTTTTCAGGATATTTTCTTGCCATATTATTTTTATTTGCGTGGCAAAGTTAGCAATAAAATCTGACTTGGATAAATGGAAGGAAAAAATCTTTTGTCTGGTACAATATGTTGTAACAAACAAACATTGAAACCAGAAACGGCGAAGCCATAGAAACTGGCGTTAGCCCTTCAAACGGCGCCAGCCATAGAAACCTTATAATTCTTTCCTTCTCAGCGTAATATACGTAAACGGCGGTTCTCCGTCAAGATGTTCTTCCGTGTCGATGGTTTCCCATTCGTCCATGTTGAGTGTGGGGAAGAAGGTGTCTGCTTCGTATGAACGGTGTACGCGTGTGAGGTAAATCTTGGTTGTGTATGGCAAAAACTGCCTGTAGATTGATTCTCCACCGATGATGAACACTTCATCGCTGTCGCAAAGGGCAAGAGCCTGCTCGATGCTTTTGGCTGTGTATGCGCCTTCATAAGTATTGTCGCCAGTAGTGAGGATTATGTTCTTGCGGTCGGGCAGGGGGCGTTTGGGGAACGAAAGGTAAGTCTTGCGTCCCATTATTATGGAATGTTCCGTAGTTATCGCCTTAAAACGCTTGAGGTCGCCGCTGATGTGCCACAGCAGGTTGTTGTCCTTGCCGATGGCTCCGTTTTCGGCTACGGCCACTATCATTGTTATCTGTCTGTCTGTCATACCGATACTTCTGCTTTAATGTGTGGATATGGATTGTAGTCAACCAACTCAAAATCTTCGTACTTGAACGAGAAAATGTCCTTTACATTGGGATTTATCTTCATCTTGGGCAACGGACGCGGTGTGCGTTCGAGCTGTGTGTGTACTTGTTCGAGGTGGTTGAGGTAGATGTGCGCATCACCGAAAGTATGGATAAATTCGCCGTACTGGTATCCGCAAACCTGAGCCAACATCATGGTTAGCAGTGCATAGGATGCTATGTTGAACGGTACACCAAGGAACAGGTCGGCACTGCGCTGGTAAAGCTGGCACGAAAGTTTTCCGTCGGCAACATAGAACTGGAACAATGCGTGGCAGGGCGGAAGTGCCATGTTGTCGATGTCGGCGACATTCCATGCGCTAACGATGTGGCGACGCGAGTCGGGATTTTCTTTAAGCGACTTCACAAGGTTCGAAATCTGGTCGATGGTCTGTCCGTCGGGAGTTTTCCACGAGCGCCACTGGTAGCCATACACGTGACCGAGGTCGCCGTTTTCGTCGGCCCACTCGTCCCAGATGCGTACTCCGTTGTCGTTAAGGTACTTTATGTTGGTGTCGCCAGCCAGGAACCACAGCAGTTCGTGGATTATCGACTTAAGGTGCAACTTCTTGGTTGTGAGGCATGGAAAACCGTCCTGCAGGTTGAAGCGCATCTGGTGTCCAAAAACGCTTATCGTGCCGGTTCCCGTGCGGTCGCTCTTGCGTACGCCTTCGTCGAGTACGCGCTGTAGTAGGTCGAGATATTGTTTCATCAGTTGAACAGTTTTTTCTTTTTTCCGTGTGTATGTGCTTTGTGGTGAGGCTTTTCGTCAATGTCGTTGAAATCAGTGAAATTATCGTTGAAATCCTCATCCATATCGTCGTCAAAGTCCTCGTTCATAGGTTGCGACATCGTTATCAGCGGAAGGTATGCTTGTTCTTCCTCGTCCCATGCAATGTCGACATTTAGCACCAATGCATTTTCGATGTATAGTTTGACGGCCATTTCCCTTTCTTGCCTTGTAGCATGTATTTCAACAAATCTGAACTGGTCGATCAGAGTTTTAAAAACCTTTTGGTAGTCCGATTCGGATAGCAGAATCTTGCTGTCGTAGTCGGGAATAATGGGAAAATCGACCTTTATGGCACTTTCGGGACCTATGTATGTCAATAGGACTTTCATGTTATTTTGTCTCTCTTTCGTGTTTGTACTTGAAGCAGATTGCGAACAATACTGCAACTACAAGTGCGTAGCCTGCAAAGATATACCAGCTTGTCTGCCAGCCGTTCCATACGTTCATGGCTCCTTCCTGCGAATATACGAAGTGGTTTACAACAGCCTGTGCGCCAAGTGTTCCGATTGTTGCTCCTATTCCGTTGGTCATCAGGAAGAAAAGTCCCTGAGCAGATGAGCGGATTGAAGTGTCGGTTTCCTTGTCAACGAAAAGTGAACCGCTGATGTTGAAGAAGTCGAATGCCACACCGTAAACTATGCACGACAGAATGAACATCCATACTCCCGAACCCGGGTTGCCAAGTCCGAACAGACCGAAACGAAGTACCCAAGCGAACATTGCAATAAGCATAACCTTCTTTATGCCGAATCGCTTTAGGAAGAATGGGATTAGCAATATGCACAATGTTTCGGAAATCTGCGACAGCGAAATCAGAATGTTTGCGTGCTGTACGCCGAAGGTGTCTGCATATTCGGTTATGCCGCCGAAACTTGTAAGGAATGGATTTGCAAATCCGTTTGTTATTTGAAGCGAAACGCCGAGCAACATCGAGAAAATGAAGAATATAGCCATCTTCTTTTGCTTGAACAGAGAGAATGCGCGTAGTCCGAATGCATCGACAAAGGATTTGGATGCAGCTTTGTTTGTCGGACATTGAGGCATTGTGAACGAGTATATTGCGAGGACAATGCCAATTCCACCGCTGACTACAAACTGTGCAGCTGTTGGTTGGAATCCGAGCAAATCGACGATCCACATTGTGCAAATGAAACCGATAGTTCCGAAGATACGAATTGGCGGGAATGCCTTTACCGTGTCAAGTCCGGCCTTGTCGAGTGCGTTGTATGCCACGGAGTTCGACAGTGCCAAAGTCGGCATGTAGAATGCAACGGCAACGCTGTAAATCGAGAACAAAACACCGAACTGTACTGCATCGCCAGCCATTATGCCGTACAAGCCTGCGCAGAGCATTGCTATACCAGAAATTGCGTGGCAAAGGCCGAGTGTTTTCTGGGCTTGTATCCATCTGTCGGCGATTATGCCCATTAGAGCCGGCATAAATATCGAAACAATACCCTGTATCGAGTAGAAGATGCCGATTTGTCCGCCCATGTTGTGGTTGAACAAATAGGTTCCCATGCAGGTTAGGTATGCTCCCCAGATTGCAAACTGGAGAAAATTCATCACGATAAGTCTGAATTTGATTCCGCTGTTATTCATTTTTATCCTTTTTGTTTCTTGAATTAATTTCGTCCCTGATGATAGATGCGTATTCGTAGTCTTCTTCGTCTATCGCGTTTTGCATCAGTTGGTTGAGCGCGTCCAAGTCGGCTTCCTTTAGGTTGAAGCAGTAGCGTTCGGAGTTGAGGTATTTCTCGTCTTCGGCGAGTATTACGCCTGCCTTGTCAACGACTTCCGATGTGGTGAAAATCGGGCAGTTGAAGATTAGTGCGAGCGCAATTGCATCAGAAGTCTTTGTTTCTACAAATTCGTGCTGTTCGCCACGGCTGAAGAATACACGCGAGTAGAAAATTCCTTCTTCGAACTTGTATATCAGCACTTCTTCGGCAGTTATGTCGAACTTCCGCATCGAAATCGAGAACACTTCGTGGATTAGCGGGCGTGGCGTGTCCATGCTTGTTATTTTCTTCGCTATGGATTGCGCTTCGGTGGCGTCGATGACTACGGGGATGCGCTTTTTGCTGTGTGCAACCGAGAGTACAACAACGTATGCGCCAGTCATGTTGTTGCTGTCGGCAAGTCCGTTAACTGTTAATTTTATTTGTTCCATAGCGAGGACAAAAGTAATAATAATTTACGATTTACGAGGTACGATTTACGATTGATTTGATAGATTCGATGATTTGATAATTTGACAATTTGAAGATTCGATAATTTAAAGATTTATAACAAAAAAGACGGCATTTGACCGTCCGATGATTAGAAAAAAGGCTATGTGGCTTTGGGTCTGTTTGCCAGTCCGCCTGTTAGCCTTTGTTATGGTTCCAATATATAAACAATCTTATAGTCTTTGTTGTCGCGCTCTTCACATTTTAACCCATATTTTTCGTAAAGATGAGGAATTAAGTTGTCCATATCAATTTGCCATTTTGTTTCTGTGGCAGTTGAAATCATGATATTTTCGTATTCTTCGTCAATCACAAACATTTTCCTATATATTCTGCGTAATAATCTCACAAAATATCGCATTTTGTTTTCGTATTTCCCGCTTACGACAAATCTTGACGTGTCGGTTATTTCCATGTGGTATATTTTTTCTGGTGTAACCGTGTCGAGTATTAATCCGGTTTGCTGTACAAGTTCATCGAAAAGTTGCCAGCCATTAATAGGTTTAGTACTGTCAATGGCTGTTGCGCAATAGCAATAGTGGTTGTATCTAGAAACCAACGGATAATACATTATCTCTTTTTCGTATGCGCTTGTTAGCTCGTATGCAACAACAGGCAAGCATCCTGTATAGACAATATCTCCTTCATCCCAGTGGTCCATCTGGTCGTCGAACATTGAGATTTCCGTTAGTTTGGCGGTGTGAGTTTCGTCCTTTATTTCGAATGTATAGTCTGTAGCAAAGAAATACGACAATGCAAATGCTAGCATATTGTTGGCGAAATGAAGTAGAATGGCATAGATAAAGCGGAAGCGCAATGACAAGTAGCAAGCAATCAGCGCCAATCCAAGCCTCTCGAAAAATGCTATCACAGAAAACCATCCGCTTTCGTTTTGGTAATGTGCAAGCGAAAACAATATGCTCGTCACCAGAATGCGAAGAAATAGTATCAGGTCCTTGTGCTTGTCGCCTTTGAAAATGCAAAATAGGAACAGCAGTGCCACAAACGCCACACAAGTAACAATTATACTGTTAAGTGCCAAATATGTATATACAGTAATGGCGATTAGTGAAAAATATTTCCAGAAGAGGCTTTTCATCGTCCAGCTTCTGTAGCTAAATTCCTCTACGATGGGGGCGAAAAGCAATGTCATTATAAGCATAAACAATGGCAATTCATCGATAAGCATATCCGTTATACCGCTGGTTTCTATCAATGTTTGTGTTTCTCCGACAATATAAGTATAGAGGCCCAAGCCAGTAATGCCTAAAACAAACAAAACAATACCTGGAACAAGGCAATGGCGATTAAGATTGAACGAAAACTCCTTCATGTTATTGATTACTAAAATTTTGAGCAAAGGTAAGAAATGTGTTTTATATGTGCAAAAGTGGAATTGTGGCTTGAAGGCTCGAAGACGGCTTTTTGCCTTTTAGCCTTTTAGCCCGTTTGCCTTCTAGCCTGTTAGCCTTCGTTACATCCAAACATCAATCTTTATTTTGTAGAATCCGTCTTCTAGTTCTGGCTGGTAAAGGCAATAATTAGTCTCGAAGGAATCTTCATCGTATTGTGTATCGATATATAGTACGCCGTTGTTCTTGTTTATGTAGTAGGTTTCGCCTTCGTATTTAAAAGGTTTATGATTTGCAACCCTGTTGTAGAAACTATCGGCATCGTCCTTGTTGGCGAAGTATAGGTATGGATTGGTAGATGTGTCGAGGTTGAGTTCGTAATAGCAGGAATGTTTGCTGGTGCTTTTCAGGTTGTAGCCGAAATCTTTCTTGTCGCCCTTTTCTATTTCCCTGCCATAGACAACTCTCTCTTCGCCCACGTCACCATCTGTACTTTCTATTTCTTCTTTGTAAATGAATGTCAGTCCGCCATTATGTACAATTTTTGCTGCGCCATAATGCTCCAGCAGGTCGAGTAGGTCTTCGATGCTGAATTGTCTGCAGAACTTTTCGGCTTCTTCGTCTCGTTTCTGCTGTTCGGTGACTTTGCGTTCCTCGTTCAGCTTTGCCTCGGCTTCGGCTTTCTGTATCGAATCTTGACGAGCCATTTCAAGCGAATCCACAGCGGTTTCGTCTTTTTGTTCACCATTGTTTGCCTGGTTGCAACTTATTGCCAGCAACATGCATAGAGCAATAATCCATGAATTTTTTCTCATTGTATACAATTTATTTCTTTACCATTTCTGCTTCTTCAATTTCCTTTGGATTAGGACCATATTGGTTTTCGCCTTTCTGTCCGTCGATGCAACCGACTATTATGTACAAAACCGTAAGCACAAGGTTCACGATGAAGATAGCAATGCCTGTTCCGACTACGATGGCAAGCGAAAACATATTGAAGTAGAATATGCAGGCTAGCAATAATGGTATAAGCAGCAGCAAAACCCATGTGCCTTTCCTGCCGATGTCGTGCAGACGGCGGACAACTACCGCGAGTGTCGGCAAAAGGGACGCCAAACCGTATGCAAGTGTTATATAGAAAATAATAGACGCTGCATCTGTCCCACTGAAAATCTGACCTTCTGCAATCATTTTGAAAACATGACCGTCGTGAGAATTTATAGCCTCAATCACTTGTGCAATATTTAAGGCAATAGACAAAACCGTCCCAATTATCCAATTGAACAACAGGAACATCCAGTATTCCTTTCTTCTTGCTCTGCCTTTAAAGTCGGCATATTGCTTCCAACATTTCAAAAAGTACTTCATATTATTCTATATTTATTATTTGCACAAAGATAGTAACTTTTAGATTATAAATGAAAAAAAATAGTTATAAAGATTGTTTTATATGCAATATTTGTATAATTTTGCAGTTGTCTGTATAAATGAGAATCTTATGAAGCAGAAAATTTTTATTGGAATTTTGGTTGGACTTTTTGTGGCTAATGCGCTTGTGTCGTTCGGCGGCGGTCATTTTCCACCCAACGGCAAGAAATGTGAGGTGGCAGGCAAGGTGATTTATGTTGACAAAACTTGTATGACTAATCTTGATTGGCGAGAAATGCTCTGGTTTTTCGAAAACAAACCCGAAGAATTTTCTGGCTTAGTCTCCGAAGGTTCCGTTTCTGAAAATTGTGTGGATTCAACAGTATGGAAGCGCGTGTATGGCGAAAGGTGGTGTCGAAAACGCTCATCCGTTGACAAAAAGAATTATATGATGACATACGAAGATATGGAGCATTCGCCTGTTATTGGATTTACGCAGAAGCAATGCCAAAACTATATGAATTTTCGTGCTGCAGCTGTAATGGATGCTTATAATTACAGCAAAAATGAGCGTTACAAGGGTGTGAAGCTGGAATACTTTATGCTGTCATCCGAGCAGTATGCCGAACTGCTGAAGCAGAAATGGTTTGCCAAGTCGTTTGTCGATGGCTATGCCGAAATCACCTCCGACGGCAAGTTCGTAAAGGACGGCAAAATCCTTGATTCGGTTGATGATGAAAAGGTTACATTTAGGATGTATGCGGTGATAGAAAATAATTGACAATTAACAATGGACAATTGATAATTATAAATGCCAAAAAAATATCGGAAAAATAATTTGATTTGAATGTATTATATTCTCTTTCCGAGAATAATGTGACTATCTGTAAATTATATCGTTTACTTTTGTTATAAATTTCTCAACTTCATTAAAATAAGGGGCGACATCATCTTCTTCCCAGTCCATAAAATCATCATAGTCGCCTGTATTACGCATTTCTTTTAGATGCATAATCAAGACGGAATCTTCTTTTGAAAATACGCCTTCTTTTACAAACTTTTGTCCGAAAATAGAAGTTACTCCACTGTGCGTTTTTGCCGAAAATCCTTCTTTCAACAGCAATGCCGATATGGCGTGAAATGCAGAATAATACAATCTGTTTGCTGCTAATGTCCAATGTTTCATTTCTGCACAGTCTTTGGCTTCATTAAAAACTGCACTTGCTTTTTCGATACGGTACTTGACCATATCGGCTCTTTCCTGCTCATTCAACTGCATAATACAACGCCCTCCTTGGCAACATTCTTATAAAAAGGTGTTATCGAACGTTTTTTCCAATCGGAATATGTGTAAATTAACGGATTAATTTCGGCATCTATATCCCATCCCCATTCAATGAAAGGGTAGGCATAGTTTTCAAAGTCTGTCCTTGAAATTTTTTGTCCGTCAATAAGAATCAGCAAGTCCCAATCAGAATCTGACCGGGCATCGTTGCGGGCTTGCGAGCCAAAAAGGACAAGTTTTGCCCCTGCCGGCAGCACATTGGAACCCAAGTCGCGGATACCTTCGATAATTTTCAACCTGTCCATAAATATTTTATTTTTTGCAAAGATAATAATACATAAATGTTCCCCCAAAACTTTTTTTCCTATTTCGCTATATTTTCATTTTCTTTGTGTTTTGAATTTTTTGACAGATGAATGCCAATAGGAAAAAAGATACTTCGCGCAAGGAAAATCAGCCAGTTGTTGCAGGTACTATGCTGAAGGACAATGTCTTGGCTCGTAAGCGCGACATTATACTGAAGGTGATAATCGTTGTGTTCGGCTTTATGCTTTATGCCAACACTCTCGGACACGGCTATGCCCTCGACGACACCGTTACCATCTGGAAAAACGAGTTTACCCAGCAAGGTTTTGCAGGCATAAAGGACATTCTGAGCTACGATACTATGGCAGGAATGTTCGGCAAGGACATGGACGAAGTTGCTGGTGGTCGTTACCGTCCGCTGTCGGTGGTGATGTTTGCCATCGAACTTGAAATTTTCGGCAAGAAGACCGAAGCTCCCGATTTTTCGGGCGACATTGTGGCTGCTCCATTCGTCGGGCATTTCTTCAATGTGATATACTACTGCCTGCTTCTGCTGCTGATGTACCATGTGCTGAAAAAGTTTTTCCGCAACCACAAGCCACGCTATTGGTTCCTAAGCATTCCATTTCTGACGGTTATGCTGTTTGCCGTGCATCCGCTTCATACCGAAGTGGTTGCCAACATTAAGAGCCGCGATGAAATTATGGCGTTCATCTTCGGACTGCTGGCATTGGACTGCGCAATCAAGTTCTTGGAAAAGAGAGATTTGACAAAAAGGATATTGCTGTTGGTCGCTATTTTCGCTTGCATTTTCCTCGGCTCAATGTCGAAGGAAACCACGGTGGCGTTTGTTTTTCTTATTCCGCTTTCGTTGTATTTCTTCTACGAGCCAAAGTTTTCCGACTATGTGAAAGTTACAATTCCAGCTTTCCTCGGTGCTTTGCTTTATGTGATAATAAGGGCAAATGTTATTGTAAACCAGTTTGGTAACGAAGCTGAACTTCTGCTCAACAATCCTTTCCTCAACATGACGGGCGGTGAAAGGTACGCTACCGTGACCTACACGCTGCTTCTGTACTTGAAGTTGCTCGTTTTCCCGCATCCGCTTACCTGGGACTACTATCCGTACCAGATTCCAACAATGCACTGGACAGACTGGCAGGTGCTATTTAGCCTTGTGCTTCACCTTGGAATGATTGTGGTTGCAATAGTTTACTTGCTGCCGAAGCGCAAGTCGGTGTATTCGTATGCGATATTTTTCTACGGTGCGACGCTGATTCTGCCGTCGAACCTGCTGTTCAACGTTGGCGCATTTATGGCCGAAAGGTTCTTGTTTATGCCGTCGCTGGGATTTAGCCTTGCCATTGCATACACATTTGCCGAAGTTTTGCCCGAAAAGTTTCCAGAAAAGGAAAAGATGTGGCGCAATGTTACGATTGCGGTTCTTGGTGTTGTAGCGCTGGCATTTTCGGCAAAGACCGTTACCCGTAATATGGACTGGAAGGATTCGTCAACGCTTTTTGCCCACGATGTGCATGTCAGCGTCAACAGCATAAAGGGCAACAGCTCTTATGCCAGCGACCTGTACACGCAGTCGGAAGGGGCGGAGAAGCGTGCTGCAAAGTGCCACGGAGCTGACAGCCTTGCTTTTATTGCCCAACGCGACAGCATTATGCGCGAAGCGATACCGTATTTCGAGAAGGCATTGAGTTTCGACAGCCTTAATTCAGAATCCTTGGTGCGTATTGGCAACATTTACTACAAACTTGATAACGACTACAATACGATGTTCAAATATTACAAGCAGGCTTTGCGTTCCAATCCGCTCAATCGCGATGTGTGGAACAATACAGTCGGCGTGCTTACATATAACATAGACGATATAGAATACGAGAAAACAATCTGGCGTGATTATGCTGAACTTTCTCCCGACTATTACGAATCATATTACCAGCTTGGCGAAATTTACTATTCGGCAAATCCCAAGCAGAACGACTCGGTTGTTTATTACATGACGAAGGCATATTCGTTGAATACAAGCAGGTTCGAGATTCCATTCCATCTGGGTATGTCGTACGGAAATCTTGGTGACTTTGCAAAAGCCAAGGAGTATCTGCTCAAAGCTGATGCCTTGAAGGAAGATGCAGAAGTGAAGAAGTTCCTCGGCATAATCTACGGTACCGAAGGCAATCCGGCCGAAGCCTACAAGTATTTCTCAAAGTCGGCACAACTGAATCCCAACGACCCGATAGCGCAGCAGTACGCAGCGCAGGCGAAGATGGAGGCGGGGTTGTGAGAAGGCTAAAAGGCTAGAAGGCTGACAGGCTTGCAGTCTAACAGACAAATAGTCTAACAGTCTGACAGGCGAACGGACTAATGTGCAGATGGTGGTCTGTTATTTGGGTAGACCGCTGTTGATTGTCCCATGCTTCCGAAACTAATTTTTCACCTTTCCAGAAAAAACATTATCTTTGCAAAATTTTGCAGTATTTTATGGTTGTAAAAAGTGTCATAGGAAAAATGGCGAAGATATTCGTTAGTCCGCGCATATTCTGGCAGCGGTACGAGTTTTCGTCGTTGACAGCAAAGGACTTGCATGGCAAGGTCTATCCTGTGCTGATGTCGGCATTTTTTGCAATCGTGCTGTTTGGTTCTGCGCTCAACCGTATGCCCGAGGAGGGTTTCCCGATTGTCCTGCTCGATTCCTTTGTTATTACGATGTTGTTTGCGCTGACTTACTTTCTGGTAACTTTTCTCGAAAAGTGGATTTGTCGCATGTATGGCGGCATTGAGTATCGCAAGTCGTCGCTTTTCCTGCTGGAATGCATGCTCCCTTTTTATTTGTTGTACGCTGTGCTTGCAGTGTTCCCGAGCTTGTTTTTCCTGTGGGTATTAGTCGCATACAGCCTGTTCCTTATGTATTTCGGAGCAATATATTTTCTGAAGGTTGCTGAGGATAGGGTAATAATCTTTATGATATTGTCGGTACTGGTTATTGTGTTGGGCGTAGCGGTGTCGCAGACACTCGATGGAATCATTATGGGATTTTTTGTTGATTAGACTATTGGTAATGAAAAAGATAGAATATAAAAATAAAAAGGCGTCTTTCAAGTTTGAGTTTATTGAAAAATATACCGCTGGCATTGTACTTACGGGTACCGAGATAAAGTCGATTCGTGACGGCAAGATAAATTTCACCGATTCGTACTGTATTTTCAAGGATAACGAATTGTGGGTTACCTCGGTGCATATTTCAGAGTATTCGCTCGGCACCTGCAACAACCACGATCCTAAGCGCGACCGTAAGTTGCTGCTTAACCGCAGGGAACTTAACAAGTTGCAGAAGAAGGTGGCAGAGAAGGGTTTGACTATAGTGCCGGTGTCGCTTTTTCTCAACGAGGCTGGAATCGCAAAGATGGAAATTGCGTTGGCTCGTGGTAAGAAGTTGCACGACAAGCGCGAGGATATAAAGGACCGCGACACTAAGCGCGACCTTGATAGAACAAAGAAGATGAAGTAGAAGAAAAACATTAAGACATGAATATACTTATTATAATATTACTTGCAATCGCCGCTTATTTGATTGGTTCATTCAGTTCGGCATTGTGGTACGGCAAATGGTTTTACGGAATCGACATTCGCGAACATGGCAGCAAGAATGCTGGTTCGACAAATGTTCTGCGCGTGCTTGGGTGGAAATGCGCGATACCTGTATTCATCACTGATGTGATAAAGAGTTTCGTGCCGACAATGTTCTTTGTGATGCTGCTCAACAAGTTTGCATCGCCAGAAGGTTCGGTTTATGTCGCACAAGGTTCCGAAGCATACTATCTGTACCAGCTTCTGTTCGGTATGATGGCGATAGTGGGACACATTTTCCCGATTTTCTCTGGATTCAAGGGCGGAAAGGGCGTCGCTTCGATGCTCGGACTTGTGCTCGCACTCGACCCTTTGTCGGCAGCGATAGCATTGGGTGTATTCATTATCGTTGTGCTGATAACAAGGATAGTTTCTGTTTCTTCGATGTCGGCGGCTGTGGCTTTTCCGATTGTAGTGTATGTACTTGGCATATTCCGTGAGGCCGGTCACAGCATCACAATGACCGTATTTTCAATACTTGTAGCAATATTGCTGATAGTCACTCATCGCAAGAATATTAAAAGATTGTTAAACCACGAGGAACCAAAGATAACGATTGCAAAAAAGGAATAATTTTGCAAAAAAAATTGTTATCGATGAAATCAATACTAAAACTAATGGCGTGTGGACTGGCTTTTGGTCTCACTGCATGCAGCTCTAATCAGAATCAAAGTATGGAAGACAAGGCTTTGAACATGGCCGACCTCGATACCACTGTATCGGCCTCGGCTGATTTTTATGCATACGCAACAGGAGGATGGCAGAAGAACAACCCGTTGCCAAACGACAAGTCGCGTTATGGTTCGTTCGACATTCTCGGCGAAGATACCGACAAGAAGGTAAAATCCCTTATTCAGGATTTGGCAAAACAGCAAAACGTGGAAAATTCTGTCGAGTGGAAAATTGCTACTCTGTACAATCTCGGTATGGACGAGACAAAACTCAATGCCGATGGCATTTCTCCAATAAAGCCTATGCTTGACGAGATTGATGCAATTGCCGACAAGGCTCAGATTGTTGACATGGTTGCCAAGATGCACCACCAGGGCGTTTCTGCTTTCTTTGGCGTGTTTGGTACTAGCGATCCAGCCAACAGCGATCTCAATATTCCTTGGTACTATCAGAGCGGACTTGGTCTTGCAAACAAGGAATACTACACCGACAAGGGTGAAAGGGAAGATTTGATCCGTCAGCAATATGTTGAGCATGTAGGAAAGATGTTCGCACTGATTGGCTATTCAGAAGAAGATGCCAAGGCAGCAGCAAAGATTGTATTCGAAATCGAAAACCAGCTTGCAAATGTTTCGATGGGAAGCGTCGAGGAGCGTGATCCGTTTAAGACAACAAACAAGATGTCTGTAGAAGAAATGGCTGCTAAGTCACCAAACTTCGACATTGCAAAATATTTCGAAATTCAGGGTATAACAGTAAAGGAAAACTTCAATGTTTGTCAGCCTTTATTCTTGGCAGGTGTTTCAGATATAATTGGAAAGCAGTCTCTCGACAACCTCAAGCAGTATTTGAAGTGGAATGTTGTTAATTCATCGGCTTCTTATTTGAGCGAAGACCTCAACAAGCAGAACTTTGAGTTCTACGGCAAGACTTTGTCGGGCGTTCCTGTTCAGATGGACAGATGGAAACGCGTTGTAAGGGTTGTAAACGGCAATCTTGGCGAATGTGTTGGTGAAATCTTTGTACAGAAGTATTTCCCGCCTGAGGCAAAGGAACGTATGGTAACTTTGGTTGAAAATTTACGTTCGGCTTTCGGTGAAAGAATCAAGAACCTCGACTGGATGAGCGAAGAAACCAAGGCTAAGGCATTGGAGAAACTTGCTGCAATTACCGTAAAAATCGGTTATCCCGACAAGTGGAAAGATTATTCGAAACTTCAGTTGAAGGAAGATTCGTTCTATGCTAATGTTGTAAGATGCAACGAGTTTGAATTCGACGACATGGTTAGCAAGATTGGCAAGCCGGTTGATAAGGAAGAGTGGGGTATGACTCCGCAGACTGTAAATGCATATTACAATCCAAGCACCAACGAAATCTGCTTCCCGGCTGGTATTCTTCAGCCACCATTCTTCTATATGGATGCCGACGATGCTGTAAACTATGGCGCAATCGGTGTTGTTATAGGACATGAGATGACTCACGGATTCGACGATCAAGGCCGTAACTATGACAAGGATGGAAATCTTGCCTGCTGGTGGACTGATGAAGATGCCGCTAAGTTTACCGAAAGAGCAAAAGTGCTGATCGACAGATATAACTCAATAGTTGTTATCGACACCTTGCACGCAAACGGCGAATATTCGCTTGGCGAAAACATTGCCGACTACGGAGGATTGAAGATTTCGTTCGATGCATTCAAGAAGGCTTCGGAAGGCAAGGAACAGCCGACAATCAATGGTTTCACTCCAGAACAGCGCTTCTACCTCTCTTATGCAAAGGTTTGGGCAAACAATATCCGCGACGAGGAAATCATCCGTCGTACAAAGGAAGATGTTCATTCGCTCGGCAAGTGGAGAGTAAACGGACAGCTCATCGGTATTGGTGATTTCCACAAGGCTTTCGGAATTAAGGAAGGCGATGCAATGTACATTCCTGAGTCTGAATGGGCAAAAATTTGGTAAGTTTGATATATGTAAACAAAAAAAAGCGGACGATTGTCCGCTTTTTTTATTGCCTGTAGGCTTGATTATTTCTTCTTGAAGTATCTGTTGTAGAGACCTTCGAAAGCCTTGCCGTGACGAGCTTCGTCGCGAGCCATTTCGTGAACAGTGTCGTGGATAGCGTCGAGGTTGTTCTTCTTTGCGCACTTTGCCAATTCGAACTTACCTGCGGTTGCTCCATATTCGCAGTCGATTCTCCACTTCAGGTTCTTTTCAGTCGAAGCGGTCATGTTTGGATCGCATTCAGAACCGAGCAATTCAGCAAACTTAGCTGCATGTTCTGCCTCTTCGAAAGCTGCCTTTTCCCAGTAAAGACCGATTTCTGGATAACCTTCGCGGTGAGCTATTCTAGCCATGCAGAGGTACATACCAACTTCTGAGCATTCACCTGTGAAGTTAGCCTTCAACTGTTCAATAATATATTGCTTGTCTTCTGGTGAGCAAGCGTCGAGATTCATGCCAACACCAAAAACGTGTTCTGCTGCCAATGGAGCGTCTGCCTGCATTTCCTTGAACTTGCTTCCAGGAACCTTGCAAACTGGGCATACAAAATCTTCAGGCATATTTTCGCCTTCATAAACGTAACCACAAACTGGGCATACAAATTTTTTCTTCATCGTCTATTTGTTTTTTATTAGTTATTATTCGTTTTTAATTGCAATGGTGGTGGTCGCAGCTGTGTTCACAACCGTCGTGGTGGTGGCTGCAACATTCACCTTGCGCGTAAATTTTACCATTGAGGAAGTTGAGCACGACTTCGCTTGTCGGACCGCAGCATCCGTTGAAAACGCCGATTCCGCTCGATTCGAGCATTGCTACTGCGCCTCCGCCGATTCCGCCTGCAAGCATCACATCTATTTCCTTCTCGAGGAAAGTGTGGATAATGTTGGACTTGCATCCGCAACCTTCGGGCGAATCGAGTTTTTCCTTGCTGATTATGGTCTTTGTTTCATCGTCAACCTTGAATATTGTGAAATATTCGCAGTGTCCGAAGTGTTCGTCAACCATGTCGCCTTCCCTTGTAGGTATTGCTATGTTGAAAATCATTTCCTGCTGTTTTAGTCGAGTACTAATGATGGAGTGTTATAGGTTCTGCCAGCGAGTTCCTGGTCGAGCATATACAATGCGCGAGCATCACCGCCGAAAAGTTCCATCTTGCTGATAAGGTCGTTAGCGTTCTTTTCTTCTTCGCCCTGTTCCTTGATGAACCACTGGAGAAGTTCCATTGTTCTGTAGTCCTTTGCCTTTGCAGCTTCAGCGTAGATGTTGTCGATGAGCGAGGTAACATACTTTTCGTGTTTCAAAGCTTCCTTCAGCGGATCCATGAAAGTCTTGTACTTCTTGTCCGGCTGGTCAATTGCAAGCAATTTAACTTTTTCACCGTTGTTGTGGAGGTACTGGTAGAACAACATTGCGTGGTCGCGTTCTTCCTGAGCCTGAACCTTGTACCAGTTTGCGAAACCAGCAAGACCCTTTGATTCGAAGAAGTTCGACATGTCAAGGTAAAGGTATCCAGAGTACAATTCCTTGTTTATCTGTGTGTTGATTAATTCTGAAACTTTTTTGTTCATGATATTTTCCTTTCTATTTTAATTGTTACTATTCTATTGTTATTTTTTCAAAGTCTGCAGCACCATGTTTGCACCACGGACAGATGAAATCTGCAGGAAGTTCCTCGCCTTCATAAACATAACCGCAAACCTTGCATCTCCAGCCGACCTTTACCGATGGTTCTGGCTTGGGTTTGATGTTTTTCTGGTAGTACGAATATGTTACCGATTCTACTTCCGACAAAACCTGCTTTTCGGTGATTTCGGCAATAAAGATGCTGTGTGTGCCACAGTCAACTACCGATTTTACTGCGCCAGAAATGAAGGCGTTTGTGTATTTGGGAATGTAGTACAGTCCGTTTTCGCTACGGCGTACAGCATCGCATTTCTCAAATTTGTTCACATCGCGACCACTCTGGAATCCGAAATGGCTTATTACATTCATCGGAACTTCCTTTGTCAGGATTGAGACATTCAACAAGTTGGTTCTCAGAATCATGTCGTGTGTGAAGTTCTTCTTGTTCATGCTTACGGCGATGGTCTGTGGGCTTGCGCTTGAAACCTGTATTACCGAGTTGCTTATGCATCCGTTGTCCTTTTCGCCTTCGCGTGCTGTTATTACGAACAGTCCGTATTCGATATTATATAGTGCGTCGCCCATTTGCTTCTCTCTTTTTTATTATGACAAGGTGCAAATTTAAACAAATTTTATTTATAAAACAAGAATAAGTTTTGGAGATTTTGTGATAAATAATTGTTCTTATATAATTCTCAATCACACAACATGAAACAAGGCGCAACCATTCCCGATTACGCCTTGTTTTCATTCTAAAGTTTTTAAAGTTTATTCTTCTTCAAAATCTTCTTTTCCAACACCACAGAGTGGGCAAGTCCAGTCGTCTGGAAGGTCTTCGAATGCGGTTCCTGGTGCTATTCCGTGTTCCGGATCACCTACTGCTGGGTCGTAAACGTGCTTGCAAATTGTGCATACATACTTTTTCATATCACTTAAGTTTTTGGTTAATAATCTATTTGCTTAAAATTTCACTTACAAACTTGTCAACGCTGTCCGACTGGTCTTCACGCAGTGCCGACTTGATTGTCAACGTGTTGTCGGTGATGACATTGTTGTTGAATGCCAGCATTTCACGCATCTGCTTGCCTGCGGTCGGCGCCCATGTGCCGTTTTCGGCAATGGCGAAAACTCGGTTCTGCAGGTTGTGCGATTTCATCTCGTCGATGAAAATCTTTACTGGCGTGTAAATCTCGGCATTGTAGGTGGAGGAGAGGATTACTATCCTGCGGCACCTGAAGGCTTCGGAAAGCAGATATGACGGGTGGGTAACCGATGCGTCGTACATTGCAATGTTTTTCTGTCCTGCTTCGGCAAGGCGCGATGCAACTACGTTTGCTGCCGATTCGGTGTGTCCGTACAGCGAGCCGTATATTATTAATATGGTGTCGTCTTCGGCTTCGTAGCGGCTCCATTTGTCGTACTTGTCGACAAAATAGCCGATGTTTTCGCGCCAGATTGGTCCGTGAAGCGGGCATATCATGTTGATTTCGAGTATAGATGCCTTTTTCAATAGGTTTTGTACTTGAACACCGTATTTGCCTACGATGTTGGTGTAGTAGCGGCGAGCTTCGTCAAGCCAGTCGCGGTCGAAGTTGACTTCATCGGCAAAAAGGTTGCCGTTGAGTGCCTTGAAAGTTCCAAATGCATCGGCTGAGAACAATGTCTTGGTGGTAATGTCGTAGCTTACAATTACTTCTGGCCAGTGAACCATAGGAGCTGTGCAGAAGGTGAACTCGTGCTTGCCGAAACTCATCTTGTCGCCTTCCTTTACGGTGATGAAGCGTTCGGCGGCAATGCAGTCGAAGAACTGCAGAATCATCTTTTGTGCCTGAGCACTGCAGATGATTTTTGCTTCGGGGTATTCGTATGCCACGCGGCAAAGCAACGAACTATGGTCTGGTTCTACGTGATTTACAATTATATAGTCGAGTTTTTCGTTGTCGCCAACCAGCGAATATAGATTCTCGAAGAATTGATCCGAAATGGAGTTGTCGGATGTGTCAATCAGCACATTCTTTTCATCCTTCAGGACGTATGCGTTGTAAGATACACCTTCAGGAACTGGCATTATGTTTTCAAATAGGTTTATTCTGCGGTCGCTTGCACCAATCCAGTACAAATCTTCGCCAATTTTTCTTGCGTTGTTCATTTCGTATGTGTTTTTATCGTAGGCAAAGTTAATGTTTTAATAGAATGATTGACAAAAAGTTTTCAACAATTTTTTGAGATTGTTGAGACGCAAGGCCTTGCGATTGTATGGTGTGATTTTAATGATTTGTGGTGATTATATTATTGATATATAGTGGATTAATAAATGTTACATTCAACATTTTTGAAAAAAATGATTGGCGAGAGGATTTTTTAGTAAATTTGCGGTCAGATAATTTTAAATAGAAAATAGATATGTCAGAAAAACTTACATTGAGAGACAATGCGACCATGCGCTGGCTTGCATTGCTGTTGTTGGCTCTGGCGATGTTCTGTTCATACATCTTTATGGACATATTGTCGCCGATTAAGGACTTGATGCAGGACACCCGTGGTTGGGACAGTGCTTCGTTTGGCAGAATGCAGGGAGCTGAGGTTTTCCTCAACGTATATGTATTTTTCCTCATTTTTGCTGGTATCATCCTCGACAAGATGGGTGTACGTTTCACTGCTGTACTTTCGGGTGCTGTAATGTTGATAGGTGGTTTCATAAAGTACTATGCTGTTAGCGAGAGCTTTATCGGTACCGGTCTTGAAGAGTGGTTCACCAATCATCTTAACTGGGATGGCGAATTTCCTATTATAGGTACTATCTTCCCGTTTGCTGAAGGTATGCCGGCATCTGCAAAACTTGCTGCAATAGGCTTCATGCTTTTCGGTTGCGGTTGTGAAATGGCTGGTATTACTGTAAGCCGTGGTATTGTAAAATGGTTCAAGGGCCGCGAAACAGCTTTGGCTATGGGTTCGGAAATGGCTCTTGCACGTCTCGGTGTTGCAACCTGTATGATTTTCTCACCGTATTTTGCAAAACTCGGTGGCGAAATTCATGTAGATAACGCTGTAAAATTCGGTGTTGTACTGCTTTGCATTGCCTTGATGATGTTCATTGTATATTTCTTCATGGATAAGAAACTTGATGCTCAGACTGGTGAAGCAGAAGAAAAGGACGATCCGTTTAAGTTTAAAGATTTGGGTAAGATTTTCACAAGCTTAGGCTTCTGGCTAGTAGCTTTGCTTTGCGTACTTTACTACTCGGCAATCTTCCCATTCCAGAAATATGCTGTTAATATGCTTCAGTGCAACCTTACTTTGAACCCCGCAGATGCAAGTACATATTGGGGCGGTAGTACAGAGGCATTCCCGATATCTGTAACAATCGTTCAGTATATTATAATGTTGATTGTGGCTATCTGCTCATTTGCAAGTAACTTCTCAAAGAAAAAAGGTTTGAAGTTCGGTTTGATGGGATTCGCTGTTATCGCATTGATAGTTTACTGCTACATGGGTTACATGAGAGGTACTGCTGAGACCATTTTCGCAGTATTCCCATTGTTGGCTGTAGCAATCACTCCTATACTTGGTAACTATGTTGACCATAAGGGTAAGGCTGCAACAATGCTTATGCTCGGTTCTATATTGCTCGTAATCTGCCACCTTACTTTCGCTTTCATCCTTCCGATGTTCAAGGGTAGCGCAGTTGGTGGTACTATAATCGCTTACGTAACCATCCTCGTACTCGGAGCTTCGTTCTCGTTGGTACCTGCTGCTTTGTGGCCAAGCGTTCCAAAGTTGGTTGACGAAAAGATTATCGGTTCGGCTTACGCTGCAATATTCTGGATTCAGAATATAGGTCTTGGTTTGTTCCCAGCTCTTATCGGTTTGGTTCTCAACGGAACCAACGCTGAAGGTACAGCTGCTCATGAGCTTGACTACACTTGGGCTCTTATCATGCTTGCTGCACTTGGTATTGCTGCATTGCTTATTTCGATATACCTTAAGGCTGTTGACAAGAAAAAAGGTTATGGCCTTGAACAGCCGAACATTAAAGAATAATGTTATCGTGACTAGTCCTAAATAACCGTTACAGGTTTTTACGGGACAAAGATACAATTAAATACACTGTCGGATATCCGACAGTGTATTTTTATTTTCCTTTTTATAAGTTTTCATTTTCACTTCGCGCTGATTGTGCATAAATTCA
>JAFZWY010000030.1 GCA_017617125.1 Bacteroidales bacterium
CTTGAGCATAGTCACTACGGTATTTTGACTGCGCTTTTGCTTAGGCACAACATTTGACGGCAACCCTGCATAAATCCTCTTGTGCTTAGGCACAAGCAAATATTCATCGGTAATAAACGACTTGAACGCCAGTACATCATCGGGCGTAAACTCAGTAGCGACATACTCAATTTTGCCATAAATCGTAAGAAACCTTTCCAGATCAGCATATAAAGTTTTGTACTTCTTTTGCCTTGATTCCTGTATGATGTTGAGGTTAACAGCTTCATCAATGTACTTCGTGAAGCGTTCCAACAATGTAAGTTCCTTTTGACGAACTTTCTTGACAGGATTCTTAATTGCGATTATCCTTTCTTCGATGAGGTCAATGTTTGGAACAAGATTGTCCTCCAAAATTCCATTGTATGCGTCAAGCAGCAACTTCGACTCGGCTTCTATCTTGCTGACTAATTCTTTGTTGTAAACTCTGACACCAGGCTTGGGTTTGCCTTCCGGTGTCAACTTTTTTAAGTCATTAACATCTGCCTCGATATTCGAAGGATGAAAAAATTGGGTGGCGCGACCATCCCTCAATCTAAACCTTAGATTGATAACACCAGTATTCTGACTGGATCTAACATAAAGAGTTATTTTTGCCATAATCAATGAGTTAATATCAGTGCAAATATAATAAAATATATTGAAATATCGCACCACCATCGCACCACCGAATTGAAAATAATCGAAAATTGGTATAATATTTTGCAATGATATAGAGAGTAAAAGTATTGCAAATCAAATAGTTATGTAAAATGCGGTTTGGTTTGTATAACAATTAAGTATTCCCGGTCGGGCTACGAAATGCAAATCACAAGTGTTTGAAAATTAAATGCTTGTGATTTTTGTTTTGGCACAATGGTATCATAATTGAGTCAAAATCGCACCACGGATTTATTTATACGCTGAATTCGTAATCTGGGTCGTACCAGCCTGTGTCTTCTTTCAAAAGGTCGTACTCTTCGCCAGTTTCAAGGTTTGTTACGTGGATAATGCCGGCTACTTCGTCGTAGTCGAACTTGTATTTTGAGTTCTTTGTGTTCTTGTCCATACTGCGTTGTTTTCGAGTTGCAAAAATACAATTATATTTACGATTTTAGAATTACGATTTACGATTTGTTTGAATTGGGAATGTGTGTGTCAGATTTACTTCGTATTGTGTGCTAAAAAACATCGGAATTGTGATTTGCCGTGCGAAATAATTTTACTACTTTTGCGGCGCAAACGGTTAAGGGAAGCGTGTGAGATTCACGCACAGTACCCGCTGCTGTAAGTTCCTTTTATGGACTGCGCAACATGTCACTGTAGCCCTCACGGCTATGGGAAGGCGCACAGTTCGGAACAAGTCAGAAGACCTGCCTTTTGCAGTCAAAATTTATGGCTTTCGGGAGATAGAGCCTGACAAAAACACTTGTTTTTCCCGTAACTATGCGTTTTGACAGTCAATGTTCTTTATTTATTAATTTTAAATTTTTAAGTTTATGAAGAAGACTGTACTAATGGTCGTAGCACTTATGTGCACTTTTGCTTGCTTTGCGCAAGTTGTTGATTTCGAGGATTTGGAACTTGCTCCTAATTCTGCGTGGACTGGTGTTCCGGGACCTGAAGATGGTGACGGAAGCAGCTTTACCAGTTCTTATTTGACACTATACAACATTAACATTTCTGAATGGAACTACTGGGAAGGTTTCGCATATACAAACGGAACTGATTCCGAGACTTACGGGTATACCAATAATTCAGCTGTTGCTGGACACGGAAATGCTAACTCTGCAAATTATGTAACCTGTTATATGGGTTGGTATGATAAGGCAGGTATAAAGATCAATACTGCGAATTCCGGTAGTTTTGAGAACCGTGGCGCTTATTTCTGCTTGCCTACATACGTATCAGGCTATGTTGATAATGTGGAAGGTGCATATTCTAACTTTATAGCAAATCACTCTTATTTTTCTGTAAAGATTACTGCATACGCAGATGGTACAGAACTTGAGAATCGTGACGTTGTGATGGCAGACTTCAGGGGAGACTTAACCTATAAGATGGACGACTGGACATACGTTGACCTTTCATGGATTGATGGTGCAGACAGCCTGTATTTTGAAGCTGTTACTGATGATGGTATGACACCTTATTATTTCTGTATGGACGACTTCGGCGCTCAGGATCCTAGTATAATAAACTATACTGAAATTGTTGATTTCGAAGATTTGACTTTGAGTCCAAATTCATCGTGGATTGGTGATGCCGATGCTGAGGATGGAAGCACTTTCCAGAGCTCGTATATGACATTATACAACTATTATATGGCTGACTGGGGTTATTGGGAAGGTTTCGCTTACACAAATGGTACTGATACGGAAACTAATAGTTCGAGCAATCTTTCAAGTTGTGTTGGTCATGGCGCTGACAATTCTGAGAATTATGTAACTTCATACATGGGTTGGTACAATATGAGCGGTGTGAAAATTGACAGGGAACATTGTGGAAATTTTGAAAACCGTGGTGCATATTTCTGTATGCCAGTTCTCCTGAAAAAGTATGTTGTAGGAAACGCATCCGAATATTACTATGCTTCGCATCAGTTCTATTTCAAGGTGAAAGCTAGTGCATACGCAAACGGAACATTGGTAGATGAACGCGAAATAATGATGGCTGACTTCACTGAAGGACATTCTTATATGATGGACGACTGGACATACGTTGACTTTTCGTGGATAGCAAATGCCGACAGCTTGTATTTTACTGCTATGAGTAATGATACAGCTGGTGGTTACGGAATAAATACTCCATTGTATTTCTGCATGGATAACTTTGGTGCAGAAAATCCAAATCCAGTAATAAACTATACTGAAATTGTTGATTTCGAAGAATTAGAGCTCGAACCAAATTCATATTGGTACAGCACCGATGAATACGGCTCATTCAGCAGTTCATATTTGACATTATACAGCTATTATGATGAAGATTGGGCTTACTGGGAAGGTTTTGCTTATACCAATGGAACTGATGCCGATACATACGGCTACAGCAACCTTTCGGCAATCGCAGGTAGCGGCAACGACGACTCCGATAACTATGCAACATGTTATATGGGTTGGTATGGTACATCTGGCGTAAAGATTGACACTGAGCATTCGGTTGATTTTACAAACCGCGGTGCTTATTTCTGCTTGCCGACATACGTTTCAAAGTATGTTGACGATGAAAATGTTTCATTCGCTGAAAACCACTTCTACTATTCGGTAAAGGTTACTGCATTTGCAGGTGAAAACGAAATTGCTAACCGCGAAATCGTTATGGCTGATTTCCGTGAAGATAGAACTTATAAGATGGACGAATGGACTTTCGTTGACCTTTCGTGGATTGCAAATGCAGATAGCTTGTACTTCGAGGCAGTTGGTAATGATACTGCTGGTGGCTGGGGCATAAATACTCCAACATATTTCTGCATGGACGATTTCGGTGCACTGAATCCAGGTCCTGTTTATGTTGACACTAACTTTGCAGAAGCTCTTTCGATTGATGCATACTTTGACGCTGCAGGAATTCTCAACCTCAACTGCGAATGCCGCATACTTGACGTTTGCGTTTACGATATGGCAGGCCGCCTTGTAAAGAATGTTTCGGCAAACGACAATTCGGTTTCGATGCCGGTTGAAAACCGCGGAATGCTCATCGTTTCAGCTCGCACCGAAAAGGGCATGGTAGTTTGCAAGATTATTAATAATAGGTAATGTTTGTACAGAAGGTTTTTGGTGGCGGACTTTTGTCCGCCACTCAAAAATTGAAACTTTGTGAGATATGAGAAATTTATTGCTTGCCGTTTGTGTGTTGCTGTCTGTTTCTATTCAGGCACAGAACTTGTCTAATCCGTTGGCAATGTATAAGGACTCGTCGGCGTTTGTAGCTTGGGCTACTTCGGCAGAAGTGGTACGTGGATATGTGAAAATTTCAGATACTACGTTTACATATACCGACAATTTTTCGGGAACGACTTCCAACCATGCTTTTTATGGTACTACTGCAAATTGCTTGGGTAAGGCGAATGGTCAGTATATAAGTCTCGGTGATGGAGGCAGCATAACTTTGCAGTTCGATAGCCCGATAGTAAACGGTGCGGGTCATGATTTCGCTGTGTTTGAAAATGCTTTGATTCCAGACGCTGTTCCCAACCAGGATTCTATTGTTTTCTACGAATTGGCTTTTGTGGAAGTTAGCAGCAATGGAGAGGATTTCGTGAGATTTCCGGCTGTGTCACATGTGCAAACCACTGAACAGGTTGGGACTTTCGGCTACGAAAATTCCAATTTGCTGACAAACTTGGCTGGCGTTTTCCCAGTTTTCTACGGCTATCCTTTCGATTTGGAAGAACTTGCCAACGAACCCAACCTCGATGTCAACAACATTACTCACGTTAGGCTTATTGATGTTGTAGGCTCTATCGATCCTCAATACGGCACTTACGATTCGGAGGGAAATATTATCAACGACCCGTTCCCGACGCCTTTCCATTCGTGCGGTTTCGACCTTGATGCTGTTGGTGTTATTCATTCGCTTAATTCGGTCGAAAGCAATGTGTTTGCAACGTCTGACGTTTACCCGAATCCAACAAGCGGCTTTGTAAATTTGTCGTCGGATAGGGATTTTTCGGTTGAAATATATAATTTGATGGGGCAGAAGGTGTTGTGCAATTCGGAAAAAAGCACTTCCTTTGCAATGGATATTTCAGATATTGAGTCTGGAATATATTTCGTGGCTTTTGTGTTTGACGACTGCCGCGTAGTAAAAAAGATTGAAATTATGCAATGATAGGACAGATTAAACAGATTTTATGTCTGAAGGAAGAAAAATGTTTTGCGCTTCTCTTCCTTTTGCTGTTTATATTGTCTTCTTCATTGGCTTTTTCGCAATCCGACACCGTAACTTTGCCCGATGTTGAAATTATCGAGCACCGCGAAATGCTAGAAACTGGCACTTCGGTTGTAAAACTCGACAAGATGATTCTCAAGGTCAAGGAGTTGAGTTCGCTGTCGGAAGTGCTGTCGGAAAATACTTCGGTATTTGTGAAAACATACGGACGAGGTTCGCTTTCTACGGCTTCGTTTCGTGGTACAACAGCTTCACACACAAAGGTTTCGTGGAATAATGTAAGCCTCAGTTCGCCTATGCTCGGCATGGTTGACATGTCGCTTGTGCCGATGTCGATTGCCGACGAGGTGAACGTTTTCTGTGGTTCTGCTTCGATGCAGAAGTCAGAAACGGCAATCGGTGGTGTAGTAGAGATAAATACCCGTCCGATGTGGAACCACGGTGTGTCGGCAAAGATTGTTTCGTCGGTGGCAAGTTTCCATACTTTCGACAATATGGCGCAGGTGCGTGCCGGAACCGAAAAGTTCCAGTCGGTGACCAAGTTCTACGATACCCGTTCTCGTAACGACTTTAAGTTCAAGAACAGCGACATTGCTGGTGGTGGCGTGCAGAAACGCGAAAATGCCGACTACCGTATGATGGGTGCAATTCAGGAATTGTATTTTCGCACCACCGAAAGGTCGTTCCTGTCGCTAAAGTTCTGGTGGCAGAACTACGACCGAGGTGTGCCGGGGCTTACCACCAACGAAAGCGGTTTGCTAAACAACAAGAACCGTCAGGACGGCAATAGCTTTGTGTCGTCGCTGTCGTACAGGCTTTACACCGACAAGTCGAAACTCGACATTTCTGTCGGCGACAATTATCAGTTGCAAAATTACCTTTCGCAAAGTTACATTAGCGGTGTGGGATTCTACAAGATTGTCAATTCCGACACAAAGGCTAATTCGCTATATACCACTGCAAATTACTCGTATGCTTTCAACGACAGGCTTGAAATCTCGGCCCGGGTGAAGTATAATTTCCACACTGTGGCGTCGTACGATTCCATTACGCGTAACGGCTACGATACTGTTCGTCACGACTATGGCGCGCTGGTTTCGCTGTTTGGAGAGCCGTTCAAGCGATTCCGCTGTGGCGTTACATTGAGGCAGGAATTTTACGATAAGAGCGTTTGTCCGTTCTTGCCGTCGCTTTTCCTTGAGTACAATTTCCGCTATCGCTGGTTTATAAGGTCGTCGTTGTCGAAGAACTATTCGGTGCCTACACTCAACGACTTGTTCTATGTGCCGGGCGGAAATCCCAACCTTGTCCCCGAAACCGCGTATGTGGCCGACATTTCGTTTGGCAAGAAGTACAACAGTTTGGACGGTCGTTTCTCGATTTCGGCGGAGGCTGGAGCAAACTACAGCCATGTGAAAAACTGGATAATGTGGTGCCCGACAAATCGTGGCTACTGGCAACCGATAAATCTTGAAAAGGTTGTCGCCTACGGCGCCGATGCAAAGTTGAACACTTCGTTCGAATTTCACGATTCGTGCCTGATTTCACTTACAGCTAACTATGCCTACACGCATTCGACAAACCTTTCGACACCGCGTAGCGAAAACGACATGTCCATAGGCAAGCAGTTGGCATACATTCCTTTGCATTCGGCAAACATTTTCGGAAGGATTTCGGCATACGGATTTTATTTCTTCTACCAGTGGAACTATTTTAGCGAAAGGTTTACCACTTCTGCCGAGGAAACCGGTGTGCTGGTGTCGATTTATCCGTATTTTATGAGCGACATCGGATTGGGCAAGGAATTTGTTGTTTCCGATTTTGCCATCGATCTGAATTTTAAGATTAATAATCTTTTTAACGAATCTTACCGTTCGGTATTGTGGCAACCGATGCCAAGAATTAATTTTGCATTCCAGATTAGCGTTAGTTATAGATGATGAAGTTTTGGAAAAATATTAAATTGAACAATTGTAGCGACGTGCCACGGCGCGTCGCCACAGGTTGTCCATTATTAATCATCATCTTCTTTGTTTTCTTCTCTTCCTGCATGAAGGACGATATGGCGCCTATTACGGCCTTTGACATTTCTCACGATGTAGATACAATTTCTACCGACACTGGAAATGTTGTCCGCAATTATGGCGTTTTTATCCCCTGCGAAGGCAATTTTATGTACGGAAATGCCTCGTTGTCGTATTACGACAGCAAGAAGCGTACGGTTGAGAATCAGGTTTTCTACCGTGCAAATGGCATACCTCTGGGCGATGTGTTGCAAAGCGTTACGATAAACGACACTCTTGCCTACCTTGTGGTGAACAATAGCGGGAAAATATACGCGATAAGCAACAATACTTTCAAGTATGTAAACAAGATTACCGGTCTTACGTCGCCAAGATTTATGTGTTTTGTGTCGCCTACAAAGGCCTATGTTTCCGATATGTATTCGCGAAGCATATACGTCGTAAACCCGATGACCTGTATGGTTGACAAGACGATAGATATCAACGACGGATCGGGCGAATACTATCGGCATTCGTCGGAGCAGATGCTTGCCTATGGCTCGTATGTGTTTGTAAACAGCTGGTCGTACGACGACAAGATTCTTGTCATTAATGCAAATAACGATGAACTTGTGTCGCAGATAGAGGTCTTGAAGCAGCCGCATCGTATGGTTATCGACCGTAATGGCAAGATTTGGGTTCTCTGCGATGGCGGCTATCAAGGTTCCGAATATTATGGTACGCCAGGACTTGTGAAAATTGACGCAGCAACACAGACTGTAGAACGTACGTTTGAGTTCTCAGTAGGCGATTATCCATCCGAAATCACCATTAATGCCACTGGAGATACAATTTATTACTGCAACAACCATATTTACAGGTTCCAGGTTGATTCTGACAATATAGCAGGCGATGTTTTCTTTAGTAATCCTGGTGGCCGCTTATACTATGGACTTGGTGTTGACCCTGTAAATTCGGATGTGTATGTTGCCGATGCGGTTGACTATATGCAGTCGGGAGTGGTTTACAGGCTGAATGCCGCAGGCGAACAAATCGACAAGTTTACTGTCGGAATAATCCCTAATGGATTTTGTTTTAAGTAGTTTGAATGATCGGGGTCTAGAAATAAATCTTTGACCTTTTGAATTATTCCTTATTTTTGCAGCAAATTTTCGCGACTTATGAATTTTGATGAACTCCGCATATCCAAACAGCTCGTAAATGCTCTCGAAGACATTGATATTGTTGAACCTACGCCCATCCAGGAAAAATGTTTTCCACGAATAGCGGCTGGCGTCGATGTGATTGGTGTGGCACAGACAGGTACGGGAAAGACCTTCGCATATCTTTTGCCGATACTTAATTCGTTGGAGTTCTCAACACAGAAAAACCCGCGTGTGCTGGTGCTGGTCCCTACTCGCGAACTTGCTGTACAAGTACGCGATGAGGCAGAGAAACTTGCAAAGTACAAGAGTTTCCGCATAAAATGCGTATACGGAGGTGCAAATATCAACACCCAGAAGGACAATATTTATTCCGACGGATGTGACATTCTGATTGGAACCCCAGGCCGTATTTACGACATTGCAGTTACCGGTGTTTTGCGTTTTGCTTCGGTAAAGAAACTTGTAATCGATGAGGTCGACGAGATGCTGAGCCTTGGTTTCCGTCCGCAGTTGGAGCAGATTTTCGAGATGTTGCCGCAAAAGCGTCAGTCGATGATGTTCTCGTCGACTCTTACCGATGAGGTCAATGCATTTATACATAAGCATTTCCGTAGTCCCGAAACTATTGAGGTTACCCGTAGATGCACACCGATAGAGAAGATCGAGCAGCGCGTGTATATGTTACCCAACTTCAATACAAAGGTCAATTTCCTCACTACAGTTCTTTCCGACGCCGGGGAATATCCCAAGGTGCTTATTTTTGCCGAGAGCAAGAGGCAGGCCGATATGCTTTTTGACCGTCTCGATGCACGTTTTCCCGAAAGGGTAGGAGTGACGCACTCCAACAAGTCGCAGAACTATCGTTTCAATGCAGTGAAACGTTTCGAGGAAGGCGTGTTCAATATACTGATAGCTACCGATGTGGTGGCAAGGGGCATCGACTTTACAGATATTTCGCATGTCATAAACATGTCGCCTCCCGAGAATCCTATCGACTATATACATCGCATTGGCCGTACAGGTCGTGCCGACAAGGATGGCGTGTCGCTGCTGATGGTTGCACCATACGAGGAGGAACGGTATGCAGCTGTGCGCGCAATAGCCGGAGAAAATGTTGCCGAGCTGGAGCTTCCCGAAGGCGTTGAGGTGTCGAATCTGTTGCTCGAGGAGGAAAAACCTGTTGCCGCGCACAAGATTTACCTCAAGGCACCATCGTTGAAAAATTCTGGAGGAGCCTTCCACGAACGCAGTGCAAAGAGGCAGAAAACCAATTCTGGAGGCCTTAAGGACAAGGCTAAAAGAAAAAGAAAAAAGTAGTCCCAAAGAGTGTATTTGCTGTCGTTTTCTGGACGTGCATTTTTGTGCCGTCTGGCTCATTGTGTTATGTATTTAAAAGACAATGGTTAGTCTGTCTGTGGGTGTTGTTAATATAATCGGCCTGCGGATATACTACTTGTTGTTAAATTTTTTTTAATTTTGAGACAAGAAAAAATTATGAAAGGTCATCTGTGTCTGCAGCTGTAGGATGTTAGATGTGTTTGTTGTGGATGCGGGTATTTATAAATTAAAAAATGATGGCTATGAAGAAATTTCTATTGACGGCTTTTGCCACGTTATGGTTGCTTATATCACTAGGTGATAGGCTGTTAGCGCAGGAAAACATTGCAGTGTGGAAATTTCCGCAGAATGTTACCGATGTTACTTGTGTCTCAAGTTCAATTCTAGCTTCGGATTGTGATTTTTCGTCTGAAGGTAGTGTGTCGGTGAGTGGGTCAAATAGTCCAAACACTGTCTTGTGTGACGATACGGACAATACAAAATCATTGCAGATATCTGGAATTAATGGAGGTTCAGCCATTTTCAAGATTTCTACTATGCCGTATGTAAATATTGGTGTGTCTTACGACCTTAGGTGTCATCCAAATATGGCTGCTGGTTATCCCAATTACACATGGTCGTATAGTATGAATGGCGTCGATTTTATTGATGCACCTGCATCAACTGCAGTAACAGGATTTGTCTCGACGGCGTTCGAGACTATGACGGCCGACTTTTCGTCGGTTGCTGCATTGAACGGCAAGGCTGAAGTATGGCTGAAACTTACAATGAGCGGTGCAGAGTCGGCAAGTTGTGCTTCGAATCTTGATAATGTTGTGTTTACAGGAACAATATCAAACTGTTTGGCACCAACTGACCTTGCCGTAAGTGCTGTAACTAGGTATACCGCTTTTGTTTCGTGGATCCATGGTGGAGGCGACGATGCGGCATCGTATTCTGTGTTTATTACTACCGATCCCGATGCAGAACCTACCGACGAAACAACGGTAACTGAAACGCAAAAGTCGTTTACGGGCTTGACACAGGGCACAACCTATTATGTTTATGTTAGAGCCAACTGCAGCGAAACTGTGTCGAGTTCGTGGGTTTCGACTAGCTTTACGACATGCTATGCCCCATCTGGGCTAACTGTAAGTAATGTGACTGGCGTTTCGGCTGACATTGCATGGACCGATACTGTCAATTCGCAATGGCAGGTGTGCGTTACATCGACTACTGCCGACTGGACAAATGCAGAGGTCGTCAATCAGCCGTCGTATCATGCAACTGGCTTGACTTTGAATACCGCATATACGGTTTATGTGCGTCCGTATTGCACCGACTGCTCATGCATCCCCGGCGCTCCTGGTACGGTAGTGAACGCATCGTTCAGGACGCTGTTCGCCGAGAGTTCTATCGATGTGACTATTGGCAATGGAACGACTTTGGCAAGTACAACACCATTCCATAACCTATGGAAAATATCATGGGACCAGTCGCTTTATACAGTCGAAGAAGTCGGACATGCAGGAACAATAGGCTCTATTGCCTGGTATTCTGGTACAACAAATACGGTCCATTATTCGGATTTGAGAATATACATGGGTACAACGGACTTGACATCGGTAACAACATCTAGTTGGGTGCCAATGTCGGACCTTACACTTGTGTATTCTTCGACGGACTATACGGCTGGCGGTGTAATTGGTTGGGAAACCTTTACGCTTGATTTGCCTTATGTATATGATGGGTCGGGAAGTCTTGTCGTTGTAGTGGTAAAGAACACTTTGCCGGATTCGTATAATAACTCGGTAACATACAGGTATACTACTGTAAGCAATAGGGTAATCTACAGAAATAATGATTCCGATGTTTCCTATGCTCAACATCCAGGTACAGCTACGGGAACCGCGACTACATATTTGCCAAATATAAAGCTTGTAATCGGAGATCCGCACGATGTTTGTCTGCCAGTATCAGGGTTGACGGTTGTTGACGAGACTATGGATGGCGCAACTATAGCATGGAGCCCAGGAACATCCGAAACTTCTTGGATTGTAAAGTATGGTGTTGCTGGCTTTAATGTCGAAACGGAAGGTACCGAACAAATCGCTAATGATACGACGTTGGTTTTGTCGGGATTATCTGCCGCAACCACATATGATGTATACGTTAAGGCTGTTTGTGATGCAGTAAGCGGTGACGAGAGCGGATGGAAAAAGGAGGTATTCAATACCGAGTGCGGCATCTTGGATATGCCATATACTGCTAATTTTGAAGAATACACAGCTACCACTTATTCGGTTGCAGGCGAGTTGCCGATGTGCTGGGACTATGAGTTCGGAGGAACGCAAGCTTATGCTCCCCATGTATCGACATCTGGTACAATAAACGGTAATGGACTTGTGTTAAATGCAAATTCTACCAATGCTGCAGTAGTAATAATGCCAGAATTTGCTGGCAACCTCAACGAGGCAATAGTAAAGTTCGATACCAAATTCAATTCGGCATCATATGGTATATTGTCGTTCGGATATTACATCGAGGGCGTGGGTTTCAGTACTTTGCAGCAGTTGACTTCGTCTACATCGTTAACGCATAATGTTATCGACCTTTCCAACGAATCTACTATTCCTACAGGAGCAAGATTGGCTTTCGAGTATACAAGTACCTATTCGAGCTTGTCAACATATTATGTGAACATCGACAATCTTGTTGTATTGCGTCAGGCGTCCTGCGGATATGTATCCGAAGTAACTGTTCCGTCTGCAACAAACACAGCAGCATCTGTAACATGGGAGACCGAAGGCGATGCTACTCAGTGGCAGGTAATGATAAACGGTGTAGTCTATGATGCTGATACTAATGCTTATCGGATAACTGGTCTTTCTGGTAGCACAACTTATCATGTATATGTCCGCGCATTATGTGGAAATGGCGAGTATAGCGACTACTCCGAATGTACATTTACGACAACCTGCGATCCTATTACGGTAAATTCAGAAAGTCAGTACAACGAGAATTTCGATGCAATAGCACAATATGAAATTCCAGAATGCTGGAGTAGGTTTGTACCATATCAGACAGCTTCGTATACCTATCCATATGTATATAGCGGTAGCACTTATGCCAATAGCGGTGCAATGTCGTTGAGGATGTATACTTATAGTAGCGGTAATGCACCTGAGAATATTATTGCAATGCCACCAATGAACAATGTCAATGCATTGCAGGTTTCGTTCTCGGCAAGATATTATTCGACAAAACCTCAATTTTTTGAGGTCGGTTATATAAGAAACGGTGAATTCGTCGCTGTGGAGAGTATTACAAATCTCACTACAAGCTATCAGCAATATGTAGTATATATGAACGAGGCTCCTGCCGATGCTGAAGCAATTGCTTTCCGTTCGTATCATGGAACGTCAAGTGCATATGCTCACATTGATGACATCAATGTTACTAGTCTGCCTGCATGTGTTGCTCCATACCATCTTGCTGTACGTGATATTACTGCGAATTCGGCTACTATAACATGGACCGATGTAACTGAAGTTTCGGCATGGCAATATATGATAGATGGTGGAGACATCATCGATACTGATGAAAAGCCGTTAAGCCTTACCGGATTGACTTCGAATACGCCATACGAGGTAATGATTCGTGCAAATTGCGGCGATGGTACATATACCGACTGGTCTGTAGTGTCGTTCTCTACAATGTGTGATGTGGTATCGGTGCCTTATAGCGAAGATTTTGATAGTTATACATCGGGTATATCCACTTCAACCTCATATCCGACAGGTTATCCTAATATTACACTGCCTTCGTGCTGGACATTTGTCAATATGACAACATCTACCAGCGGATACCCGATGGCATTCCTTACAAGTTATTCGCCTTATGCAGCAGGCGGAAATTGCTTGTTCTTTAAGTCGAGCAACTCTACACCTTTGTATGCTGTCCTTCCTGAGTTTTCGGAAAATATAGAAAACTTAAAACTTGAGTTCAAGTATAGGAACGAAAGCACAACTGACTATAACGGAACATTGCATGTCGGTCTGACAAGTAGTCTCGACGATATTGAAACAAATTACATAGAGGTAAAATCGTTTGAAAGGACAACTGCAATAACATCAGCATCTGTAAACTTCTACGAGGAAGCGCCATCGCAGAATGGATCAATGTATATTGTATTTAAGTATGTTGGCGGTAGTAGTAGCAACTATTTCTTAAGTATTGATGATGTTGATGTCCGCATTTTGTCTTCCGACAATACCATACTTTCGTATGCAGCGACAACAGTACAGGGTGATGCTATATGCGCACTCGACAACGAAGCTCATACAATGTCGGCACAACTTCGCCTCGGTTACAATGCCGGTGATGCAATAACTCCTGTTATCAATCTCAATAGTCCTTATGCGAATATTTTGCAGCAGGTTGGCAACGATTTCGTAGAGTTGCCGGCAACTATTGCATGGTATATGACATCTACCGACACTACCTTTATATATAAGGTAATCGCCGAAAATGGCGACGAGCAGCTTTATACGTCAATATATAGCCTCGAAGCCTGCCCGGCTCCTTCTGGCCTGGTTTCGGAACAGACTTCGTTGACAACCGTAGACCTTTCGTGGTCCTCGCACGAGCAGACTTCGGCATGGGATTTCTTCATCTCTACAACTCCAATGAGCGAGGCAGATCTCGCAGCCGCAGATTATGCCCAGCTTGCCGCAACGTCGACAACCGTTACAGTAGTTGGCGAAACTACCTACTACTGGTATGTGCGTACGGTATGCGACAATGGCAATAGCGCATGGCTGAACTCTTCGTTCACTACCTGGGAAAATTGTGTTCCGCCAACAAATATTACAACCGAGCTCGTCGGTGACAATGATATTATGCTTTCATGGGACGTTCAAGACAATTTGCCAGTTGACGAGTATGATCTAATCGAAGATTTTGAAGATGATGTTATTGGTGATGGATCTATAAACTACATCAACGATGCAACATACCCGTGGACAATAACCAATGCTGCATCTCATGGCGGAACATATAGTATCAAGAGCGGAAATTATCATGTTGCTAGTTCAATATCTTCCGTAAAGATTAGTGTAAATTATGTTACGAATGGAACAATATCGTTTTATGGTCGTGTTTCTTCGGAACAGACTAGTTTGACTTCTGATTATGATTATGGTACATTCTATATCGACAATGTTCAGCAAGGCAGTAGGATTATTAATAGTGGCGCTTTCAGTTATTTCGTTTATGATGTTCCTGCCGGTACACATCTTTTTGAGTGGAGATACAAGAAGGATGCTTCGCTTAATAGCAATGATGACTGTTTCTATGTTGATGACATAAGAATTTATCATATGTCTGCATTATCAAGTGTTGCAATATATAGGAACAATGAGGCTGTAGACACGTTATCGGCGTCAGTTTCTTCGTACATTGATGCTAATCTTGATGCTGGAACATATTGCTATTCGCTTAAGACCTTATGCCGTGAGGGTAGTGAATCGGTAATTTCCGATCAGGTATGCCAGGAAATCAATAATTGCCTTGCCGTTACTAATACTTCGGTAAGCAATGTAACATACAATTCTGCAACATTGACTTGGACTCGCGGTTCGTCGGAAACATCGTGGAATATAATTATAAACGAAGCCGCTCCAGTTACAATTAATGAAGCAACAGCAAACGTAACGGTTGACGGAGATGTGATTACATATATTGTTACAGGTCTCGAACCTAATACACATTATGAAATCGCTATTAATGCAAATTGTGGTTCCGAAGTTTCGCTGTTGCCGAACAGCGTACAGTTTACAACAGAACGTGTGCCGGCAACATTGCCATACACATGTGATTTCGAGAATGATGTCGAGAATTCCGATTGGTTGCTCCAAAACGGAACCCAGACAAACAAGTGGGTTATCGGCTCTGCTACTGGCAATACTGGAACAGGATTGTACATATCGAACAACAATGGCACTTCAAATACATACACTGTTAGTTCTGCATCTTATGTCTATGCATATAGGACAATATATTTCGATCATGCATCAGAATATGTAGTTGCATTCAACTGGAAGGCTAATGGTGAGTCAATAAATGACTATATGCGAGCATTCCTTGTCCCGGCCGATGTGACATTCACTGCAGGCAGTGCAACTGGTATTACAACAACAAATGTTCCTAGCAGATGGATTGCTCTTGATGGTTCTATGAAACTTAATCTGCAGTCGACATGGCAGGATGTTCAAAGAACTATAAGTGTTGACAGTGCAGGAATGTACAATCTTGTGTTCTACTGGGTAAACAATGCTTCGGGCGGAACACAGGCTCCTGCCGCTATCGACAATGTCAGCGTTGCCGAAGTATCGTGTCCTTCTGTTGCAAATGTTGTAGTTAGCGATGTGACAAATAACTCGGCAAATATAACCTGGACAGAACGTGGCGATGCTAACGCATGGCAGATCATCGTTTCGGCAACAGCATTGACTCCAACCCAGCTGGCTTCGGCAACACCTGTTGATTTGACAGGAACAAGCTATACGGCTACCGACCTTACACAAACAACAACATATCATGTTTACGTAAGGGCTAATTGCTCTGTCGATGATAATAGTTCGTGGGTTGAAGCTACATTTACTACAGTAGCCAACTGCCCGACACCGACCGACCTTGTTGTGACATTACTGGAATCTAGTAGTATTACAGTAGAATGGGAAGGCTATCATGCAACCAACTGGACTTTCGAGTACAAGTTGTCTGCGTCTGCCGACTGGACTGTTGTCGAGAATGTAACCGAACCGACATATACCATCAGCACCGAACCAGCAACTGCATACACGATGAGGGTAAAGGCTGCGTGCGAAGGCGGCGAGGAAACCGTATACGTTTCTATCAATGTTACAACTCCATGTGTTTCAATTTCTGAATTCCCGTGGATCGAAGATTTCAACGATTTGACAGTAGCAAATTCAATTCCCGATTGCTGGGATAACAGCGAAGGCACTACTACTACTCAGAGTTACAAGTGGATATATAATACAAGCACATCAGGAAACGGAGCTACAAGTGGAACAAGTCACGACGGTTCTAATTGCGTTCGTTTCAATTCGTGGGTAAACAGCAACGGCAATACAAATATGTTGAAGACTGTTACTTTGGATCTGTCTTCACTTAACGTTGCATTCCTCGATTTCTGGTACAAGAATCCTACTGGTGGAGACTTCTCTGTTTACATTTCAACCGATGGCGGGGCAACTTATGCCAATAATGTAGTGGCAACAGGTCTTACTGGCGTTTCGGAGTGGACACTAGCCTCGTACAATATTGCTCAATATTGTGGCAATAGTAACGTAGTAATAGTATTTAAGGGGACAAGCAATTACGGATCAGGCGACGCATACATATATTTAGATGATGTAAATGTACATGCTCCTTCAACAGAAGCCGAAATTCTTACTTATACATTGCCGTCACAGTTGTCTGATGCAACAATCAACAGCGAGGCAGCTTTAATTAATATCACCGTTGCGTACGGCACCGACATGTCGACCTTGAATCCTACGATTACAGTATCGGATGGTGCAACATATGTGGCTGCCAATCCTGTGGTTGGCGATCCGTTCACTACTACAATCGACTATGATGTAACCGCCGAAGATGGCTTAACAGTAAAGCAGTGGACTGCAATTGTACATCGTTCGACAATTGCACACACGGAGAAGGATATTCTGTCGTTCTCGTTCGACGGACAGTTGGGCGAGTCGGTAATTGATGCCAATGCTCATACCGTAAGTGCTACGGCGTCGTGGAATGTTAACCTCTCTGCTATTGCTCCGATAATTACTGTTTCTCCTTGGGCAACAATCAGCCCTGCTACAGGTGTAGCACAGGATTTCAGCAATCCGTTCGTATATACTGTAACAGCCGAAGATGGAACAGCCCAAGAATGGACCGTGACAATTGTACATGATCCCGAATTGCTCGCAAGCCTGCCATACAGCTGCGACTTCGAGGATGCTTCCGAAAATGCAAACTGGGTATTCGAAAACGGAAATCTGGTCAACAAGTGGGTTGTCGGTACTGCAGCTAACAATGGAGGCGAAAATGGCATGTACATATCGAACGACAATGGCGTAAGCAACACCTACACAACTAACAGTTTAACTTATGTATACGCTTATCGTCAGATAAACGTAGAAGAGACAAGTTCTTACAATATAAGTTTCGACTGGAAGGCATATGGAGAAGGCAACTACGATTTTATACGTGCATTTGCCGTTCCTGTATCGATCGAACCCGACTTTGCCGCTGGAACAAGCAACGGAATTGAGGGGTATAACAATACAGGTTTTATCCCTCAAGGATGGATTGATATTGCCAATCCGAACGGAAAGCTCAACTTGGCAAACGATTGGCAGACTAGCGAGACAACAAAGAGTCTCAATGCTGGAATATACAACATAGTATTCTTGTGGAAGAATGATGCTACCAGTGGTACTCAGAATCCAGCCGCTATCGATAATATCAGCATCGAGCGCGTTTCTTACATAATTACAGCAACTGCTGGTGAAAACGGTACGATTACTCCAAGCGGCGAAGTGTCTGTATACGAAGGTTCCGATGCTTCGTTTGCTATTGCTCCCGATGATGGTTACCAGATTGCAAGCGTATTGGTCGACGGCGTTGATGATGTCGAGAGTGTAGTCAATGGAGTTTACACATTCAATAATGTAATGGACAATCATACTATCGCAGTAACTTTCGACTTGTTGCCAGTTCCTGTATATACAATTACAGCAAGTGCCGGTTCACATGGAACAATCACGCCAAACGGTCAGGTCTCTGTTGATGAAGGTGGCAATCAGTCGTTCACAATCGTTCCGAACACCGGTTATCGTATTGCAAGCGTGATGGTCGATGGGGTAGAGGCAATAAACGAACTTGCCAATGGTGTTTACACGTTTGCCAATGTAACATCAGACCATACTATTGCTGCGACATTCTCGGCAATACCAACATATACTATTGTTGCAACATACGGCATACATGGTATGATTTCTCCTGCAGGCAGTATAAGTGTCATCGAAGGACGAAACCAGACATTCGTGCTTACACCGGAAGAAGGCTACCATATTGCAACATTAACGGTAGATGGAGAGGATGGAATGCTTGATATCTTTAACATGTCGTACACATTCTATGATGTTCGTGAAAATCACACAATCGATGTTACATTCGCAAGCGACGCTGTCGACGAGTATGTAGCTGCTTCGATGGCTATCTACCCGAACCCGAACAACGGTATGTTCAGCATCGACTTCAGCAACATCGAAGGTGATGCGACATACGAGATTATCGATGCCCGCGGTGCAGTTGTCGAAACTCGCGACATCAACGTTGCAAATGGCGAAACCATGATGTTCGAACATAATCTCCGACCAGGCACTTACATTGTTAGAATCATCAATGCTGACAAGGTATACGTCGGTCAGATTGTAGTTGAATAAGCGAAGCAATAAAAAATAGAAAAACCGCTCGAAAGGGCGGTTTTTTGTTTTCTAGGACCCGACCGCCAAAACATAAACTTTTTTGCATCTTGCCATTAATGGTTAACTCTTTGTCTTTTTTTTGAGTTAAAAACGTCCCATCTTAAAAATAATACTTATTTTTGCCACGCTTAAGAGTGTATTCTTTTGAGCGCGTGTAGTTGAATGTAATTATAATTTTTTTTTAAGCCGATGGCTCCGATGGCATATAACTGGGGGCTATTTATGATGAAAAAACTATTATTTAGTATGCTTTTGTTGCTTATGACAGCAATAGGAGCGGTCGCTCAGGAAACCTTGACGGTTTACGATGGAACGGAGACTAGTAGCTATGTCCCTATGTATGTGGGGTATTTTGACGATTTCACCAGAACGCAGTATGTAATCCCTGCTGAAGATCTGGTTGATATGGAAAATGGTCAAATTACTGCTATTAAGTATTATACATCTTTGACTACTGCATATACGACAGCGTCAACAGTTGATTTTTACATTACTGAAGTTGATAATGCAAGTATTTCTGCTTTTATTGACAAGGCATCTGCAACTATGATTTATCAGGGAACTCTTGATTTTGTATTGGTTGGTGACAAATGTGAATTGACAATTACATTTGCAACTCCATACACATACAATGGCGGAAACCTTCTTATTGGTTGCGAAAATACAACTGATGCAGGGTATTCGTTCGTTTATTTTTATGGACAGACAGTCACTGGAGCATCTGTTGGTGGATATAATTCATCATCTTTGTCTTCGGTTACGCCTACACAACGTAATTTTATCCCCAAGACCACTTTCACCTATACTCCAGTCGTAGCATCTTGCCCAAGGGTAAATAACCTTTCTGCAAACAATCTTACTTCTTCTTCAGCAGACATAACTTGGGAAGCTGGTGGATCTGAAACGGCATGGGTATTGAAGTATGGACCTGCAGGGTTCAATGTAGAAACAGAAGGTACAACCCAGAACATTTCTACAACTCCTGCATTCGAGATTACTGGTCTTTCTGCAAATACTGCATACGATGTATATGTAAAGGCTGTTTGTGGCGGTGGAGATGAAAGCACATGGAGGAAAGTTTCTTTCAGAACTGCTTGTGGAGCTATCGCTTCTTTCCCATGGAGCGAGAACTTTGAATCTTATGAATCTGGTAATTTTACAGAGCCATGTTGGGTAAATGAACATATTTCGGGTAGTGGAAGTCAGATTTTCAAAATATATACATATTCGAACGGCAATAATTCAACCCATCAGTTGCAGTTGCCCGATATGTCAAATGGAACTTTGACAAAACTTGTGCTCCCGGCATTTAACTTCGGTGGGGTTGCTCATCAGTTTGTATTGGATGTGTTTCGTAATGTTAGTGGTACAAGCTATACTTCGGAAGGTATTCGTATATATGCAAGTGCCGATGGCGAAATCGAAGGAGCAACTGAACTCGGTTTCGTTTATCGTAATTATCAACAGACAGACGGTAACGTTGTTCCAGCAGAATCTGCTTCTGGTTGGTACACATATGAATTCAATATTCCTCTTACAGGAACTTGCTATATTATACTTAGGGGTGAAAGCCAATACGGAAGTGCTACCTATATGGATAATTTTATAGTAAGGGAGGTTCCTACATGTATTAAGCCTACTGCGTTGGCAGCTTCTGGTATTACAAGTACATCTGCAACTCTTGATTGGTCTGCAGGTGCTTCTGAGACCGCTTGGGTTCTCAAGTATGGACCTGCTGGTTTCAATGTTGAAACCGAAGGTACTGCTCAGGATGTTTCTTCAAATCCTTCGTTCGAGATTACCGGTCTTGATGCAAACACCTCATACGATGTATATGTAAAGTCTAACTGTGGTGGCGGAGACGAAAGCGAATGGATACAAACATCATTCAGAACTGAATGTGGAATAGAAAGCATTCCGTGGTCGGAAAACTTTGATTCACAATCAGCAGGAGTCGTGCCTACATGCTGGACAAAGGTTGGATCTGGTTCAGCCTTAGTTAATAACGGTAATGCAAATTCGGGTTCAAACAGCTTGAAATTCTCTGGCGTTGCTGGAGGCAATATAATTGCTTTGCCACAATTCGGCAGTGAGATTTCTGGCTTGCAGCTTTCGTTTTATACACGTCCCGAAAATACAACAAATAGCAGTTGTGGAACTTTCGAGGTAGGTTATATTACCGACCTTACAGATGCTTCAACTTTTGTTCCTGTTGAATCGTACGCGTATAACGATTGGGCATCAGCAACACACACTCAGAAGGATGTAGTAATGTCTTCTGCACCTGCAGGTAGTTACTTCGCTTTTAACCATAAGGCAAATTCAACTTATTATTATTGGTTTGTTGACGATGTTAGTGTCGATTTGGCTCCGTCTTGCGTTAAACCAACAGCATTGACAGTTTCAAACATTACAGCCCGTACTGCAACTATTAGTTGGGTTGCCGGTGCTGGCGAAACAGCTTGGCAGATCAGCCTTCAGGACGATGAAGACGACCTTATAAATGTTACTGATACTACTTACACACTTACAGGTCTTGTTCCTGAATCGGACTACACAGTTAAGGTTCGTACAATTTGTGGCGAAGGCGAATTTAGCGATTGGACAAGCAATAGCACCTTTACTACATTGCCATCTTGTTTAGTACCAGAAAACATGGTTGCTGAAGTTACTGCTCATACAGCAACTCTGTCGTGGACTGCTGTTGGTGGCGAAGCTTTATGGAATCTACAATATAAGGCAGCTACTGATACCGTTTGGACAGAAGTTAACGGCCTTGATGTGGCTACATATACAATTACTGGTCTTGATCCAGCATCCCCATATATAGCAAGAGTTCAAGCTGACTGTGATTTGGACGGCGAATCTTCATGGTTGTCGAAAGTATTTTCTACTGGTTACGCAGTTCCTTTCCTCGAAGAATTCCCAACCTCTACTATACCTACCAGCTGGTCAAGATATTCAGGACTTTTGTCTGATGTCATGGAAGGAACAGCCCTTTCATCAGGAACTTACGGATGGACTATTTCTAGTGTTAATGGTGTAATGGATGATGGATACCATGCTAAGGTTAATATATATGGAACATCTTGCAGATATTGGTTGGTAACACCATCTATTGAAATGGACGCTAATGTACAGTTGACTTTCGACTTGGCTTTGACTGATTATTCTAATGCAAATCCAATCGAAGATCCTACAGCACAGGCTGACGATAAATTTGTAGTCTTGGTTAGCACCGATAACGGCTCAACTTGGACCGTTCTCCGCCAGTACGATAATGCTGGTTCTGAATATGTATATAACAGCATTGCTACTGCTGGAGAAGAAGTTGTTATTAACCTTAGCGACTACAGCACCGGCAATGTAAAGATTGCTTTCTATGCTGAATCAACCGTAGGTTCAAATGGTGATAACGACCTTCGTGTTGATAATGTAAGACTTGACTATATTCCAGTTGTTAACTACACAATCACAGCAACTGCTGGCGAAAACGGAACAATCACTCCTGCAGAAGTAACAGTTGAAGCAGGCGAAGATGCAGTATTCACAATCACTCCTGATGCTGGCTACCGCATTGCTGCTGTAGTAGTTGATGCTGATACCGAAAACGAAGCTAATGTTACAAATGATGTTGTTGCAGGTGACGAAGCATTCTTCTACACATTCACAAATGTAACGGCTAACCATACTATCAACGTAACATTCGAGTTGATTCCTACCTACACAATCACTGTTAACGCAGGTGAAAATGGTTACGTTTATTATAACGATGCTTTGGTTGCAGAACCTATCGTAGTTACTGAAGGTGCAACTCCTGCATTTGAAATCACACCTGCTACAAATTATCAGATAGCAGTTCTCACGGTAGATGGAAATGCTATAGATCTTACATCGGTACAGTTGGGCGGTTATACCTACACATTCGAGCCGGTAATGGCAAACCATACTCTTGCTGTAACATTCGAGGCAATTCCTGCAACTACCTACACAATCACCGCAACTGCTGGCGAACACGGTACTATCAGTCCTGAAGGTGCAGTATCTGTTACAGAAGGTGGTGAACAGGCATTTGTCATCACTCCTGATACTGACTATAGAATTGACGTTCTCACTGTAGATGGTGAAGCTGTCACTCTTAATGATGCAGAAATACTTGGTTACACCTACACATTTACTGATGTAGTAGCTAACCATACTATCGATGTAACATTCACCAGCTTGAATGCAGCCGATATGATTGAAGCAGCTTCGATGGCTATCTACCCGAACCCGAACAACGGTATGTTCAGCATCGACTTCAGCAACATCGAAGGTGATGCAACCTACGAGATTATCGACGCTCGCGGTGCAGTTGTTGAAACTCGCAACATCAACGTTACTAACGGTGAAACAATGAACTTCAACCACAACCTCAACGCTGGTACTTACTTTGTAAGAATCATCGCAGCCGACAAGGTTTACGTTGAACAGATTGTAGTTGAATAATCAATGCAATCAAAAATAGAAAAGGCTGCTCTCGGGCAGCCTTTTCTATTTTTGATGGTTTCTATGTTTCTATGTTTCTGGGTTTCTAAGTTTCTAGTTGTATCGAATCTTAAAATCTTTGAACCTTGAACCTTAAACGAGAAACCAGAAACTTGAAACTTGAAACTTGAACGGCGAAGCCCTCAACGAAGTTAAACGGCGCTGCCATTGAAACTAGAAACCAGAAACTTTTTTTTGAATTATGTTATTCTGTTTCAGAAAATATATTTATCTTTGCCGATGCTCGAAATTGTAGTTGCATTTTTGAGCTTAAGAAGGAATGTATATTTGTATGTTTTTTTTAAGCCGACGGCTCCAATGGCATATAACCGGAGTATGATATTATGATGAAAAAACTATTTCTTAATCTGCTGCTGTTACTTGTAATAGCAATAGGAGCGGCTGCACAGACAGAAGTGGTGATTGGAGAGGGGACGTCCACGACTTACGTGACTCCATTCAACTCCTTGTGGGGCTATTCGTTTGTCGAGCAGATTTATACTGCCGACGAAATCGGAATGCCAGGTACTATCACTTCAATTAGTTTTAACCTGAGTGAGAGCAATGCGTCGCAAACCAATTCGGTTGACGTTTTCATGAAGTCTGTCACGAGGGAAAATTTTGCTGACGCCACCGATTATGAGACGGTCACCGCTTCTGACATGGTGTTCAGTGGAACTGTAACGTTTAACCCTGGTTGGTCAACCATTACGCTTGACACTCCTTTCGAGTACGATGGTTCAAGTAACTTGATGATTGCTATTCACGAGTATACCTCGGGCTATAGTACTCGTTATTTCTACTACACGGCTACAACCGATAGTAAGGTTGTTACTTTCCATAGCGATAGTTCTGATCCAAATCCGTACAGCATTGGTTCGTATTCTGGTAACAGCTATACATCGCCGAACCGTGCCAATATCACAATGGAAATCATTCCTGATGCTTCAACTTGTTTGAGACCTACTGCTGTTACAATATCAAATCTCGCTCCTCGTAGCGCTACTGTTTCGTGGACCCGTGGCGCTACCGAAACTTCGTGGCAGATTTGCTTCCAGAACGATGAAGATGATTTGATTACTGTTACTGATACCACTTATTCTTTTGTTGATCTTACTCCGGAATCAGACTACACCGTAAAGGTACGTGCCGTTTGTGGTGAAGACAATTTTAGTAGCTGGTCTGCAAATAGAAGTTTTACAACACTCATAGCTTGTCCTAAGCCAACAGGTTTGACTATTTCAAACATTACAGCACATAGTGCAACTGCAACTTGGACACGCGGTGCAAGTGAAACCGCATGGGAGGTTTGCCTCGACGATGATTCAGACCAGATTTACCAGGTTTCCGACACTGTATATCAGATTACAGGCCTTGGCCCAGAATCTGACTATACTATAAAGGTTCGCGCCGTATGCGGCGGTATCGATGGTGAAAGCGCATGGACAAACAACGTATCTTATACTACCACTGTTTCATGTCCAGCTCCATCAAATTTTGCTCTTGCTGCTTATACTCCTACTACAGCAACTTTGTCATGGTTCGCAGGCGAAGCCGAAGGCTGGACATTGCAGTATGGTACCGACGAAAATTATGATGAAGGTACTTTTACCGAAATTGCCAACATCACCGAAGCTACTTACGAAATAACCGGTCTTACTCCCGAAACTCTGTACTATGCACGTGTTATGGCTAGCTGCGCTGCAGGAGAAGAAAGCGACTGGAGCGAAATCAGCTTCGAGCCAAGCGCAAAGGTTATTATTGGTTCGGGTACGGCAACTTTCGGCTATTTGCCAACTTATTCTTTCTACAATTATTCTTTGACTCAGCAGATATACACTGCTGCAGAAATTGGAACTGCCGGTTACATACATAGCATCGACTTCTTCAATGCCGGTTCCCAAAAGACCCGTACTTTGGATGTTTATCTTGTTGCGACCAACAAGACTACGTTTGCAAACGCTAGCGACTTTATTCCAGTAACTGCAGAAGACCTTGTATATAGCGGCACGTTTATTTTCGCAGAAGGCGTATGGAAAACTATCGAATTCGATACAGATTTCTACTACGATGGAACAAGCAATGTTGCTCTTATTGTCGATGACAACACAGGTAGCTATAGCAGTGGTTTGAATTGCCGGGTATTTGATGCAACTAGCCAGGCTATATATGTTTATAGCGATGGTACAAGCTATGATCCATTTAACCCGGACTATTCTGGATCCATTTCGAATACTAAGAATCAGATTCGCTTGCTTATAAATCCTGGTGAACCTCCTTCATGTTTCAGACCGACTAATTTGACTGTATCTGACATAACTGTAAGTTCTGCCATCGTTTCGTGGACTGCAGGTGGAACAGAAACAAGTTGGGGCCTTAAGTACGGTCCTGAAGGTTTCGATCCGGAAACAGAAGGTACTTACGTAGAAATTTCAACAACTCCTACTTATACAATCGAAGACCTTACGGGCAATACTGCATATGATGTTTATGTTAAGTCTATCTGTGGTGTAGATGATGAAACCTCGTGGAGAAATATCTCATTCCGTACTGCATGCGTTGCAATATCTTCATTCCCGTGGACAGAAAATTTCGAATCGTATGAATCTGGCAATTTTACAGCACCATGTTGGGAAAATGAACATATTTCAGGAAGTGGTTCAAGTATATTCAGAATATATACATCCGCAAACGGAACAAACTCGACCCACCAGTTGCAGTTGCCCGATATGTACAGCGGAACTATGACAAAGCTTATGCTTCCTGAAATGAATTTCGGAGGTGTTGCACATCAGTTCCTAATTGATGTATACCGCACTAGTTCTACGTCAAATTATGCTGAAGGAATCCGAATCTTTGCTAGTAGCGACGGTAATATCGAAGGCGCGACCGAACTAGGCTTTATTAGCCGTAGCTATTTAACAAGCGATGCCGAGCACGGCATTCCCGCAGAAGCTGCATCAGGATGGTATACCTATGAATTAAATATTCCTATTACTGGAACTTGCTACATCATTATTAGGGGAGAAAGCCTGTATGGAAGTTCTACCTACATGGATAATTTTGTTGTAAGGGAGGCTCCTTCTTGCCTTAAGCCTACTATGTTGACAGCATCTGACATTACAGCGCACACTGCAAACATTACTTGGAATGCTGGCGCTGCCGAAACTGCATGGCAGGTTTGTCTCGATGACGATGAAGATAATCTTATTGATGTTACAGCGACTGCATACGCAATGGTCGACCTTGCAGCAGAGTCTGACTACACAGTTAGAGTTCGTGCAAACTGCGGCGGTGGTGATTTCAGCGAATGGACATCAAACGTAACACTTCACACAGCAATCGCTTGTCCAGTTCCAACCAACCTTAGCGCATCGGTAGCTAATATTACAGCTCATGAAGCAGTTCTTACTTGGACTGCAGGCGCAAGCGAAACAGCTTGGCAGGTTTGCATCAACGACGATATGGACGATCTTCGCGATGCTACTGAAGCTACCTATACTTTGACCGGTCTTGCAGCAGATTCCGACTATGTGATTAAGGTTCGCGCCGTATGCGGCGGAATCGATGGCGAAAGCCAGTGGTCAACACCTAAGACAATCCATACTCTTCCTACTTGTCCAAGTCCTACCGCATTGGAAGGCACACCTACAAGCGCAACTACTGCAACCTTGACCTGGACAGCAGGTGGTTCGGAAGGAAGCTGGATAGTACAGTATTGCGATAACAATACATTTACTGACGGTACTTATACCGAAGTTCCTGCCGATGAAACTACAGTTGATATCTCAGGTCTTACTCCCGAAACTACTTACTATGCTCGCGTAAAGGCCGTATGCAGCGACGACGACATGAGCGTATGGAGCGCAACATGTAACTTCGAGCCAACAGCAAAGATTGTTATAGGTACTGCTGAAGGAACTGACAACTATTTGCCGACTTATTCATACTATAATTATACATTGAGCCAGCAGATCTATACTGCCGATGAAATCGGAACTCCTGGCGAAATCATGAGCATCGACTTCTACAATGCAGGATCAGAAAAGACTCGTAATTTTGATGTTTACCTTGTAAATACCGAAAAGACTTCGTTCTCTGGAAGCAGCGACTGGATTACGGTAACTGCCGAGGATAGGGTATTTAGTGGTTCTGTTACATTTACACCTAATGTATGGACAACAATTGAATTCCCAGAAGGATTCCAGTATGATGGAACAAGTAACCTTGCCGTTATTGTTGATGATAATACAGGCTCGTACTCAAGTGGTCTATCATGCAATGTATTTGCTGCAACATCGCAGGCAATAAGAGTTTATAGCGATGGTACGGACTATGATCCTACAAATCCAGGGGGTTATTCTGGCACAGTTATGGATGTAAAGAACCATGTTCGTCTGCTCGTAGGTAATGCATCATGTGCTAGACCGAATGCTTTGGAAGCAAGCAATGTTGGTCCTACTTCAGCCGATATTACATGGAATGCCAACGGCGAAGAAACTGCATGGCAGATTTGCTTCAATGGTGACGAAGATAACCTTATCGATGTAACTGCAACCAATTATTCATTTGCAGACCTTACTCCTGAAACTACATATACTGTAATGGTTCGCGCAAACTGTGGTGAAGGTGAAGTTAGTTTATGGTCATCCGTAGTAACTTTCACTACCACCGAAACTTGCCCGACTCCTTATGACATTACTGTTACACCATCTGCTACAGCAGCAAACGTAAAC
>JAFZWY010000031.1 GCA_017617125.1 Bacteroidales bacterium
GAGGCTGAGGATGCAGGCTGGGACGGACGCCTCAACGGCACCACCAAGGCTACCCCCGGCGTATACTACTACATCATCGAGGCCGAAGGTTACGACGGACAAGATTATCAGAGAGAGGGCTTCCTGCATCTGGTAAGATAAGATTAAACCCTATGATACAGGAGATGGTCGCGCAAAGGCGACCATCTTTTGTATCATCCATTATATATCAAACCATTAATGTCCTTAAAGAAATTTTTACGATTTTGCTTTTAAATACGAGAAAGTTGTTGTAATTTTGAACGACTATTTTTTTATTTTTAAGGGCTTGATTAATAGGTAAAAACAATAAAATATATAATGGGAAGAAAGATAAAATTCTGTTTAGTCTACAGAGATATGTGGCAATCGGCAGGAAAATACGTTCCACGCGTTGACCAGCTGAAAGAAGTTGCTCCGGCGATAATAGAAATGGGATGCTTTTCGCGTATTGAAACCAATGGCGGTGCATTCGAACAGGTTAACTTGCTTTATGGTGAAAATCCGAACAAGGCTGTTCGCGAGTGGACAAAGCCTTTCAACGAGGCAGGCATAGAGACTATGATGCTCGAAAGAGGTCTTAACGGATTACGTATGTATCCTGTGCCAGCCGATGTCCGTAGGCTTATGTACAAGGTGAAGAAAGCACAGGGCGTCGATGTGGTACGTTCGTTCTGCGGTCTTAACGACACGCGCAACCTTGAGTTGTCGGTGAAGTACGCAAAGGAAGCAGGTATGATTTCGCAGGGAGCGTTGAGTATTACGCACTCGAAAATTCACACTGTTGAATATTATATGGGTGTGGTTGACAAACTCGTCGAATTCGGTGCCGACGAAATCGGTCTGAAAGATATGGCAGGTGTTGGTCGTCCAGTTACTTTGGGCAAGCTCACAAAGGCTATCAAGGACAAGTATCCTCACATAATAGTTCAGTATCACGGACATTGCGGTCCTGGTTTTTCACCGGCATCTATGCTCGAAGTGGCACGAAACGGTGCCGACATAATCGACGTGGCTGTAGAACCGTTGTCGTGGGGAAAGATTCACCCCGATGTAATATCGGTAAGGGAAATGCTGTACGATGCTGGCTTCGATGTTCCCGAAATAAATATGAATGCCTACATGAAGGTTCGTACTCTCAACCAGAAATACATGGACGATTTCTTGGGGTACTTTATGGAATTGAAGAACAGACAGAGTTCATCATTGCTTGTAAGATGCGGACTTCCGGGCGGAATGATGGGTTCGATGATGTCCGACCTCAAGAGTATGCATAGTGCTATCAATGTATCGTTACAGCAATTTGGCAAGCCTACTGTTTCGATTGACGACCTTTTGGTACAACTTTTCGAAGAGGTAGAATATGTTTGGCCTAAACTTGGCTATCCGCCACTAGTAACGCCTTTCAGCCAGTATGTCAAGAATATTGCCTTGATGAACATATATGCAATGTCGGCAGGTCAGCCTCGTTTCTCGATGATTGACAAGGACAGCTGGAACATGATTCTTGGTCGTATGGGTAAGCTGCCGGGCGAACTTGACCCAGAAATTGTGGAACTTGCCAAGTCGAAGGGTTACGAGTTCTTCACCGGAATCCCGCAGGACGAATATCCAGATGCACTTGAGTCATATCGTCAGGAAATGCAGACTAAGGGCTGGGATTGCGGTCAGGACGACGAGGAATTGTTCGAACTTGCAATGCACGACCGTCAGTACCGCGACTACAAGAGCGGTTTGGCAAAGCAACGTTTCCACGAAGAACTTGAAGTGGTAAAGAACAAGGAGCATAAAGTGATTCAGGTTGAGGATGACAAGGATCCGAAAATCAAGAAAATCAAGGCTCCTGAAACAGGCAGATTGTTGTTTGCTTTCATCTCCGACCAATACAAGGTTGGCGACCAGATTCCAATCAACGAACAATTGTTCTATATTGAATCCAACACAAATTATGAAGTTGTAATCTCTGAGTACGCTGGAACCGTCGGAAAGCTCTACTGCAAGCAGGGCGACTGGGTTCACGAAGGCGATACGATTATGACAATTGTTACAGAATAAAAAACTAGAATGATTTTATATGACGGCTGCTGTTGCACAAGCGATGGTAGCCGTTATTTTGTAATCATTTCACCACCAAAATCTTTTTTGTCACCACCTTTCCGTCAACCATTCTTACCCTAACGAAATAACTTCCTGCGCCCATTCCATCCGTAGAAATGACATTATTGCCATTGCATAGTTGTGTTTCATAAACAACGCCGCCAAGCAGATTGCATATTTCTATTCCTGTAATATTCTCGCCTGCGATATTTATGCATTCGGTGGCAGGATTGGGATAGACTGACAACACAATATTCTCGTTCTCGTCCACTTCCACCTCATTACAATGATTCACATACAAGTTCTTAGTTATGGTCTTGGTATTGCCGTAGAAATCGGTGAGTGTTATTGCAAGCTGCTGCTCGCCTGAATATGTGGGTGTAGCAATATCATAATGTTTGGCGATGATGTTTTCTTTTATTGTGTCTTTCAGTGTAGCTTCTGTTATCACTTCGGAATATTGGTATAGCATATTGTCATTTCCGACAATCTCAGTATCTATTCCAATTTCTTTAGGCACAAATACGTCCGGATAATATATACTGTCTATTACTTGTCCTGTACTGAATTCCAAAGTATATGGTGCCGATGGACCGCTGATGTTTACAATGCAGTCCAAAGTATCCAAATTACATACTGTATCTGGAATGAACACATCGAAATCCAGTTCCGGCAGTTCCGTATAGCAAAGTCCGTCCAGTCCTTCGTGGTCTGTTTTTACTATCCATGGCTGCTGATAGTAACCGTTGAACATTTCATCAATCTCCTCGTTGTAATCTGTATATCCTCCCATTACAAAACCGCCATCAGGTGTTGGGCTGATACTGCCGAGATACATGCTTCCCGTTGCATTGCGACCTAGAGGATGATAGTAACGGCGATACATTATTTCTCCTTTGGGCGACAATTTTGTTAGAGTACCCTTTAGGGATTGTCCTTGTGCCGCTACACCAGTACTTATAGCATATATGTATCCATCTGAATCCACATATAAATCGTAATTGCTTTCCTGTGAATGTATCCCAACATATCCAGTCTTATAAAAATTTTCGATTATCTTTTCCCATACAAGTTCGCCGTTGTCATCTATCTTGCGAAAACAAGAAGCATAACTAGGAACTTCCATATATCGGTCCCTGTAACAAACTGGATATACTCCGCTTATAACATAACAGGAATCGGGAGATTGTGTAAAGAACCACTTTGTTCCATTGTTCCAGCCTTGCCTGCCATATTCTCTGCGCCACAAAGTATTTCCTGCGGTATCGATTTTACTTATATAAAGTTGTTTTTTCGAATCTATAAAAGTTCGTCCTAATAACATAAGATTTTCATCGAAGCTTTTTATAACTTGTCCGCCATTAAGTTTATTTTCGTCATTAAACAGATTTCGTTTCCATACAAGGTTGTTTAAAGAATCTATTTTCCATAAAGTGCCATGAAAGAAATCATTGCTTATAGTATCTCCTTTCTTCTCGCCATATATATATATATATCCATCTATAAATGAAAATTCTACAAAGTTTTCATTTGCGAACGATGAGTCTGTTGCATAATACAAGTCGGTATAACTTTTCACCCCTAATGTGTCATTGAATTCACATATATATGCACCCATATTTTCCTTGTTAAAAACATATTTGAAGGTTTCCGAATCGGTTTTTATCATTTTTTGATTTTCCCAGCCTTCGAATAAATATGTTGCGGGGTCACCAACAAACGAATGGTATAAAACGTTTCCAAGTGTATCAAAACGAGTTACAAGAGAGCATCTCATATTGCCGAATAATTCTTCATTCCCTGTTCCGCATACTGTTATATATCCATTTTCAACAGGAGTTAGTGATACCAATATATGACTCTCGTTTCTATTGTAGTCTACTAGTTTATTAAATATGGACTGAGCGCCTGTATTTTCTACACATACTATGATATATATTGTAGCCGCAAATATGATTTTATATATCCGTTTCATAATTTTATTATTTTCTTTAATACCACCTTATCGAAACAATTCCTAACCTCTAACATATATGTTCCAGAAACATAGTCCTTTAGATTTATGTACAAATTCTCATTTATATAACGATTTTCACAATACAATAAATGTCCCTCGATGTCGTATAGATTTAAACGGATTTTAAGACATTCTTGTCCATATCCTATGCCATAAGTTGAGAAATATTCTTTAACTTCTTCACTATATATGTTTGAATTAATTTTAATATAAACATTATCTCTTGTAGGATTAGGATAAACATCGAACAAGTCAGAGAACATATCATTATTTATATCTTTTGCAGTTACTTTTTTAGGAGTAATAATATCATCGAACTCTGGAGTATATTTTGGCAAAATAGTATCAAAAGCATATTCGTACAAAGTTTCCGCCATGCCAGAATAAAGATATGAACTATCGGCTATTGCAGAAAGGAGAAGCATTTCGTTTTTCTGTAAATCGGGCTTCCAGTCAACGGTATCCGATATTGTATGCAGGTATAGCCAGCCAATATCAGCATATCTGCCATACTTGGCATTGTTAATGCTTTGCAATTCAGTAAGCATTTTCCCTGCCATCTGGTAATTATATGTGGAAATATAAAGCCTGAAAAGTCGTTCCTTCGCATCTGTCGTACCCTTCTGCTCAAAATATTTCACTACATTTTCAAGGTCTGAGGCTATGCTGTCAATATTATGCCCCTCATATTCCAACAAGGTTTCGTTTTCGAGAATATTTTGCTTTAAGTCAGCGATTTCATTTTCTGCCAAAACCCTTGGACTTTCTCCAATCTGGCATAACTGAAGCACTAGTTTCAGCAGTATGGAAAAATCCTTGTCCATTACCTTGTCGAAAATATGTGACGGCAATGGCGAGTTTTGTACAAAAATGGAAGTAATGTAGGCTGGATAATACTGGATTTTTTCCGCCAGCGACAGAAAAACCGTATCGCTCAGGTATCCGTCCTTGTAGAAATTCCATACTGGGGGCATATTGAATAAATTCATCTGCGCAATTTGTGATAGCAATGAGTTGGTGTTGCCTCCATCTAACTTTTCTGCATATTCCTTTTCTTTTTCTGCTACAGAAATTTCAAGCACAGGAATTTCTGAAATCAATTCAGTAACGGTATATGAACGAGTTTGGCAATATGAATCATCATAAAGTATTCCTGTATTCCAAGCATACACGGATTCCTCTGTGTATCTACCTATCTGTAGTTCTCTTACAAGATTATTGGTTATAATTCCATCTCTATGTTGATAATACATGTATCTCCTTGACATTTGCCAAGCAGCACGACAATCCACTCTGAACTGGAATTGTCTTCCATCGGTTAATCGGAACTGGTTACCAGTTGGAGCATCTTCTTCTCCTTGCAATTTTCTCATGTTTCCATTTAGGATACCTATATTATTTGTATTTGAAATAAAGTCATTACAGAGAATTTGTATTCCTAAATCACCTTCTCCTCCATCAATACCATAATCTGAATTCTGTCCAATAACTTTTATGGCGTTTACTGCAGTCGAAAATGTATTGTTCTTTATTTTGCTAGCATCCACACCGGAGTTGTTTACATACATACCTGTGGAGCCACCCGATATTACATTGCCTTCAACATTGTATGAGTTGCTTGTGTTCAAATACATACCCTGAGTAGAGGTGCGGTAATTGGTAATCGAAGACAATAGGCTTGATGACATGACATCAATATTATTGTTGAGAATCTTGGCTCCTGCATTTTCGTTTACATATATTCCGAACATAGAGTTATCGAAATCGCTGTTGAGAATTGCAATTGCACGATTGCTACAATTGCCAGTTGCATATACGCCATAATGCAAGCCACTGAAAGTACTGATTGAAGCATTATAGGAATCGGCCTCAAAGCTGCTTGCTACAGAATGTATTCCAATACCTCTCTGCGATGGATCGCTCACAGTCTGCCATGGCATTTCATTAATGAACTTGCACCCTTTCATAGTAATACCCCAAACATTATCCATATATATGCCAGCCTTAGGATAACGAGTTTCGTCATTCAGGTCGCGCGTAGTACGAAAATTGCAGTTCTCGATTGCATTTGCTGTAAGGCGACGACTTCTTAATGATATTACCTGTTGGAAATTTGTCGGATATGGTTTTGTTATAAACTTATTGTAGTATATACCATATTGATTATTCTCAAAATTACTTCCGTTGGCAATTATAGTGCCATTATTGATTGATTCAACAGCTTTTACTGCATCTTGAATAAGCGAACCATTAACATTTACAAGACTTCTTATATATGAAGGATTTGAGAATCTAATACCATAAACCGTTATACCCTGCCACATCTTGTCGGGACAGCCAGACTGTATTGTGCAGGCTTTAATTGTCAACTTGTTACTATAAGGAACAATCCATTGTGTCTGCATTATGTTGTCATAGTCTTCGCTAGCGCAGTATATTGTACAATGGTCAAGAACAACATTGTCGGTTACAACAAGCTGCCGAGGAGTAATTATTAGTGTTTCTTCTGTATATGATGAACTTAGTTCATCGGAAATTATTACTGCATTTTCCCATATAGTGTTGAGGGTGTGTGTAATAGTTGCTACTTGTCCTAAATTGTCTGTTACAGTTATAGCTAATGTGTATTGTCCAGTAATATTATCAATGGCAACAGGTATTGTATGTTCACCTGCCGAATTTATCATATATTCGTTGCCAAGAACGAAAACCGTATATGGAGCTTGCCCACCATGTATTATCACAGTAAGCTCAATGTTCTTGCAGGTTATAAGGGGCTCGGAAGATACGCTTATCATCAGTTGGGTGTCGTCAAAATATATTATGTCATTTTCACCACACGGATTACTAGTGTATATATTATACGTGCCACTCTCAACAACAACACAAGTATCAGAATATATTGTGCCAGAAAAGGGAGAGTTGCCATCTGCATCCGCAACAAGAATATCACAAGCATAAGCAGAAGAAATGAAGTCAAAACAAACTTCTACTTCGTTTTCTGAAACATAGCTGTAACTTACATCTACATTACTTATCCCTACATTTATTTCAAGTTCATAAGCACAATTGCTTGAATAATGGGCTTCTGCAGTGTAATTCCCTTGTTCTACACCTTCAATCGTTGCTGTATATATATTACTGGAAAGCTGTTCGAAAGGAATTAGATTTCCACCACCATTCCAGATCATATATGGCTGAAAGTTTTCTTCTATGCCCATAATATTCATTTCAATAGTCACAGTTGCCGTTTCTCCTTCATGGCATATATCAGTATGCGATAGATTAAATGTTGGAGGCAGAACTTCATATGGCAAAGGACCTTTATATACTGGACATTCGTTATTGCCAACATAAGCATATACTTGGTTCGCTCTACTATCTACCTCTACCACATATAAAAGGTTTCCATTGGGAGATGTGTATATTATCTCCGGAGTTCCTACACCATAACTAAAATTTTCGTCGAAATATATTTCACCACCACTGACCATAAATTCAACATAACTTGGAATTCCTTCACATTGTGCTGGAATTGTTCTTAATATTTCCATGCTAGGATACGCCTGCGGAATTGTAACGTCCAGTTCTGCCCAACAACCAGTTGTGATGTCTGTTATTGTTATTATCGCGTCAACATTTTGATAAGCAATACGTTCAAGCAGGTGTAAATTTATATCAGTCATATTGTTTCTACTTCTATAACCAAATACAAAAATATTTCCAACTTGCCGCATATCATATGTGGATCCATCTACTATAATACTTGCAGTATAATTTGACAGATCTGCACCTGTATTGCTAGAAAGTTCTACACTACCTTCGTTACATTTGGGTATTACATTTGCTTCAAATCCAGAAACATTTGTCGATACATAGAAATTGTCTTCGTAACGGCATACATCCTCGGGAACAACTATAGTAAAATTATGCTCACCATAATAAAGATCAGATATACTAAATGTAGAATTTTCACTTCCACTACCTATATAATTATCATCAACATATAGTTCGTATGCTTCAGATGTGTTTATGCTTATTTCTGCTTGACCCAAAATATCATTGTCGCAGAAACCAGATGTAATTCTTGGCTCGTAGTCAACAGAAGCTACATCAACATTAAGTGATGCCGTATATGGACACCCAAACTCATCTATTATATTACATATCACAATAAGCGATTCAGGGCTAATTGGCGTTATACGGAATACGTGGTCACTATAATTATGATGATATCCGTCGCTCCATTCAATATTTATTATCTGATTTTGAGGTTGTAGTGAAATTTCATAGTCATAACTTCTACCATCTTGACAAATTTTTTCTGGTCCCTCTATGTTCAATGTTGCATTGCCGAAATACACAGTGTCGAGCATATAGTGATCTTCACATGCCGTGGTTTGTTTTATAATAAAAGCATTACGATTATGTAGTTCTGTGATGTTTGATAGGACTGGTTCAAAATCCGTACTTGTTGTTATCAGATTGCCTGATAAGTCGTAGAACGACCATGTAACTGAAGTAGACAAAGAAAAATTATTGATTACTAACGAATCTATACTACAACTGTTTGAACATATAGTGAATAAGGCTGTACAAGTATCGGTTTTATTCGCATCGACTAGATTTGGAAGATTTTCTCTGTTCTGCAATAACCTCCATGATGGATAGTCAATTATGTTTTCAATAATATGGCAATCTTCTTCTCCATTATATGTCGAAGCTAGATTGTTTGGTTCCATAATGGCCCCAATTGTTCTTGAAAAATTGTAAAAATCACTAATTTTAGATATGTATATCTTTCCATCCGGACCTTCTTGCAGGGAAAGTTGACAACGCAAATAATATCCATCGTTGTCTCTTTTAAATATTGTGTTAGATGGAATACCCAGACATATACAGGCCAAATCGTTTTTCAAGTCGAATTGCTTGATTTCTAGCATATCCGACATATATAAAAATCTTCCGTTAGGACTAAAGGCAAGTGATGGGGATTTGCCATGGCAATCTATATCGCAGTCTATTTCTCTAAAAGTACCATGCGTAGCATTGAAATAAAAGATTTGCAAAGATTGTTCAGCCATTGCACACGCAATATATTTGCCTTCTGGTGAAGCTTTTATTACGATAGCTTTCCTGTCCACCTCTCTTCTGGAATTCAAATTCATTTCACTGCCGTTCCCATAAACAAGCGATGTCCCATCAAGTGTCAATTTGAAAGAAACAATTTTTAAGTCTGCATCACCCTGTCTTGTACTTATTAGCCAATATCCACCCGTGGGACAAGGAACTGCTGATAGGCTGCTATATAATAAAGATTCATTATATTCAAAAGTAGTTATATTCAAATCTTGACCGAACTCTAGTAACCGAGAAATAAGAAACCCATTGTCACAAAGCGAAACAACAGCATAGTGGGTATCATCAAATCGTAAAGCAATAGTCCCCCTATATGCAATATTTTGATTTAACTCATCAACAACTTCATGGTTACTATTCCATATTTTATTGCCGTCAGTATAGAAAAGTAATTCTCCTTGACCATTGCATATTCCAGACTCTGAAATATTTGCATTCATTTCAGAGTGTTCTCCAAGTACAGCTGTCCCGCTTCTAAAATCAAGCGAAACATAGTTGTCAAAATACCACTGGGCATTATATACATCTACATCGTTATTGCATTCAATAACCTCGTATTGTCTTGAAATAGGCTCATAACATTTTTCACAATATACATCAGATCCATGGAATATAGTAAATTCGTAATTGCCTTCAGGCAATGGTGGCACATGTACTGCTATTAAATTTTCACTTATAAGTTCGTACTCATCTATAATAATTTCGAAATTACCATTACCTTCAATTCTAAGTCTTTCGAAATAATTAATATCAGACATTCCTATTTTTAAATCGAAATTATTGCCACTACATAAATAATTTGTTTCGGGAGCAACTATTCTTGTACTCCAAGTATCTGGAATTAATTCGTGAACTTCGACAGCCGTAGGGTCACTAAACCAACCCATATCATTTATTTTTGACCTCATAAAGTCCGCTTGTTCTTGTGAAAATCTGTATCTGCATCCGTCTGGCGAATAATTCATAATATTATTGTAAGGAACATCTGGATCATTGCCACAATCGCTTGATGGCGAATCATGATCTGGAGGATCGTTAAAACCACTAGAATGCACTACTCCACCAATCTCTTCGACCCATGTATGAAAAAGTCCAAAATAATGCCCCATCTCGTGAGCTACAACATATCCGAGACTGCGATTCGCAAAAATATCGCTCTGCCCAGTAACAATTTTTATTATTCCTAATCTAGGGATTTCCCCTGACATAAGACAAGGACTTGTTGTCAGTCCGTATGTAATATCCTGATCTGGGTAATCTATAGCTTCAAATACCCATACATTTACATAATTTTCTGGAGGGAACAATGTATAATAGTTTCTTGGTAATGCATAATATGATGAAGGATAACCTACTTCAGCGCTAATTTCATCTGTACTATTAAGGCTATTATAAGTTATCCCGTAATAAGTATGTCCGCAATAATCCACACTCAAACTATGCCCTTGTGCGTCTACCATTGCAGGTCGAAACCTTATCTTCGTGTCTGCAGCATCCGCGGCACCTGCAACATTGGAGTGTGTCAAACCAGAAAAAACACTATCCAATATTAACATGCTTCCGGCTATTTGGCAAGGGTCAAGATATTCTTCGGGCGAACCATCGAACCATGTTGGTACAATAACATGATAAACAATAGGAACTATAATTTCAGAATTATCTCTTGAAGGAGTATATGTTCTTGATGTTAGTTCATTACCCACTTTAATCATATCATGAATCATGTGGTGTGTACCACTGTCGGTCACAAACATTACACGTTTGCTTTCTTCAGAATCTTGCCATACTCCATCTGCATAATAACGCACGACAACATTATATGTTTCGAACAAATGTAAACCATCATATTCTGAAACTATAACATATGGTATAGATGTCTGAATAGTATCAATATCTCCATCTAATGAAAATAAGAACTGATACAACTCTGCACTTTCAATCGGATTGAATTTAATCGGATTACCATACATTATGTGGTCAACATTTACCTCCGACTGTGGAAATACTTGCTGTCCATATATAAAACTTGTCCCACATAACACTGCCACTAATAATATTATCTTTCTCATAAAAAATTTTAATTGTTTGCCCCAAAGGTAATAACAAATTTTGTTTTACAAAACAAAATTTTAAATTTACATTAAAGAGGACTCACTTCACATTTGTTCTATTTTCTTTCTTGCCATAAAAATATTTTTCCAACTTTTTCTCCCACATCCCAAATAATAAAATTAAATTTGTACCCACATTTTTAATTTCGAGTATGAAGCGTAAATTTTTACCACTCATTTTCGTGTGCTTGTCGGTGTCGGCTACATACGCCCAGACCGATACCACAAGGAATAACGATGACATTGAAAACCAGTCGGTTCCAACAATCACACTCACCGAATCGGAACTTGAGGAAGGTTCGCAGGACAACGATATTTCCACCTTGTTGCAGTCGTCGCAGGATGTTTATGTAAACTCCGCCGGCTACACTTTCGGTCAGGCTCGCTTCCGTTTCCGCGGATACGACAACCAGAATGCCGAGGTGCTTATGAACGGAATCTATGTGAACGATGCCGAAAATGGGCGCCCCGTATATAGCAACTGGGGCGGACTGAACGATGTAATGCGCTTTAAAACAAATACTTCGGGCTTGCATTTCTCCGACTATTCGTTCGGCGGACTTTCGGGAGTTACCAATATCTCAACTCGCGTGTCGGAGTTCCGTCAGGGTGGAAGCGTTTCGTACGCAAACTCCAACCGTTCGTACCGCCACAGGGCAATGGCAGCCTACAGCACAGGCCTTATGGCTAACGGCTGGGCTTTCTCGGTGGCAGCATCAACCCGTCTGGCACAAAAATGCTACATTCCGGGCACATTCTACGAAGGCTACGCCTATTTCTTCGGTGCCGAAAAGAAATTCAACGACCATCACAGCCTCGGACTTACCGTTTTCGGTTCGCCGTCGCGTAGCGGAAGGTCGGGCGCAGCAACCGCCGAAACCTACGAACTTCTTGGCACAAACTACTACAATCCCAACTGGGGATACCAGAACGGCAAGGTCCGCAACGCCAAGGTCGGCTACTACCACCAGCCGCGAATCATCCTCTCGCACTACTGGGACATCGACAACACTATGAAACTGCAGACCTCGGCATCGTATATGTTCGGTCGCGGTGGAACGACAGCCCTCAACTGGTACGACGCTCCCGACCCGCGTCCCGACTACTACCGCAACTTCCCGTCGTACTACGATGACGACGAAAATATGTTCGCCCAGCTTACTAACGAATGGCAGAACGACGAGAACAAAGGTCTGCTCGACTGGGACCACTTCTATTTTGCAAATATGAAAAACCTATATACGGTTACTAATGTCGGCGGAAATCCCAACGATTCAATCACAGGTAACCGCGCAAAATACATCATCGAGGAACGCCGCAACGACATCAGCCGCTTCGACTTCTCGTCGCGCTTGAGCAAGATCTTTACCGATGAGATAAAGATGGTTGCTGGGGTAAACTACATGATGAACCAGACGCATTACTTCAAGGTAATCGACGACCTTCTCGGTGCTGACTGGTGGCTCGATGTTGACCAGTTTGCCGAACGCGACTTCAACGACGAAGACTACATCCAGAGCGACCTCGACAATCCAAACCAAGTGAAAAAGGAAGGCGATTTGTTCGGCTACAACTACTTGGCAAACATTCACAAGGCCGATGCTTTTGCCGAAGCCGAATTCAAATACTCGAAGGTTGAGTTCTTCACCGCCTTGAAACTTTCCTACACCGAATACTGGCGCGACGGAAAGATGCGCAACGGAAAGTTCCCCGATGGTTCGTTCGGTGCATCCGACCACCAGCGTTTCTTCAACTATGCTGTGAAGGCCGGTGTAAACTACAAGATTACAGGCCGCAACTTCCTGCTTGCTAATGTGGCATTCCTAACCCGTGCACCTTATTTCCGCAATGCGTATGTTTCGCCACGCACACGCGACAATGTTGTGCCAAACCTCAAGAGCGAGACAATCTTCTCGGGCGACCTCAGCTATTTCTTCCGCTCGCCAAACTTCCAGCTCAAGATTACGGGCTACTACACCGAATTCCGCAACGGAACCGAAGGCACAAGCTTCTACCACGACGAGCTTAACACCTTCGTCAACTATATGATGACTGGCGTTAACAAGGTTCACTATGGCGGAGAATTCGGAACCGAAGTGAAGATTTCACCGACTGTAACAGCAACTGCTGCCTTGGGTTACGGAAGATACATGTACAATAGTCGTCCGTCGGTAACGATAACCCAGGACAACAGTTCCGAAGTACTTGCAACCGACCGCACCGTCTATATAAAGAACTACCACATAGGCGGAACTCCAGAACTTGCCGCGACTATCGGTGTCAAGTATTCCGCACCAAAGTACTGGTATGTAGGTGCTAACGCAAATTATTTTGGTGAAAACTACGTTACGATCAATCCCGAAAAGCACACTGTCGAGGCACTCGACATTTTTGTTGTCGGTGACCCGCAGCTCGAAACTATTCTCGGTCAGGAAAAATTGAAAGGCGGTTTCACACTCGACATCTATGGTGGAAAATCGTGGAGAATACAGCGCAAATACACTCTCGGTTTCACTGCAAGCATCTCGAATGTAACCCACAACACTAAGATTGCCACCAGCGGATTCGAGCAGTACCGTTTCGACAAGACCAACATCGACAAGTTCCCCAACAAGTACTACTATATGTACGGAATAAATTACTTCGCAAACCTATATTTCAGATTCTAAAACACTTGCAAGATGAAAAAGATAATTTCCATAATAGTTCCGATGTTTTTTGCAGCCGTGGCACTTGTCTGCTCCTGCGAGAAACCCGATGTTCCAGCAATAACCGAGTTGGACAAGGACCATATACTTACGGTTTCCGACATTTACAAGATGTGGGCCGACAGTGGAGACTACTACCAGTTTAAAGACGACTATATGCTGTTCGGTACAATTACTATGGACGACAGCCACGACAACATTTATAAGGAAGCCTACCTGCAGGATTCCACAGGTGGAATAAACATATACAAGCTCAGCAAAGCAGGCATGGTAAAGGTCGGCGACCGCGTCCGCATGAATCTGAAAGGCAGCCAGATAGTAAATTACAGCGGCAAGATGGAACTAAGTTTTGTCGATGTCGAGGATGCCACTCTGCAAGTGATACTTCAGGAACCAAATGTACCGATTACTCCAGAGGAAGTTACTATGGCTCAGGTTATTGAAAATCCAGCATATTACGACTGTCGTCTTGTAAAACTCAACAATGTGCAGTTTGCTGCAAGCGACACCGCACTAACATACGCAGTAGAAAATGGCTCGACAACCCAGAGTCGCAACATGACAAGCTGCGACGGAAATACACTCGTCGCCCGCAACAGCGACTACGCCGACTTTGCAGGGCAACCTTTGCCAAAAGGTAGCGGAAGTGTAGTCGGAATTATGACTCGCTTCATAAAGACAGGGCAAAATGGAACAACGACAACCTATCAGATAATCATCCGTTCGACCGATGAAGTGAATATGGAAAACGAAAGGTGCGACTAAAAAATAGGAAGATATGAAAAGCATAATCAAGATATTGGCAATAGCAACGGCAATAGTGCCGGCATTTATGTTCAGCGGTTGCATACAGGGCAAGTACGACACCCCTGAAGTAAGCGAAGTGCCTGTTGGCGATACGGTAACGATTACACGCTTATGGGAAATCTACGATTCGCTTGTGGCTGCTGGCGGTGGAACTTACAAGTTCAACGAAGACCTTTCCATTTTTGGATATATAACTATGTCCGACAAGATTGGCAATATCTACAAGTCGGCCTACTTGCAGGGCGGTGCCGACGACGACAAGGCCATCAACTTGCACCTGCTTTCGTCGGGCGGATTATACGAAGGCGACTATGTACGCGTAAACCTCAAGGGCTTGGTTCTTGGTGACTACAGCGGTATGATACAGTTGGATTCGGTTCACGTTGACAATAATATTGTAAAGTTGGAAACGCGTAGATTCCTCGAACCCGAATTGGTTGACATTGAGAATATTGGTACTGGTTCGTATGTCGGAAAACTTGTAAAGTTCCGCAAAGTTCAGTTCCAAGAGCAATATGTTGGCACAACCTACGCCGACAAAGAAGGCCAGAAAACTGTGAATACCTACATCGAGGACGAACTTGGCAACACCATGATTGTCCGCACAAGCGGTTACGCCAACTTTGCAGGCGACACCATTCCCGCAGGAAGCGGTTCGCTTGTGGCTATTGTAAGCAGATACAACACTGAATATCAATTATTTATTCGCAATACCGATGAGGTTCAACTTACAGGTCGTCGCTTTGGCGATGTGGATGTGATTTTCGAAAACAATTTCGATGCAACTCCCGATGGCGATTTTGCCGACGCAGGATGGCAAAACGATGCCCGTCAGGGTACTGCAATATGGAAATGCCAGGCTGTTACAGAAGGCAAGATATTAAGCATCAGCGGAAATAGCGGCGAGCAGAACGAAACATGGCTTATTACTCCCGAAATTGCACTTCAGCAGAATTCGTACCTCAGCTTTAAGACAAGGATGATGACCGCAGGAAATACACTTACGGCCATGATTTCGACCGACGGCACAAACTGGACACAGCTTCCTGCCAATATTGCAGTATCGACCGACTGGGCAATCTCCGGCGATGTGAGCCTTGCACAATACTCTGGCAACATCCGCATAGCCTTCAAGTTTGAAAGTCCTGTGGGAGTAGCTGGAAAATATTTCCTGGATGATGTAAAGGTGTTTACGAAGTAGAAAACTAAAAATACAAACGATATGCTAGTTGTTGGAATAGCAGGCGGTTCGGGAGCGGGAAAGACCACCGTAGTCAACAAGATTACCGCGCAGTTGCCCAAGGACATGGTTACGCTGGTACCTCAGGATTCGTACTATTGGGACAGCAGCCATTTGCCGATGGAGGAGAGGAAGAAGATAAATTTCGACCATCCTAACGCCATTGAGTGGGATTTGCTCATTCGCCACATAAAGGAACTGAAGGAAGGCAAGTCGGTTGAACAGCCAATATACGCCTACATAACCAGTTCGCGCAGCAAGGAGACTTTGACGGTAATGCCCAGCAATGTTATAATCGTCGAGGGCATAATGGTGCTAACTCAACCAGAACTCCGTGATTTGATGGATGTTAAAGTCTACGTAGATGCAGATGCCGATGACCGCCTTGCGCGAATTCTCCGTCGCGATACTGTTGAACGTGGACGTTCGGTAAACGATGTGCTCGAGCATTACTACGACACCGTAAAGCCGATGCATCTGCAGTTCATTGAGCCTACAAAGCGCTATGCCGATATCATTGTGCCTAACATTGGCGACAACGATGCTGCCGTGAACCTGCTGGCAAAATTCATCCATCAGCATATTGATAACAACTGATAAATAATTTCCCCGCTCCCTGAGCGTAGTCGAAGGGTCGGGGAATAGTCATTTATTTCAAATAATTGTAAAAAAATATTTTATGCAAGATATAGACCTTAAGAACGTAATGTTCATCGACATCGAGACCGTACCTATGTGCGCATCGTTCGACGAAATGCCCGAAGCCTTCAAGAAGCACTGGGACAAGAAATCAAAGAATTTCAGAGCCGAAACCGAGACAGCATCCGATGTTTACCAGCGTGCAGGAATCTATTCCGAATTCGGAAAGATTGTGTGTATATCGGTAGGCTTTGTCAATGGCGACAAGTTCCGCGTAAAGTCGTTTTATGGCGACGACGAGAAGGAAATACTTGCGGGCTTTGCCGATATGCTTGCAAAGTGGGATCCTTTTGGCAACAAGATGCTTTGCGGACACAACATCAAGGAGTTCGATGTACCTTACATTGCACGTCGTATGCTCGTAAACCGCATGTATAACTTGCCAAAGGCACTTGACCTATCGGGAAAGAAGCCGTGGGAAATCAAACATATTGATACGCTTGAACTATGGAAATTCGGTGACTACAAGAATTTCACTTCTTTGGCTCTTATGGCCGACCTTTTCGATATCCCCACGCCCAAGGACGATATCGATGGCAGCGAAGTAGCAGGCGTATATTATGGCGAACACGATGTGGAGCGCATTGCAATATATTGCGAGAAGGATGTGCTATGTGTTGCCAACTTGATGCTCAGGTTGCAAGGTAAGGAAATATACAAGTACGAGCAGATGGAGAGAGCAAACGGGTAAAGAAGGTTATAAAAACCTTGTACATTTAAAAATTTCATTAGTTTTGCACCGCAAAATATATTAGATATGAAGACTATTAGAACATTTTTACTAGTAATTGCATTATTTGTAGGATGCATTAATGCAAGCAATGCGCAATTCAGTACAGGCGAACGTGGTGGTAGCTTTACGCTTAACTTCATTGGATCGATGCCTGTTGGTAGTTTTTCCGAACCAAGCTCGTCCTTCTATTGGGCGACTTCCCCGTTGATTTTCGACAATGGAAATGCTTCGATGGGTGCTGGTTTGGGATTTAAGGTTGATTATCGTTTCATTTTTGGTATGAGCGTGTATATCAGTGCCGATGCAATATGGAACCAGCTTAATTCGGATATGCGTGCTTCATATGATAAAATAAAAAAGACAAAACCGAATTATGTAAACTTCCCGATAATGCTTGGCCTTGGTTACCAGTGCTTTTTCGGCAAAGTATTCGGTTTGTATGCCAATGCAGGCGCAGGACTTGGATTGTTGTATGTAACTCCCGAGGGTTGGTCAGATAATATGACAAACTTCAGAGTGTCGACAGCTTTCTCGTGGCAGGCTGGTGGTGGTATTATGCTAGGTGAGCATATAAGCATTGGTGCTCATTACAATTACCTTGGCAACCACACTATCGAACCTAAAGATCCGACTATTTCGGTTCCAGGAAGTATGCTTCCCGCTCGCAAAATGAAAATGAGCGTTCTTGCTCTGAAACTTGGCGTAATATTTTAGTCGCTGTATAAAAAAATATATGGGCTGCACAAAGCAGCCCTTTTTTTTGAGCAAAAACAAACTCACATTTCCCAAAATGTTAGTAACTTGCGAGCCAAAATATATTGACGTTTGAGTGCCATAAAAAAAATATTGTTGCTTCTGCTGACCTGCGTATTGTCAATGCAAGTTTTTTCGCAGTTCTACAACGGACACCAGATGAGGTTCGGTAAGAACCGTGTGCAGTTCGACGAATTCGAGTGGTACTATTATCGTTATCCGCAATTCGATACATATTTCTATGCCGGAGGCAGCGACATGGCCGAAATGGCTAGCAGTATTGCCACCGAGATGATTCCTCAGCTCGAAACATTCTTCGACCATAAGCTCGAAAAAAGAATGATTCTTGTGACCTTCCAGAATTTGTCAGACTTCAGGCAGAGCAACATAGGCCTCAATACCGATGCCGACGAATACAACATTGGTGGAACACTCAAGGTTGTCGACAACACTGCTTTCGTATATATGGAGATTGACCGTGAAAAGTTCCGTGAGCAGGTTGTTGCTGCAATATCAACCATCATCCTCAACGAAATAGTATACGGTTCTAACATAAAGAATAAAATCGCAAACAATGCACTTATCGGTATGCCCGAATGGTATACAAGCGGATTGGTAGCATATGTATCGCGCGACTGGGATTCAGATTCCGACAACCTCAACAAGATTTATACGCTGTCGAAAAAGTACAGCAATATAAATCAGCTAGCAGGCGACGATGCAGAAATAGTAGGCTTTGCAATTTGGAACTATGTGGCAAAGATTTATGGGCCGCAGGTAATATCCAACATTGTATATCTCACACGAATCACAAAGAGTGTGGAAAATGCTTTCATGTATGTGTTGGGGGCAGGACTTAGGACACTTCAGGACAACTGGACCGAGTACTATAATACCCAGTACGAGGACTTCAATGCTACCGCCGAAAATCCGCAGGGTGACGATGTGCTGAAACGTTGTCGCAAAAATGTAACCTATGCCCAGGCACAGTACAATTCGAATACCGACAAGATAGCATGGACAGAGAATAAGTTTGGCAAATATTGGATAAAGACTTACGATTTTGGAAGCGGTAAGCATAAGACAATATTCCGTCGTGAACATAAGCTCGATCAGATTGTTGACAATACATATCCTGTCGTGCGTTGGCATCCGTCGGGCAAGATGCTTGGATTCATGATAGAGAAGAAGGGCGAAATTTATTACACGACCTATCAGTTCGAAAGCAAGGAAATCAAGGAGATCCAGATGCCGTCGATGGAGAAAATAAATTCGTTCGACTATTCAAACGACGGGCAGAACCTTGTAATTGCCGGATTCAACAACGGACAGTCGGACATCTTCATATTCAATATAGCAGGCAATACAATCGAGAATATAACTAACGATGAGGCCGACGACTACGATCCTCTGTATGTCAACAAGTCGAAACAGATTGTATTTGCTTCGAAAAGGGATGAGGAAAGGCTAGGATCTAAAAAGGATAATTCCATTGCAACACAGTATTTTACCGATATATATGCTTATGATGTCGCAACAAAATCGATAAGCAGGGTAACCGAAACTTCCGATGCCTCTGAAACTATGCCGTTCAAGTTGGGTGAGGATTATTTTTTCCTGTCGGACAAGAACGGAATAAAGAACCTATATACAACCAAGCTCGATTCGGCAATAAGTTTCATTGATACCACAACGCATTATTCGTACACTTATACAACAGCACAACTTTCTAATTATAAATATAGTATACAGAACGTAGGATACGACAAGTTTTCAGACAACATGGGGCTAAGTTATCGCGACGAAAAGAGTTCTCGCATAATTAAGAAAGGTAAGTCTAATGATTATACTGCTGAGGTGGCTCCAACTCTGAACAGGAAACTTTTTGAGGCAACAGAAAAGAAAAAAGCAGACGAGTTGAATTATGAAGTTCCAGTGGATAATGTTGTCGCCAATACAAACGAAGTCAATATAAACGACTACTCATTCGATCCTGAAGTGGTAGAAAAGGTGAATAAGAAAAAGACTGAACCAAAGGAAGTAAAGTCGGTGCGGACATCGAAGTACCATACAACTTTCTACACTAACTACCTTATGACGCAGGTAGATTTCAGTTACTTGTTCAACTCGTACCAGAAATATACGGGAAGTGCTTTCTATTTCAACCCGGGGCTGAATCTAGTGTTCAAGGTCGGTACTTCCGATTTGCTTGAAGACTACCGCATAAGTGCAGGTGTTAGGTTCGACGTCGGTTTGGACGGAAACGAATACATACTTACCTTCGAGAATCTCAAGCATAGATTGAATAGGCAGTTGGTGCTTCATAGGCAGGTAGTTTCCGATTTGGACAACAACTACACAAAGACGTTTACCCATGAGGCTTTCTACATTCTACGATATCCTTTTTCACAGGTCGATGCTATGCAATTCTCCTTCAATGTCCGTCAGAATCAAGATGTATACTTGTCGACCGACGCAATAAACTTGGAAAAGAAAAATAGTTATGACTATTGGGGAAGCATAAAGGCTGAATACATTTTTGACAACAGCAAGGAGTTGGCAACCAACATATTATCTGGTATAAGGTTTAAGGTATTTGCCGAGGCTTTCATGCAGTTCGACAAGAAAAAGACCGATATGGAGGTTGTTGGTGCCGATTTCCGTTATTATCAGCCGATACATCGATCACTGATTTTTGCATTCAGGGCAGCTACAAGTGCATCGTTCGGACATGCCAAACTTATATATTACCTCGGTGGCATCGACAACTGGATGAATGTTGTTCCGCGACAGAGCATGTTCAACACAAATATCAAGATTGATCCACAAATCAATTATGTTTATCAGGCAGTTGCGACAAACTTGCGAGGTTTCAGCCAGAATATCCGCAATGGAACCAATTTCGCTGTAACAAATTTTGAATTGCGGTTCCCTGTCATTTCGTATTTCAGTCGGAAGCCTATAAACAACGAGTTTGTAAAGAATTTCCAGATTGTTGGCTTCTTCGATGCCGGCATGGCGTGGAGCGGCTTGAATCCGTATGGTGGTAACAATGCCTACGAAAACGATTACCACGAGCAATATCCAGTCACTGTGATAATCAACAACAGGAACAATCCGCTAGTGGCTGGTTATGGAGTAGGGGTGAGGAGCAAGTTGTTCGGCTATTTTGTTCGTGCCGACTGGGCGTGGGGTATCAGCAACGGTGAGTTGCAGAAGATGATGTTCTACCTGTCGCTAAGCCTCGATTTCTAGGATGTTTCAATGGCTATCGCCGTTTCTTGTTTCACGTTTCAGGTTTCTTGGGCTAAAGCCCGTTTCAATGTTTCTGGTTTTAGGTTCAATTGTTATGGTTATAGCAACTAGAAACTCAGAAACTTGAAACCTAGAAACCTTCCTTTATCCACCCTTCTATTTCTGCAATCTGCCGTGTAAGTTCCTCAATTTTATCCTCTATGACATCTGGTGCCCACTTGGTGGTGCAGAAGCCGTTGCCACGCGAGATGTACATTTCATCTTCCAGGTCTGTGCTTATTTCCTCATAGTTTTCAAGCAGTTGCTTTTTCTTTGCCAACAGTTCCTTCAGGTCGTTGATGTCGGCTTCGAATGGAAGCGTTTCGTTGTATAGATGGTAATGCTTTTTCATTGTGAATATTGTTTTTACTCGTCATTCCGCAAAGCAGAACGAACCGACTAAGGCACGTGTCGTGTGAGTTCGCTTGTGCGGAATCTCCTTTGTGTACTAATTGGAGATTACTCACTCCGTTTCGTGAAGGAGATTCCGCATAGTTGAACAATATTACGCTCTCCGTTCCGTATCGCGTTATTGTTCTAACTTGCGGAATGACCGTTTAGTAAATTCTTTTTTAGAAGTACTTTATCTCTTTTTTCTTGCCATCGAACTTGCTGATGTCGGTAAGTAGGGCATTTGCAAGGCGCGATGCACCAAGACGGAAGAAGTCGTTGTTGAGCCATTCTTCGCCGAGAACATCCTTCACGATGGTGTAGTAGAGCAGTGCATCGTCGGTAGCCGACATTCCGCCTGCTGGCTTTATGCCTACCATCTCGCCAGTCTGCTTGTAGTAGTCGCGTATTGCACAGCACATTACATATACGGCTTCGGGAGTTGCCGAAACTGCAGTTTTTCCGGTAGATGTCTTGATGAAGTCGGCACCCGATTCCATTGCCAAGATGCTTGCGATGTATATGTTGTCGGGAGTCTTAAGTTCGCCGGTTTCGAGGATGACCTTCAGCAGAGCATCTCCGATTGCGTGACGGATAGTGAGTATTTCGTCCGAAACGGTCTGGTAGTCCTCTTCGAGGAACTTGCCAACCGAAATAACGATGTCTATTTCGTCGGCTCCCTTTTCTACTGCCATTTCACACTCTACGGTTTTCACCGAGAGGAATGATTGCGAAGCTGGGAAGCAGGCTCCAACTGCAGCGATATCAACATCTTCGAGTTCGAGGCAGTCGAGGACTGTCGGAACAAGGGCCGGGTAAACGCAGATTGCAGCTACATTCTTGTATTTTGGGAAGTGCTTTTTGAAGTCGTTGACTTTTTCGGTCATTTCGGCAATCTTGCTTTCGGTGTCGCTACCGTTGAGGCTTGTAAGGTCAACGCAGTTGAGCAGTTGAATAAGGTTTTCCTTGGTCTTGAGGTTCTGCATTTCCTTCTTGTATTGCTTCACTTTTGCGGCGATTTCCTTTTCCGATGGTGCGCCGGGGTAATTTCTGTCTTTCATCTTATTTAAGTTTTTGGTTATCAATATGTCTTGTTTTATCTCTATTGGTTTTCTTCTCGAAGTTGGCTTTCATTGCGGCCTCGAGGTCGATTCCTGTCTGGTTTGCTATGCAGGTAAGTACCCACAAAACGTCGGCAATTTCGTCGTCGAGATTTAGGTTGTCGGTAGGCTTTGCCGACTGTTCACCGTACTTGCGTGCTATCACGCGTGCCATCTCGCCGACTTCCTCCGTCAGCACAATCATATTTGTCTTCACATCGAAGTAGCGTACTCCGTAGGTGTGAATCCAGTCGTCAACTGTATGTTGGAGTTCTGTTAGGGTCATTTCTTTTGCATTAGAAATATTCAACACTGCAAAAATAAGATAATTTTGGAATCAAAGAGATATTGGATTATTCTTCCGTGCTAAAATTAATTTCAAGGCTTTTGCCTGCATTGTGGCCGTCCTTGGTGGTGAAGGCTGCTCCATAAACCATAAATCCGTAGCGATGTGACGGCTCCAGGAAGAAATCTATCTTCAGTGTCTTGTCGTCCGACCAGTTGTAGCCTTTTAAAGTTGGGAAATCGGCCCCCGAAGAACTAAAATGCAAGGCAATGACATTATTCATCGGCTTGGAAAACTTGATTACAACTGTAAAATTGCCAGAAGGAACATTCGTTGCACCATCCATGATGTTTACCTTGTAGGTGGCATTTAGTTTGGCCTGTTTTTGCTGTTGCTTTTTGTATTGCTTTAGATCGAAGTCGTTCACGGCTTTCGCCAAGCTGGGCATAAAGTCGGACATAGTTGCATAACTATCGCGTTGCTGCTCGTATTGTTTTAGAGCATCACATAAGGTCTGGGTAAGGATGAAACCGTTTTTGTCCTCATTCTTAATAAGTTCAGATTCGTTGACCTGCGGATAGTGCGTCTTCATATAGCGGATGACGGAGGCACGGACAAAAGTTTCGTGCATCATTATCAGTGCCGTGGTGTAGGCTGTCTTCTTCAGTTGATCTTTCTTTTCCAGGAATACCTTTTCTGCGAATTTGTCCATCAGCGACCAGTACTGCTCGTTCAGGCGGTTGCAGAAGTGGTGGCAAAACTCGTGGATGACTATGGGCAATACCAAATTTGCATCGAAAACAAAATTTCCTTTGTCATCTACCTGACAGCTTCCGATGATTGGACTCAGCACTATGCTGCTGTCCTTCGCCTGGTAGCTGCATCCGTAGTTTTGCGGACCAATCAGCAGACTTAGTACAATGCCAAACTGGCTGTCGCTTTGAGAGCCAAAGTATTTGTTGAACCAGTCGTAGTCCACCTTCTGGTTTATGTCGTTGAAAGTCTTTTCAACTTGTGCGTACACAGTTTTCTGTTGCAAGAACCAGTCGTGGAAGTGGGTTTCGTGGTAAAAATTGTTCAACGGCTCCAAAAACTCCTTCTTCTGCTGGTCTGACCAACGCTTGAAAGAGTCGTCGCTACCTTCCAGAAAGTTGTTGTCAAGGGCAATATTGCCATTGTTGTCGACTGTAAGATGCAAACCGTAAGAAGCAACCGCATCGTATGATATTCCCAGCTCCCGATATTGGCTGGCTAACTTTACCGCCTGATGCTCCTTGAACTGGGCGAAAGTGGAATCGACATTGTGTGAGAATTGTGGAACCATGCACATATTGTATTCGCGTGAGCCTGAAAGTCGCCATACCATGGCAGTCAGGTCAACGCATTCGTCAAAATGCACCGATACCGGATTCTGTGCGAACGATGTGAGTGTGCAGAAAATAGCACCCAAAAGGACAATTAAACGTGTTTTCATTGTTACAAAATCAAATTATCAACCTTTAGCTCAACGTGTTAAATCTTTAAATTTTTAAATCATTGAATCATTCTCGTTCTCCTAAACTCGTTGCACACAATCGCCGCCGCCATCGAGATGTTGAGCGACTCGACGTGCTTGTCGCAGAATGGCGGAATGAAAAGCTTGCGTGAAATTTCGGCTTCCACCTCGCGCGAGATTCCGTTGCCTTCGTTTCCCATTACGATAAGTCCGTTCTGAGGAAGCGAGCTGCCGTAGATGTTGTCGCCCTCGAGGAAAGTGCCGAAGCAGTCCAAGCCAGTCTGCTTGCGATAGTTGGCAATGAACTGGGGCAAGTCGGTGTAGAATATGTTCACGCGTAGGAAGGCACCCATCGTAGCCTGAATTACCTTTGGATTGTAAAGGTCGGTGCTACCGTTGGAGCAAACAATGTTGCGTATTCCGAACCAGTCGCAGATGCGTATTATGGTGCCGAAGTTGCCAGGGTCCTGCACGGTGTCGATTGCCATGGTGAGCGAGTCGGACAAGTCGCTGATATTTAGTTCCCTGTGGGGAATGCCTACTGCAGCCATTATTGTAGAGGCTGTGCGGAAGTTCGACAGTTTTTCCATTGTGCGCTCGTCGGTTTCAAACTTCAGACTGCTGTCGACAGGAACCTTGTCGAGGCTTTCGGGCAGGCCGACTAGCATTTTTATTTCCATTTCGGCATTCACAACTTCGCCTATAATCTTAAAACCTTCCACGACGAACATTCCGTGCTGGTCGCGGAACTTCTTGAGCGACAGCGAACTTAATATGCTGGCTTTTGCCTTGGATAACTGCTGGTTCATTTTACCGAAATATATTTTGAGATTTTATCGTATTCGCTTTGCGAGAGTGCCTTTTGCTTCACAAGCTCGTCGGTTGACTTGATTGTCTTGGCAAAGTCGCGGTAGTTGAGTATTGCATTGGCTATTTTCTTGTCTATGTAGGGGTGCGAAACCAAGGTCGTGAAGTCGACGGTGTTGATGTTAATTGTGCGTACAGGTTCGTTGTCAACCTTGAGATAAGGCAAAATGCCGTTGTATAGTTCGTCGGTCATGCCATACACTTCGCGTACCTGTTCTACGGTGACAAATCCGCCGAGTTTGTTGCGGTAGTCGATAATGCGCTTAGAGTATGCGGCACCAATTCCCTTGAGTTTCTGCAAATCGGATTCAGAGGCGGTGTTAAGGTTGACAATAATGTCGTATGAAGCCGTTTCGTGAGTACCAATTTTAATATAAGGTATAAGTCTTTCTGCAAAGACGGTGTCAACGCCATGAATTTTGGCTATGTCCGACGGCTGTTTGAATCGTCCGCCCTTGCTGCGGTATTTCACGATGTTGTCGGCTTGCCACGGCTTGAAGCCAAGTCGTTCAAGCTCGTCCTTGGTGGCGGTGTTCGGGTCAAATTCGAAGAGTTCGGCAGACTGTGCATTGTCGTGGTACTCGCGTTGGTAGTCGTTGCGGCTATAGTTATTGTACTGTGGTCGTTCGATTACGATATAGTCCTTTATTACCTCATATTCCTCTGGCTTTAAGGTTCGGACGCGGGTAATGTCTTCGGGCTTGTAGAACTTGTAGCCCTTTTCGCGGTAGTTCATTATTCCGTTTACCGATTTGGGCGAAAGACCGAGTCGCAGCAAGTCCTCGCGCGAAGCTGTGTTTGGGTCGAAGGCAAAGAGTTCGCTGTCGTCGAAATGAGTCTGCTGGTAAACGAGGAAACTGTCGATTTCGGTTTCGAAGTCGCTGAAGTCGACCTTCTGGTTCGATTTGCGAACCGATATGAAAATATCAGTGCCGATAATTGCTATCAGCAGGACAAACAAAACAATAAGTCCGTTCTGTTCGCGCTTAGAGAAGTTGAAGTATTCCTTGAAAAATTTCTTCATTGTGACCGAAAAAGTTTCCAAAGGTAAGGAAAAATGCGATTTGATACGATTTATCTGAAAAAAAAGCGATGGAAAACCACCGCTTTTTTTGTCATATACAATCTATTCTTCCTTGTAAACATCCAGGATACTGAGGATTTCAGGAGATCCAAATGAGTTGGTTACCCATACTCGACCGATTTTCTTGTCGATCTTGTTGATAGTGTAGCCAGTCCTGAAACTACCTACGAAATTACCCATAACTTCGTCACCTACATTTAAGTCCTGGTTGAGCGGAACAATCTTGCAGGCATCCCTGTACAGCGATACGATTTTTCCTGCAAAGCCAAGAGCCAGCACGTACTTGTCGGATGCACATATATAGGTGTAAATCTTGTAGCTTCCGTCACCGGTAACTACAATCTGGGCACCTGGCTGCCATTCGTTGTTCTTGAGCACGACAAATGTATTCGGACGGAGCTGCTCGTTGTTATGTTCGTTGGCAAAACCCTTTCCGTCGTCTTTCCATTCCATGTCGAGGTAGCTAACCTTTGGCGACGAAGGATTGGAGTCGTCGGTAACAATGGCTCGCTCCATTCCCGAACCGCTTTGCCACCAAGTGAGCACGATGTCGCCTTTCTTGGCCTTCTGTCCCTGCAGAATAGGAATTATCAATGCATTAGGCATCTCGATGTCCTGTCCCATGCTTGACACAACCGACGATTTTTCGCCTATACTCTTTAATGTAGCATTGTAAAAAATGTAGGTTTCATTTGCAGGATCGTTAGATTCTTCCAATTTGCTGGGGTAGAACGAGTGGATTGACAAGACTGCCTGTCCTTCGGCAAGACCTTCGTTCTTCGCTTCCTCTGGAAAATACCACGGGAAATCAGATGCCTCTATTGCCTTTTCGACGTCGCCTTTTTCTTGTTCTGTTGCCTCGGAATTGTTTTCGTTGTTATCCTGAAGATTGATGGTGTGTGTGGTAACACCTCCGCAACCTGCCATTGCCAGCGACAACGGCAATACTATTGCAAACAAAATATTCTTTCTCATATCTATACTTATTAATAATTAATGTCAACAAAAATAATTCACTCTTTTTAATTGGCAAAATTTTTTGCGCTATATAGCAGACGTTGCACGCAATGTCGCAGCAGATATTGAAATTGATTCGGCGCAAATCATTGCATTCGGCGCAATGCATTGCGCCGCTACAATTATTAAATTGTTGAATTTTTAAATTTTTCTAATAATTCCTTCCAATTTTTCCAACGACCAATCCGGTACATACTCTTCCGAATTGCTGCTTAATTCCTGGAAATATCCGTTGTGCAGACCGCATTGCTTGAAATAGGCAGATATTTCGTTGTATTCGTCCTGCGTGATGTTGCGTCCGAGCAGAGGATGGTCTTTTACGTCGGCTGTCGGGAAATATTGGGCCATGAGGCTGACATAAATGTTACGGTCGTACGAGGCAAGATAGTCGAGCACGCGCTTGCTGTTGTCGAGGTTGCCGGGCAATACAAGATGGCGCACTATTACACCACGGCGCAGCATTCCGTTCACAAACACGTTTTTCGGTCGCTGGCGCTTCATCTCGGCAATGGCAGCCGTTGCCACCTCGAAGTAGTTTGGTGCCGACGAATATTCGACGGCGAGGCGGTTGTCGGCATACTTGAGGTCGGGCAGATACACATCGACAAGCCCTTCGAGGCGGCGCAACTGCTCAACCGATTCGTAGCCGTTGCTGTTGTAGACGACAGGAATTTTTATCTGCGGCTTGTATTTGGCAAGGGCTTCGGCTATTTGTTCCGTAAATTGTGTAGGACTTACAAGGTTTATGTTTTCGGCACCTATGCTTTGCTGGTAAAGCATAAGCTTCCCGAGCATGTCAACCGAAATTTCGCGTCCGTATGCCGAGCGCGAAATGGTATCGTTCTGGCAGAAAATGCATCGTAGGTTGCATCCCGAGAAGAAAATTGTTCCGCTTCCGTGAGTTCCCGAAATGCATGGTTCCTCCCACTCGTGTATGCCGATACGGGCGACGGTAAGACCTTTTACACGGCAGTATCCCGCCTGTTCGGTGCGGTTTACCTTACAATTTCGGGGACAAAAAGCACATTCCATGGCAATGTTGTTTTACGGACTGCAAAAGTATTTTTTTTGACAATTAGTGCAATGCAAAAAAATAAATTATCTTTGCACCATATGAAGGGGTTCTGGTACATATTATTACAATAACTAGAGGAGCACATTATGAGGATAATAAAATTCATATTAATTATATTGTTGATGTCATTAACATCTTGCTATGGTCCTTGTTTTTATTCTCAAACTAAAGAAACAAACAAAAACGGAATAAGTAAGTGGCACCGCATATGGAGGCCGAATACGATAGGACCAAAACCTTATAGGTCATACGCGGCAGATGGGAAATATGTCAAAAATGTAAGCATCATGCATTTAAATGACACAATATCAAAAAGGTGTTTCAGGTCTTATGAATTGGAAAATTTAAAAAGAGTTTTTTCACAAGATACTTTATTCAACAAGAAAAGGACGCTTGTTATTGATCCTTTTGCTCGAAATGTTGATTTGTTACAATGTGTCGGTTTATTTTATGTTCATGTTCTATATGAATTCGATGATAAATATATATACATACCTTTAATAAAATTAAATGACACTATTCTTGTAAATGGGATCTCTGGAATTGTGGCGGATAGTAGCACCAGACAATATATAGAAACGAACTTATTGGAAGTGTACGATTCTGTTGAAACGAAAAGACGTGTGGATATTTTTATGAAAGGTAGGTTTTCGAAATCTGTTCTGTATATGACACCAGTGCGCAAGTAAATGTTGAAAATGAATAATATGCTCGGAATTATTTTATGCCATCTGTATCTCTGCAGAGGTATCGCAGGGGCAATACAATGGAGAGGTCAATGCGATGCTATGTGATGTAGGCACGAGTCGATTCTATACAACAGGGTGTACAACATGCCAACCGGTGTGGATATGAAAATATGTATTATAGAGTTGAAGTTGGTCCATTAATGAAACGATAAAAAGCTAGAAATATGAATGTATTAAGAAATATTGTAATCTGCAGTTGCATAATGTTGTTTGGGAGTTGCTGTGGCCAAACCAAAGAAAAAGCGTTCCTTACGCAATATGAATTTGAGGATTTTTCTCAATTTAAAAGTGCAAGTATATATGTTCGAGGTGCAGATAGCGAAAAAAATCCTATCATTCTTGTAGATGCACCGTATCTGATTAGAGATACTTCAAGAGTGGGGTGTTACCGCGTAATATTAGGCAAAAAAAACAATCAAGTAATAAATGCCCATTGGACATTATTAAGAAGTGGTTGTGTTGATGCGGATACTATAAAGCTTCAGAAATTAGCACAAAGTTTTAGACAGTATAAAATTCCTCGTTTGGACGTTGATGAGAAGGGAAATGTTTTTGTCTTTTTGAAAGATGTTGAAACGTTGGCATTAGTTAGATTTGCTAATGAAGAGGAGTTGCAAAAACGGAGTAAAGAAATGGAATGGATTAACATTAAACATAATTGGTATAAGCCAAGATAAACAATGCTGGGCGTTAACAATTTTGTGCGAACATTGTGTCGCCACCTGTCGTTTTTCAATAATCAAATCGCAATTCGCAAGTGTGGAACCTTCCTCTAACTTCCTTTTTCACACAATTTGTCTAAAAAATTTCAGTAAAAAAATAAAAGTCATTATATTTGCGCCCTAATTTTAGTAATACATTTATATGGCAACAACAGCAGACATTAGAAAAGGTTTAGCAATGGAACTCGAAGGAAAGCTTTACCTTGTGGTTGATTTTCAGCATGTAAAACCAGGCAAGGGCGGTGCTTTCGTACGTACTAAGCTCAAGAGCCTCGAAAACGGCAGAACAATCGACAAGACTTTCAACTCGGGCGCTTCAATAAATCCCGTAAGAATCGAACGCCGTCCATACCAGTTCGTATACAAGGACGATATGGGCTACAACTTCATGCACATGGAGACTTTCGAGCAGATAGCTATTCCCGAAGACGTTATCGACGGTGTCGAATTCCTCAAGGAAGGCCAGGACGTAGAAGTAGTGGTTCACGCCGATACCGAAACCCCGCTTTCATGCGAACTTCCACCATTCATCGAGGCTACAGTTACCTACACCGAACCAGGTCTCAAGGGTGATACTACAACCAACGCAATGAAGCCTGCTACAATCGATACTGGAGCTCAGATCATGGTTCCTCTGTTCATCGAAATTGGCGAAAAGATTAAGGTTGACACCCGTACAAAGGAATACGCCGAAAGAGCAAAATAATGTCATACTTGTTTTCACATGAACGAAAACGACAATAAAAGCACATTTAACGCATCAGATGTTCTGCTTCTTATAATCAAGAAGTGGAAACATCTGCTTGTTGTTTGCATAGTAGCCTTTGTTGCTTCGGTAATAATAAGCTACACCATACCCGAGCGGTACAAGTCGACGGTTGTATTGTATCCGGCAAACTCTACCTCGGTATCGCAGACACTCGCTGCCGACGGCACCACCCAGAAGGGCCTTTTGCAGTTCGGCGAGAACGAGGAAGTGGAACAACTGATGCAGGTGCTCCAGTCTAACGATATCAGAAACCGCATCATCGAGAAATACAACCTTGTCGAGCATTACGGACTGAAGCCAGACACAAAGTACCTTTATACCAAGCTGTATGGCAAGTACGACGAAAATGTAAAGATTTCGCGTACCGAATACACTTCGGTAAAAATAGAGGTGCTCGACGAAAGTCCCGATACCGCAGCAATGATTGCCAACGACATTTCTTACCTGCTTGATACCGTATATGCACGCATGCAGCGCGAAAGGGCATACAAGGCCTTGAAAATTGTTGAACGCGAATATCGCGAACAGGATGCAACAGTAAAGAGCATCAAGGACTCGTTGCAATATTTGAGCATGCTTGGCGTGATAGACGTAAGGTCGCAGACCGAGATGTACAGCGAACAGTATGCTATCGCACTGGCAAGCGGCAACGCCCGCAACATCAAGGAAATAGAGGCAAAACTCGATACCCTTGCAAAGTACGGCAGCGCTCACTCGATACTTAAGGAGCGCCTTACCGAGGAAGTACAGACTCTTACCTTGCGCAAGAACAAATACCGCGAGGCAATGATCGAACTAGAGCAGGACCTGCCAAACGCCTTCATTGTAAACAAGGCGGAAAAGGCCGAGAAGAAGACCTATCCGATACGTTGGCTCATTGTCCTGTCGACTGTATTGGCATCGTTCCTCCTGGCATTGATAGTACTTGCAATAATTGAACCGTTAAAAAAAAAATAACTTTAATAAAAAATACTCCGGTACAAGAACGGAAAGGATGTAGCAGAAAGATTTTTAATAAAATACTATTACCAAATTACGAAACCATGGAAAGTTATTTCAAAACAAAAAGCATTTTCGGACTTATCGCAAGATGGAAATGGCATTTGCTGATAATTACCGTAGTATCGGCAGTTCTTGGACTAGTATTTTCAGGACCATACTTCATACATCCAAAATATAAGTCGTCGGCAACCCTCTATCCAGCAAACATCGTTTGCTTGTCCGACGAGTCGGAATCGGAACAGATGCTCGAAATAATGGGCTCCGACGATATAAAATTCCAGGTAATAGAAAAATACGGACTATATTCACACTACGATATCGATTCTACCGAAACTACCTCGCTGGCAAAGATTATGTCGCAATACGACAGCAATGTAATTATCGAGAAGACGCCAAACGAGGCCATAATGATAACCGTTTGCGACGAAAATCCACAGATGGCCGCCGATATGGTAAATTCGATTATCGAATTTTATGATGCGCATGTCCTAAAGTTAAATGCAGTAAAGTCGGAAGAAGTACTGGAAATATATATCTCAGCTGCAAAAGAAAAGGAACATATAATCGACAGCCTTTCGGAAGTTCTTAAAAAATATGGAACCGAATATGGACTTATCGACCAGAAGTCGCAGACAAAAGCATACAGTGAAGCCGCAGCACAGGGACGTTCGGGCAATGATGCAATCCTAAAGAACTGGCAGACCTATGGAGCCGAATACGCAAAGACCGACTCGCTGCTAACCAACACGATACAACGCTACAACAAGGATCTTAAAATTTGTGAGGACGCACGCCGTGACATCAACAAGGTGCAGTCGTATTCGCATGTAGTATCGAAACCTTATGTAGCCGACAAGAAATTTTATCCCGTACGCTGGATTATCACCCTTCTGGCGGGTCTAGGCGGTTGCCTTATTGGAATAATAGCAATTGCAATAATAGAAGGCTGCAGAAAACCCAAGGAAGAAATTGACACGCAAGACTAAAATAATACTGTTCTACGCAATTGCTGCCATTTTCATTATCATAGACTGCTTCATGATAGTGAAATTCCAGAACTATATGTTCAATCTTCTTCCTCTTGCACTTATAGTAGTTGCTGGAATATTCTTTTCTCTCGATAAGGCTTTGCTCTTTTCGGTGTTGTGCATTCCTCTTTCGGTGCCACTGAAAATTTTCTATCCGCACTTGCCTTTCAACATCGACATACCCACAGAGCCGTTGTTCGTTGCAATTCTGCTCATTTTCCTATTGAAATTGCTGCTTGAACACAAGTACGACAAGCAAGTGCTGAAACACCCGCTGTCGATAATGATATTCATATACCTGCTGTGGCACCTTGTTACAGTATGCACAAGCACAATGCCGCTTGTATCGCTCAAGTGCTTTATAGCTTCGCTATGGTTCATCGGACCGTTTTTCTTCCTCGGCATAATGCTGTTCAAGGAACCCAAGAACATGTACAGGTTCATGTACCTATATATGATTCCATTTGCCGGGCTTATAATATTTACACTTATAAAGCATTCGGCATACAATTTCGACCAGCATATAGCAAACGGAATCATGACACCGTTCTTCAACGACCATACATCGTATGGCGCTGCGATAGCAATGTTCATGCCTTTCCTTATAGGAAGCATATTATCAAAGGAACTAAGCCTGAAACAAAGAATATTGTCGTTGGTATTGCTGGCAATATTTGTGGTTGGACTTATTTTCTCGTACACCCGCGCAGCATGGGTAAGCCTTGTAGGCGCCTTGGCTATGTACTTTATACTTAGGTTCAGGATTAGCAATAAGCTTGTCTTTGCTGTAGCCATCATAGGAATCGTTGGAATAACTCTTTTCCAGACTCAGATATTCGTCAAGATGGAAAGCAACAAGGTGGAGTCGTCTACCGATTTCTCGAAGCATATAAAGTCAATAAGCAACATCACATCCGATGCCTCTAACCTCGAACGTATAAACCGCTGGCATTGTGCTGTGAGAATGTTCAAAGAAAAGCCAATATTCGGCTGGGGTCCAGGAACATATCAGTTCAAATACGCACCTTTCCAGCATTCCGACGAGAAAACCATCATAAGTACCAACGCTGGCGACGGCGGAAACGCCCACAGCGAATACCTCGGCTCGCTCGCCGAATCGGGCCTGCTCGGTATGCTCAACTATGTATTGATATGCATACTCATATATCTTGCTGGCACGAGGACATATCATAAGCTCGAAGACAAGAAACTGAAGATGATAGTGTCGGCAGCGCTCTGCGGTTTAGTAACATACTTTATACACGGAGCATTGAACAACTTCCTCGACATCGACAAGATTGCTGTGCCATTCTGGGGATTTGCCGCAATGATTGTGGCAATTGAATTATACTATACAGGCAAAAACGACGAAAAGCCATCAGAAGTACAACCCGAAAAATAAAGTTGTCATGGCTGCCCACAACGACCTCGGAAATCTCGGCGAAAACATTGCCGCCAAACGTCTCGCCGACGAAGGTTACGAAATTCTTGAACGCCAATGGCGATACAAGCACAAGGAAATCGACATTATAGCACGCAAGGGCAATACGCTGGCCATTGTAGAGGTAAAGACTCGAAGTTCGGAACAATTTGGCAATACATCGGATTTCATAACCGACGACAAAATGAATTTTCTCGTTTCGGCATCGGAAGTCTATGCAAAAGCAATCGGACATGGCGGTGAGATACGCTTCGATGTTGTAACAATATTTGTAATAGGCGACGAGTACAAGGTCGAACACATAGAAAACGCATTCATATCACAATAGAGAACATGAAGACAAGAACATTTACATTGCTAATGCTTGCAGTTTTGGTCGCTGCTTGCGCAAATGCACAGATAAAGCCAACCGCCACGTACGAATATGTAGAGCGCGACAGTTCGTTGTACTTCGATTTTTATAAGTCGGCAAACTCGTCCGAAAACTATACGGTTATCTTTGTTTTCGGAGGTGGATTCATAGGTGGCAACCGCGACAACGAATATTACATGCCCTACTATGCCAAGCTGGTCGAAAACAATTTCAACGTAGTGGCAATCGACTATAGGCTCGGACTGAAAGGTGCAAAAAACATCAGTCCAATCAACCGCAAGCCATTAGAAAATGCTATTTCAATGGCTGCCGAAGACCTGATTACAGCTACCAAATATCTCATCGACCATGAAAAGGAACTGCAAATCGACAGCCGCAAGCTGATAACATCAGGCTCGAGCGCAGGAGCCATAACGGTACTGCAGGCCGACTACGAACTATGCAACAAGACAAAGATCGGGCAAATCCTTCCCGACGATTTCCATTATGCAGGCGTGATGTCGTTTGCCGGTGCGATATATTCGAAGAACGGCAAGGTAAAGTACCGCAAGCAAGCGCCAGCGCCGACTATGCTTCTTCACGGCACAGCCGACCGTCTAGTAACCTACAAGCAGATAAAGTTGTTCAATGTTGGATTCATTGGCAGCAGCAAGATTGCCCCACGTTTCGAGAAATATGGCTATCCGTACTACATTGTACGTTACGGTGACCTCGGTCACGAAGTTGCAGCCCGCATGTTCGATGACTTCGACAAGTCGATGTGGTTCATTGATAATTACATAGTTCGCGGTGCAAAAATCAAGCGCGACGACTTTATCAACGACCCTACGATAGAGCATCACAAATTTGGAAGCGCAAAACCATCGGACTTGTATTAAATTGTCTATAAAACTATATAAAAATAAAAATTATTTACATTCTTTTGCTCAAAAAGGCAGGCTAAATATAAATTTCTCGGAAGTTTATTTCTGCCTCATCAAAAAAATATAACTTGCATAATAATTTTTTAACTGATGTTTTTTATGAAACGATTTTTATTATTGGTGGTTATCTGTGGATTATGCAGCCTTGCATTTTCTCAGAACGGGCGAATCCCTCTGAACCCGACAACCCAAAGAAGTGCGCAGCTTCAGTCGAACAGCATGACTGGATTCAGCACTACATTTTCATTCAATTCAATTGAGAGTACTAATATTTCAAACGAAAAAGGCGAATTCTCAGAAATATACATCGACGGTTCTTTCCCGTATGGAGAATTAGGTTCGCCAACCTTGCCGATGATTACAAGAATGATTGCAATCCCGCAGGGTGCAACACCTGTAGTCACAGTAAACGGTTATTCCGAAAATGAATATTCGCTGGAAGACTACGGCATCAATACCTTGACGGCAAAGCAGGCACCTGTCGCCAAGAACATTGACCCGACAACAGTGGAATATGTAGTTAACGATGCTGCCTACGCACACGACACCTACACCACCGACGAAATTGCTTCGGTAGAATACCTCGGAACAATGTTCGGTTTGCGACTTGGCAAACTGACAATCCGTCCTGTAGCCTACAATGCCGTCTCAAAGACTGTAAAGGTGTACAATGACGTAAATGTTTCGGTTAGTTTTGAAAATGCAGATGCCGCCCTTACCCAGAGCATGTTTGCTTGTACATATAGCCCTGCATTCAACAGCATCTACGACCAGCTGCTCAACAAGAACATTTTCGGACAATCAAATACCAGAGGTGTTTACGATACTCATACCGACCTATATCACACACCGGTAAGAATGCTTGTAATATGCTATTCGGGATTTAAGAACAATGCTGTTCTCGACCAATGGCTCAAATGGAAATTGCAGAAGGGTTACTATGTAGATATCTTCTACACCGACGAAACAGGAACAACATCATCAGCGATAACAACATTCATCAAGACAAAGTACAACGCTTCGGTATCGGAAGGCAATGCTTATACATATCTTATTACCATTGGTGATACAGGTCAGGTTCCGCAGTACAAAACCAATTCCGTATCTAGCGACCAATGTGCAACCGACATTGGATATGCATCGATCGACTATGCGACCAGCAGCGACTACTACCCCGAAATGCTGTACAGCCGTATCTCGGTTGAAAACACTACCCAGCTCGAGAATTACCTCAACAAGGTTCTCACGTACGAGAAATATGAATTTGCCGACGGTGGTAACTATCTGAACAATGTGAAGATTATCGGCGGATGGGATGACACATGGACAAGCACTGTCGCAGGACCAACAGTAAATTATGCACGCAACAATTATTTCAATGCAAACAATACAACCTATGGCGGTTTTGGAAGCGGTACTATCAGCACGATAACATCTACATCAAGCTCAGCCGGATATTCTGGATCAAACAACGGCGTCTACAGCGGAATCAACGATGGTTTCTGCTTCTTGAACTATACTGCACATGGTGACAAGCAGATGTGGTATCAGCCACAAATGACTGCCGCTCAAGTTGCAACATTAACCAACAACGGAAAATATTTCTTCGGTGTCGGAAACTGCTGTCTTACAGGTAATTTCAATAATACTTCAACCACATATTCACCTGGTTCTGCAATTGGAAACAATGCTTGCTTTGCAGAATCAATGATCCGAGTACCTAACGCTGGTGCAGTAGCATACGTAGGTAGTTCACCAGTAAGCTACTGGTACGAAGACTTCTACTGGGCAGTTGGTGCACATGCTTTCTCATCAGGTAATGCTCCTTCGGTTTCGGGCTCAACTATGGGCGTATACGATGCTATGTTTGTCGACGAATATTGGAACTCGGTTTCTTCACTGTTGAATCTTGGCGATATTGCTGTTGCTGCTGCTCATGAGTCGAATTATACGACTTCGGTTAATGCAAATTACTACTGGTTATATTACCATGCATTTGGTGATGGTTCTGTTATGCCATTCATTACCAAGCCCGAAGTCAACAACGTTACTCTTCCTGCAACCATAATGGTCGGCATGCCTTCGATGACTGTAAATGCAGTAGCAGGATCTTATGTCGCAGTTACCGACAATACTTCGACAATCTACGGTGTAGCTGTAGCAAACGCACAAGGCGTAGCAACAGTAAACTTCACCGAAGCAATCCCGGCAAGCGGTACTCTCCACGTTGTTGTTACACGTCAGCAGTACCAACCATATTTCGGCACTGTAGAAATATCAATCGCTAACGAACCTTTCGTATCAATCCAGAGCTACTCGCCGCAGAACGTAAGCTTCGGAACAACCAGCGATCTCTCGATGACTCTCGTCAATATGGGCGGTGTCGCAACCAATGGTGCTACCAACGTTGGCCTCACAACTTCCGACCAGTACCTCACCCTCAACACTGCAAGTGCAACTTTCGGCACAATGGCAGCACAGGGCGGTACAGCATCGAGCAGCGCATTCAACTTTACCGTTGCCGAAAATACTCCCGACGGACACGTTGCAAC
>JAFZWY010000032.1 GCA_017617125.1 Bacteroidales bacterium
ACTCAATTTGAAAAAAAGTTTTACCTTTGCAATCAATGCAACCAATAAGGTCGCTACAAATGGAAAAGAATATTAATAAAAATACAATGAAAAATAAGGGAAAAACGGTCAACCTTATTTAGGCATTGACAAACTTTAAACTTTAAACCTTGAACCAGAAACCTAGAAACCAGAAACTTTGAAACGCCGTAGGCATAGAAACCTAGAAACTTTGAAACTAGAAACATATAAACATAACTCATGAAACGCGTTCTCGAATTTTTCAAGCAGTTGCAGCAGAACAACAACAAGCCGTGGTTCGATGATCACAAGGAGCAATACAAGGAGATGTTGGCTGTGCATAATGAATTTTCGCAAAAGCTGATAGCTGGCATTGCCAGTTTTGACAAGTCGGTAGAGGGATTGCAGGTAAAGGACTGCACATACCGTATTTATCGCGACTTGCGTTTTTCGCACGACAAGACCCCGTACAAACAGCATATCGGCACTTATGTTTGCCCTCATGGAAAAAAGAGCGGATACGCTGGGTATTATGTCCATATCGAGCCTAATGCAAAATATTTTATATGCACAGGTCTTTGGTGTCCCGAACCACGTTTTGTTAAGAGTGTGCGCGAGGAGATTATGCTCGACGGCAAGAATTTCGACAAGGCGATACGCAAGGCCAAGGGCTTTTCGTTGTCGTGGGAGGATTCTCTAAAGAAAATTCCCGCTGGTTTTAATGCCGATGACGAATTTGCCGACTACTATAGGCTGAAAAGCTTTCTGATAGAGAAGGAAATAGACGAGAACTATATTCTCGACAAGAATTTTGTTGATAATGTAGTTGCCGATTTGCGGCAGACTTACGATTTTTGCAGTCTGCTTAACAAGTCGGTGGAATATGCAATAGAAATGTATTAAGATTATAAAGATATGAGAACTATGAGGAATATTTTAGGTTATGTGCTTGGCGGGCTGTTGTTTGTGCTTTTTGTTCCGGCTGTAATGTGGTTTGCGTCGCTTATGCCTGAACTGTGTATCGGTTGCATATGGCGTATTATAGTAGCAGCTGTGCTTGCTGTGGTAGGTATAGCTCTTAGTGTTTGGTCGATTGCATATATGAAGCACAAGGGCGATGGCAATCCGTTGGATGCTTTTGGTCACGAGGTTGCTCCACGTACAAAACATCTGATGACTAGCGGACCATATCGTCTGAGCCGCAATCCTATGCTTACCGGAAGTTTTGTATATTACGCTGGTGTTTGCGTATGGTTGTGGACATGGCAGTCGTTGCTGGTATTTGCTGCGGTTATAGTCATTATGCTGGTGCAGGTACGTACCGAGGAGAAACGTTTGCGCAATGACTTTGGTGACGAATACGAGGAGTATTGCCGTCGGACCGGAAGATTTTTGCCGTTTTAGAGATTATTAAAAATTTTTTTAGAAAATACGTTTGTTTTTAATGAAACATATATCATTTTTGGCAGTTTTACTTCTGTCGTTGTTTTTGAACGCTCAAAGCGTAAACGATTACACTAAGTTTGTCAATCCTTTTGTTGGGACACAAACCGATGAAACTGGAGCTCTCAGCGGAAGCACTTTTCCTGGAGCAACTATGCCTCAGGGCATGGTGCAACTGAGTCCCGAAACCGAGCAGATGGTAACTTGGGATCCTTGTTCTGGATACGATTATAACAAGGATGTAATCTATGGCTTTACCCATACCCACCTTAGCGGAACCGGTTGCACCGATCTTATCGATGTAAGCCTGATGCCAGTAAGTTCGAATGTGACTCCCGAACAGTTGCAGGCCGCCAACTTCGGTCAGCACTACAGCCACGACAAGGAATCGGCAACACCTGGTTACTATCAGGTTTTGTTGCGCGAAAGCGCTGTTAATGTGGAACTTTCGGCCACAGTCCGCGCTGGTATTCACCGCTATACTTTCCCGGCAGGAAAGCCACAAACCATAGTCTTGGACCTCGACAGAGGTACTTTCCGTGGTGAAGCTTACTACTCAAAACGCCGTGCATACGACATAATCCAGAGCCAGATACGTATTGTCGACGATCATACAGTTGAGGGTTATCGCGTAATAACCGGTTGGGCAAAGATGCGAAAAGTGTATTTCCGCGCCGAGTTCTCGCGTCCTATTAGCGCGCACCTGCTTATGAATGGCAGCCTTAATGTCGGTAATAGCGATGTGGTTAACGGTCGTACACTTCGTGCTGCACTCAGCTTCAATCCTGCAGATGGTCAGGAACTTATGGTAAAGGTTTCCATTTCGCCTGTCGATAACGAAGGCGCTCGCAAGAACATGAAGGCAGAAGCTTCAAGCTGGCGCTTCGACGACTATGTGCAGGCAGCCCACAACACTTGGCAACGTGAACTCAGCCGTATCGACATAGAGGGCACCGACGAGCAGAAGATAATCTTCTACACTGGTCTGTACCATGTGCTTATGCAGCCAAATACAATGAGCGATGTGGATGGTCGCTATATGACAACCAACTTCGAGATAGGGCAGATGCCTGATGGTCAAACCTACCACAGCACTTTCAGCTTGTGGGACACTTTCCGTGCCGCACATCCGCTCTATACGCTGCTCGTGCCCAGTGTTGCCGCGCAGTTTGTCCGCGATATGGTTTTGCATCACAAAACATACGGTTACCTGCCAATATGGGATCTCTGGGGACAGGACAACTACTGCATGATTGGCAACCATGCCATTCCTGTGCTTGCCGACGCTATACTTGCCGAACTTCCGGGCATCGACGTCGAGGAGGCGTATAAGGCTATGGTAGAGAGCAGTACACGAAGCCACTACAATTCGCCTTTCGAAATTTGGGAGAAATACGGCTATATGCCGCAAACCCTTCAGGACGAGAGCGTAAGCATAACTATGGAGCAGAGTTTCGACGATGCCTGCGTGGCTGCTGTGGCCAAGAAACTCGGTCGTATGGACGACTACGAGCGTTTTTACAAACGCAGCCTTTTCTATCGAAATTTGTTCGATGCCAAGACCGGCTTTTTCCGTCCCAAAGACGAAAATGGAGCTTGGATAGATGGTTTCGATCCGCTGTCCTATGAGCAACCTTGCTTTGTGGAAGGTAACGCATGGCAGTATATGTGGTTCGTACCGCAAGATCCGCAAGGCCTTATCGACCTTTTCGGCGGTAAGAAAGAGTTTTTGAAGAAACTTGATGAAAACTTTAGTCTAACCGCAACAAGTGGTGAAGTTAACGGCAATGCAAGCGGCTTTATTGGTCAGTATGCACATGGCAACGAACCAAGCCATCACACCGTGTACCTATATAATTTTGCAGGGCGTCCAGAGCGCACACAGGAACTTGTTGAGCAAGTACGTAGCGAGTTCTACCGCGCAACTCCTTGCGGTTATGCAGGTAACGACGACTGCGGACAGATGTCGGCATGGTATATTTTCTCGGCTCTCGGTTTCTATCCATTCCATGCAGGGTCGGCAGAGTATGTTATAGGTACGCCGTTGTTTACCAAAGCGGTTTTGCATCTCAAGAACGGCAAGGACTTCGTCATCAGCGCACAAAACAAAACTCCCGAACGCATCCATGTCAAAAGTGTGAAACTCAATGGTCAGCCGCTTAAGGAGCTCTGCATTACAAATCAGCAGATTATGGCAGGTGGTAAGCTTGAATTTGTTATGAAATAAGTGTAATTTTATCCCTTTACCACCAAGATTTCATTTATATCGGTAGTATATAGTGGCGAGAGATGTTCGCGCTTGATGCTTAGGTGATTGTCGCCTTGGACGGCGTTCCGCACAGTGCCTTTTCCATCGCGTCTGTTAATGTCGTCGATGACATTCTGCAAGGTCGATATTTTGCTTCGGTCGCGCTTGTCGAACAAGTTGCCCTGTACGGCATTTGCTGACACTATGTCCCAGAGTATTACGCCTGCTTTCTTGTAGGCGAAGTCGCCAGTGCGGTAGCATGCACGCAGACCGTCGATGGACGACTTTATGATTTCGGAACTGTCGTTTGTGCCAATTTCAAGGTTAATGTTATTGTTTATGAAGTCCTGAGGCAAGTCGGTGCGGAATCGGCTGGTGAATGCGAAGACAGTCATCTGCCTGCATACCGACTTTTGCTCGCGGAGCTTGCGTGCGCATTCGGATGCGAAATTGGCGACTGCTTCTTCGAGCTTATGTTTGTCGGATATGCCTTCGCCTGCAAAACTGCGGCTTACGCAGATGCTTTTCTTTGCTGGCAGTTCGTCGAGACTTATGCAGGCTTCGCCCTGCAGTTCTCGCCAGGTGCGGTAGCCTGTGATGCTGAATGCCGACTTCACCCATTCGCCGTCGAGCCTGGTAAAGTCAGCCGCGGTGCGTATTCCGAATTTTGTAAGCTTTTCTTTCATCTTGCGCCCGATGCCGAATACATCGCCAACTTCGAACAACTCGAGCGCCTTTTGTCGTTTTTCGTCGTTGTCGATAATGCAGCAACCGTGGTATCCCTTGTATTTCTTGGCAAACTTACTGGCAACTTTTGCCAATGTACGTGTAGGGGCAATGCCCAGCGATATTGGAATTCCTGTCCCCTTGGCAACCGTCTTGACTATTTCCTGTCCGTAGCGGCGCAGGTATTCGATGTCGCCCATGTCGGAGAAGTCGAGGAAAGACTCGTCGATGGAATACTGGTCGAGCTTGGGTGTGTAGCAGGAGAGAAGCGACATCACGCGGCGGCTCATATCACCGTATAGCACATAGTTTGACGAGAACAATGCTATTCCGTATTTTTCCACTTCCTTGCGAATTTGAAACAAAGGAACACCCATCTTTATTCCTAGGGCTTTTGCTTCGTTGGAACGCGAAATCACGCATCCGTCGTTGCTCGACAATACAAGTACTGGCTTTCCGTTGAGGTCGGGACGGAAAACGCGTTCGCACGAGACGAAGAAGTTGTTGCAGTCGGCTAGTCCAAAGAGAGGCATGGGGAAGGGGGTATTCGTTTCTAGTTTCTGGTTTCAAGTTTCTGGTCGGGGAGTGGGCTTATGGTTTGTTATCGTATTTTTTTTATTGTATAGGTTACAACGCCCCATATTACAAAGTTGTTTTCTGGTGTTATCTTTGTCGGTTTCGACTTGCTGTCGGCCGATAGGAGCCAAGCGCATTTTTGTTTCTTGTCGACTTGCAGGCGACGGAGGACAAATTCACCGTCGAGGTAGGCAACAACTATATCGCCATCCTTTGGGTCGAGCGATTTGTCAATTACCACAATGTCACCGTTGCCGATGCCGGCATCCTTCATGGTGTCGCCGTCGACGCGGGCGAAGAAGGTTGTTTCGCGGTGGCGCACAAGAACGCGGTTTAGGTCGATGGTACCGTTCATGTAGTTTTGTGCTGGTGAAGGGAAACCTGCATGTATGGCATTGGGGTTGTAGCTCGACCTTTCGTCGGCATCGTCAGAAAATGCAGATAGTCGCGAATATTCGTCCATGATTTTGCCGTTTAGTTGTAGAAATTGTCGAACCAGCTTCTACGCTTGTTGAGCTTCAAGTCCTGCAGCATCGAGGCCTTTACGTTTATCTGGAAGGCGTACGACTTGTGCTGACCGAACGGAACCACATGGAGGCTCATTTCCCAGCAGTGCAGGTCGCGGTAGAGGTCTATTGTTGTGGCACTCATTTTCTTCGCTTCGAAGTCGTAACCTGTCGAAACGTTTATTTTCCACTTCTTTGTAATGTTGAGTTCTCCGGAAAGGTTTAAGGTCTGTGTGATTTTTGCCTCGTCGTAGGGCTTGGTATAACGGAATGTATAACTGACTCGCAAATTCCATGGTACGTTGAAGTCGACATAACTGTTCGGATATCCGTAAATTATGTCGTACATGCTTTCCTGGGCTTCCGCAACCTTCTTGTCTCTAGCTTTTGAATTGAGAGAAAAGCCTGCCGTAATGTAGCCTATTGTCATTCGTACGAGATGCCCGTTGTCCTTTACAAGAGCTTTGTTTATTCGTTGGTAGGTGCCATATTCATTCTGTGCGATGGCATACGGGTCGAGCGATGTATTGAACGAAATGTCTATGACCTTGATGCGGGTACGTCCGGTTATGCTGATAGGCGCCCAGCGCAGACTGTCGGCAAAGATGTTGTAGTTGGTCGAAATATTGAAGCTTTCGAGCAATTTTATCTTAGTGTTATCCTTTGTTGTGTCCTTTAGGTTGCGGAGTTTCATTTCGAGGTTGTTGCCGAAGTTTATGTTCACGGTTCCCGATCCGCCTTTGTTTGGAGTTCCGTATGGCAGGCCCTCGAACATTGAGTACATATTCGATACCGTATCGTACTGGCCAGTTGAGTTGTTGTACATTACTCGTGAATAACTGCCGTAGTACTTGTATTTTTCCTTGCCGAAATCGGGTACGTAGCTGAAACTTACGCTAGGCGAGAACACGTGTCGTAATGCTTTGACTTTTCCTTTTCGGAAACTGAACATACCGTATATGGTGGTTGACCATGACAACGATGCGTTGTAGTCCCATACACGTGCGAAAGTCGATGCGTAGTCGGTTTCAAGTAGTTCTTCACTGGAGTTCCAAGTTTTTGTGAAACGTTTGAAGTACCATCTTTCGTTGTAGTTGAACGATGGGGTCAACGTGGTGTATTTGAACAGTTTGAACGAAGCGTTTATTGGAATGCGGTGTACTATGCCGTTTGTTATGCTGTCGTACGGTATGTTGAAGAAATCGGCATCGTTGGTCCTTATCTTGTTGGTTGCGTTCATGGTGTAGGCTATGGAGATTTTCTCGTAGAAACGGCTCTTTCCAACGGCCTTCTTACGCTTGAACGGGTATATTCGGCTCATGTTAAATGCGAATTCCGGTAATGTCAAGTCGATGCTTCCGGTATTGCTGTTCTGAGAATGCTTCAGTGCAACCGACATGCTTAGCGGAGTGTTTGGGAACACGTAGCTGTACGATACGCTCGATTGCTTGGTCGAAGTCATATAGTTGTTGACATTGTACGAATTGTATTTGTCGTAGTCGGTGCTGCTCATGTTTACGTCGGCCGAGAAAGTGGAGTTGGGGTTGGCCTTCGAGTCCTGCGTGAACTTCCATCTTAAAGCATATTGATTTGATGAGGAGAAGTTCGATAGTCCCCTGTAGCCGAATATGTTACGGTTGTATTTGAAACTAAGTGAACCGTTGAATTTATAGCGCAACTTGTAGTTCATTATCAAGCCTGCGCCCCAGCTGCCCTTCGAGTATATGTCGCCAAGAAGCGACAGGTCGACGTAATCGTTTATAGCCCAGTAGTAACCGCCGTTGCGGAGGAAGAAACCTCTGTTTTCTTCGTCACCGAATTCGGGGATAAGTATTCCCGATGTGCCGCCCTTCTTATTTGGGAAAAATCCGAACGGTATGCCGATAGGGGTTGGGATGTCTTCGATTACCAGGTTTGCCGGTCCCGAGATTATCTTGTCGTCGGGAATGACGATGGCTTTCGACAGGTTGAAGTAGAAGTGCGGGTCGGGCAGGTCGCAGGTGGTGAACTTGCCGTGAGTCATGTGCACATGCTTGTTTTCATGCAGCTTTGTCTTCCCGCCGATGAGGTAGGCTCCGTCGTATTCGGTGGTTACGTTCTTTATTATGCCCTTCTTGGAGTTGAAGTTGTACCTTATCGTGTCGGCGACAAAGGTTTCGTCGCCCTGGTTGAATTCGGGCTTGCCGACAATCGAGTCACCATCTGTGCGGCCGTAGGCGTAGACTTCCTTCTTGTCGAGGTCGACTTCGATGAAGGCTGCGTTTATTGTCATGTCCTCGTATTTTACAACGGCGTTGCCGTAAAGGAATGCCTTGCGGTTTCTCATGTCGTTGAGCAGTGAGTCGTCGGAGTTGTAGTATACAGGAACGTCGAAATCTTTCGAGTTTGTATGCTTACGTTTGCCGAGGTCGGGAAATGCTATGGTGTCGACATGAAGTGAGTCTGATTTTGCTGATAGAGAGTCGGTTGCTATGAGAACGGAGTCTGGTGCGGCAATAGTTTGCAGGTTGGTCGCAGAACTATCTTGTTCTTGTGTTACTTGTGATAGCACAACGGAGTTCGCAATGGATATTGCAAAAAAAGTAAATAATAGTTTATGCAAAACTTTTTTAACTAATATGAAATTCTTACTTTTGCACAAAATTTGTTATACTCCGTTTTCATATGAAAATTGGTGCAAAGATAATAAATATGACAAAATTTATGTTGCAAAAAATAAGTATAGCATTAATGGTAGTCTTGACGATGGTGTTGTTCGTCAACAATGCTGATGCACAGGGTGCTAAGGGCAAGGGCTTGAATGTCGTTGTCATCGATCCTGGCCATGGCGGCAAAGACCCAGGAGCAATCGGCAAGACTGCAAAGGAGAAGGATATAGTACTTTCGGTAGCCTTGAAGCTCGGAAACTTGATAAAGAAAAATTACCCTAATGTAAAGGTCATATATACCCGCGACAAGGATGTGTTCGTTGAATTGGGCGAAAGAGCCAACATCGCTAATCGCAACAACGCAGATCTTTTCATGTCAATCCATGTCAATTCGGTTGATGGAAATACTACGTCGCATGGTACAGAGACATTTGTTATGGGTTTGCACAAGAACGAAGCCAACCTTGCCGTAGCAAAGCGCGAAAACTCGGTAATCTTGCAGGAGGATAACTACTCGTCGAAGTACGATGGTTTCGATCCCAACGATCCCGAAAGCAACATCATTTTCAGTTTGTTCCAGAATGCATATTCCGACCAGAGCCTGTTGCTTGCAGCATCCATTGAAAATGAGTTTTCGACTCTGAAGCGTTATGACCGAGGTGTGAAGCAGGCAGGATTCCTGGTATTGTGGAAAACGGCTATGCCGAGTATCCTTACCGAACTTGGCTTCATCAGCAATCCCGAGGAGGAGCAGTACCTGAAGTCGGATGCTGGGCAGAACGAACTTGCAATATCGATTTACAACGCATTTGCAAAATATAAGTCACAGTACGACAATTCTTCTGTTTATCTGGAGAAAGTTCCTGCACGCCCAGCATCGGCACAGCCGAAGGAACCTGCAAAGCCCGAAACCGACACCGCAGATAAGCCTGTCGCACAGACGCAACCCGATAACAGCAATGCTAATGCATCGACCGAAAAGCCGAAGGAGCAGGCTCCAAAGCCTGAAGAAACCTCAGGTATTGTCTTCAAGGTACAGATAAAGATGTCGCCAAAGGAGATAGAAGTGAACGAAAAGAATTTTGGAAAATATTTCGATAAGGTATCGTATTACATGCACGACGGCAGCTACAAGTACACAGTCGGTGCCGAAAAGGACTACAATGCCATACTGAAGTTTTTCCACGAAGTAAAGCCGTCGTATCCTGGATGTTTTGTAATAGCGCTGAAGGATGGCAAGCGAATGGATTTGAATGAAGCAATAAAAGCAACAAAGAATTAAAAAGTAAAAGGAACTATGCAGAAGAAGAATAGAAAGTTTTTGATATATGGTATATTGGGAATTATCGTTCTTGTAGTTACATATTTCGGAATAGGTTTCCTGAAGGGTAGCCAGTTGTTCAAGAATACAAGCGAATATTATGTGTACTACGACCGTGTCGACGGACTTAATACGTCGAGTCTTGTGCTGGTTAACGGCTACAAGATAGGTAAGGTGTCGAAGATCCAGCTGCTTCCCGAAAAGGACTGCAAGTTGCTGGTAACTTTGGAACTGCAGAACGATTATCCGATTCCCGATTCTTCGGTTGCAGCAATAGTAAGTACCGACATAATGGGTACAAAAGGCATCGAAATGCGTTTCAGCGACAAGACCACATATCACAAGGCTGGCGATTTCCTCGTTGGTCAGACTCAGGAAAACCTTAAGGACCAGATAAGCGCCGAAGTACTTCCTGTTAAGAAGGCTGTTGAAGACCTTATGGTCGAAATAACCGATGTGATCGATATCGTTTCGGGTGTGTTCAACGAGGATACACGTAGAAACCTGGAAGAAAGCTTCGCTTCGTTGCGTAATTCTCTTGTTCACCTCGAACATTCTGTCGGACATCTTGACAATATCATGTCGAAGGAAACCGACGATATTGTTGACATTCTTGCGAATGTGAAGACATTGAGCGATTCGCTGGCTGCAAGCACCGACGACATCAACAACTTCATCAACAACATTTCTACCTTCTCCGATACTTTGACCGCACTTCATCTTACAAAGACCGTAAACGAGGTTAACAGCGTTGTTGCTAAGGTTAACGATATTGTTGATAGAGTAAATAGGGGTGAAGGTACTCTCGGTGAGCTCATCAAGGACAATACTCTTGCATTGCAGGTCGAAAATGCTGCTATGGATCTTGACAAGTTGCTTACCGACATTAGAGTTCATCCTAAGAAGTACATCAATTTGAGTGTATTCGGAGGAAAGTCGTACTATGTTACCGATGAGGGATATTTGTCCGACAAGGATTTGGAAAAAATGAAGAAACAGCAGGAAAAAGACCTTGAGGACACTCAGAGGGAACTTAGTAAGGAAATGAAAGCAGAAACAAAAACAGGATTGTATTTCGCAATACAGATTTTGTCGTCGCCTACTAAGGCCGACATGACTTCGCGTGAATTCAAGTCGCACAACGATGTTATTGAATTGCATAGCGACGGTCGCTACAGATATTTCCTCTATCCGCATTCGAATCCTAAGTACACAAATACTTACCTGAAGGATGCAAAGAGCGATTTCCCAGATGCTTTCCCCGTTGCAATTGAAAAGGGCAAGGTTATTTCGTACGACGAAGGCCGAACAAAGTATAATGGGAAATAATCGGAACTAGCAAGAATCATTCAAATGGGCTTTTGCCATTGAAATATAGAAACAAAAAACGGAATCAGATCCTGAAACGAGTTCAGGATGACATTCCGTTTTTTTGATCCCTTAAATTTATGGACATTTATCCATAAAACTTAGAAACTTTGAAACGGCGTAGCCATAGAAACTAAGAAACAAAAAATGCGGACAACTTTCTTGTTGCCCGCATTTTTTATTATGAAACGGTTTGTTATTTCTTTCTGAAGGTAAGCGCACCGTTGCTTACTGTCACTTCGATAGTGTCGCCTTCGTGAACCTCGTCACCGATAATCATCTTGGCAACCTGATTCTCGATTTCGTGCTGTATGTAACGCTTTACAGGGCGTGCACCGTAAATCGGGTCGTAGGCACTATCGCCGATGAACTTGATGGCTTCTTCGCTGACACTGAGCGTGTAGTTATTTTCTGCCATCTTCTTTATCAGATGTCCGAGCTGAATCTTAACGATGCCTCTAATCTGATCTTTGCTCAACGGCTTGAAGATGATAGTTTCGTCGATACGGTTGAGGAACTCGGGGCGGACAAACGACTTCAGCGTTGCCATTATGTTCTGGCGAGTCTTTTCCTCGTCGTACTTGCCGCTGTCGATCTGCTCCTGTATGAATTGAGAACCGATGTTTGAGGTCATTATGATTATGGTGTTCTTGAAGTTGACAGTACGTCCCTTGTTGTCGGTAAGACGACCATCCTCAAGTACCTGCAGCAGAATGTTGAAGGTGTCGGGATGTGCCTTTTCGATTTCGTCGAGCAGAACCACCGAATAAGGTTTACGCCTTACTGCTTCGGTAAGCTGACCGCCTTCCTCGTAGCCGACATATCCTGGAGGCGCTCCGACTAGACGCGAAACGCTGTGTTTCTCCTGATATTCACTCATATCAATACGCGTCATCATATTCTCGTCGTCGAACATGAATTCTGCCAAGGCCTTTGCCAATTCGGTCTTGCCGACACCAGTCGAACCAAGGAAGAGGAACGAACCGATAGGTCTTTTCTCGTCCTGCAAGCCTGCACGCGAACGTCTTACGGCATTTGCAACTGCATCGATAGCCTCGTCCTGTCCGACAACACGCTTGTGAAGTTCGTCCTCCAGGTGCATCAGCTTGAAACGCTCGCTCATTGCCAGACGGCTTACCGGAATGCCAGTCCAACGGCTAACTATTTCGGCAATATCTTCTGCATCAACGGTTTCGTCAACCAAACCCTTGTCACCCTGAATGGCTTTCAGTTTGCCTTTCAGTTCCTCGATGTTGCGTTCGCTCTCCTTTATTTTTCCGTAGCGGAATTCGGCCACCTTGCCGTAGTCGGCATTGCGTTCGGCAACCTCGGCCTCGTGCTTGTAGTTCTCGATGTTCTGCTTCTCGGTCTGAATCTTATCGACAAGAAGTTTCTCTTCTTTCCACTTCGACATCAGCGAGTTGCGTTCCGAACCGAGTTCTGCAAGCTGCTTTTCGATTTCCATGACCTTAGAAGTGTCGTTTTCGCGTTTCAAGGCTTCCTTTTCGATTTCGAGCTGTTGTATTTTACGGTTCAGTACATCTATTTCCTCTGGCACCGAGTTGACTTCGATACGCAACTTCGATGCGGCTTCGTCGATAAGGTCGATTGCCTTATCTGGCAGGAACCTTTCGGTAATGTAACGGTTCGAGAGTTCAACGGCCGCAACAATTGCTTCGTCGAGGATACGTACCTTGTGGTGGGTTTCGTAACGTTCCTTCAGACCACGCAGAATCGAAACCGAACTTGCAATGTCTGGCTCGTCAATCATAACGGTCTGGAAACGACGTTCGAGGGCCTTGTCCTTCTCGAAATACTTCTGGTATTCGTCGAGGGTGGTGGCACCTATGGCACGGAGTTCGCCACGGGCAAGTGCAGGTTTCAGGATGTTTGCGGCATCCATTGCGCCCTGCGATTTGCCTGCACCTACCAAAGTGTGGATCTCATCAATGAAAAGCACGATTTCACCGTTGCTTTCAACCACTTCCTTAACAACTGCTTTCAGTCGCTCCTCAAACTCGCCCTGATATTTTGCACCTGCGATAAGCAATCCCATATCCAGCGAGAAAATCTTCTTGGATTTCAGGTTGTCGGGGACATCGCCCTTGACGATACGTCCGGCAAGACCTTCGGCGATAGCGGTTTTACCAACGCCAGGTTCACCTATTAATATAGGATTGTTCTTGGTGCGTCTGGTAAGGATTTGAAGGATACGGCGGATTTCGTCGTCACGGCCGATAACGGGATCGAGTTTGCCGTTCATTGCACGTTCGTTCAGGTTGATGGCGTACTTGCCAAGTGCATCATAGGTGTCTTCTGCCGACTGCGAATTTACAGTGCTGCCTTTTCTCAGTTCGAGGACGATGCTTTTCAGGTTTTCCTTGTTGAAACCAGCATCGCGCATCATCTTGCCGATACTTTCCTTGCTTTCGGCAAGAGCCATCACAAGGTGTTCGACTGAGATGAACTTGTCATTCATTTCGGTTTTCTTCTTGTCGGCAGCGATGAGGATGCGGTTGGTGTCCTGTGAAATGTAGGGTTCGCCACCCTGTACCTTTGCATAGCGCGAAACAATGCTTTGCACTGTGAGTTCGAAGTTGCGCTTGTCGATTTCAAGCTTGCTGAGCATATAGCCCATTACATCGGGCGCTTCGCTGAGCAGTGCCAGAAGCAGATGCCCAGGCTCAATTGCCTGATGTCCATTTTCGCTCGCTATAATCTGCGATTTCGAGATTATCTTTTGAGCTTTCGTTGTAAAATCATCTATATTCATAATTCTTCAATTTTTTTTCAGTTAAACGCTGTAGGCTATTGCAATAAGTCTGCCGAGAAAAATGGAATTGTGCTTATGTGTTTGATAATTAGGTAGATGATTGAGTGTAAAGAAAAAGTGCAATGAAATTTTGTCATTGCACTTTTATTGTTTTGTGACAATATGTCACTTGTTGTCTGAGTGATAGACCTTCTGCAGAAGGTTATCTTTCGTGCTCGATTTCAACACCGACCTTGCCGATTTTTCCGCCCATAGGAGGATTCAGTTTGGCAATTCTGATTCTTGCTTTTTGCAGTTGCGTGAAGCGTGCGAACAGGGCATCGAGTATGTTGGAGGCAAGGTTTTCGACAAGATTCGACTTTGTGTTTCTCATTATGTAGCAGATGATAGCGTAAACCACCTGGTAGTTGAGTGCATCGTCGAGATTGTCTGATTTTTCGGCCTTGCTGGTATCGGTGTACAAGTATATGCTTACCGTAAAGCGGTTGCCAGCAAACTTTTCTTCATCGTAGTGACCATGGAATGCAAAGAATTCCATGTCCTCGATGAAAATCATGTTCGATTGTCTGTCCATTTAGTATTCGAGCTTAATGTTGTCGACCCACAAAGTATTGCCGATAGTGCCCGAGAATGCTTCCTGGCACGATGCGCTAATAAGCATGATGGCATGTGTTACGGGTGTATTTTCATCGCCCCAGCCAACTTCTTGTATCTCAACATTCTTGCCCTTGCTGTTTATGGTGTAGAAGTTGTCCTTCAGAGGACCGAGGTTCATATATGGCTTGTAGTTGGGCGATTTTGTTGCGTCGCCGTAAATTACAGGGATGCGGAATCCGTTGACCCAATCCTTTGTAGGAGTGGTGATGTGATATATGGCTGTGCCTACGCGTTTAGCATAGACATTTCCTTTTTCGTCCTCCCAGCGGTTTTGCAGTACGAATAGTATCTGCTGTTCGTCGTTTCCTGCTTTTACAGATGAAGATAAGGTCTTGCAGGTTGTGATTGTGCCTTTGTTTGGCATTGCCGACTTATAGTCGAGGATAACAGCCTTCGGCTTGTTTGTGAACGGAACGCCCCATCTCATCTTGCTGTACGGGTTGCTGGCTCCGTCGATAGGTTCGTGGGCCTTGCCCCAGTATATCGAACCGGAAACCAAAACCTTTATGTTGATGATACCAATAACCTTGCATTCTGCGTATTCGGTGGTGAGCTTTGCGCAATATCCGTTGCCACGCTTTTCGGGATAAACGGTGTTGCTGGTCTTAGAAATGCCTGCAACCTTGGCGTAGGTGTTCGATGTGGCCCAGATTGATTTGATATTAAGCGCTTTGTTTTCCCTGATGGTGTCGCGCGGACCAATTGCGTATATGCGCTTGACGTTTCCGCCTATTACCAGTGATTCTTCAATATCTCGGACAACCCAGTTTTCGAAGTTACCATATTGAACGTTCTTGTACGTCTGCGAATTTGCTGATATGGCAATTGCCATTATCATCAAAACCATTGCGTATTTGCTAAAATTTCTCATATTTCTGATTTATTATTTTTTTCGTTTTCAGTTTTACAAATTTTGAGCCATATTTTGTGTACTATGCCTTTGGGAATGGCATTGATAAGTGGTGGCCATAGCAAGTTGATGAATCCAGGAGTCTTGCAACGGCGTTTGCGGAACATGGCTTTCAGTGCCTTATTGACAAGCAGCTCGGGCGGATATACAGCACGGACCTTTACTCCGAATCTCATAAGTCCGTTGTATTTGGGGCTTATGTTGTACAAAGGCGTATCTACTGCACCGGGGCAAACTACTGTTGTGTGTACGTTATATTGCTTTGTTTCAAGGTATAGTGACTTCATGAAACTCTTCAGATATGCCTTTGTGGCAGCGTACATTGTCAGTCCGGGGATTGCCATTGTCGATGTTACCGACGATATTGTAAGTATGTATCCGTATCTGCGTTTCTTCATTTCGTCACCGAACATCGAACACAGTCGGGTAGGTGTGTATACGTGAAGCATCAGCATTGCGCTTGCCTTCTCGATGGTGTCCTTGTTAAGTTCCTTGAAGAAGAATATGCCAGCGTTGTTGATAAGGATGTCAATCTGTATGTTGTTCTGCTGGCAGAAGTCAAAAAGTTCTTGTGCTGCTTCCTGTTTTGCAAGGTCCTGGTATTTAGGTGTAACCTTGACGTGGTATTCGTTTTGGAGACGTTCTGCAACTGCTTTGAGCTTTTCTTCCTCGTTGCTTACTATCAATAGGTTACATCCGGATTTTGCTAGCTGGTCGGCATATTTGAGCCCCATTCCCGAACTAGCTCCGGTTATCAACGCTGTGCTGTCCTTGCGGATGTACTTATTGAAAGTTTTCATTGTCCTATATCTGTTCTATATTTTATTTTTGCAATGTAATAGGCTTGATTAATAATTATTTACCGAACCATACACATTGCTATGTAGCAATAAAAAACGTGCAAATTTAATACATTTATTTTTAATAGAGTTTTCTCGGTGTCGCTTTTGTTTGCACGTTCAGCCTAATGTTTTGATATATAAAAAAAGACGACAGATTTTCTGTCGTCTTTTACTTATGGGTATTGTGCCTTTATTCGATTTTTTCGAATTTTTGCACGGCGATCTTTCCCTGTGTGAACATACGGGTTATGTATGTACCGACTGGCAGATACGATACGTTTATTTCGATGTTGTTGCCGCTAGGTCTGTCGTTGGAATAGACGAGGCGTCCGAGGTTGTCGAAAATCTCGATGAAGTCGTTTTTCTCGAAACCGTATGCATTTTCAATGTTGAGGATGTTGTTGCATGGGTTGGGGTACATGTTTACGTTGCTTGTAAATACCTCGTCCTCGATGCCTACCAGGCACGATGCAACCTTAATACCTGTTGAGGTTGTGATTCCATCGTATGCGTCGGGAAGGCTTTGCCAGGTGCTGTCTTTCAGTACATACAATGTGTTTTTGTGTCCGTATCCGCGATTGTTTGCAAGACCTATGACTATTTCTTCGCCTGCTGTGTATTTGATCTTGTATCCGAGGTAGAACGGTCCGTCAACCCTAAGAGGTGTGGCAAAGTTTATGACCTGAAAGTAATTTTCGCGGAGGTCTTTCAGATAAACCTTTTGTTCGGAAAGTACTGTTGTCGGAACAGGATCGTTGCCGTCCCAGGTTATGAATGTTATATATTCGTTGTTGTTGGTGTACGAAAGTTTCATTATCGGGACAATGATGGATGAAATCTCGTTGAATGTGTAGTATTCGAACTTGTCGGCGTATGTTGTTATTCTGTCGCCGTTGTGTCCGCCAAGGTATCCTGTCAGGCCGTGTGCACCAAGCTTTATGGCTGTTTCGTTGTCGAGCAGGTTGCAAAGTGTGTCGCAATAAGAGCCTACATAGTTTTCGTATACAACAATGTAGTCGCGCTTGTTAAGAATATTACCTCCGTTTGGATTAGAAACAGCAAGCTTAACATCGTATATGCCAGAATTCTCATATGTTACGCCTCCTGGTATAACCTGGAATTCGGATGTCGATGGATTTCCTCCTTCGAATTCCCAAGCCCAGTTCATCGGGTAGCCTTCCGACTCGTCGGTGAAAAATACTGGAGTGTTGACCTGTACCAGGCGGCTGTTGCAGGAGAATTTCGCCTTTGGAACTTCGTCGCCTATCGATGGGATTACATTGATGTAGTTTTCGATAGTTAGTGTATCGGAGCCTAGCATGTTTTGCGCAATAAGAGTAACGTCGTAGTGTCCGACGCTGTTGTAGCGAATATTGCGAGGGTGCTGGTCGGTAGAACTTGACGGGTTTGCTCCTTCGAAATGCCATATCCATGTCCATGGCTCACCTTGTGAAAGATCGGTAAAATTAATTGTATTGCCGGCAATCACAGTAACCTGGTTTGCTGCAAAATATGCTGTAGGAGCTTCGGTTGGCGGAGGAACAACTTCAATATAAGCTGCGCGTGTCTTGGTGTCTTCGTTGCCCTGACGGTTTCTAGCTGTTAGTGTCACAGCGTAAGTTCCTACATTGTTGTATGTTACTGTCGGATTTTCGTCTGTTGAGTTTGCGGGAGTTCCACCCTGGAATGTCCACGACCATGAAGTAGAACGTTGCGAACGGTTTGTGAATGTTACGGTTTCGCCGGCAGGTATACGGGTGCGGTTGGCAATGAAATCTGCTACAGGCATATTGTCGGGGCAGGCACTCTCGTGGGCACCTACAGCGGTAAGCTGATTTGCGCTAGGTGGTCTTCCCATTTCGTTCATAGCTCGGTTCGGCTGTATGAGAACGTATGTAGGTGTACCGTCGATTCCCCAGTCGTCGTATAGTGTGACATTTATTGGATTGTTGGCAAGTGGTGCAATGGGGTATGTAACTCCAAATTCCGTCATGTACCAGTCAATGTCGTGAGATGCATCGTGTTCGGTTACTTCTATGCCTAATACTATTACGTCAGCACCATTGCATCCCATTGTAGTGTATAGGTTTTCAATGTCTGGTGCTTCTTCCTGGCAATAGTGGCAGGTTGTGAAGAAAAAGTCCAAGACAATATATTTGCCGTCTGCAAGCAAGGCATTGAGATTGTATGTGTCACCGTAGTGGTCGGTAAGAGTGACGGTTTCTGTAAATTGGTCTGGAACTTGCGAGAATGCCTGTATAGACATAATTATCGCAGCAATCGTTATTAAAAGTCGTTTCATAAAAACACAATTATAGACGAGTGCCAAAGTTATGAAATTAATTCATATTAATAATGTTTTATGTTAACTTTTTTTTGAAGTTTTTTATGATTGACTTTGATGCATTGTAGATTGTTGTGGAATGCTACTATTGGGATATAAAAAATCCCGACTCAATCGGGATTTTTAGGTTTTACATCTATTTCCCAATAATCTCCTTGTGGTTTTCAAGAATGTTTTTTGCTGTACCTTTTTTGTTTGCGAATTCAAACATTGACATTGCGTACCAGCCTTCGTAGTCGGGTGCCCAGTAGCGGATGCCAGCCAGGCCGTGAGTCTTTCCCCACGATACCACATCGGAATATATGTCGGCTTGACCTTGCTGGTCGTGCTTGTAACCCTTTACCTTTTTGTTCCAGCTGGCAAATGGACCGTCCATCTTGCCCGACGGATACGAAAACTGTTTGAATAATAAATCAGCAATTGACCGATTGCTATAAATCGTTTATTCAACCCACCGAAAATCTTTTTAATGTACGAACAATTTCGGCAAGGTCGTGTTGGTTCGGTTGGGTGCCTGTAGGGGCAGGTTTGAAATCTGCCCCTACATTGGCACACCCACCCCGTTCATTATAAATTGTATTATTGCGTGCAAATGGTAGATAATAACAAATGCCAATCCTTTGTCACCTAGCAAGTTTACAATCCAAGTCTCACTTTATTTCTGTCGGTTTCGGCGTTCTTCATCGCATTGTTTGCTTTGTACGAATTGAAATTGTAGCGAACTCCAATCCATAGCATTCGGCTTTTGTTGATGCTGGTGTTGGTGAGATGGTAAACGCGGTTGTCGGAAAAAATGTTCCAGATATTTGTTTTGAAAACATCGGTAAGCAAGAGAGAAACAGCCAAGCTGCCTTTCAAAAACTTTTGACTGATGCCAATGTCGAGATGATGAGACAATTTTGTGGTGAATTGCGGATAATACTGTGGAGTTTCGAAGAAATATTGCAATTGTATGTCCATCATTTTTATCGGATGGAAAGCTATTTTCAGGTTGTCGCTGTTGACTATTCCACGATTGTCCAAATCTACGCCATCATAATCGCCTTTGGTGTCAACATAATATGTATTTGTACCCAACTGTATGTCAACCCATTTGCAAGGCGTAACGTCCAATGATGCATCAAGGCCGGTTTTGAATTCAAAGTTGCCATTTACAAATGTTAGCAGAAGAATATCGTTCTTCAGCATGGCTACTTGCGTGATGTTATCCTTTAGGTAGTCGGCATAGATATTTGTAGTGAATTTGGTGATTTTGTCTTTTACTCCGTACGAAAATTCAAGGTGGTATGATGTTTCTGGAATAAGTTTTGGATTGCCCTGCTCAAATGTATGTGCATCAATCATGCTCATGTACGGATTCAACTGCGGATATGCTGGGCGTCCGATTCTGGAATTGAATGCAAGGGAAATATGCTGTTTGAGTTCTTCCTTCTTCGATTTGATTTTATAGTTCAACATTAGGCTTGGTCCGACAAAAAAATGATGGGTTGTTGTGTCCATGGCATCTTTATCGTTCTGCAGAATTACGCCGCTATATTCGGTTCTGATTCCTGCCTTCCAGGTAAATTTTTTGTTGGCATCGGATGAAAATAGCATATATATAGCCGGGATGAATTCTCTGTGTAATAGGTCGTTGCTGTATTCGTTGGAATATGTCCATTGGCTGTTTTCCATATTGTAGAATTCGTGGTAGATGTCATTCTGGCGATACGAGAATTTAAAACCAGCATCCCATCTTCCGTATTCGCGTATCACTTTGAAGTCGCATTGTGCAGATGTGTTTAGCGGACTGCCACCTGAATTTGATTTTCCAATCGAATCATTTTCCAAAAAATAATACGATGGGCGATGTCCCCATATTTTTGAAACCGAGGCCTTTATGGTCATGTCTGCCGATTGCGGGTTAATAATGTGAGTGTACGAAATTGATCCGTCAATGTTTTCCCGGTTCCACGACACGTTGCTGTTGCGGATTTCATCGTATTGCAGACCATTTGTGCCGTATGTATTGGCGAATTGCTGTTGCGTGTTGAGTCTTGGCATTATGAAGCGGGCATCTATGCTCAGTTTGTTTTTCTTGTTCAGTCGGAGCGTTGTTCCAACACCAATATTGTTGTTGAAGATGGTGCGTGCCGAATGGAACTGCTGTTCTAGCCAGTTTCCGCTGTCCACGAATTTGCGGGTTAGGTTTCCGTCAATTATGTCGTCTTCGTATTTAAGATTGTAGTTGAAGCGAAATGAGTTGCCATTCTTGACATAATTAACTGCTGCATTGGCGTTTGTAAAGTGGTTGAAACCGTAATTTGCCGCAAACATTCCGCTCCAGCCTTCGTTTTTGTTCTCTTTTAGTACAATATTGATGATTCCACCTGTTCCTTCCGAATCGTATCTGGAATCTGGACTTGTGATGACTTCCACATTGGCAATGTTGGCTGATGGAATTGCCGACAGGCTTGTCATTGCGGTAGGAAGTCCGTTGACTAGAACAAGCACATTGCTATTACCGCGAATCGACACATTGTCTTCATTATCAACGGAAATCGATGGTACTGCCTTTAGCACATCCAAAACAGAACCCTTTACTTCGCTCATAACCGACTGTGGTGATATTACTTTGTGTTCAACTGCATTTTGTGGAGTCTGTTCGGCAGATATTTGCACTTCTTCGAGTTGGTATGCGTTGTTTTCCAATGTAATAGTGTCGAGGGTAATGTTTTTGGCATTGGCTACAAATGAAATCTGCTTTGTCTTTTTGCCTATAAATGATACCGATAACTGGTACGGTTTTTCTGTTTTTGCAAGTTGCAAGACGAATTCTCCGTTTTCGTTGGTCAATGTTCCGCTTATAAATGTTGAGTCGCTGGCTATGGCTACCGATGCAAATCCCACAGGCGTTTTAGTTTCGTCAACTATGTATCCTTTTACATTGCAATGCTGATTTTGTGCGCAAACGGATATGGTTGACATCAAAAAGAGAGCGAATGTCAAAATAGTATTCTTGATTTTTGAAACTCTTTTTATCATACTGCCGTTGTGAAAAATGGTGTGCAAATTAATTGGGTATATTGAATTTTCTATCTTACTTGATTAAGTATTATTTCAGGAGAGGTTCCCATTAGTGTGATAGCAGATAGTTTGTGTCCCATATCCTTTAATGAATGTCCACAATGATATAACAAATCATCTATAATTAACCAGCGGTCGTGTGATGAATTTGCCCACAAATGCGTTTCTATTGGTTTGACATTAGCTGATGCATTATGCATATTTCTTATTGTAGATAAATCTTTTCCAGAATATATGTCTGCAGTCACGCCATCATTTCGTGTATCAAGCATTTCGAAAGTTGCTGTATCAACATACGCATCTATTACTACAATTCTTTGTCGAGCTCCTTTAATAAGTTTTTCAAGTATTAGGCGTGCTTCAAAGAATTCACCATTGAAAAATACCTGTTCAACTGGTGGCATATTGGTACGAACGAAAAAATCTATCTTTTCTTGATGTTCTTTCAATTCGCTTTCTATCAATTGCATTCGGTTGTCCTGCAATTCAAAACGAGAATCTAACTGTCTCTGTATGGCAATCAATTGTTGATTTACAACATGACCTTCCAATAGATATTTTTTCAATACCGAATTTGCCCACTGACGAAATCTAGTGGCGTTTATACTGTTAACTCTATAACCAACAGATAGAATTACATCCAAGTTATATGCTTTTACTGAATATAGTTGTTTGTCTTCATTACCCATATATTCCAAAATGGAATATGTGCCCACCTCTTCCAATTCTCCTGATTTATAAATATTTGCAATATGTTTCGAGATGGCGGGTTGCTTTACTCCAAACAAATCAGCAATCTGTTGTTGCGTAAGCCAAACAGTTTCCTTATCTAGTCTTACTTCCAATTTAATATTATCATTGGGCTGGTATAGTACAATCTCTCCTCTGGTGGTTTTATCGGACAATGGTAATGTATTTTCGGTCTGAATCATAACAGTTGAAATAACAACACAAAAATACTATAAATTCATCAAAAACGCCAATACGAAAAACCATTAAATATAAATCCAATTAACAACACAAAAAATCAGCAGCCTACTAGTGCCGATTGCCGTAAATCGTTTATTCTACCCACCGAAAATCTTTTCAATGCACGAACAATTTAAGGTCGTGTTGGTGCGTAAATGTTTTGTCATCCTAATGCGTTCGTGCAGAAAATCCAGACCAATACACAAAAAACATAATATTCGGGGAATGGAATCTCTGAAATAAAGTTTTTGTGAAAAAACAGATTAGCTGTTTAGTCGTTCTCCAATCTAAATTTCGTCCTTCTTGTAATCGCCTTTGTTACAATGTAAAATGCTACTGCCACTGAGATTCCGAAGCAGAATCCAACAAAGATGTCGGCAGGGTAGTGGACTGCGAGGTACATTCTTGAATAAGAGACGATTGTTGCCCAGCATAATGCTGTTATGGTGTACCATTTCTTGCGGATGAAAAGCAGGGTTATGAGTGCCAGTCCGAAACTGTTGGCGGCGTGTCCCGAGAAGAAACCGTACATTCCACCGCGATAGTCGTTTACAATGTGCACTTCGTTTTCTATTTCTGGGGTATGAGTGGGGCGGTAACGCTGTACCGATTCCTTTACATTGTGCGAAACGATGTCGGTTGTGGCGAAGCACAGAGTTGCTGCTAGTATCGGAATCCAGCAGTGTTTTCTAAACCGCCATATTGCAACGATGATGAAAAGAAGAACCATAGGAATCCAGAACCAGTTGCTGCTTATCGCCCACATTATGGGGTCGAGCCAATCGGCGTGCAATCCGTTGATAAACAGTAGGGTTTCGCGGTCTATGAGTTCAAGGCTTTCAATCATGTCGCGAGGTTATTCGTTCAATGCTTTCCAGATTATGTCTTTCAGCTTGTCGATGTTCTTGTGTGCCACCGACGAGATGAATACGGTTTCAATGTTTTCGGGCAAATCTTTCGACAGCATTTCCTGAAGTTCATCGTCTATGAGGTCGCACTTTGTTACGGCTAGGATACGCTTCTTATCGAGAAGTTCGGGGTTGTACTGCGTGAGTTCGTTGAGCAGGATTTCGTATTCGCTGCGGATGTCCTTTGCATCGGCTGGTACCATAAAGAGCAGTATCGAGTTGCGCTCAATGTGGCGCAAGAACCTAAGTCCCAGGCCTTTGCCCTGACTAGCGCCTTCAATGATTCCAGGGATGTCGGCCATTACAAACGACTTGTAGTCGTGGTATCCGACTATTCCGAGGTTTGGTACCAAGGTGGTGAAAGGGTAGTCGGCTATTTCGGGTTTTGCCGCCGAAACTACCGACAAAAGTGTTGATTTTCCGGCGTTTGGGAAGCCGACCAAACCAACATCGGCAAGCACTTTCAATTCGAGGATTACGGTCTTTTCTATTCCTGCTTCGCCTGGCTGTGCGAATTTCGGAGCTTGGTTTGTCGCTGTCTTGAACTCGGCGTTGCCAAGTCCGCCACGACCTCCCTTAAGGAGTATGATTTCCTCGTCGTTTTCGGTTACTTCGCAGAGGATTTCGCCGGTGTATTCATCGCGGGCGATAGTGCCTAGCGGAACATCGAGGCGAATGTCCTTGCCGTTGGCTCCCGAGCAGAGCGCACCGCTACCGTTTGTGCCGTTTTCGGCGAAAATGTGACGGTTGTATTTCAGGTGCAGCAAAGTCCACACGTTGGTTGTGCCGTGCAGTATGATGTGTCCGCCACGACCGCCGTTTCCGCCATCGGGACCGCCTTTTTCGACGAATTTCTCGTGACGGAAGTGCATGGAACCTGCGCCGCCCGCTCCCGAACGACAATATATCTTTACGTAATCTACAAAATTGGATGTGGTTGCCATTGTAATTCTTGGGTAATATTTTCAAAAAAGAACC